>NZ_LQPW01000147.1 GCF_002116635.1 Mycobacterium szulgai | reverse complement strand
CGTTGGGGCTGATCGGCCACCTGGGCGCAGCGGGGGCGGGCGGTAGCGGTGGTGCCGGTGGCGCCGGTGGTACGGGCGGAATCGGTGGCAGCGCGGGCGCCGGAGGCAGCGCCGGTGGTCAAGCTTTCGACGGCACAGCCGGAGACGCCGGTGCCGTGGGAACCCCCGGAACAGCAGGCAAGCCCGGCGTCGCTGGCGCTTCAGGTTGACGGGCTAGTGCCCGCTAGGGCCCGCCGAGGCGATCGCAGAACGCCACACACATCTGCCAAGCAGCAATGGGCACCCATTGCAGGTCGCCATTCTCATTGCGCTGGCAATAAATCGGGCCGGGGTTACCCCAAACCTTCGCGCCTTCTGGCGAGCACGGTTTACCCAAGTCGCTGTCGGCATGTGCGGTGCCACTGCCGAGGAGGATCGCGATGGGCGCGAATGCCGTCACTACCGCCAAGCCGGCCAACTTCATTGCGCGCATACTCCACGCCTTCCCCTAGCAGTTAACGACAAACTCGACGATACAAGGGAACGGGGGGTAGCCGCGTACGGCCGGCATCTCTGGCTGCCGCACTCGGCGCGGTGCGTCGGTTGCGTCGCATGCCCTATCAATACCCCGCGGGGTATACAATGGCCGCAGGGCCACGCCATTTCTGTGGCCAGCCCCGACCGTCTCGATGAGGAGCAGAAATGGCACGAGTCGTCATCCTCGGCGCCGGGATCGCCGGACACACCGCAGCGTTGCACCTGCGCCGATGGCTACCTCGTAAGCATGAGGTCGTCGTGATCTCGCCCAGCGCCGACTGGAACTGGATCCCGTCGAACATCTGGGTTGGCGTCGGTCGGATGGATCCATCGAAGGTGCTGATTCCGCTCCGGCCCATCTATCGTCGCAAAGGCATCGCGTTCCACCAGGCGTTGGCCACCGCGATCCGGCCCGAGGGCACCGGCGAGCAGTCGTCGCCGTCGGTGGACTTCGTCTATACAGGCGAGGGCAACAGCGGCGAATCTAGCTCGATCACGTATGACTACCTCATCAACGCCACCGGGCCGAAGCTGAATTTCGCGGCCACGCCCGGCCTCGGTCCCGACGGCCACTCTTATTCGGTCTGCACCGCTGCCCACGCCGCTGAGACCGCTGTCGCACTCGATCGAGTCATCGCCAAGCTGAGGGCTGGCGAGAAGCAGCGCCTGGTTATTGGTGTCGGACACGGCACCTGCACCTGCGAGGGTGCGGCCTTCGAGTACACCTTCAACGTCGAGCACATGCTGCGCACCGCCGGCGTGCGCGATCGTGCCGAGATTTACTACCTCACCAACGAGTACGAACTCGGTGATTTTGGTGTCAATGGCATGCAATTCGTGGAGAAGGGGTTTTTTCAGTCCAGCCGGATGTGGACTGAGTCGCTGTTTCGTGAGCGCGGCGTCAAGGCCATCACGCAGGCGGCGGTGCACGAGGTGATGGACGGCAAGCTGCGCTACGAGCAGCTCGACGGCGCGCAACGCGACCTTGACTTCGACTTCGCCATGCTGCTGCCGCCCTTTCGGGGTGCCGACCTCGCGGCCTATGACAGGGATGGCAACGACATCACGTCTACCTTGTTCGCACCATCAGGCTTTCTCAAGGTCGATGCCGATTACTCGGGGAAACCCTACGACGAATGGACCGCGGAGGATTGGCCGCACACCTACGAGTCGTCGGCTTACCCGAACATCTTCGCGCCAGGCATCGCGTTCGCGCCCCCGCATCCGATATCCCGGCCGCGCAAGAGCGCCAATGGCACGGTCATCACTCCCAGTCCGCCGCGCACGGGCATGCCGTCGGGCATCATGGCCAAGACGGTCGCCGAGACCATCCGGGATCGAATCAATAATCCGGAGGCCTCGGCCCACCGCGCCTCCATGGCGAACATGGGCGCCGCGTGCGTGGCCTCCGCCGGCACCGGCCTACGCAACGGCTCGGCCGCCGCGATGACGATGTTCCCCGTTGTCCCGGACCCGGTGCGCTACCCGCAGACGGGCCGCGACATCGCCGGCACGTCGGGTGAGCTCGGCCTGGCCGGCCACTGGATCAAGCTGGCACTGCACTATCTGTTCATCTACAAGGCCAAAGCCAAGCCGCTGTGGTGGTTGATCCCGGAATGAAAGGCATCCCCATGGACGACAACGTCAACGAGTCGGAAGCCAACATCCGGACAGCAGAAGGCATCGCTAACGCCCCGCTGCCCACCCACGCCAAGCTGCGAACGCGCCAGAACCTGCTGATCCAGTTCTGGCGGTTCGCCCGTATCAATATGAAAATGATGCGGATCATCCTCAGCGGACACCATTGACGGCTGCTCGACACGCCGGGACCGCGCTTTTAGTGCAGATGGTTCAACGGCGCTGCCACCAGCGCCGCCTCGGTGCTCTGAATCTCCTTCGCACCGTTGCTATTCCGGTACGTCACGCGGAGTCGCTCGACATGCGCGCCGCATCCCGACCGCGTCGCTTGCCCACAGATCGGACATCTGACCGCGTGGCACATCCGCGGCCGTCGGCGATGGCGGGTGGTCCCTGGTATGGCCACCGCAGGAGGGCGAATCCTGGGCATCTCGCGGCAGCGCAAACCGCGTTGAGTAAGGCTACGCCGTCTGCAATGCGGGGAACCCGGGTCAGCATTGGGCCGGAGTACGCCTGGCCGTCTACAACGATCAGCGCGCTGCCGGCTGGCCCACCCAGAACGTCTTGGCACCGCTGGCAGTTTCGCCGCCCGAGTCAAGGTGCGGCGCCCAGGCCCCAGCGCCGTGTGGCGGAATACCCCGGAGGGTATGATGGCGGGGTCGGATCTCTGACCTGGCCACTCCGGTTGTTCTCCGTCCGCCTCGAAATTCTCGTTGAGTGCGGTAGGACGGCTCCGCTGCGCCGCCCAGTGGTTCAGTAGCCGACGGACGAGTCGGAACAGATCGGTTGTGGCCGGATTCTTTATCCCCATTGCGATCAGACAACGGAAAGAGTGTGAAACCTCAATGAAAAACCATGAAGTCCCGGCGTTGATGGGGCGTCCAGCGTTTGGACTGCCGAAACCGCACGGGTGGACACTTGAGCGAACGCTGCACCTTATGGCTGGGACCGCGGTGTTATCGACCTTGGCCCTGGGGCGTGCACATTCCCCACGCTGGAGAGTGGTCACCGGATTCGTGGGCGCGAACCTTCTGCTCGACGCGGCTGTGGGTTGGTGCCCGACAAGTCTCCTGCTGCATCGGCTCGGGATACCCACAGCGGGCGAACGCGCGATGCGCTCGGGCGGCACGGCCAGTCAAACCCAGCAGTGACCCCAGCGGCGATCACGAGGAGAATGCGCTGAGTTCCGAATCTGTGGCGTGGGCGGGGCTCACTGACATGTCGGGAAAACTACATTTTGGTACGGCCAGCGGATGGCCTCGATTGAGCGTGGCTGATGGCCGCACACCTCCGGCGCTGCGCATCCCCGGCAGCCGGGACACGTGGATAGCTTTCACGACCAAAGCAACTTCGTCTGCATCAGCAACAGTGCGCCGAACCCTGCCACCTCCGGTCGCGGCTAACCGATGCTCGATCCGGCCGATGATGCCTGGTGTCGCAGAGAGCCGACGATGGGTGAGTGGCGACCGCCATTTGCTTCGACCGATAGTTCGCCGGGGTGCCATCGGCGGTCTGAAGGGTGTTGTGTGATAAGCATTTCGGGGATCGTTATGGCTAAAGTGGCTGGACCCGCGCTGGTAATCGCGCTTTCTCCGGTGCCGGTCGTGTTGGTGTTGGTTTTGCTTGTTCACAACGACCGCCCTTACTCATCCAGTATCGCCTACCTGCTGGGCAGGTCGATTTCGCTGGCGGGGCTGACCACGGCGGTTATACATATCCCGTGGCTGCGAGGCAGCCTTGCCGGCCCCGGTCCGCCGTGGGCCGACTGGGTGGTTGTCGGTATCGGTGCGGGACTTGTGGCGCTCGGTGTGCGGATGCGGTGGCGTCGCCCCAGGGGAATTGATAGACGCGGGTGGGAGAGCCGGGTCGGCAGGATTTCACCGATGATTGCCATTGCGATGGGAGCCCTTCCGCTGCTGGCGAACCCCAAAGCGCTTGCCGCCAGCGCCGCTGCGGGAGCGGGGATCGCGAGCCTGCATGTGACTGTTCCGGGTACGGTGACCGCGGTCGCTTTGTATGCGGCCCTGGCCAATTCGACGGTCGTCGCACCGTTGGTGGCCTACCTCGCTGTCGGGCCTCGCATTGATCCACAGCTTGAACGGATCAGGGGATGGATCCAAGCGCGGCGTGAAGCGGTGACAACGCTCACCTTGCTGCTCGTGGGTGGGCTGTTGATGCTGTACGGCTTTGCATGAGCGAGCGAGATACCAGTCGTTGCGGCGTTGCTTGAGCGCAAGCTTGACCAGGCGCAAGCGGCGACGCGCGGTCATTAGGGTGCAGCAGTTCCCTAGCCGCGAGCTGGCGGCTTACGCCAAATCTGGCTTGACCAGATTCTAAGTCGCGCATCCAATCGTCAAACGCTCGCTTGTTATGGTGATTCGCAAATCGCAGCGGAAACCGCCAAGGCTTCGGGAACGCGTCGAAGAGAGCATCGAGTGTTGCCGTGGACGCCTCGCTCACTATTCGATGCTCGACTTTGGTCGGAGGTACCAGCGGCGACGGCCGCGTCGCGGCGTGGATACCCACGCAGGGGGCCGTCACCAGCTGCTGGCAGGAGGACTCCGCGAGGTTCATTCTCGTGGCCGGCGTCATCGGAGACGTTGAAAGTTGCCTAGTGATCTGAGGTACACCACGCCCACCCCTCGGTGTGGTGCCCAAGGTGGTCGAGGGCTTTGCTGCCTTTGGTTTCGCTGGCCTGCGATGGACAGCCGAGGATTTTCGCTACGCGTGGCAGGCAAGCATGTTTCGCCGGGATTGCGGCCCGGCCTGCCGACGCTCATCCTCACCACTACTGGTGCCAAGTCCGGAAAGCCGTGCACCGTAGCACTTTTGGGCATTCCCCATTCCGACGGCGTGGCCGTCGCCGCGCCCAACTGCGGCGACGCGAGCTGGGATCACAACGGTGTTGGGGTGCAATCACCGGCTCCGCGCCCTCAGTCAGCGTGGGCAGATATGGTCGAGCGGCGTCGGAGCGCCGCCGTTTAGAAGGGTGGTGGTTCGTCGTCGGGGTTGGGTGGGGGTAGGCCGAAGTAGTTGTCGGGGTCTGTGTGTCGGGTGGT
>NZ_LQPW01000146.1 GCF_002116635.1 Mycobacterium szulgai | reverse complement strand
CGGGACTCTCGCACAAGCGGCCATGGCCGCCGGAATGGCGATCCAGTTCCTCGCCGCGGTATTTGAGATGTGAGCCGATGAGCGAGTCTGCCGCCAGGTGCGGCCTCTGCGCAGCCGTTAGCCACGGCCAACCCTCAGGTTTGGGAGTGAGTTTGGCAGGAGTAACAGGGTTCTAACGGATCTACACCGCAGGACCGGGCGAATGCAGCGCGCCTCCACGGTAGAGCCACCCAAACAGATGCCACCAACCCGGCACTGTCAATCAGCAGCCTCGAACTGATCAAGCAGTTGTACTACGACCCCGAGTCTCTCGCGATTGTGCGCGACTGCGCGGACACCGCTAGAGGCGTGCGGTCGGTGAACAGCGTGGACCGCACCGTCGTGGTCGCCGTGTATGGGCAGCTGGCACAAGGTAATCGCTGACACCCTTAGTCTCACCGCGATTCGAGGCGTTGATATGCGGAACGCGTGCGGTCCACGACCGAGCACGGTGGGTTTTGCTACCGAGCAGGGCACTCATTTGTCGCAGCGGTTCGCGGCGACTGGTGGCGTTCGTACAGCACCGACGTCATCAGCACTCCAAGGCCAAGCATCGCCAGCCCCGCGCCTACCAATGATGGAGCTCGATAACCATAACCTGCCGCGATCACCAACCCACCTAACCAGGCACCACCTGCGTTGGCGACGTTTAACGCCGAGTGGTTGAGGGCGGCAGCCAACGTCTGGGCTTCGTCAGCTACATCCATGAGCCGAGTCTGCAACGCTGGCACCAGCGATGTACTCGAGACCCCGATCATGAACACCAGAACCACTGCAACCCAATAATTCTGGGCTAGTAGGACGAACATCGTCAAAAATATAGCAACCAAAGCCAACCCTGTTGTGATAGCCAGAATCACATTTCGGTCGATCATCCAGCCGCCGAGCATATTTCCAGCCACCATGCCGAGCCCAAAAATAGCCAATGCGAGGGGAACTAGGTGAATTGGAAGGCCAGAGACACTAGTAAGGGTGGTGCTGATGTACGTATAGAAGGCGAATGTTCCTCCGAAGCCCACCACTCCAATGAGCAATGCGAACCACACTTGAGCTCGGCGGAGCGCTGTGAGCTCGGTGACAAAACTCGTCACCGAAATGTCTGTCAGATCCGGCAGGAAAAGCAATAAGGCCGCCACCGTCAATGCGCCACTCACCACGACAACGGCAAATGCCGCCCGCCAACCCATTGCATTGCCCAACCATGTAGCGGACGGCACACCAACGACGTTGCCTGCCGCTAGGCCCAGCATTGCCTGACCGACCGCTCGGCCACGGTTACCCGGACCAGCGAGATGCGCCGCCACTAGAGCCGCCACGCCGAAGTAGGCACCATGGGGGAGTCCGGCAACGAACCTTGACAGCATCAGGGCCTCAGAGCCCGGGGCGCACACTGTAGCTGCGTTGCCCGCGGTGAACGCGACCATGAGCGCGATAAGCAGGACGCGGCGTGATATCCCGGCCGACACCGCAGCAATTATCGGAGAGCCGACCACAACCCCCAGGGCGTAGGCGCTGACAACAAAACCCGCCTGTGGTTCGGTCACTCTGAAGCTGTGCGCAATGCTAGGCAACAACCCCATCGGGACGAATTCTGTCGTCGCGATACCGAATCCGCCGAGGGCGAGCGCAAAGATTGCGCCGCGAGGAATCGCGGGCTGACCTAGCCCCACTGTGCCGCCTGAGCAGCAGTCACGGAAATAAGAGAACTCAAATGCGAAACGGCGTCAGATACGGCTAAATCCGGTCCAGGAAATTCTGCGTAGGCAGGCTCAATGGTGCCGCGTATCGCGGTCATTACAACTTTGCTTCGCAACGGCCCTAGATTTGCGGGCGGAGCGATTCCCTTCCATATTCCGTATCGCCGGCCGTCAGCTGATTTCAATGACCACCTTAACCTGATCGGTATCCGATTCGAAGGCGTCGATGGCCCTCGCCAGCGGTACCCGCCGAGTGATTAATCGCTGCAGCCAGGGCTCGTCGGCGCGCGCCAAGACGTTGGCGGCTTCCCGGAAGTGGCGGAGATTCGAGTTGACCGACCCGACCACTAGATCGTTTTTTAACACGATGTCCCGGTTAAGGATGCCGGCGTCGACGTCCACCTGGTGCACGCCGGAAAGCAAGCCGAGCAGGCAGGTGACGCCATAGAAGTTGGTGTTGCGGATCGCGTCGAACACGACACTGCCTACTCCGGTGGCCTCGATGACGATGTCCGGACGGACTTTCTTAGCGATTGAATCGATGTCCCCGGTGTGATACGCCGCCCCCAGCGCGATAACGGCTTCCGGCTTGGGCCCATTGGTCGCCAGATCGACGACGTGAGTCTCCAAACCGCGTTGACGGGCGATCAGTGCGGCCAGCAACCCGATTGTTCCGGCGCCGGTGACCAGCACGCGCTCCGGCTCAAACCAACCGCGCCCTCCGGTTCGGTCTATCTGCTCCCACGCCTTTACCACAACCGAGGTGGGCTCGGTCAAGACGCCGACGCTGTCAAGCGATGGATCCAGGCGAACCGCGTAATCCTCGTCTACGCACCATGTTTCGCTGCCGTACCCGTGCAGTTCTTTGATTCCGCGTTCCGCGTAGCCGCCGTTTCGGCAATTGTCGAACTCGCCGCGGGCACATGCCCCGCAGGGCTCCGGGTCAGGGCGACGTACCACGCCGACCACCAAGTCACCGGACGAAAAGCTACTGCCTTGCGGCGCCTGACGGACCCGACCGAGCGACTCATGGCCGAGCACCATCCACGGCGAGCCTTCCGGCGCCCAACCGATCTCGCCGGAAGCGATTTCCTTGTCGGTACCGCAGACTCCCACCGCGAGCCCGTCTACCAATAGCTCGTTGCCTGCCGGCGTGGGCTCGGGCAGGTCGGTGACCCGCAGAGAGCCCTTCCGTCCGGGCTCTACCGTCAAAGCGCGCATGTCTGCTCACTTGCCCTCTCACTAGCTGACCTCCCGCCGCTTAAGGTCATCGTCATTCACCCGCCAGTTCGGTACGCCTCTCCATGTCCACTGCGAAACCTGGCTATTGTCTAGACAGGCCCGTGCGGGCGTGCGGTCACTTCACCACCGCGGTACCATACCCCCCTACCCTACATGCAACCAATAGTACGCGCCACATGCCGCGACGGCCAATTCGTGTGAGTCTCAAGCAAGCAAGCCGCGATGTCCTCGGTGGCGCCAATTGAGACCGACGCCACCGACTTTCACACCTATGCCCTCACCGCCGGGCACTGCCGCGCCAACCCGGCATCCGGTTATGCACGCGACAAGCCAAGCGGGCTAACCGGAGACTTCGCGCGCACCGTGTTCGCGCCCCCGCGCACCGGAGGCCTGGACTACGCACTCATCGACTTCGGCACCAACTCCTTGGCTTCAGCATTCATCACCGACCAGCCACATGCCCTTCACCGATGACCACCCCTAACCACAAATCGGCCAAACTGTGTGCAGGAACGGGGTTTCCAGCGGCCAGCATTGCGACGCAGGCTTGCGGCGACATTATGTCCGTGCTCGCATAGGCGCCGTTATCGACGTCGGCGAATACACCGGCGAGCTTTTCGGTGTCTCTGGCGACCCCGAAAACCGTTGCGCCCTTTTGCGATAACAATTGAGCCGTCGCCGCACCCAGGCCCGAGGAGGCGCCGGTGACCAATGCGATCTTGCCCTGTAATCCGGTCAATGTCTGCATTCTTTCGTCGTGCGTAGCGCTGCGGAAGCCGCACCAAGGAACGAACAAGGATCCGTCAAGTGGTCTCCGTGAATCTAGTCGTGTCCGGTTACCTGTTGAGGAGACACGATGAGGGCCAAAAAGTACCTTGCGGCGGCGAGTTTGGCCGCCGGTTTGCTTGCCGCTACTAACGGAGTGGCGCATGCCGACGGCGCGGCGGCGCCGGTGGGTTTTTGGGCCACGGCGAATGGCTCCGAGCAGCTATTGGTGAGTGCGAGCGGGTGCTCGCTGGCCAACGGTGCCGGGGTGCCGACCACCTCAGGACCGTGCAGGTGGAACCCCTCGTCCCGCGGCGGCATCCTCACGATCATCAGCAGTCAGACTCACCGTCCGGCGCCGGTGTATTTCAACGTGGTGTGGGTGAATCAGTCGACTATCACCGTCGAGGGTGACGTGTTCTATCGGCGGTCGTAGCCGGTTGGGTTGCCGTTCGCGCGATGAGTTAGCCGGCGCGCTCGGGTCTACCTGCGGACGGAGACAATCGATTCATCGGGAGTAAGCCATGGGCCTCATCCATATCGCGCTGTTTGCCACGCTCGACCTCGTCGGGCAGTCACCCGGCGGCCCGGATGAGGATCCGGTGGGATTCCCGTTCGGCGGGTGGCAGGCGCCCCTGGTGGACGAGGTCACCGGGACGCAGATCGGTGCGGCCTACCAGGGCACCGACGCGCTGTTACTAGGGCGGCGGACGTACGACATCTTCGCTGCCTATTGGCCGCACCAAAAAGGCGGCGAAGACGGTGAAATTGCCACCCTGTTCAACAGCGTCCCCAAGTATGTGGCCTCCCGCGGCAGGCCTGATCTCTCGTGGGCCGGCTCCATGCAACTCGGGCCGGATCTAGCCGGCGCCGTGGGCGAGCTTCGTGAGAGGCACGAGCACGTCAAGGTCGTCGGGAGCTTGAACCTGGTGCAGACCCTCCTGCGGGAAAAGCTGTTCGATCGCATCGACCTCTGGGTGCACCCGATAGTGCTGGGCGTCGGGAAGAAGGTGTTCGACGGTGGCGCGGTGCCCACGAACGTCTCACTCCTCGAGCCGCCGGTGGCCGCTCCGAGCGGCACCGTGCACCTGCGCTACGCGCTCGCCGGCGGCACACCTGGCACGGGGGACATGGGCGCACCCGATCGCGGTCTGGAACGCCGCAGCGGGCGTGGGACCTAATGCCCGGAAAACTCGTCCATCGAGTTGTAGACGCCGACGCGCCGCAGATAGACATCACGCAGCCACACCGGCAGCACGGCACTGAGCACCTTATTCATCTTCGAAGTCCACGGGATGATGACGAAAGAATCGCCTTTGAGCATCGCCGCCCACGCCTGGTCGACAACGTCCTCCTGCTTGAGCATCGGAGTGAACAGGATGCCCTTCGCGCCCTCGAACATGCCGGTGTTGATGTAGGTCGGGCATACGGTGGTTACCTTGACGTGGTTATGGCCGGCCTGTTCAAGCTCTAGGCGCACTGAATCGGAGAAGCCGATCGCCGCCCACTTCGACGCGGCATAGGCGGCCATGCGTGGAATGGCGTTCAGTCCGGCCGAGGATGCGATGTTGACCAGACGACACTGCGTGCCGGACTCGATCATCGCCGGCAGGAACTCCCGGGCGACCAGCATGGGCCCAATGGAATTGACCTCCATGGTGAGCATGAAGTCGCGCGGCTGGTTCTCCCAGAAGTAGCCGTTGCCGCGCACGATGCCGGCATTGTTGAACAGCACATGGATGGTGCCGACCTCGGCGCGGACCCGGTTGGCGGCCTCGGCCACGCGGTCTTGCGAGGTGACGTCGACGATTTCGTAATGGATCGTGCCGCCGGCCGCCTCCAACTCGGCGGCGGTTTCCTTCAGCGCGGCCTCGTTGGCGTCCCAAAGCACCACCGCGGCAGCCCCCTCTTTGACGGCGTGGGTGGCGAACAGCTTGCCAAGGCCCATCGCGGCCCCGGTGACAAGGACATTGAGTCCACTGACCGACTGCATAACTGAACTCCTCTTGGCGTTTTGGGCTGAAGCGGCCTCGCTCCTACCGTTCTATCGCACCGCGAGCGTTGCAGGGAGGGCCCAGCGTAAACCGGCGAAGCCCGTCGGCGTGTATATCTGCGGTGTCCGCAGGCTAGTGTGCTTTGGTCAGGCTCATTAATCAGCCATAGAACAGTTGAGCAAATTGTGACTGCAGCAGCAGAAGCGTCGGCAATCGAATCCCGGGTCGGCCACTACTACCAAATGGACGGCACCTACCTGGTGGGCCGCGAGAAGCTACGCGAGTACGCGCGCGCAGTGCAGGACTATCACCCCGCCCACTGGGATGTCGCCGCCGCCGCCGAGCTGGGATATTCGGATCTGGTGGCGCCGCTGACCTTCACCTCGGTCCCGGGCATGACCTGCAATCGCCGCATGTTCGAGACGGTCGTCGTCGGTTACGACACCTACGTGCAGACCGAAGAAGTCTTCGAGCAGCACCGCCCGATCGTGGCCGGCGACGAACTGCATATCGACGTGGAGTTGACGTCAGTGCGCAGAGTTGCCGGCAGAGACCTGATCACCGTCACCAACACGTTCACCGATCCAGCCGGCGAACGGGTGCACACCTTGCACACCACCGTCGTCGGCGTCCGGGCCGACGAGATCGATCCGGCGGTCAAGGCGGTCGTGCAGAAGGCGATGATGCACGACGTAAACATCCTCGCAAGCGACGAAGCCGACGCGACTTACCACAAGACGGTGCGCCCCGAAGGTGAGATTCGGATAGCCAAGGCGACCCGCACGCCAGGCACGCCGTCGTTCGATGACGTCAAGGTCGGCGACGAGCTACCGATCCATCACGCCCGACTGTCCCGCGGCGATCTGGTGAACTATTCCGGAGTGGCCGGCGATGCCAACCCTATTCACTGGGACGAGAACCTCGCCAAGCTCGCCGGACTGCCCGACGTGATCGCCCACGGAATGCTCACCATGGGTTTGGGTGCCGGATTCGTTTCGGCGTGGTCAGGTGACCCCGGAGCGGTGACGCGGTTCGCGGTGCGGCTGTCCGCGCCCGCAATCGTGGCGGCCATCGACGGCGCCGACATTGAGTACAGCGGCCGGATCAAGTCGCTGGACCCTGAGACCCGCACCGGTGTCGTCATGATCGCCGCGAAGTCCGGTGGCCGAAAGATTTTCGGCCTGGCGACGCTGAACATCCGCTTCCGCTGACCTATCCAGCAACCAGATCGTCGATCTGGTTGATCGCCGATGTGGCGCCCTCGACTATCCCCATGTCCAGCACCTGCTGAAGCGCCTCGGCAGACTCGTAGATGCTCACGTATGTCGCGCGAGTACCGCCCTCGTGCTCGACAAAGGTGTAGACATTCTTCGAAACCGGCATGCCGGGGTTCGGGTTGAATTCCAAGTCGGCGAAACCGTCGTCGAAGGAGAAGCCCGTCGGTTCGTCGACCGCGGTGATCTGCCAGTATCCGGCGTGTTTGTCGCCTTCCGGGCCAGTCATGAAGTACGTGGTGCGGCCGCCTGGCGTGAGGTCATGGTCGACCACGGTCGCTGGATAAGTCGGCGGCCCCCATACCTTTTCCAGCTGGCGCGGGTCGGCGTACACCTGCCAGATTCGCTCCACGGGCGCGGCGAAGTCGGCGGTGATGGTCAGGGTCAGGTTGTCGATGTCGTGTTGGACGTCGGTCACGGGCATGGGTTCAGTCCTCCTTGGTTGAGTCGGATGAGATGAGTTCGTCGATGCGTGCGATGCGACCGCGCCAAACCTGTTCCAACTCAGTGAGCATGGACGCCACCGACCGCACTGCCGCCACGTCACCGCTGGCCAGTTGCTCGCGACCGTTGCGTCGCTTGGTGAGGAGACCGGCCTTTTCCAGTACGACGACGTGTTTCTGCACCGCTGCGAAGCTCATCTCGTACTTCACCGCGAGCGTGGAAACCGAGTGCTCACCGGCTAGCACCCGGCGCATGATGTCCCGTCGGGTCCGGTCGGCGAGCGCGTGAAAGAGGGCGTCCGCCCGGTCTTCCTCGACTTCGGTCACTCGACCAACATACAACCGATCGGTTGTATGTTGTCAAGCCTTGGTGGCCCGCTGGAGCTCGAGCCGCTAGTGCGCCAGCCACGATGACGCTCCGAGATGCTGTTGACACCGGTCGCGCGCCAATCGCTCTGCGCCGTCCTCCAGCCGAGCCGACGACCGAGAGCTCGACTGCAATCCATAGGTAACGCGCCATATCGTGTGGGTACCCGCTGAATCCATGCACGTTGTTGTCGTGAGAGGTGCCGGCACAGCCGTTTCCGCTTGACGACGAACACCCAATGTCCTTGATGCATGACGCACTTCGTCGGCCCAGTAGCGCAACGCGGAGCGGGCGAGCATCTACAGCCAAAGCGCAGCTAGATACATAGCTAGCCTAACAAGACCTTCATCTTCATGGTGGATCCGCCATTTGGTCTCACGAAAGTCGTCGTCTTGGATGAGGACCGATGCGGGGGTAGGCGTTCACCTAGCCATGTTGGCAAACCGCGACAAGTGCAGCTGGTGCGCGACAGTGACCGTCTTGGTCGGGCCGTTACGGTGTTTGGCGAGAATGAAATCCGCCTCTCCCCCGCGTGGATCATCACGTTCAAATGCATCCGGGCGGTTCAGCAGTATGACCATGTCGGCATCCTGTTCCAAACTTCCCGACTCGCGAAGGTCGGACAGCATTGGCTTCTTGTCAGTACGCTGCTCGGGCCCACGATTCAGCTGACTGATCGCCACTACCGGGACTTCAAGCTCCTTAGCCAAAAGCTTTAGATGCCTTGAGAATTCGGAGACCTCGACCTGCCGTGATTCGTGCTTTTTGCCCGAGGTCATCAGCTGCAGATAGTCGACTACGACGAGCTTCAGGTTGGACTTCTGTCGCAACCGACGGGCCTTTGCGCGGATCTCCATCATGGTCAGATTCGGCGAGTCGTCGATATACAGTGGCGCCTCGCTGATTTCACTCATCCGACGGGCCAACCGGGTCCAGTCGTCATCGGTCATCCGGCCCGAACGCATATCGGCCAGTTTGATTTTCGCTTCCGCCGACAGCAGCCGCATGACGATCTCGGACTTGCTCATCTCCAAGGAGAAGATCACGCTTGCCATGCGGTGCTTGATCGAGCACGACCGCATGAAGTCCAGCCCGAGGGTCGACTTCCCCACACCCGGACGTGCCGCGACGATGATCATCTGCCCCGGGTGCAGCCCATTGGTCACCTCGTCGAGCTCGGTGAAACCGGTCGGCACGCCACGCGCGATACCACCGTTCGAGGCGATGGCATCGATCTCGTCCATCGTTGGCTGTAGCAGATCCTCTAGCGGCACAAAATCTTCGGTTGTCCGCCGCTCGGCCACGTCGTAGATCTCGGCTTGAGCCCGGTCGACGATTTCGGCCACATCGGCGCCGTCGGCGCCGGCATAGCCGTACTGCACCACCCGGGTGCCGGCCTCCACCAGCCTGCGCAGCAGCGCCTTCTCGGCGACGATGCCCGCGTAGTAGCCGGCATTAGCGGCCGTCGGCACCGTCGAGATCAGCGTGTGCAAGTAGGGCGCGCCACCAATGCGGCGCAACAGCCCGCGCCGGTCCAACTCGGCGGCCACGGTCACCGCATCGGCCGGCTCCCCCCGCCCATACAGATCCAGGATGGCGTCGTAGACGTTCTGGTGGGCCGGGCGGTAGAAATCACCGGGCCGCAGCCGCTCCAGCACGTCGGCGATGGCGTCCTTGCTCAGCAGCATCCCGCCCAGCACCGACTGCTCGGCGGCCAGGTCCTGCGGCGGCTGGCGCCCAAAGTCCTCACTGGGCGGCGGCGCATCCATACCTGGGTGCGGCAAATCATCAACGACCGCCACGGGCACTCACCTCCTCTGCTACGAGCATACGAACATACATTCGATTCCCGCTATTCAGAGCGTAAGTCAACGCACCGACACCCCGCCCCTCCCCAAATTGGCCGGCTCCTCCTCGGGCCGCTTCGCGGCCCGCATTGTCGCCGTCCGTGCCCGATGTGGCCGGCTCCTCCTCGGGCCGCTGCGCGGCCCGCATTGTCGCCGTCCGGTCACCCGCTACGTCTAAGCGCCGGGAGAACCGTAAACGTTGCTGGCGAGTACTCCAAGGGGCTGTTGTTCATGAAGCTGTGCATCGTGTGTGCATATCCGTTGACAGCTGTGTTAAGGGGGGTGTGGAAAACCTGTGGATTAATGCGGGGCGCTAGGACATCAATGCTGCTAAGAACCGTACAACGACACACATTCAGTGTGGACAACAATCTCCTCGGCGTGTCGGGCCAGGTTACCGCGCCGGGCGTGTTGGTTTTCGCTCAGATTTTCGGCGAGTAAAGGGCCGGTTAAGCAGGTCGCTCGATGACAAGCACCAAATAGTTCGCCAGAAAGCAGGCCGCACAGGGACCACGCCGGCGATTTTCGCGCAGCCGAAAGCCCCGGGGGGCCGAGCGCGGCCACACCGGGGTCACGAACGTTTGCCGAAAGTTAGCTCTCCGCGACGACGTCGATGGAGACCTCGACGTCGATTTCGGGGTGCAGGTGCACCGTCACCGGATGCGCGCCGACGGCCTTGATGTGCGTCTTGGGCAACCGGACGATGCGCTTGTCGAGGTTCGGTCCGCCCGCCTTCTTGATCGCGGCGACAATGTCGCCGGCAGTCACCGAGCCGAACAGCTTGCCGGAATCACCGGCGGTCTTGACCGGCAGCGAGACGGGACCGAGCGCGTTGATCGCGGCCTTGATCTCGCTGGCGTGCTCGCGGTCGCGCACCGTCTTGGTCTCGCGGGCCCGGCGGATCTCGTCGGCCTGCTTCTGAGCTCCACGGGAGGCGACGATCGCCAGCCCCCGCGGCAGCAGGAAGTTGCGGCCGTATCCGTCCTTGACCTCGACACTGTCGCCGACAGAACCGAGGTTGTCGACGTCAGCCGTCAGAATCAGCTTCATCGTTTTACGTACTTTCCGTTGGGCGGCCGACAGTTACCGCGTCGACGAGGTGAAGGGCAGCAACGCGACCTCGCGGGCATTCTTCACCGCGAGCGCGATGTCCCGCTGGTGCTGAACGCAGTTGCCGGTGACCCGGCGGGCCCGGATCTTGCCGCGCTCGCTGATGTAGGTCCGCAGCAGCGCGGTGTCCTTGTAATCGATGTTCTGGTCCTTCTTGGCGCAGAAGACGCACTTGCGCGACTTGACCGGCTTCTCCGGAGCCGGGCGCCGCTTGCTGGACTTGGCCATGAGTGTCTTTTCTTTCCGTTCTTACTGGTCTTGAAGTGTGAAATCAGAAGGGCGGTTCGTCGTCGCCGCCGCCGAAGGAGCCCGACGCCGGGGCGCTGCCCCAGGGGTCGTCACCGGATCCGCCGCTCGGCTGCGCAGCCGGGGCCTGACGGGATCCGCCGCCGCCACCGAAGCCACCGCCTCCGCCCCCAGCGCCGCTGCGGCTGGCCTTGTTCACCTTGGCCGTCGCATACCGAAGCGAGGGTCCGATCTCGTCGACCTCTACCTCGACCACAGTGCGCTTCTCGCCCTCACGGGTTTCGAAGGAACGCTGCTTGAGCCGGCCGGTTACGATCACCCGCGCTCCACGGGTGAGGCTCTCAGCCACGTTCTCGGCGGCCTCGCGCCAGATGTTGCAGCGCAGGAACAACGCCTCGCCGTCTTTCCACTCCCCGCTTTGGCGGTCGTAGATCCGGGGCGTCGAGGCCACGGTGAAATTCGCGACGGCCGCACCCGAGGGAGTGAACCTCAGTTCGGGATCCGCGGTCAGGTTTCCGACGACGGTAATAGTGGTGTCACCAGCCACAAGTTCCTCCTGGGTCCGCCTGATAAAGGATTAGGGATTATCTCCGGCGAGCCTACGCAGCAGCGCCGACAGCGGACAGTCAGTGCTTGTCGGTGCGCATCACCTTGGTGCGCAACACCGACTCGTTCAGGCTCAGCTGGCGGTCGAGCTCGGACACTGTCGCCGGCTCGGCCTTCAGGTCGACGACGACGTAGATGCCTTCGGCGTGCTTGGCGATCTCGTAAGCCAGCCGGCGCTTACCCCAGATGTCGACCTTCTCGACCTTTCCGCCGTCCTTGCGGACGACGTTGAGAAACGTCTCCAACGACGGGGCGACGGTGCGTTCGTCAAGGGTGGGGTCAAGGATGACCATGATTTCGTATGGACGCATAGGGACCTCATCACCTCCTCTGGTCTGTGCGGCCACGGTCTTTCCGTGGCAGGAGGGTCGCCTGCGTCGGCAACCGCCCCAGGCTACCGGACGTGGCCTGGCCAGGGAAATCCGGGGAAACCGGGCAATGTGCAGGGTGCACTAATTCGACTGTTATCTGCCCAAAGTGCACAGTGCCATGCGCATTTTCTTTCGGTTACCGTCCCATGTCGAACAGCCGTAAGAGACGGGTGTCACTACCTAAAGGAATTGCAGCATGACTATCTTGCTCGAGAAGCCGCAAACCGATGTCGGCAACGTGATTGCCGAGGCGTTTGGATCAGCTAGCCCCGCGTCCATCATCTCTGCTTTCGCCGAAGGCCGAGAGACGCTTCCTGGCAATCACCTTCGTTCAGGTGCGGTAAAGCCGGCATCCTTCTTCCTACTCTCATCCGATCTCGAGTTGTCTCGATAACCAAGTCGATCTTTGGAGGGTGCCGACGGAGTGCTGCTGCGATGCAATGGGTAATGAAGACTACAAAGCTGTGCAATCTGCGCTGTAAATATTGCTATGAGTGGGAGCACCTGTCGGACCCGACAAGGATGTCGGAGGCCGTATGGCGACACGCGTTGGTCGCCATACGCGACTACGCCGAACTCGCGAGCCGGCGCAGCGGATACGACCTGCCCGTGGACGTCATTTGGCACGGTGGTGAGCCGACGCTGTTGCCCCGTGCGTACTTCGAGGCCGTGTTCGCACTCCAACGGGAGATCTTTCCCGGCGAATGGATTGAAGGCCGCAGAGTGCGCAATTACCTGCAAACAAATCTTTACTCAGTGCGCGATGAGCATCTCGATGTCTTCGGAGAGCACGGAATCACTCTTGGCGTCTCGGTCGACTTCGCCGCGGGCGTGCGATTGACCGCAGGAGGCCGCGCGACGGAGTCGGCGGTTCTGGCGAATATAAGCCGGCTACAGGACAGGGGTGTGCCGTTCAGCATCATCTCGGTGCTGGCCGGGCACACGGTGAGCCAGATCCAGCAGCTATTCGACGAGATCACTCGAATCGACAAGCCGGCGCGGTTGCTTCCGTTGTTCGGCGGTCCGCCGACGCGTTCGATGGAAGGCGTCACCGTTGGCCTGGCAGACATTCTCGATGCGATCATGGTGTTCTTCCAGTTGTGGCTCTCCGCCGGCATGCGGCCGCGGGTCGATCCACTCAATCAGTGCATGCAAACGGTAATCCTCAAGCGATTGAACTTAGAACGCCCCCGGCAAGACCGGGCGCTACTGGGCAACGACGTCCTTGTTATCGACCGTGACGGCACGCTGGCCTGCGACACGTATCGCGAGCACGGGATCCTTGGAAATATCACCGAGACACCCATCGAGGACATCGTCGACGGCCTCACCTACCGCAACTTGATCGTCGAAGAGACCCGCCTCAAGGAGTCGATCTGCACCCAGTGCCCATTCCTGGGCGCCTGCGACACCAGCCCCATCGCCCGCCACTTCGATAGCCACGTCCTGCAAGACTGCCCTCTGGAGAGGTATCTGCTGCCTCGGATCGAGGCCCACCTCGAAAATAGGGGCTTCTTCGACGACGAATTCGACAGCAAAGCCCGTGAAATCGCCGCGGCGCATCTGGCGGAGTCACTAGAAGCGACGGCTTCGTATGGATCGTGAGGTCGCGTCTCTCCGCGACACATAAACGTCGTACACGACTCGCCGAAAAGCGTGTACGCACGTTATATCTCGCGGCAACCAGAGCCCGTCCGCAGATCGGCAGCCTTACTTTCGGGCCTGCAGGAATTCGTGTGCCCTGGCCTTCGTCGCCTCGTCGGCCTTGGTCAGCGAACCAGAGTCGAACGGCGGCTGCGGGTCGTATTCGATGAGCAACTGGGCGGCCTGCGCGGCCTCGCGATCGACCAGCAACTCAACCAGCCGCAAGGCCATATCGATCCCGCTGGAAACCCCGGCGGCGGTGATGATTCGCTGCGGCAGATGCTCGACGACACGATCGGGTACGTACCGTGCACCCAGTCGGTTCAGCTCTTCGGCGGCGCGCCAATGCGTCGTCGCAGTAAGGCCATCCAGCAGACCCGCTGCGCCGAGCAACAGCGCACCGGTACACACCGACGTGGTGAACTTGGTACCCGGATGCACCGCTTGCAGCCAGTCGCTGATGACTTCGTCGCCAACCAGCACCCGAGTCCCGATACCGCCGGGGAATACCACCACATCCGGTGCGCCGATTTCGTCGAAGGTGGCGTCGCAGTTGACGCCAAGCATGCCGTTCTCCGTGCGCAGTTCACCGCGCCGATGCCCGACGAACACCACGTCGATCGACGGAATGCGTTGCAGCACTTCGTAAGGCCCGACGGCGTCCAGCGCGGTGAATCGCGGGAACAGCGGAATGGCGACCTGCATCATGCCTCCTGACCGGCCACGGCGATTCGCTGACGCCGCGGGACGGGACGCAGCCAGGCCGGCAGCCAACCCGGCGGCGCGTCCGGGGCACGGTCATAGACTCCGCCCGCCGGGTCGTCGACCCGCCCCTGCCAGCGCACCAGATCTTCATTGGGACAGTAGATCTGCCGAATCACCAATGCGCACAACGCCATAACGGCAATGTCGCGCAGCAGCACGGTCGCGGTGAACCACTGTTCCGGCAGCGAACGATTCGGGTTGCCGTAGAGGTAATACATCCGCGGCACCCACACCAGCGCGTCAATCGTCATCCAAGCCAATAGAATCCGCCGGTGCGGAAGGGCGAGCACGGCCAGTGGTACCAGCCATAGCGAAAACTGCGGGCTCCATACCTTGTTGGTCAGCAAGAACCCCGCCACCACCAGGAAGGCCAGCTGCGCCAGCCGTGGTCGCTGCGGCGCCGTCAGCGCGATGTAAGCGATTGCTGCACAAGCCAATACGAACAGCACCAGGACAACGGTGTTCAGCACCACCGGTGGCTCCCAGAAGCCCAATTTCGGATCGAAGCCGCGCCAGCCGGTGAACGATTTCACCACGTTGTACAGCGAGTCCATATCGTCGCCGCGGCGGGTGTTGAGCCGGAAGAACTCCGACCAGCCCCGCGGATAGAAGACCAGCACCGGCAAATTGACCGACAACCAGGTGAGCACCGTAGCCAGCGTGGTACGGCCGAAATCACGCAACCGGCCCGCGCGGAGTCCCAGTACCAGCAGCGGACCCAGAAACAACAGTGGATACAGCTTGGCCGCGGCGCCAAGCCCGATCAGCACGCCGGCCAGCACCGGTCTTCGCCGTGCCCACGCCAGCAGACTGCCCATCGCGAAAGCCGTTGCCAGGGCATCGAAGTTGGTGAATATCTGAAAGATCACCAATGGCGACGCGGCAACCAGCGCGGCATCCCACACGCGGCGCCCGGCCAGGCCCGCGGTAGCCCAGACGGTAGCCAGCCAAGCCAGTGCCAACCCGAAGGCGGCGACATCGAAGAACATCACCACCTCGGCGACCACCGGGAAAAGGCGCAGCTTGCTCAGTGCGGTGTAGGTCTTGGCCACTGCCATCGAGACGTACTGGTAGACGCCGGTCAGCACCGGATACTCCATGTAACGCACCGCGGGCTGGCCGTCGTAGCGGATCTGCGGTGTGCCGTTGCCGTCGGTCTCGATCCAGCTCGACTTGTACGGAAACTTGCCCTGGCTCAACAACTCCGCGCCGTAGAGCGGCACGGTGTCGGAGTAACACAGCTCGTAGTAGGCGCGCTGGTTGTCCCAGTTGGCCACCCGCTGATCGCCCGGCCCGGTCCCGGTGCTCTGCAAACAGGCGGCCTTCGTCGACCAGCCCAGCGCCAGGAACACCAATCCGATCACGAACATCACCCGCAGTGGGGTGAAGAACCGGGTGCGGCCGATCAGCGCGTGGCGGCCCACCGGCCCACCCACCACCTCGGCCAGAGCAGCGCCCAGCACATCGTTACGGCTGGGGCAATCACGGTTGTCTGCGCTACGGCGATCGGCGGCCAACGGCATGGGTGAGGTGCTGGCGCGCTGCTTCTGTGCGCCCGTCACGGTGGCGGCGTGGGGTTCTCAGGAGGTGGAGGCGCCGAAGGCCCCCCGGGCGGTACGGCGGGTCCGAGGGTGATGGTGGTGGGCGGACCGACCGGCACGGTGATGCCGGGTGCGATCTCCACCGTCGGCTGAATCACGGTCTCCGAGGGTGGCGCCGGTGGTGGTGGGGGCGGCGCGGGCACACCCGCATAGCCACCGATCTCGGTCGGTTTTGGGAAGGTCTCGTTCTGGGTGCCCTTGAGGGCGCCATCCATAGTCGATTTCCAGATGTCCGACGGCAGGCCCGAGCCGTAAACCGCTCCGCCCGAGGCCGTTACCAGTGGCTGATCGCCCTTGACGGTGCCCACCCAGACCGCGGTGGACAGCGACGGCGTATAGCCCACCATCCAGGCGTCCTTGTTGGAAGTGGTGTCACCCAACTGCGTGGTGCCCGTCTTGGCCGCCGACTGCCGCCCGCCGGCCAGGTTGTGCCCACGCGAATAGCCGGCGATCGGCTGCATCGCGGCGGTGACGTTATCGGCTACGGCCTTGGGGATCCGCTGCTCGCCGCTAGTGTCGGCAGTACTCGCGTCGAACAGGACCTGCCCTTCCGCGTTGACCACTTTCTGCACGAAATGCGGACGGTGGTAGATTCCGGAGTCGGCAAGTGTGGCGTAGGCCGTTGCCATATCGATCACCCGGGTTTGGTACTGCCCCAACACGATTCCGTTGTTGGGCGGACCACCTTTGCCGTCCTCGGAAAGCGTGTGCGAGACGCCGGGGAAACTTTCGGCGATGCCGGCTTGGTGCGCGGCGTCGGCGACGGCCTGCGGCCCGCCCTTGAGCTTGAGCATCAGCCGGTAATAAGAAGTGTTCAGCGACATCTTGAGCGCTTCGGCCAGGTTGCAGGTGCCACAACTTTCGCCTTCGACGTTGGTGATCTTGATGCCGTCGACGGTCAACGGGGAACTGTCCACCTGGTAGCCCAGACCGATGCCCTGCTCCAGCGCGGCAACGAGGGCGAACACCTTGAACGATGAACCGGTCTGCAATCCCGCTTGGGCGAAATCGAAGCCTTGAGCATTGGATCCGCCGTAGTAGGCGCGCACCGCCCCGTTGTGCGGATCGATCGACACCACCGCCGCTCGCATGTCCGGGTCTTGGCCGTCAAGGTATTTCGACACCGCTTTTTCCGCGGCGGCCTGCGCCTGCGGATCGATCGTGGTGGTGACCTGTAGACCCTGGGTGTTCAGCGTCTGCTCGTCGATGTTGAACAGCTCGAGCAGTTCCTTGGTCACCTGCCGCTCGATCAGGCCGTTGGGTCCGCTGGTCTGGTTCTGTGCGCGCGCCTGATCCGGCGGCACGGTCTTGGGAAACACCTGCGCGGCACGGTCATTGGCGGACAGCGCCTTGGTCTCCACCATCCCGTCCAGCACCCAGTTCCACCGCGCCAGCGCACCATCGGGATCGACCGCGGGGTCCAACGTGGAGGGCCGCCTGATCAGCGCGGCCAGCAGTGCGCCTTCGGCGACGGTGAGCTGCTCGACGGGCTTGTCGAAGTAGGCCTTGGCGGCCGCCGAGATCCCGTAGGCGCCGCGACCGAAGTAGATGATGTTCAGATAAGCCTGCAGCACATCGTCTTTGGACCACTCCCCCGACATCTTGGTCGCGATCACCAACTCCTTGGCCTTGCGCAGCAATCCACTCCACCCGTGCTGCGCTGAGCCGACCAATGCGTTCTTGACGTACTGCTGGGTGATCGTCGAGCCGCCCTGCAGGTCACCGCCGAAGAGATTGTTCTTCACCGCGCGCGCGAAGCCGCTGAAGGAAAAGCCCGGATTGGAATAGAAATTGCGGTCCTCAGCGGCGATGACCGCCTGGCGTACGTGTACCGGCACTTGGTTGAGATTGACGTCGACCCGATTACCCTCGGGCGGAACGATTTTGGCGATCTCGGAGCCGTCGCTGGCCAGGATGGTAGAGACCTGGTTGGTGCGAATGTCGCCCGGCTTGGGGACGTCGACGATGAAGTAGGCCATCGTGAAGGTGACGATCGGCAGCAACACCATTGCCACCACCGTGATGATCAGCGAGCGCTTTACCCATTTCCAGTTGATCTGCTGTAGCCAACTCACGTCCACCTTCGGCCGTGAGCCCCGGCCACCGGGGCGCCCGGGCGGACCCGGCGGCCCTCCCGGCGGCCCGCCCGGTGGACCTCCTCCTGGGGGGGTGCCGCCGCCGCGGCGATGGCGCCGCAAGGGTGGCGCATCGAGGGCGGCCTTGACCTGATCCAGCGGTGCGGCCTGCACCTGGTCGAACGGGTCGCGCTGCTGTGCCGCCGACCCGGGGCTGTCCAGCGCGGCCTTGACCTCCTCGATGGGGTCGGCGTGCCGGGCTGCCCGATCGTCGGTCACGGCGGGGATGATCGCGGTCAATCTGTCGTCGGGCGGAACCTGACGGCGCTGGCCGGGCGCCGGGCGCGGATCGCCCTCGTCGCCGCCGGACTGCTGACCCACGCCTTCACTCGCCGACCCGCCTGGTGCGTTACTGGACGACTGGTGATGGCGCCCTTCGTTATTCACTGGCCGTGCGGGCGCCGTTGCGCGCCGTCCGCCTGCCAGATCCCTTAGGCGGACGCGCCGCACCCAGGACGTAGGACTTGACCAGGTGGTTCCAGCTGCAGGTGCGGCAGACCTCCACCACGTGCACGGCGAACTCCGAGAACCGGGTTGCCAGCAGCACCAGCTCCTCGGCGGTGCGCGCCGAACCCGACACCGCACCCAGATGCTCGCCGAACACCCACGACACCAGCGTGAGTTGCTCCTTGCGGCAGATCGGGCACATCACCTGGCTTTGTTTCCCGTGAAACTTCGCGGCGCGCAGCAGATAGGGATTTGCATCGCACACCTCGGTCACGCCGGTGCGCCCCGAGTACACCTCGGCCAGCAGTGAGCGCCGCCGAAGCGCGTAGTCGACTACCTGTCGCTGCAATCGCACGCTGACCAGAGTACGTGGCCTCGCCCACCACCGATATGCAACCGACGGTGTTGTCGCGCGTGTGCTGGGGGTATCGCGTGGTCACTCCGCAGCGGACTTCTACCATCGTCCCCGTGGCGAAATGGTCGGGACCGACGTCAACGCGTGCAAAGGACAGCGACCGGCAAGAAGCGTGCCGGATTCTCGACAACGCCCTCAACGACGGCGAGATCTCGTCAGAGGAGCATCGCGAACGCGTCAGCTCGGCCACCAAGGCCGTGACGCTCGGCGAGCTGCAGCACCTGCTTACCGACCTGCAATCCGAGGGCGCCCACCAGCAGACCCCGGCGGTCAAGATACGTCCCAGACCAAATGGGCTCGGTATCACGATCGCCGTCTTCGTGGTGACGGTGCTGCTGGGCATCGGCATCGGGTGGGGTCTCTACGGCAACACCAGTTCGCCGCTGGACTTCACCTCCGACCCCGGAGCCAAGCCCGACGGCGTCGCGGCCGTGGTGCTGACGCCGCCTAAGCAGCTGCAATCCCTGGGCGGGCTGACCGGGCTGATCGAACAGACCCGCAAACGGTTCGGCGACACCATGGGCTACCGGCTGGTGGTCTATCCCACCTACGCGTCGCTTGATCGCCAGGACCCGAAAGACGAGCGCCGCGTGCTGAACTACACCTACCGCGGCGGCTGGGGAGATCCGAGCAGCTCCGCCAAGTCCAGCGTCGACGCCACCGTGGTTGACCTGAGCAAATTCGACGTGAAGACGGCGGTGGGCATCCTGCGCGGCGCCCCGGAAACCGTCGGCATCAAGGGGTCCGACGTCAAGTCCACCTATTTGATCGTCGAGCCCGCCACCGACCCGACCGCCCCCGGTGCACTATCGCTCACGGTGTACGTCTCCAGCGATTACGGCAGTGGCTACATCGAGTTCGCCGGCGACGGCACCGTCAAGCAGGTGAACTACCCGTCCTGATCGCGGTGCCTTAAAGGTGTAGATCCGCTGACGCCGGTCAACCCTGTTCGGAATGTGTGACGAACAGCGCACTAACATCTGGTGGTGTTGTCGCTAATATATCGGAGCGATAGGATGACACGAGGTGTTGGACGGTCGTAACCGGTCGCTGTAATCAGTCAACGTAACAGCCAGCGTAACGACGCCGCTTAACCAGCCAGGCCAGAGGGAGGTGACTCGATGCTGGAGCTCGCTATTTTGGGCCTCCTGATCGAGTCGCCGATGCACGGCTATGAGCTGCGCAAACGCTTGACCGGCTTGCTCGGCGCGTTTCGGGCGTTTTCCTACGGCTCGCTGTATCCCGCGCTGCGCCGCATGCAGGCCGAGGGATTGATCGCCGAGAACGCCGCCCCCGCCGGCACTCCGGTGCGGCGGGCCCGCCGGGTTTACCAGCTGACCGACGAGGGACGGCGGCGCTTTGGCGAGCTGGTCGCCGACACCGGGCCGCACAACTACACCGACGACGGCTTTGGCGTGCACCTCGCGTTTTTCAACCGCACGCCGGCTGAAGCGCGGATGCGCATCCTGGAAGGCCGTCGCCGTCAGGTCGAAGAGCGGCGGGAAGGGCTGCGCGAGGCGATCGCACGGGCCAGCAATTCGCTGGACCGCTACACGCGCCAACTGCATCAGCTTGGGCTGGAGTCCAGTGAACGCGAGGTCAAGTGGCTCAACGAGCTCATCGCCGCCGAACGGGCCGCGCCGCACGCGGAACAGACGTAAAACCCCTGCACGAGACGGAATACCGGGACACCCCAGAAGTTATGAGGTTAGGAGAACGCCCTAATGAGTAAGTACAACGAGCCGCAGGCATCGACCGAGGTACGTGTCGCCATCGTCGGCGTCGGTAACTGCGCGTCCTCGCTGGTCCAGGGCGTCGAGTACTACTACAACGCCGACGACACCTCGAACGTGCCAGGCCTTATGCACGTGCGGTTCGGGCCGTACCACGTCCGCGACGTCAAGTTCGTCGCCGCGTTCGACGTGGACGCCAAGAAGGTCGGCTTCGACCTCTCCGACGCGATTTACGCCTCGGAGAACAACACCATCAAGATCGCCGACGTGCCGCCGACCAACGTGGTGGTGCAGCGCGGCCCGACGCTCGATGGCATCGGGAAGTACTACGCCGACACCATTGAGTTGTCCGACGACGAGCCGGTCGACGTTGTGCAGGTCCTCAAGGACAACAAGGTCGACGTGCTGGTGTCCTACCTTCCCGTGGGTTCGGAAGAGGCCGATAAGTTCTACGCCCAGTGCGCCATCGACGCCGGGGTCGCGTTCGTGAACGCGCTGCCGGTGTTCATCGCATCCGACCCGGTATGGGCCAAGAAGTTCAAGGACGCCGGCGTGCCGATCATCGGCGACGACATCAAGAGCCAGGTTGGCGCGACCATCACCCACCGGGTGATGGCCAAGCTGTTCGAGGACCGCGGTGTCACGCTGGACCGCACCTACCAGCTGAACGTCGGCGGCAACATGGACTTCAAGAACATGCTGGAGCGCGAGCGGCTGGAGTCCAAGAAGGTCTCCAAGACCCAGGCCGTGACGTCCAACCTCACCGGCTCGCTCGCCGGCAAGATCGAGGACAAGAACGTCCACATCGGCCCGTCCGACCACGTCGCGTGGCTTGACGACCGCAAGTGGGCCTACGTACGCCTGGAAGGTCGCGCCTTCGGTGACGTGCCACTGAACCTGGAGTACAAGCTCGAGGTGTGGGACTCGCCGAACTCCGCCGGCATCATCATCGACGCGGTGCGCGCGGCCAAGATCGCCAAGGACCGCGGCATCGGTGGTCCGGTGCTCCCGGCGTCGGCCTACTTGATGAAGAGCCCGCCCGAGCAGCTGCCCGACGACGTTGCGCGCGCCCAGCTCGAGGAGTTCATCATCGGGGCCGACTAGAGTCGCCCAACCCTTGTTCGTAGTGTCGGAGTGGTGACGGAAATCTCCGACGACGAACTAACCGGTCTCGACGAGTTCGCCCTGTTGGCTGAAAATGCCGAGCAGGCCGGGGTTGCTGGTCCATTGCCCGAGGTCGAGCGGCTGCACGCAGGTGGCATCAGCGCGCTGCGCTGGGGCGGCGCGGAGCCGCGGGTGATCTTTCTGCACGGTGGCGGACAGAACGCGCACACCTGGGACACCGTCATCGTTGGACTCGGTGAGCCCGCGCTGGCGGTGGACCTACCGGGCCACGGTCATTCCACCTGGCGCGAGGACGGCGACTATTCACCACAGCACAATGCCGACGCCTTGGCGCCGGTGTTGCGTGAGCTGGCGCCGCGCGCCGAATTCGTCGTCGGGATGTCGCTGGGCGGGCTGACCGCGATACGCCTGGGTGCGACGGCACCCGACCTGGTCGACGAACTCGTCCTCATCGACGTCACCCCGTCGGCGCTGCAGCGGCACTCCGAAATGACCAAAGAGCAGCACGGCACCGTCGCGCTGATGCACGGTGAACGGGAATTCCCGAGCTTCCAGGCCATGCTGGACCTGACGATCGCGGCCGCACCGCATCGTGAGGTAAAAGCGTTGCTACGCGGTGTTTTTCACAATTCCCGCAAGCTCGACAACGGCAACTGGACGTGGCGATACGATGCCATTCGCAAGTTCCCCGACTTCGCGACTCTGTGGGACGACGTCGACGCCCTGGCTGCCCCTGTCACCCTGGTGCGCGGCGGCACGTCGGGCTTCGTCAACGACGATGACGTAGCCGAATTGAGCCGTCGGGCAAAGCATTTCCGCGCCGCTCATGTCGTCGAGAATTCGGGTCACTCAGTCCAAAGCGACCAGCCGCGAGCGTTGATCGAGCTGGTACGCGGAGTTGTCGGCGCGCGCTGAGGGTGAATTGCGGATGACCGCTGACGATGGCCCCGGCCGGCCAGCCGGGCGACCGCGCGACGCATCGATTGACGAACGGGTGTTATCGGTGACGCGCGAGCTGCTGATGGAGGTGGGCTGGGACGAGCTGAGTCTGCGCCTGGTCGCGGCGCGGGCCGGGGTCGGACGGGCCAGCCTGAGCCGGCGCTGGTCCTCGAAGGCGGAGTTGGTGTTGCACGCCATATTGGGTGAAACCCCGGATCTGGCACCGTTTTCCGGCACCGATCTGACCGGCTGGATTGACTGGGTGGTGCGGGGCAGTCACGAGCTCTATCGCAGGCCCGACGTGCAGGCAGCGGTGCCGGGGCTGTTGCTGGCGTTGCGCGAAAACGACGAACTGCGCCGCGCGCTGTGGTCAGGGTTCAGCGGCCCCGCTGTGGAGTTGTTCGCAGAGCGAGTCAATGCCGGCACGGATGCCGAACGCCGGCGTGCCGATCTCGACGCGCGGGCAACGCTGGCGATGGCGGCCGGCGCCGCGTTGTTCGTTACCACGATCGCGCTCGAAGACGACACCGACGCCCTGCGCAGCCGGATCGCGCAGTTGCTGACCACGGCTATCGGCAAAGCCCACTGAGTTCGGAAGGCATACCCATGGGTACTTACGCAGTCACCGGCTCGGCGTCGGGAATGGGCGCCGCGACTGCGCGGCGGCTGCGCGCCGACGGCCACACCGTCATCGGGGTCGACATCCGGGAAGCCGAAGTCGTCGCGGACTTGTCGACGCGGGCGGGCCGCGCGCAGGCGGCAACCGACGTCCTCGCCGCGGCTGAGGGCCGTCTCGACGGCGCCGTGCTGGCGGCGGGCCTCGGCCCCGGCCCGGGCGCCCAGCGACTGCGTCGCATCGCCGAAGTGAACTATCTGGGAGTGGTCGAGCTCCTCGATCGGTGGCGACCGGGCCTGGCCGCCACGGACGGAGCGAAAGTCGTTGTGTTGTCCAGCAATTCGACGACCACCACTCCCCTGGTCCCTCGCCGGGTGGTGCGGGCGCTGATCGCCGGTGATGTCGACAAGGCACTGCGCGGCATCCGGGTGTTCGGGCCCGCGCGACCTGCGATCATCTATGCAGCCTCCAAGATCGCGGTCAGTAGATGGGTACGGCGACATGCCGTGCGACCGGAGTGGGCCGGCGCCGGGATCCGGCTCAATGCCCTGGCTCCGGGTGCGGTGCGCACGCCCTTGCTCGAGGAGCAGCTGGCCAGCCCCCGGCAGGGTAAAGCGGTGCGTCGCTTCCCCGTTCCGGTCGGCGGCTTCGGAGACGCCGACCAACTCGCCCAATGGGTGTGCTTCATGTTGTCTGATGCAGCCGATTTCCTTTGCGGCAGTGTAATTTTCGTCGACGGCGGCACCGACGCCCACTTCCGCACCGACGACTGGCCCCGCCCGGTACCGGCTCGCCGGCTGGTGGGCTACTTGCGGAAGTTTCTAGCTACGCAGTGACTCGACGATGGCCGCCTTGGGACACCGCCAC
Organism: Mycobacterium szulgai; assembly: GCF_002116635.1. Classification (GTDB taxonomy): domain Bacteria; phylum Actinomycetota; class Actinomycetes; order Mycobacteriales; family Mycobacteriaceae; genus Mycobacterium; species Mycobacterium szulgai. The sequence goes on along the minus strand of NZ_LQPW01000146.1, from coordinate 44,240 downwards.
GTCATGCCCAGGTCTTGCAGCGTCCTGCTGTCGTCGGTGGGCGTCGCGGCGGTGAGCAACATTGCCGCCTCGTAAGTAAGGCCGTCGCCCAACGCAACGTAGCGGCCGGCGATATCCCCCAGACGGCCCGCGGCACACAACAACCGCGGCGATACGGCCACCCGCCGCACCCGGCGCCCCAATCCCTGTTCGACCGCGTCGATCATTTCGTCGAACGTCAGCAGCTGTCCACCGCAAACGTAGCGGCGTGGGCCGCGACCGGCTTGCATGATGCGCGCGTGCACGTCGGCGACGTCGCGCACGTCGATCATCTGCATGCCGCCGCGCACCCGCGGGGCCACCGCCCAGCGCACAATCGGCGCCCATCCCCGCTCGGTGACTCCCGCAGCGGTGCCGAATGCCGGCCCGACCACACTCGACGGATAGGTCACCACGACCGGCGCGCCGGCGTCCTGCAGCCGCCGGGCGACCCGGTCCGCGTAGCCCTTGGTCTTGGCATATGCGCTACGGCCGGCGGATGTCGGCGAATCCGGCGAGATGATGCCGTCTGGCGGCGGGAAGAGCGCGCTATAACTACTCACCGACACCACCGGATCAAGCCCCAGCTCAACCGCACGAGTCAGGATCGCCTCTGTCGCATAGGCGTTGACCTCCCACATCAGCCGGGCCCGGCGTTCGTCGGTGCCCACGATGCCGGCGGCATGCAACACGGCGTCAGCTCCGGTCAGGAGTTCCTCAATGGTCGCGGTTGCGCGCACGTCACCGATCCGCACGGTCAATGACCCGAGCTCCCGGAAGCGCTCGATAACCGGGGCGGAATCGGTCGGTGCCACCAGCAGCGTCACGTGATGACCGGCCTGCAGCAAGGCGCGCACCACATGCGCGCCCAGGTAGCCGGTTCCCCCCGTCACTGCAATGCGCATCGACTGCCTCCTCGCCAGTGGCACCGAGAAACTGTTATATTACGGTACCAATGGCACCGAAACTCGCTTTTACTCCACTGCAGCTGGGTCCGCTGTCGTTGAAGAACCGATTCATCAAGGCCGCAACGTTCGAGGGCGTGATGCCGCGCGGTCAGGTCAGCGACGCGCTCATCGACTTCCACACCGAGGTGGCCCGCGGCGGAGCCGCCATGACGACGGTGGCCTACTGCGCTGTCTCCCCCGGCGGACGCGTGCATCGCGACACGATCGTGCTCGACAGCGACCGCGCGACACAGTTGGGCCGCCTGACCGAGGCGGTGCATGCCGAGGGTGCCCTGGTCTGTGCGCAGATCGGGCATGCCGGGTTGGTGGCCAACACCCGGTCGAACCGGACTCCCACGCTCGCGCCCTCCACGCGGCTCAGCGCACCGGCGATGGGATTGGTCAAGGCCGCCACCGCCGAGCAACTCGATGCGGTGATCGACGACTTCGGCACGGCCGCCGCCAACGCGGTCGAAGCCGGGTTCGATGCGATCGAAATCCACATGGGCCACGGCTACCTGCTCAGCTCGTTCTTCAGCCCGAAGTTGAACAAGCGGTCCGACAGCTTCGGCGGCGACACCGTGCGCCGCGCGGAACTGGCCCGCCGGGTCGCCGAACGCGTGCGTCTGACCGTCGGTCAATCAGTTGCCGTCACCGCGAAGTTCAACATGGACGACGGCGTGCCCGGCGGCTTCTGGCTGACCGACAGCCTGCCCACCGCGCGACTACTGCAGTCCGACGGGCACCTCGACGCGTTGCAATTGACCGGCGGCAGCTCGCTGCAGAACCCGATGTACTACTTCCGCGGCGATGTCCCGCTCGCGGAGTTCATCGCGTCCCAGCCCCGGGCGGTCGGGTTGGGGCTGCGCGTTATCGGGCGACGGTTGTTCCGCAGCTATCCATTTGAAGAGGCCTTCTTCTTGCCTCTGGCCCGTCAATTCCGGTCGGCCCTGTCGATGCCACTGATGCTGCTCGGCGGCATCAACCGCCTCGATACCGCCGAGAACGCACTGGCCGAAGGCTTCGAATTGGTGGCCATGGGCCGCGCGCTGCTGCGAGATCCCAACCTGGTCAACCACTTTCGCGAGGAAACCGCGACCGAAGGCTTGTGCATCCACTGCATGAAATGCATGCCGACGGTCTACAGCGGGACGCACTGTGTGCTTCGGCCTACGGTGGTCTAATGACCTCTGACCTTGCCGTTCGAATCGGCGTCCAATTACAGCCACAGCACGCCCCGCAGTACGGCCAGATGCGCGACGCCGTGCGCCGCTGCGAAGACATCGGCGTCGACATCGTCTTCAACTGGGACCACTTCTTTCCGCTCTACGGCGATCCCGACGGCGCGCATTTCGAATGCTGGACCATGCTCGGGGCCTGGGCGGAGCAGACCTCGCGGATCCAGATCGGCGCCCTGGTGACCTGCAACTCCTACCGCAATCCGGAGCTGCTGGCCGACATGGCACGCACCGTCGACCACATTTGCGACGGCCGGCTGATCCTGGGCATCGGTTCGGGCTGGAAACGAAAGGACTACGACGAGTACGGCTACGAGTTCGGCACCGCGGGCAGCCGCCTCGACGACCTGGCCGGCGCACTCCCCCGGATCAAGTCGCGGCTGGGCAAACTCAACCCGGCACCCACCCGCGACATCCCGGTGCTGATCGGCGGTGGCGGCGAACGCAAAACCCTGCGGCTGGTCGCCGAATACGCCGACATCTGGCACAGCTTCACCAGCATCGACGAGTACCCGGCGAAATCCGCCGTGCTCGAGCGGCACTGCGCCGACGTTGGCAGGGATCCGACGGGCATCCAGCACTCGGCCGCCGTCGAAAGCGCGGGCGGTCTGACCGCCAACGCGGACGCTCTGGTCGGCCTCGGTGTCACGTTGCTGACGGTCGGTTGCGACGGCCCGGACTACGACCTGAGCGCCGCCGAAGCGCTCTGTAAGTGGCGTGACGGGCGTTAGCTCACTTCTGCGAAACATCTGACCGTATGGCGTCAGTCATGAGAAACTTGCGCACGCCAATTGCCGCTCGGGAGGCTGAAAGAGGCTCAACACGCCGATGCCGAAAAAATATGGGATCAAGGAAAAGGATCAGGTTGTCTCGCACATCCTGAACCTGGTCTTGACGGGCAAGCTACGCAGCGGCGACCGCGTCGACCGCAACGAAATCGCGCAGGGTCTGGGCGTCAGCCGGGTCCCCATCCAAGAAGCGCTGGTTCAGCTCGAACATGACGGCATCGTGTCCACCCGCTATCACCGCGGCGCGTTCGTGGAACGCTTCGACGAATCCACGGTCCTCGAGCACCACGAACTCGACGGCCTGCTCAACGGGATCGCGTCGGCGCGGGCAGCGGCCAATCCCACGCCGCGCATCCTGGGGCAACTCGATGCGCTGATGCGCTCGCTGCGGGCGTGCAAGGATCCGCGAAGTTTCGCCGAGATCGCGTGCGAATACCGCCGCACGGTCAACGAGGAATATGCCGGCCCGCGGTTGCACGCCACCATCCGGGCCTCGGACAACCTCATTCCCCGCGCTTTCTGGATGGTCTGCCAGAGCAGTCGCGACGAGCTGCTGCCGTACTACGAAGAAGAAACGTCGGCGATTCACCGGCGCGACCCCGAGGCCGCCAGGGCCGCGTGCGTCAGCCGCGCCGATCTGATGGCGCAGCGGATGCTGACCGAATTGGTTCGGCGCCGAGTGTTCATCCCGGCCGATGGGCCCTGTTTGGACCCGCTTCCGCTGCACGCCACGGCCGACGCGGGAGCTTCGTTCGCTTTCTAGCGCTCTGAACGGCGCGGGGTGCAGGTCTGCGGTTACGGTGACGGTGATGAGTTGCTGGGGCCGGCGGGCTAGGCGTGGCGCAAAGGTGCTCGGATTGGCCGCGACAATCCTGATCGTCGGCGGTTTGGCGGTGGCCCCGACCGCTGCGGCTGACCGCAATCAATGCGCGCCCGCCGGGGTGGAAAGTGCCACCGCACTGCCGACGGGCCTGACCGGCACCCCGAATGCGGGCCAGGATGACACCGACACCACCGCCGGTGTCGAGCCGCTGACCTCGGTGAACGGGGCCGCGCTGGGTCTCGGTACGCCGGGCGTGCTGACCGTCGGCACGCTCTCGGATGCCCCGCCGAACGCCTGCATCAACTCCACCGGCCGATTCACCGGTTTCGACAACCAGTTGCTGCGTGCGATCGCCGACAAGCTGGGCCTCAAGGTGCGCTTCGTCGGCACCGATTTCTCCGGGCTGCTCGCCCAGGTGGCATCGCGGCGATTCGATGTCGGCTCGGCCGCGGTGAAGGCCACCGACGCGCGGCGCCATACGGTGGCGTTCACCAACGGCTACGACTTCGGCTACGACACGCTCGTCGTGCCACCTGGTTCGCCGATCAAGGGATTCGCGGATCTCGAGGCCGGACAGCGGATCGGCGTCGTGCAGGGGACGGTGCAAGAGGCCTATGTCGTTGAGACGTTAGGGCTGCAGCCGGTGGAGTTTCCCGACTTCAACACGGTGTATGCCAGCCTGAAAACCCGCCAGATCGACGCCTGGGTAGCGCCGATCAACCTCGCCTCGGCGGTGATGCGGTCAGGTGACCCGGCCGTCGCGGTGGCGACCACCTTCAGCCTCGGCGACTTCGTGGCCTATGCCGTCGCCCGGGAGAACCGGCCGCTGATCGATGCGCTCAACTCCGGGCTGGACGCCGTCATCGCCGACGGGACGTGGTCGCGGTTGTACAGCGACTGGGTGCCGCGCGCACTGCCGCCGGGCTGGAAACCGGGATCCAAGGCCGCACCCAGCCCGCACCTGCCGGACTTCGCCGCCATTGCGGCTCGCCACCAGCGGTCCCAGACCGCACCCGTTGCCCCTAAGTCCACCCTCACCCAGCTGCGCGAATCCCTGCTGGACTGGGACCTGTACCGCCAGGCCATCCCCGCGCTGCTCACCACCGGGCTGCCCAACACCCTGATCCTGACCGGCAGCGCCAGCGTCGTGGGCCTGACGCTCGGCATGGGGCTGGCGGTCGCGGGAATGTCGAGTAAACGCTGGCTGCGCTGGCCGGCGCGGGTGTACACCGACGTCTTCCGAGGGCTGCCCGAGGTGGTGATCATTCTGATCATCGGGCTGGGTGTGGGTCCGCTGGTTGGCGGCCTGACCAACAACAACCCGTACCCCCTCGGCATTGCCGCGTTGGGGTTGATGGCCGCCGCCTACGTCGGCGAGATCCTGCGCTCGGGAATACAGAGCGTCGACCCCGGACAGCTGGAGGCCTCGCGTGCGCTGGGCTTCAGCTATCCGGCCGCGATGCGGTTGGTGGTAGTGCCGCAGGGCATCCGGCGGGTATTGCCGGCTTTGGTCAATCAGTTCATCGCGCTGCTGAAAGCGTCTGCGCTGGTGTACTTCCTCGGGCTGGTTGCCAAGCAGCGCGAGCTGTTTCAGGTCGGTCGTGACCTCAACGCGCAGACCGGCAACTTGTCGCCGCTGGTGGCCGCGGGGATCTTCTACCTGATATTGACTGTGCCGTTAACGCATCTGGTGAACTACATCGACAATCGGCTGCGCCGCGGCCGGGCCAAACTCGAACCCGAGGACCCTCCGGATGTGGTCTCCTCCACCCTCGGCCAGGAGATGGTATGACGACCGGTGACGTGCGACGCGAGCCAGTCTCATTGGTAGCCAAAGGCATTCACCAGATGCTTGGCGGCGTTGCGGTATTGCGCGGCGTGGACATCGACGTGCCAGCGGGCAGTACCACCGCGGTGATCGGCCCGTCCGGCTCGGGCAAATCGACATTGCTTCGTACCCTGAATCGGTTGCACGAGCCCGATAGTGGGGACATCTTGCTGGACGGCCGATCGGTGTTGCGCGACGACCCCAACGAATTACGGCAGCGCATCGGCATGGTGTTCCAGCATTTCAATCTGTTCCCGCACCGCAGCGTGCTGGATAACGTCGCGCTGGCGCCGCGCAAACTGCGCCGATTGCCCGCCGACGCGGCCCGTGAACTCGCGCTGAGCCAGCTGGGCCGAGTTGGCCTGAAACACAAGGCCGGTGCCCGTCCGGACACCCTGTCCGGAGGCCAACAGCAACGCGTCGCGATCGCGCGCGCGCTGGCCATGTCCCCACAGGTGATGTTCTTCGACGAAGCGACCTCGGCGCTGGATCCCGAAATGGTCAAAGGCATCCTGAAACTGATTGCAGACCTTGGTGCCGGCGGGATGACCATGGTGGTCGTCACCCACGAAATGGGCTTCGCCCGCTCGGCATCGGATGCCGTCGCATTCATGGATCATGGCAAAGTGGTGGAATCCGGCCCTCCGGAGCAGATTTTCGAGGCAGCAGAGACCGAACGACTGCAACGGTTCCTCTCCCAGGTGCTTTAGGTCGGACGCATGTTCTATTCCGGGTCTCCCGTCGCGGTTGTGTCGGGTTAGACTGCCGACTTATGGCGGACAGCGAACCCACAGCCCCGGAGGTGACGGAGCTGGCGGAGGGGCTGCATCGGGCGCTGTCCAAGCTGTTCTCGATACTGCGCCGAGGCGATCCCAACGGCGTGGTCGCAGGTGAATTGACGCTTGCGCAGCTGTCAATTTTGGTCACCTTGCTCGACCGTGGCCCCATCCGGATGACCGACCTGGCCGCGCATGAACGGGTACGTACGCCCACCACCACCGTGGCCATTCGCCGGCTGGAGAAGATCGGACTGGTGAAACGCTCGCGTGATCCGTCGGATCTGCGGGCCGTCCTGGTCGACATCACCCCCCAGGGCCGGGCAGTTCATGCCGAATCGCTGGCCAACCGGCACGCCGCGCTGGCCGCGATGCTCAGCCAACTTCCCCCATCAGACCTGGAGACCCTGCTGAAGGCACTGGCCCCGCTGGACCGGCTGGCAGCGGGTGAGCCGGCTGGCAGCTCGGACTGCCCTAATCGCTCGCAGGCCTGAAAGTGTTTGACTGCCAAGGTCATTGGTAACCGGTCAAGTCATGCCCACTGCACTGATCACCGGCGCCGGCGGCGGCATCGGCGCGGCCATCGCCACGGCGTTGGCGCCCACCCATACCCTGCTGCTGGCCGGCCGGCCATCGGCGCGGCTCGACGCCGTCGCGAATCGGCTCGGCGCCACCACCTTTCTGTTGGACCTCACCGACACCGATTCGATCGAAGCCAGCTGCGAAGTCATCGACGAATTGGATGTGCTGGTACACAACGCGGGGGTGTCCATCCCGGGCCGGTTCGCGGAATCACATGTCGACGAGTGGCGAGCTACGTTCAGCGTCAACGTTTTTGGCGTGGTGGCGCTCACTTTGGCACTGCTGCCTGCGCTGCGGCAGGCCGGTGGTCAGGTGCTGTTCATCAACTCCGGTTCCGGGCGCAATGTTTCACCGGGTATGGCCTCCTATTCGGCCAGCAAGTTCGCCTTGCGCGCCATTGCCGATTCGCTGCGGCAGGACGAGCCGGCGCTGCGGGTGACGTCGATCCATCCCGGTCGCGTCGATACCGACATGCAGCGCGAACTCGTCGCATACGAAGGCGGCGAGTATGACCCGGCGAAGTTCATCCGGCCGGAAACGGTGGGCCAGGTGGTCGCCAATGTGGTGGCGACGCCGCCCGACGGCCACATGCACGAGGTCGTGATCCGGCCGCGCTGATGCCTAGATGACGAGGTTGACCAGTCGGCCGGGGACCACGATCACCTTGCGCGGAGTTGCGCCGGCCAGAAACGCCCGCACCTTTTCGTCATCCAGGGCAGCGGCCTGCACCGTGTCGTTGTCGGCGTCGGCGGCCACCACCACGCGGCCACGCACCTTGCCGTTGACCTGTACCGGGTATTCGACGGTGTCGTCGACTAGATAGGCCGGATCGGCCTGCGGGAAGGGACCGTGCGCCAGCGAGGTGGTGTTGCCCAGCCGCAGCCACATCTCCTCACCCAGATGCGGGGCCAACGGCGCCAGCATCAGCACCAGCGGCTCGACCGCCGCCCGCGGTACTGCGTCACGGTGTCGCTTGGTGAGGTGGTTGGTGTACTCGATCAGCTTGGCGGCCGCGGTGTTATTGCGCAGTGCCGCATAGTCTTCGGAGACTCCGGCGATGGTGCGGTGCAGAGCGCGCAAGGTGTCGGTGTCCAGCTCGGCGTCGACCACCCGGGTCTCGCCGGTCTCCTCGTCGACCACCAGCCGCCAGACTCGCTGCAGGAAACGGTAGGCACCGACGACATCCTTGGTGGCCCATGGCCGGGATGCTTCCAGCGGCCCCATCGACATCTCGTAGACGCGCAACGTATCGGCGCCGTAGTCGTCGCAGATATCGTCGGGCGATATCGAATTCTTCAGGCTCTTACCGATTTTGCCGAATTCCTGAAACACCTCCGTCTCGGGGCCGTCGGACCCTTCCGGCCCAAGCAGGAAGAACCGGCCATCGCGCTCGACGACCTGCTCGGCGGGCACATATGATCCGCGGGCATCGGTGTAGGCGAACGCCTGAATGTAGCCCTGGTTGACCAGTCTGCGGAACGGCTCGCGTGAGCTGACGTGACCGAGATCGTATAAAACCTTGTGCCAGAACCTGGAATACAACAGGTGCAGCACGGCATGTTCGGCACCGCCGACATACAGGTCGACGCCGCCGGGGTCGTCAGGACCGTGTTCAGCCGGACGTGGACCCATCCAGTAGGCCTCGTTTTCCCTGGCGCAGAACCGCTCTGAGTTATGCGGGTCGGTGTAGCGCAGTTCGTACCAGGAGCTGGCCGCCCACTGCGGCATCACGTTGGTGTCGCGGGTGTAGGGCTTCAGGCCGTCGCCGAGGTCGAGTTCGACATGCACCCATTGCGTCGCCTTGGCCAACGGCGGCGACGGTTCGCTGTCAGCATCGTCGGGATCGAAAAGCACCGGCGAATAGTCGGGCACGTCGGGAAGTTCGACGGGCAGCGCTGCCTCGTCGAGGGCGTGCGCGCGGCCCTCACTGTCATAGACAATCGGGAACGGCTCTCCCCAGTACCGTTGCCGCGCGAAAAGCCAGTCCCGCAGCTTGAATTCGATACGCGCGCGACCGCGGCCGTCGGATTCCAGCCGTTGCGTGATGGCCTGTTTGGCGTCGGTCACGTTCATGCCGTTGAGGTAGCCGGAGTTGACCAGCACTCCGTCGCCGGCATAGGCGGCCTCCGAAATATCGCCGCCGGCAATGACTTCGACGATCGGCAGACCGAGGGCGCGGGCGAAGTCCCAGTCGCGTTGGTCGTGTCCCGGCACGGCCATGATCGCGCCGGTGCCGTACCCGATCAGCACGTAGTCGGCGATGAAGATGGGCACCTGTTCACCGTTGGCGGGATTGGTTGCGTAGCCGCCCAAGAAGACACCGGTCTTCTCCCGGCTCTCCTGGCGCTCCAAGTCGGATTTGGCCGCGATCGCGCGACGGTAGGCGGCGACGGCCTCGCCGGGCGTGGCACTGTCGTAGGTCCATGACGGGTTCACCCCGTCCGGCCAGGTCGCGGCGACGAGCTCGTCAACCAGCTCATGCTCGGGCGCCAGCACCAGATAGGTGGCGCCGAACAAGGTGTCCGGGCGGGTGGTGAATACCTCGATCTCGGCTGCCGAGCCGCCGGTGGTGGCGGCCGAGAACAGCGCCGAGGCTCCGGTCGAGCGACCGATCCAGTTGCGCTGCATGGTCTTGACCTTTTCCGGCCAGTCCAGCACATCGAGGTCGTCGAGCAACCGGTCGGAGTACGCGGTGATCCGCATCATCCACTGCCGCAACCGTTTCCGGAACACCGGAAAATTGCCGCGGTCACTGCGGCCGTCCGCAGTGACCTCCTCGTTGGCCAGCACGGTGCCCAGTCCCGGACACCAGTTCACCAGCGAGTCGGCCCGGTAGACGAGCCGGAAGCCGTCGATCACGTCGGCCCGCTCCCCCGCCGACAGCACCGCCCAGTCCCGGCCGTCATCGAGAGTCCTTGCACCAGAATCGAATTCGTTGACCAGCTCCGAGATCGGGCGCGCCTTATTGGCCGTCGTGTCGAACCAGGCGTGGTAGATCTGCAGGAAGATCCACTGCGTCCACTTGTAGAACTCGACGTCGGTGGTGGAGAAGCTGCGGCGACTGTCATGGCCCAGCCCCAGCCGGCCCAGCTGCCGGCGGAAGTTCACCACGTTCGCCTCGGTCCGGGTCCGCGGGTGGGTGCCGGTCTGCACCGCGTACTGCTCGGCGGGCAGCCCGAAGGAATCGAAGCCCAATGCGTGCAACACGTTCCGGCCGATCATCCGGAAGTAGCGCGCATAGACGTCGGTGGCGATGTAGCCCAGTGGGTGACCGACGTGCAATCCTTCGCCCGACGGGTAGGGGAACATGTCCTGGACGAAGAGCTTGTCCTGTGGCACAGCGCCGTCGGCGGGAGCCAGTGAGCCGACCGGGTTGGGCACGTTGAACGTCCCCGACCGGGCCCAATTCTCTTGCCAGGTTCGTTCCAGCGTCGCCGCCAACTCAGCTGTGTAGCGGTACCGCGGCGCGTCGGAGTCCGCGTCGTTGACACCGGGCGTACTGCCAGGTGCTGCGGTCGGCGATTCGGTCACGCCCAACAGGGTATAAGGGCGGCCCCGGCGCGCCCGGCGCCTATCCGCTGGCCACGGGTTGATCTCGGTTGCATTGCACCCCGATCAGAGGTTCATCCCAGCTGTATTTCAAGCCTGGTCGCCGCCGTTGAGCACTGGTTACATTCAGCCTCGATGGACGGGCACTGGCGCCCGAGTTACTCGGAGGGACCGACGAACCATGACTCACGTCGCGCGTAACTGGCGGGTATTCGCAGGAGGTATGGCCGCCGGTTTTCTCGGCGTGATGCTCATTGCGGGCGGTCGGGCATCGGCAGATCCGGCATTCCCCATGCCGCCGGTCCCCGCGCCCAGTCAAGCACCAGCAGCCGCCCCGCCCATCCAGAACCTGACACTGCCCGGCGGCGTCAACAGCAACAGATTCGCCCCCGCGCCGGCCCAGGCGCCCGTCCCCGCACAGGCACCGGCCGCGGTCGCGTCGCCGCTACCACCTGCCGCCCCCGGAATGACACCCGCCGCCGTAGCCCCAGTGCCGCCGGCCCAGACTGCGGCCGTCACCGGAACACTGCGCGACTACTTCAATGCCAAGGGTGTCAAGCTCGAGGCGCAGCGGCCGCAAGGGTTCAAGGCGCTCGACATCACCATGCCGATGCCGCCGCGCTGGACCCACGTGCCCGACCCGAACGTGCCCGACGCGTTCGCGGTGTTCGCCGACCGCGTCGGCGGCAACAGCATCTACACCTCGAACGCGCAATTGGTGGTATACAAGCTGGTCGGTGATTTCGATCCGGCCGAAGCCATCACCCACGGCTATGTCGACAGTCAGCAGCTCCTCGCCTGGCGGACGACGAACGCATCGATGACCAATCTGGGCAGCTTCCCGTCGTCGGTCATTGAGGGGACTTACCGCGAAAACGACATGACGCTCAACACCTCGCGGCGCCACGTGATCGCCAGCTCCGGACCCGATCGATACCTGCTGTCGTTGAAGGTGACCACAGCGGCGTCCCAGGCCGTGGCCGACGCGCCAGCCACCAACGCCATCATCAACGGGTTCCGGGTGGCGCCTCCCGGGTCCACCACACCCGCCCAAGCGCCCAGCCCGGCGCCCGCTCAGGCACCCGCTCGGGTGGCACCGACGGCACCGGTTCAGGCGCCGGTGGCACCGAGCCGACCCGCGCCTCTCGCCGTTCCCGGGCAGCAGCCCGCGCCCGGCCTCAGTCCTCTCACGCCGAGCATGGCGGCCGCCCAGCCGCCGCAGACGATGGTGACGCCCGGTCAGCCACCCCTGCTGACCGTGACACCGGTGCCTGGGCGCTGACCGCAACTCGCGCAGCCAGCCCGGCAAGCGCGTTCGCCGGTGAGCTCGTATTGTGAGCGCATGTTTATCGCCGGCGTGCTGTGCATGTGTGCGGCGGTGGCCTCAGCCGCGTTCGGTGTCTGGTCATTGGCCCACCAACCGGCCGCCGATAGCACCCAGCTGGCGCTGCGCGCCGTAGCGCCCACCCAACTCGCCGCCGCGATCATGCTGGCGGCCGGGGGAGTGGTGGCACTGGCCACCTCCCCGCACGCCGCCGTGGTGGTGGTGATCGTCTGTGTCGCCGGCGCGCTAGGCACGCTGGCCACCGGCTCCTGGCAAAGCGCGCGATACGTGCTGCGCCGTGCGGCGACCGGCTCCGGAGGAGCCGAATGTGGCGGCAGCTGCACGAGCTGCACCCTGTCCTGTCACTAATCTGCAGGTCCAGGCGTCGTGTGGCAGCGGCTGAAAGCGATCCCCCTCGATAGCTTTCTGTTGGCCTTGGCCGCAACGCTGGCCGTCGCCGCGCTGCTGCCGGCGCGTGGCAGCACAGCAGAGCTCATGTCGGTGATTGCCCGGATAGCCATCGCATCGCTGTTTTTCCTATACGGCGTTCGGCTGTCGCCGCAGCAGGCCTGGCACGGGATGCGCCAGTGGCGGCTGCACGTGTTGGTTCTGACGAGCACTTTCGTCGTCTTCCCGATGCTCGGGCTGGCCGCTGAGGTGCTGGTACCTGCGGTGCTCACCCCTGACTTGTACAACGGGGTGCTCTTCTTGTGTCTGGTGCCCTCGACCATGCAGTCCTCGGTCGCGTTCACCTCGATGGCGCGCGGCCACGTTTCGGCCGCGATCGTCAGCGCGTCGTTGTCCAGCATCCTCGGCATGGTTCTCACTCCGCTGCTGGTAGTCCTGCTGATGGACACCGGTGCCGGGTTCCGCGTCAACAGCGGCACGATCGCCGAAATAGTGCTGCAGCTGCTGCTGCCATTCGGTCTCGGCCAGCTGCTGCGGCCCTGGCTCGCTCCAGTGGTGGCCCGGCGAGCGGCGCTGGTCAAAGTCTTCGATCGCGGGTCTGTTCTGCTGGTGGTCTACACCGCCTTCTCGATGGGTATGGCCGACCGAATCTGGTCCAGAGTCGATCCATGGCGATTGGTCTGGATCGCCCTTGTCGCCGCCGCGCTGCTGGCGGTGGTGCTGGCCGGCACCACGGCTATGGGCCGGCTGGCCCGCCTCGACCGCGGTGACGCGATCGTGCTGCTCTTCTGCGGTTCGAAGAAGAGCCTGGCAGCCGGTCTTCCGATCGCGTGGGTGATTTTCGACGCGGCCACGGTGGGGCTGATCATGTTGCCGCTGATGCTCTTTCACCAGATCCAACTGGTGGTGTGCTCGGTGATCGCCGGCAGATTGGCGCGCGCGGCGCCCGAGGAAGCCGGGGTCTGACGCCGGAGCCGACGATTCGGATGCGCCGGTATTGTTTGCGCATGTTCATGCCGAGGATCACCAGATACCGCGGGGTCCGTGTGTGCTGAAGTGGCTGAACAAGAGCCCGATCGATGCGTTTCTGCTGGCGGTGGGCGCGGCGCTGGCCCTTGCCGCGCTGCTGCCGGCGCGCGGTTCCGCCGCAGCGGTCATGTCGGTGATCGCCAGGGCCGCCATCGCGATGCTGTTCTTCCTCTACGGCCTGCGATTGTCGCCGCAGCAGACCTGGCAGGGCGTACGTCAATGGCGGCTGCATCTGTTGGTGCTGGGTACCACATTTGTCATTTTTCCGGTGCTGGGGCTGGCGGCTCGGGTGCTCGTACCGTCGGTGCTGACCCCCGAGCTGTATGAGGGTCTGCTGTTCTTGTGTCTGGTGCCGTCGACCATGCAGTCCGCCGTCGCGTTCACCTCGATAGCGCGCGGCCATGTTTCGGCCGCTATCGTCGGTGCTTCGTTGTCCAATCTTCTCGGCCTGGTTCTGACGCCACTGTTGGCCGTGTTGCTGATGAATACCGGCGCTGGGTTTCACATCAATGGCGGCGCGATCGTCGAAATCGTGTTGCAACTGTTGGTGCCATTCGGGCTGGGACAGCTGGTGCAGTCCCTGCTTGCACCGGTCGTGGCCCGGCGTGCGGCGATGATCAAAATTCTGGAACGCGGGTTCATTCTGCTGGTGGTCTATGCGGCCTATTCGATGGGTATGGCCGAGCGAATCTGGGCCCGGGTCGACCCCTGGCAGTTGGTCTCGGTGGCCGTCGTGGCCGCAGTGCTACTGGGGCTGGTGCTGACCTGCACCACCGTGCTGGGCCGGCTGGTACGGCTCGACCGTGGCGACTCGATCGCGCTGCTGTTCTGCGGTTCGATGAAGAGCCTGGCCTCAGGGCTTCCGATCGCGTGGGTGTTTTTCGACGCCGCGACGGTCGGGCTGGTCATGTTGCCGGTGATGCTGTTTCACCAGATCCAATTGCTGGTCTGTTCATTGATTGCCACCAAGTTGGGGCGCGAGGCTGCTTCTGCTGAGACCGCGTCCGACGAGGCCAACGTCTGACGCCGACGTCCCGAATATGCCGATGGGCTCGTATTGTGGGCGCATGCTTATCGCCGGCGTCGTGTGCCTTGGCGTGGCGGTGGCGTCGGGCATTTTCGGCGTCTGGTCATTGGTGCGCAAGCCCAGCGGCGACACCAACCAGTTGGCGCTGCGCGCAATGGCGCCCACTCAAGTTGCCGCGGCGGTGATGCTGACGGTCGGGGGAGTGGTTGCGCTGGGCGCGTCTGGACACCTCGCTCTGGTGGTGCTGATCGTCTGCGTGGCCGGCGCGCTCGGCACGCTGGCCACGGGCTCGTGGCAGAGCGCGCGATACGCGCTGCGTCAGACTGCCCCTTCTGTGACGGCCGACTGCGGCGGCAGCTGCGCCGGATGCACCTTGTCCTGCAAGTAAGTTGCTAGCGCTGCCTAATTCCGGCTGACGTCGATCGGGTGGGTGGCCAGCATGGAAAGCGGCAACGGCTGGCGGCGCAACACCTGTCCCCACAGGTCTTCGCGCGGCCCGACCAACACGTCAGAGGGCAACGCCGACAGCACAATCCAATCGTCACGCTCGATTTCGCCTTCAAGCTGACCGATGGTCCAGCCGGAATACCCGGCGAAGATCCGCACACCTTCCACCAACGGCGCGATAATGTCGGGTTCGGCGTCCAGATCGACCATCACCATCCGGCCGGCAACATGGCGCAGGCCCAGCACGCCCTCCGGATCCGCGCCCACCCGCAACACCGCAAGGCACAGCGCCGCATCACGTTTCACCGGGCCTCCGATGAACATTGTTTTGGGCTTGGCCGAGAGTTTGGCCCACTGCGGCAACACGTTGTACACAGCGGTCTCGCTGGGCCGGTTGAGCACCACACCCAGGGTGCCGCCGTCGTTGTGCTCGACGATATAGATCACGCTGCGCCGAAACGTCGGTTCCAGCAGATCGGTGTTGGCTAACAGCAAGGTCCCCGCTCGCACACGTTGCGCGGCGGGCACCACATAGTCGTCGGAATCCTCGTGTGGCGCCACCCGAACATCATCGCACTCACTGCAACTGCGCCCGGGACAAACGAGCATGGCCCATACATATTTGTAATGTTGACGTGGCGGCGTAGAGCGCAGCGCGCCTTGCCTGCCCCGATTTTGGAAGTGGGTTCTGTGGTTCAAACCCCGGTGCACGCCAGGGCACCCGTCAGACTCTGGCGGTCGGTGCGCAGCATGCCCGACTTCTGGCGACTACTGCAGGTACGTATCGCGAGTCAGTTCGGCGACGGCCTCTTCCAGGCGGGTTTGGCCGGGGCGCTGCTTTTCAACCCGGACCGGGCCGCGGATCCGATGGCGATCGCGCGGGCCTTCGCAGTTTTGTTTCTGCCGTATTCATTGCTGGGGCCGTTCGCCGGCGCCTTGATGGATCGCTGGGATCGGCGGCTGGTGCTGGTAGGCGCCAACATAGGCCGGCTGGGTTTCATCGCCGCGATCGGCACGATATTGGCGATGCGCGCCGGTGATCTGCTGCTGCTGTGTGTTGCATTGTTGGCCAACGGTTTATCCCGCTTCGTTGCCTCCGGTCTGTCCGCGGCGTTGCCCCACGTGGTGCCGCGCGAAAAGGTGGTCACGATGAACTCGGTCGCCACCGCCTCGGGTGCCGTCGCGGCCTTTCTGGGCGCCAACTTCATGCTGCTGCCGCGCTGGCTTGCCGGCGGCGGCGACCGGGGTGCTGCGGCGGTCATTTTCACCTCCGCCGTTCCGGTTGCGCTCTCACTGCTGCTGGCGCTGCGGTTCGCACCCCGGGCGCTCGGCCCGGACGACACCAAGCGGGCGATTCACGGATCGGCCGTGTACGCGGTGGTTACCGGTTGGCTCCACGGCGTACGCACGGTCGCCCAGCTTCCGACCGTCGCCGCCGCGCTGTCGGGATTGGCCGCACACCGGATGGTGGTCGGCATCAACTCGCTGATCGTCTTGCTGCTGGTGCACCACATGACCGACCCGGACGTCAAAGGGTTGGGTACCGCCCTGGTGTTCTTCGCGGCTACCGGTCTGGGCGCTTTCCTGGCCAATGTGCTGACGCCGTCGTTGATCCGGCGGTGGGGACGCTATGCCACGGCCAACGGTGCGCTGGTGGCGGCCGCCGTCATCCAGACCGCGGGCGCCGGGCTACAGGTAGCCGTCATGGCGGTATGCGGCTTCATGCTGGGTGTCGCCGGTCAAGTGGTCAAGCTGTGCGCCGATTCGGCGATGCAGATCGACGTCGATGATGCGTTGCGCGGCCACGTGTTCGCGGTGCAGGACGCGCTGTTCTGGGTGTCCTACATCGCGTCGGTCACCGTTGCTGCGATGTTGATACCCGCCGATGGGCACGCGCCTGCATTTGTGTTGTTCGGGTCAGTGCTCTACTTGTTCGGGCTCGTCGTGCACAGCTTCGTCGGTCGCCGCGGTCAACCCGCGAACAAGCGTTAAGGAGGTTCCTTCATGGCCGGTCCCGGTCCGATCGTCGCCGATCTGCGAGCCGAAAGCGACGACCTCGACGCGTTAGTGGCGCCGCTTCCCGCGGATCGCTGGGCTTTGTCGACGCCGGCGCCGGGCTGGACCATCGCCCACCAAATCGGTCATCTGTTGTGGACCGACCGTGTCGCGCTCACCGCAGTCACCGACGAGGCCGGATTCGCCGAGCTGCTGTCCGCGGCTGCCGCCGACCCCAGCGGATTCGTCGATGCGGGCGCCGAGGAGCTGGCGGCACGGCCGCCGGCAGAGTTGCTCGACGATTGGCGGGATACCCGCGGGCGGCTGCATTCGGAGTTGCTGACGGTTGCCGACGGCCGCAAGTTGCCGTGGTTCGGGCCGCCGATGAGCGCGGCGTCGATGGCAACTGCGCGGTTGATGGAGACCTGGGCACATGGTCTGGATGTCGCCGACGCGCTCGGCGTCACCCGGCCCGCGACCGACCGGCTGCGCTCGATCGCCCACCTCGGCGTGCGGACCCGTGATTACGCGTTTTTGGTGAACAATCTGACACCGCCGGCCGAGCCGTTCCTGGTCGAACTGCGGAGCCCCGGCGGCGACACCTGGTCGTGGGGACCCTCGGATGCGGTCCAGCGGGTCACCGGCACGGCGGAAGCGTTCTGCTATCTGGTCACTCAGCGGCGGGCGCTGCGCGCCCTTGACCTGACGGCGGTAGGGGAAGACGCGCAGAAGTGGTTGTCGATAGCGCAGGCCTTCGCGGGCCCGCCCGGCGTCGGGCGATGAGCGCGCGCAGCGCGCGAAGAGAGCCGGCGCCATTCAGCTCACACGTCGGGCGATGAGCGCGCGCTGAGTGGGCTTGTCACATCCGCCACAGTGGCCCCGAGCTGGAGTGGCCAGTCTTTTGCCCGCCTCTGAGCGACAGCTTTTCGTGTCGCTCGGAGGCGGGCAAACAGGCATCCGAACAGGTAAGAGGCACACGTGCCGGTTGGGGCTAATGTGACGACGGACTACCGCGAGTCGATCGGGTCGCCCTCGACCACCACACGCGCGCGTGTCACGGGCTCTTTGTCGCCAGCTGCGCCGTTGGCGCGGCCCAGCATGCCCGCCGGCGACATCGGCATTGCAGAACCACCCATCCCGGCCGAGGCAGTGGGACCCCGGACCTCGGCGGCATTGAGCACACCGGCTCGCAGGCTGGTCGGCCGGCCACCCGGTTCGAAGCTGCTGGTGGGCCGCGTATAGCTGGTCAGTCCAGCGCCCGGGAAGGCGCCGCCCCCGCCACCGCCTGCAGCGCCGCCTGCGGTACCGCCGACAGCGGCGACCGGTTCCGCGACGGCGGTCGCGGCACCCGAAGCCCCGCTGCCCGTCGGAAACATTCCGCCCATCGCCTGCATCATGCTCTGCGGCAGACTGCTGAAGCCCTGCATCGCTTGCATCGGCATTTGGGCTAACTGTTTCAGCGGCTCGGTGGCACTCGACAGCATCTGCATGGGTTGCTGCATCAAGGAACTGAGCTGCCCCGTCGCATCGGCGGGAGAGGATGCCGTCTGCCCTGCGGTCTGCGCGGCTTGACCCGTGGCTTGCACGGCGTTGTTCATGCCGGACTGTGCCGCCGATTGGGCCACCGTTTCGGCCGCAGCCGCCGGGGCGGCCGGCGACGCGCCCATCGGCGCAACCGGGGGCGGGACCGTCAACGCCGCGATCAGGGCGCTCAGCGCTCCCGAATAGGCCCAGCCGATACTCGAGTTGTGCGGCCAATGCTCGCCGAAGTACTCACCCTCACGCTCGGCGATTGCCGGGGTATTGATGCCGAGGAAGTTGGTGGCATTCAACACCGCCGTTTCGGCGCGGTTTGTCGTCGAGACCACCGACGGGATCACCGAAGACCTCGCTATGGTGAAGGCCTCCACGGCCGCTTGGGTGATACCGATCTTTTCCGCGGTCCACCCCACCAGCGTCTGCAGACCGGCGTTGAGTCCCGTAGCGGTCACCATCGAGGCGACCGCGCCCACGCCCTGCCACTGCGTGGCCATGGCCAAGCTGGTCACCGTGGACAGGCCCGCTGACAGTTCCTTATTGGCGGTCTCGGCGACCCATACGACGTTGTTGGCGATCACCGAGGCGGGGGAGCCGGCCTCGAAGATCGTCGCGACGAGTTCGGGTGGGCCGGTCCAACGTGGATCGGGCATGAAGTACGCCTACTAAAGCGCGCTGGCCGCTGCGCGAGCCGCCTCGGCGGCCAGAGTCGTTGCCGACGCCAGGCCTTGTGCACCTGAGAACGCTGCCCGCTGCCCGACGTGCTCGCCGGCGCTGGCCAGATAGGCGGCTCCGGCGGCGTTGAGCGCGGCCGCAAACTCCATCGAATCAGCGTCAGGCGCCATCGGCATCACCCCGGTGAGCGCGGCTGCGCCGGCAGCTGTGGTGGCCGCCATCTCCTCGCTGATTCCGGCCTCCGCGGCCGCCGACATATCAACGGCGCCCGGAACCATCCCGAACAGGCCACCCATACTCGCCTCCATATCCAATCGCACAAATCGCCCGCCCTAGCAGAGCGGTCTGAGTTTAAATTCGGTCCCGCCGGCTGTCGATTCAGGTTTACGGGTCTCCTACCAGCACCCCTTCCATCACCCCGTCTGTGGTGACCAGCAGACCACGCCCGGGCGGCAGCTGCTGGGCGCTGGTCCTACCGAACACCTTGACCGCCGCGGGGTCGTTGTCCATGAACAAAGTCGGCGCTCGAGAGCCCGTCATCTTCTGCAGGAACGGGTTGGTTACCGACACGCCCGCCCAGTTGCCGGGCAGGCGCGAAGCGATTACGTGCAGACCGATCTCGCGCCCGCGCTCGATCAGGCCCCACAGCGGCGCCGTAGCCGCACCCTTGCCGACCACACCATGTGGTCGCAGCTCTTGTTCGTCGTCAATCAGGATGAAATGGTGCGGGCCCTCCCAGTTGCTACGGTTGAGCAGCTCTTCCTGGCTCAGGCCCGAAGGAGGAAGGCGATCACGCAGGATCTGGGCCAATTCTCCGATTACCGTGTCGATGTCGTCGGCGGTGTAGGCGTAGGCCCGCACGTGATCGCCCTGAATCTTGCCGATCAGCGAAGTCTTGGGATCGATGATGGTGACCTGGGCCTGTTCGGGGGTGAACCGGCTGACGATCGCCTGGCCGAAAACAGCCAAAGTCGTTGTCTTACCGCACAATTGGCGGCCGACGATCAACATGTTCGGCGCCACTCGGGTCGGCAGCACCGCGGGTTGCAGCGCGGTTTCGCCGATCCCGAAGGGTAGGTTCAACGGGTCGGCGGCCTCGGCGGTGCCCGCGAACGCGCTCATCACCTCGCTGAGCGGAACCCGCCCCGGCAACCGGGCCAGGCTTTCCACCCGTCCGGCGCCGGTCAGTCCGGCGATTCGCGGACCGACGTCACGCGTCGCCACTCGTTCACCAGCCACGTCGATGATCTCGGGCACCCCGACCAGCAGCTCGAAGCCGTCCCGGGTAACGCCGAAACCGGGCCGGTCCAGCGTGTTGCGGGCGGCCTTCTTACGCTCGAAACCTTCACCCATCTGCGTTTCGTCGGGGTTGCTCAACCTCAGCTGGATCCGGGCGTTGGACACGTTGACCAGTTGCTGCTTCTGGCCCACCAACCAGGCGGTGGCACTGGTCATGATGTGCACTCCATATGACAGGCCCTGGCGGGCGATCGCGATGGCCCGCTCGCCCATCGCGGCGTCCTTGTCGTAGAGGTCACTGAAGTTGTCGATGACCAGGAAGACATCGCCGAACTTGTCATCGGGGTCGGTGCCCGCAGGCCGGTCCACACCATCGCCACCGAACCGTCGCTCCCGAAATTCGGAGATGTCGATTTGGTACCTCTTGAATGAGGCCTCACGCGCCAGGATCAATCCCTCGATCGAGGCGATGGTTCGGGACACTCCCTCGCTGTCGGTCGGGCTCACCACCGAGGCCACGTGCGGCAGTCCTTCAACCGGATACAACGACGCCCCAATACAAAAGAACGTCACCCGTTCGGGCCGGTACATCAATGCCGCAGCGGTCATCAACGTCATCAGCGTGGTGGACTTGCCGCGCTGCGCGGTGGCAACCACCATGATGTTGTCCATCTCGGCGTCAAGCGCGTGCACTCGCTGGGTGTGTTCCTCGGGAATGTCTACGATCCCAACCGGAAGAACGAGGCCCGGGTTGTTGCCGTAGTCGACGTTCCATTGTTTGCCACGCCAGCGCGCCACCAACGTGTCGATCGGCTCCCTGACTTCCAAAGGAGGAAGCCAGATTTGGTGCGGCGGTCGCGCGGGGTGTGAGAGCAGCGAGTCCCGGATGACGTCGACGAGCTTCTTCTTGCGAAAGCCGTCGGAATGGAAGAGGAATTCATCGGGCTCTTCGGGTTCGTCAGCCGTGGCCAACGCCGCGCTGTCAGCCTCACTCAGCGGCTGGTAGGCCCAGGTGTAGGCGCGCGGCTGGGAAAAGCTCACGGCCACAGTCTTATTCACATCGACCACCCGCTTCGGCACGACGAACGGTGCCGAGACGTAGAAGCAGCGGAACTGATCCAGATCGCGGGGACCAACCTTCAGCAGCCCGTAGCCGTTCTCCTTCGACGGCAGATGCAGAGCGGCGTCGCTGCCGATGACATCACGGGAGTCTTCTGCGGTCTCGGCCCGCAGCGCCACCCGAAAAGCGATGTTGCTCTTCGCCTTACTCAGCGAAGACAAATCCAGTCGCTGGCCGCCGAGGGTGAAGAAGACGTTGCAGCCGCGACCCTCCTGCCCGATGTGGATCACCAGATCGATCCACTCCGGGTGGTGGATGAACAACTCGAGATACTCATCGATGATCACCAGTAGGATGGGCACCGGCTCCAGGTCGCGCCCGGCCAGCCGCATCTCCTCGTATTCGTTGGCGTCCCGGGCTCCGGCATTCTTGAAAAGCCGATATCGCCTGGCGATCTCGCCGTTGATGGCTTTGCGCATCCGTTCGGCGAGGTGACGGTCGTCTTTGCCGAGGTTGGACAGGGAGCCCGCGACATGCGGGAAACCCTGCAGATCCTGTGCGGCCGACTCGAACTTCATGTCGACGAAGATCACGATGAAGGTCTCCGGCGAATGCGTCAGCGCGATGCCGCTGCACAACGACAAGAAGTACTCGGATTTACCGGAACCAGACGTACCGATCACCACGGAGTGGAATCCGTAACCACCAAAATCCTTGGCGCGCAGAATAATATACTGGAGTTCGCCGCCTTGCCTGACGCCGACGGGGACCATCGCCCATTTCGGATCACCCCGGCCGCGGCTTTCCCCCCACAGCCTGTCGACATCGAGCTCCCGAGGATCGGCGATGCCCAGCGCCCGCAGCAATTCCCCGCCCTGGCTGTCGGTTTCGGACAACTCTCCGGCGCTCATCGGCGACCAGCGGGCCAGCGCCCGCGCGTAGCGGTTGGCGGTGCTGTCGGCGAGCATATCGGCCACCGCGTAGAACGTGTCGCGATGCATCAATCGGCCTTCGCGCAGCGTGAAACACTCGGTTTCGTCAGCGAACCCGACGCCAACGCCGACGCGAGTTGCCAACCGCAACACCGTGATACCGGTCATGCCTTTCTGTCCAGTCACGCCTTCCCATTGCTCGGGCGTACCCACGTTGTCGTCGACGATGACCCAGTGCGGGCCCAGCACTAGCCCGGTGGACGTCTCGATCGGCGACGGCATCGATGTGGGACTGGCCCCGACCGGCGGCGTCCACGGGCCGCGGCCCTTGCGGTGCAGTTCAGCGTCGAGCGCGTCCTCCAGCTCCGTGGGGGAGGCGAACACCAGCCGGCGCAGCCCGCACGCATCGAACATCTCGTCGTGCTGGTTGTGCGGCAACCACACCAGCCACGACCAGAGCTCCGGATGGCGGGTGACGACCATCAGCTTTACGTCGTTGGGGCTGTGATACACCGCGAGCGAACACAGGACCGAACGGACCAGGGCATGCAGTTCGCCGGGATCCTCGCCGATGAAACTGAAGCCGGGTTTGGACCGCAGACTGAGCACCTTGCCGATCCCGCGAATCTTGCTCTGCTCGATGATGAAATCCCGCAGCGCGCCACCGGTTACCGGTTCGAGCTCTTCACCGACCGGAACGTCAGGCCACTGCAAGGTGACCGCGGACTCGCTGGCCTGCTGCACCCCGATGCCGAGGCGGACGTCGAGAAAGTCCGAATCCGTCGCGCGCCGTTCCCACATTCGCGGGCCCCCGATCACGGTGTCAAGCTGCTGCGGATCACCGTGCACGTACAACTGGCTGCGTCGCTGTTCCTGGGCGGCGCGCTGGACATCGTCGCGGTCCTCATCGAGCTGGCGCAGATAACTGCGGCGTTGCTTTTCCTGTTCGCCCCAACTGATCCGGCGCCCACGACCGAACCGGCCGCCGAACATCAACGTCCCGAAACCGACCAGGCCGACCATCGGAAAAAACCCCGACTGCAGCGACCGGATACCCGATGCGTACATCACCACCAGGGTGCCGACGATCCCGATCAGCAGCGCCGGAAGAGCGATCATCAGCATGATGTTTCGCGGTTCCCGCTCCGGCAATGCCAGCGGCGCAGGGACCGCCACGCGCACCGGCGGAACGTCCGACGCCAGCTTGCGCTTGCCGCGAACGAAGCCACGTTTCGACATGTCTAGCCCCCGCCGTTGGTCTGGTTGGAATCGGGAATGGGCGCGACCACGCCGCCCGCCGGGACGACGTCGCGCGCGACCAGAGCGGCGTCGCGGCTGATGGCGGGGCCGGGTGCGAAGGTACGCACGATCGGCCACGGCGCTTGGACCGCGAAACGCGGATCCAGTCCAAGTGCCCGCAGTGTCGGCTGGTCCGACTGAATGCCGTACCGAACGCCTTGCGGCGAAAGCCAATACAAACTTTCCCGGCTCTGGGCGGTGGCCACACCGCTCGTCGTCGCTATGAAATTAGCCGCTCCGGGCAAGACCAGGGTCTGGTGGGCTTCGGCGGAGTCGGGATTGCGGTCGTCCCGAACCAGTTGCACCAACCTCGAATCCATGCCGATCGGAACCGGCAGGCCGCGGCCGGTGAAAACGGTGATCCGGGCCTGGGGGTCGCTGGACTGCTTCTCCCAGCCCACGCAGGTCACCGGATTGGCTGCCGTATCAACAAATTCCAGCTTGCCGGATGGATAGTAGTCAACGTCGATCACGTCGACGACCGGTATCTGAATGAGCTTGTCCGGAGCTATCAGCGTTGGCGTTGTCGACCCCTGAGAATCGCCGGTACGCAACAGGTCTGCGACAAAGCTGCTGATCTTCTGCATTCCACCGGGCAGCAACACGTAGAAGCCGTTGACGGCGCCATTGGCATCGCGGGACTCGAGCACACTACCCACCTTGGCGCCGGGCAGCCATTGCGATGGTGTGCCGGACTCCGGAATTGCCGGCAGCACAATGGGTTCGGTGGAGGGCATCGCGTCGAACAGCGCGTTGGAGATTTCGACCGGGTAGGTCAGCCCGGGATCGAGGCCAAGATTGAACGTCACCGAACGGTCGGTCGGGTCGATGCGGGACCGTTGCCCGCCCCAGATCACATACGTTGCGCCTCTGTGGGTGACCAGAATTGCTTGCTTGGGGCCCAGCGCCACAGCCCGGCCCAGCGGCGAGAGTTGGCCCGCGATCGCGGTTACCACCGGAGTGGTTCCGCCGCTGCGGGTGGCTCCCCCGGTTTGCGCGGTGTCGCAAACCGACCATGCCGATACGGTGCCGGCGGTAACCGGCAGACTGTCCGGCACCCCGGGGATGCCGACGATCGGGCCGGTCGGGTACTTCGCGATTTCGCCGGCCGTCACCCAGGTCGGGGTTGCGGCACTGCCCACTGCCAGTCGCGCCGAGGTGAGATTGAGCGCGGGATAAAGGCGCCCGTTGATTCTTGCGTACATGGCGCCGGTGTCACGGTTTCCGATGATGTTCGACTGCCCGATCAAGCCGGCGGGCTTCATCACGTGCAGCAGGGCCATCCAGCCGACGCCAATCACGACGATGACGATTGAAAGCGCTACCGCCGCTTGCTGTTTGCGGTCGTCGTGCTTCATCCGTACCGAAAACCGAGTGATCGCAGCGCGTAGCCGCCGGTTGTAGAACAGGTGCCCCGAATTCTGATCTCGGTTGGACAGATTGAGTGGCACAGGCATTCTCCTTCCGGCGCCGATACGAATCCGTCTGTCGTACCGGCACCGATGTCACTGCAAACGGCCGCCGTACCGTGCCTGGTTCTCGGCCTCTGCCTCTTCTCGCAGCGCTGCGATCGCGAGGTTCAATCTGTCGGCCAGCTCGCTATGGGCGTAGCCGGTCATCACGTCCGGATGCAGCGTCAACTCGAGCAACCGGCCGTCGGAATTTGCTACAGCGTGAATATCACCCAAGTCCACGCTGTAAGTGACGGTCTCGGCCTGCGCGACAAGTGCTTCCCACTTGTCAGCCGCTTCGCTCAGTTCACGAAGAACCGATTCGACGAGGTCCCGGTCGCTGAGGTCGCTCAATTCCTGGCGACCCGACCCCGACACCATGACAGTATGTCGACGCCCCCCACCAGCGTCAATTCATCCACAGGACGTACTCAGCGACCGAGTTTGGTGAACCAGGAGAAGTGGTAGTTCGCCGCTATCGCGTCATTGCTGACGCTGCCAGCGGTTGCGGCGAGCAACATACAGTTGAGCAACTGCGCAGCATCGACATCGGGATACTGGGCCAGCAGCTGGTAGCGAGAGGTATCCAGGTGCACGCGCAGGAGATCGACTTCCTCTTCCACCACACCGGTTCCGGCGGCCGCGACCTTAGCCATCGTGTGCACCATCTTGGGCAGCCCGTCACGCCGATGCGTGGCCGCACCCAGCTCCTGACCCAGTCCCTCGACCATGGGCAACTCGAAGGGCTGCGCTGACGGTTTGGTCGCGACGACATCAGCGGGCCATCGTGCTGGCGCGCCTGGACTGTAGGTTGCGCAGCGCGTCGCGGCGCCGATCCACGCCGCGGCGCGACCGGTGCGCTGCCCGGGCGCCAACAACCGCACACCTTCGGGAAGCGCGATGCCCGGCGGGATCCAGCCGTGGGCCAGGTCGGTAGCCAGGACGGTGGTGCCGTCGGTGCAGTCGCCGACGACCCAGTTCAGCCGGGGTTCTTGACGCGCCACGAACACCAGCAGCCGCAGCAGCCGCTCGTCGTCTGATTCCGGTTCAGGTTGCGGCGGCTCGGGGACTTCCGCATCCCGGATGGCCGGCATCACCTGAGTCTTATCCAGGTCGGCGCGATGTCCCCGAGACGTCTCGGGGCTCCTGGTGCCATTCGGTGCCAGTTCGGCAGGGTCCAGGCCAGGCGTCACCTGAGGAGTGCAATCCGGGCGAGAGCTGAAGGTCGGAATCAGCAGTGATTCTCGGGTCGCCCTCCGAAGGCGCTGCCGCGCCCTCCTCCGACCGAAGATCGCCACCGGCACAGCGTACCGGCCCGTTATCGGGTGCGCAGACGGTGAATTGTGTGGCTGATACGTCCTGGGTAGCGTGAGCACATGGCCGATTCTGCGCTGCAGCAGCAACTCGACGAAGTACGCGCGCTGCTGTTGCGGGCGCGAGACCTGTTCGGCGCCAACCCGATCGAGCCGCCCTCCGACATCGCACCCGACCCAGAGACCGCCAAGAGCTGGCTGCTCTAGTTCCTCTCTAGTTCCTCAGCGCTCGCGTCGACGCAGTTGGTGCGCCAGCAGCCGTTCGATAGCCGTGTCGAGATCGTTGGCCGTGGGAACTTCCGCCGATGGCGTGTGTCCTGCTGCCACGATCTCGTCGCGCACTTCCAGCAGTGCCTTCAGGCAGGACACGTCAGCCGTCAGCAAGATGCCTTCCGCCAGGATGTCGGCGTCGGTATCCATCGCCGCTTCGCTCAACGCGACGCTGTGCATATATCCACCCCGGCAGGACCGGACCAGGATGTGGCCGCTGGGATGAACCGTGTCGAATGCGGGATTGGCCTCGGTCATGAAATCCCGCGACCCGTCATGCCCGTCATCGCCGTCATAGGTCCTGGTTTCGGAGGCTTCCGAGGATGCGCGATGCGTCTTCCTCGTTCTGCTCCCACATTGTTGCCGACGTCCTAAGACTCTGCGCGATGTCGGCGTGGTCGTCGGCCTGCTGTTCGTAGCACTGCCGTCGGAGTTCGAGCAGTTCACGGCCGGCGTCACGTAACTCGCTGAAAATGGGGCCCAGTGAGTCCAGACTTTCCTGGATCGCCGGGTGCGCTGACGGGACCGTGCGCAACTGCTCGGCCGTCTGCTGATGGTGAGCAGCGGCCTCACGCAAGTGCGCGGGCACCACGTGGATGCGGTCTGCCATCCGCTGTCTCCTCTCCGTGCGCCGGTCGTGCGGCCGGCGGCCTCACTATTACCAGGTGGTCGGCGTCGCCGCCGGACGGGTTGGCGTCGGTGCTCCGGTTGTGGCCGGCGCGGTCGCGGTCGCGGTCGCGGGCGGATGCTCCCAGCCTAGAAAGCTGGGTCCAGTCACCGCGGAGATGTGTTGGATCTGCCCGTCCAGGAGGGCTTTGCTCGCGCCGAGGGCAAGCGCATGACGTTCGGTGAAGATGCCGATGTCGCCTGGGGCCACGCGGGACGGGTCGATGGGTTGGGGGACCGGCGTGCCCGGCGGGGGGATGGCAATTCCCTGTTGCTGGAAGGCTTCTGCGATCGGCACTCCACCGGCCGCCGCCTTGATCGCCGCGGCCAGCTGAGGGCTTGCGGCAGTTACCGTTTCGCCGGTGGGCAAGGTCACCGTCGTCGGACCGGCCGGTGGTGATTCGGGTTTCGCGTCGGGTTCTTCTTCGTGGTCGGGGTCGTGGTCGTCCGCCTCGTCGGCCTGCTCGTGGTCGGTCGGCTGGACATCCTCGAAGTCGCCGTCTTCACGGTCGGGCAATCCGGAATCGCCTTCGGCGCCTGGCGCCAACCCCGATAGCGGTAGTCCGCCCGGCGCACCCCAGCCCGAGCCGGGGATCGCTCCGGCGCCCGGCATCGGCAGGGCCCCGAAGCCGGGCATCGCCGCCGCAGTGGGCGGGGTGCTCGGCGGTGCCGGTGACGCCTCGGCCAGCAGCCCAGGATCGTCAAGCGGGAGCGAATCGAAGTAGGAATCGTCAGGCAATCCCGCCGGATCGGCGGCGGTCTCGCGCGCTGACGCGCCGACGGGCCGCGTGGACACCTGGTGGTCACCGGGTTCGCCTTTCGACGCGCTGTACAACGACGTCCACGCCGCCATGAGGGCCGATTTCGACGTGTCGTCAAGGCTGGCGTTCGCGACAACTTCACGGATATCGCGCAGCTTGCCGATCAGGAATCGTTGGAAATCCCGGGCACCGGCAGGAGTGTCAAGATCCGATCGCGTGCGTACCGCGGCTTCCGTCTCCTGCTGAAGCTTGTTCAGCGCATCGCGACCCTCGACTGTCTTGAGGTGAGCATTCAAAATGGCCGAGATCACCTGCAGGTCGAGTTGCGAACTAGCCGAATTCTGGTGTGCCAGAGAAGCTTCGGCCTCAGCAATGGCCTTGGCGGCTTCGCCTTCCTGCCGTTGGGGCGGGGCGCCGGGTGGCGGCGGAGCGGATCCGGCCGCCGGGTTGAAGAGGCGCGAATGTTGTTGGCGGATCTTCGCCAGAATCGCGTCCAGTTGTTCCGAGCGGGTGGCGGGGGTCATCACGGCGGCCACCTCGCGCGGTGTCAGCCCGGCTTGCCACGCATTCGGGTCGCCCGTGGCATCGCGCACCGATTTGATGGCCGCCAGTAGCTCCGTATACGTCGACATCGGCTAGCCGGCCCGTAGCGGGCAACCTTGCGACCCCTCCATGCCGGGCGACAGTACTCAGGCGGCGAGCTGCCGGCAATTCACCTTCGCTTAGCCGGCCGGAGTCTCGTATTGCGACCGCAGGCTGTGCAGCACAGCACTTTTCGACTGACCCAGTTCCCGGGCTTGGGTGATGACCGCGGCGATCTCCCGCTGTTTGGCCAAGAGAAATCGCTGAAACTCGCGCGCCCCCAACGACGTATCGACGGCCAGCTCCGCATGGTATGCCGCAGCACGGTCGATCTCGGCTGCGATCGCGTCGAGCCGGCGCACGCTTTCCCGCATCGCCGCATGTGCGTCGGCCAGGGCCTCGGTCAGCACACGGTCGGCCTCGGCGAGTGCGCCGTGCTGCCTGGCCAAAATTGCCTGCCGCTCCGCAATCGCGGCTAGCGAAGACCCGGTTTGGTCCGACATGGGTACAACCTTCTCATCCGGCCCATCTGAGCTGGGCGACTATCCGTTATCCGAACGGTTCTCAATAGGGACGCCGTATTTGCACGTTGTTGCCCAACTGGCTGATCCGCACGGAGGCACCCGAATAGGGCGCCTCGACAACCAGGTTGTTGCCGATCGCCATCTGCACATGCCCCGCGTGCGGAAAAACCAGATCACCCGGGCGCACCTGCGAGTGCGGCACCACAATCCCGTCGTTGATCTGTTCGTAGGTAGTGCGGTGCAGGTGCAGGCCCGCCTGTGCATACGACCACTGGACCAGCCCGGAACAGTCGAATTGGTTGGGCCCGGTGGCCCCCCAGACATAAGGACGGCCCAATCGCGATAGCGCGGCTCGCACCGCGATGCCAGCCCGCCCGCTCGCCGCGGGCATCCGGCGTGACCCAGGATGGTGCGCCATTCGATAACGCAGCGCACGCAGCGCCGCCACGTGCCGTCGTGCCTGCCGACGTGCCGATATGACATGCGCATGTTGCGCACGCAGCCGTGCGACGCGGCGGCGCATCGCCTCACGCTGAGCCAACGGCGTCGGCTGATCGCACGCGGCATCGGCGCGGGCCTCGTCCACGACGCGCCCGGTGAGCTCCCTTGCGGCGGCCCGGCCCCGGTGCGCCCCGGCGATGACGGCCGCGGCCGCCGCATCGGTTCGCGCCGCCGATAGCAGCGTCGCCCGGCTGCGCCGCGCCGCCTGTTGGTAATTCCCTTGTGCTACAACAGTTTTTAGTTGAGGCAGGCTGGATATCCCCGCGTCGAGTGCTGAAAGCCGAGCGTCACCGGTGAAAAGCTGGTGTGCACGGCCCAATGCCTCGACTTCGCTGCGCGTCATCGATCCCCCTCGGCTGGCTCGAGTTGCTCTGGCGCCTCGACCGCATCGGCGAAGGCACGGACGCGGGGCAGCGCGCCCGGGGGGATGGCGCCGCGATTGCGGATATCCCACACTTCGTCGGTACCGATGCCGATGAGTGCCGCGATGACCGGTTCCGGTAGTGACGACTGCGCACACGCCCGGTCGAAGCGGGCGGTCAAGCTGGCCGGCATGCGCTTGAGGAGGGCAGCGCGGGTCGCTTCGAGAGCCCGCAGATGTTCCATCAGCCGACCGGTCGATTCGGCACCGGCGTTCACCGCCACCCGCCACGAGCTGGCGGCCAGCATCTCCGCCTTCACACACTGTGCGATCACGGAGAGAATATACGTCTCATATTCGTTTGATGTCGTCGCAGGCAATCTATCGATGACTGAACGCAGCGCATCGAGCTGCGCTTCGGCGTATCCCTCGAGGACATCGGTGTCACTGTGGCGATCGACGACGACGGCCCCGGCCCGTGGCGAAGACGTTGGCTTGGGTGGCTGCGCCGCGATCAATCGGGCTAGCTCGGCCTCGGGATCACCGGCGACCAGCAACCGCGAATAGGTCCCCGGTGGCAAGCCCAGTCCATTTTCGACCTTTTGAACTGTGCTTTTATGCGGCTTTCGGGCACCGCGCTCCAGGTAGCTAAGGCCCATGATGCTGATGCCGGTCGCGGCCGCAAGATCGGCCAGCGACCAGTCGCGCGATTCGCGCAGGGCGCGGATGGCCGCGCCGGCCGACTCACGGCTCACCGCGGGCTCCGGCCATGAACGAATAGTACACAGCGGCAACGGCAGCCTTGCCGATATACGTTTTCATCGCCTTTCTATTGCGGCGGCCGGCCGTTTGCATATACGCTTCCACCTACGTTTCACCGAATGAAGGAGGCGCTCACATGGCGGCCATGGCGAACCCTTGCACTGCCAACCCGGAACTGTGGTTCGGCTACCCCGACGACGACGCTGGCGACGGCGCGGCCAAAGCCCGCGCCTACGAACGGTCGGCCACCGAGGCACGCATCCAGTGCCTGCGCCGCTGCCCACTCGCCCAGCAGCGGCTGTGCGCGCAACGCGCCATCGAGCACCGCGAGGAATACGGGGTATGGGCGGGGATAAAACTTCCCGGCGGCCAGTACCGGAAGCGCGAGCAGCTGGCGATGGCGCACGAGGTGCTGCGCCGGATTGCCGCCGGTGAGATCAACGCCCGGCAACTACCGGAGAACGCGGCATTGTTGGCGCGCCGCGAGGACGGCGCGGTCCCGGTCCCGGCGGTCGTCTTGCATCTTCCGTTGGCGCAGCTGGGTCCGCGCTCGGCCGCATGACGGCTTCGGGCCGGCCGGCAGTTTGCTGACCCAGCCGACGGGGTAGTCGCAGCCGCAGGGACGGAGAAGTCGACCCAAAGGCGCATCATGACGTTTGACTTGACACCAACCGCGGCTCAGCACGATTTGGCCCGGCGGACCCACGAGTTCGCCGAAGAAGTTGTCCGTCCGGTCGCACTCGACTACGACCAGCGACAGGAGTTTCCCTGGCCGGTGCTGGAGGAGGCGGCCCGGCGCGGGTTTTACAGTCCACTGTTCTACCGCGATTTGATCGGCGACCCAACCGGGCTATCGCTGCCGATGTTCATGGAGGAACTGTTTTGGGGTTGCGCCGGCATTGGCTTGGCGATCGTCATGCCCGCGTTGGCGCTGTCGGCGATCGGCCAGGCCGCCTCACCGGAGCAAATGCTGCATTGGGCCCCCGAATGTTTCGGCACACCAGGTGATCTCAAGTTGGCCGCGCTGGCGATTTCCGAACCCGAGGGCGGCAGTGACGTCCGCAATCTGCGCACCCGCGCTCGCCGCGAAGGTGACGACTGGATCATCGACGGCCACAAGATGTGGATCGGTAACGGCGGCATCGCCAACGTGCACGTGGTGAACGCGGTGGTCGACGAGGAACTGGGCCACCGCGGTCAGGCGCTGTTCGTGGTGCCCGGCGGCACCCCCGGCCTGGAGCTGGTGCGCAAACTCGACAAGTTGGGTTGCCGGGCGTCGCACACCGCCGAACTACGATTCGACGGCGTCCGGGTTCCGGCTGACAACCTGCTCGGTGGGCACGAGAAACTCGAACACAAGCTGGCCAAGGCCCGCGAAGCGGTCGCGGGTGGAAAGCGCTCCGGCTCAGCGACATTGGGAACATTCGAACAGACCCGCCCGATGGTCGCCGCCCAGGCAATCGGAATCGCCCGCGCCGCATTGGAATACGCGACGGCGTACGCGACCGAGCGGGAGGCGTTCGGCGGTCCGATCATCGACAACCAGGGCATAGCGTTTCCGCTGGCCGAGCTGGCGACTCAAATCGACGCCGCCCGGCTGCTGACCTGGCGGGCATCCTGGATGGCGGCGAACAACGTTGCGTTCCAGCGCGGCGAAGGATCGATGTCGAAGCTCGCCGCCAGCGAGGTCGCCGTCAAAGCCACCGAGCGCGCCATTCAAACGATGGGCGGCTGGGGATACATCACCGACCATCCGGTGGAGAAGTGGTACCGAGATGCCAAGCTGTACACCATCTTTGAAGGCACCAGCGAGATTCAGCGGATGGTCATCGCGAACGCCCTGGGGGCCGACGTCGATACCCCGCCACTACACGTGCGGATCGAGCCCTCCGGCGGGCCGCTGAACCGGATGTTCGGTCGCGGGACGCCACTGCGCTCCCGCGCTGCCGATGCCGCGTTAGCGATGAAAGACAGGATTCCGCAACCGA
Organism: Mycobacterium szulgai; assembly: GCF_002116635.1. Taxonomy (GTDB): domain Bacteria; phylum Actinomycetota; class Actinomycetes; order Mycobacteriales; family Mycobacteriaceae; genus Mycobacterium; species Mycobacterium szulgai. The sequence goes on along the minus strand of NZ_LQPW01000146.1, from coordinate 11,541 downwards.
TCATGCGGGTCGCCATGCAAGCGCTGCGGCCGCCGGGTCGATGACGCTTTCTATGCCGAGGGCACCCTATTCCGCTTGCGCAACTCATGGCGCAATTTCGACCAGGTGAATTGCAGGCTTTCGCCGTCATAGAAGAAGCGCATGGTTCGAAATGGGAAATACAGCAGCATAAGCACCACCTTGGCAGTGCGTGCCGACGAGCTGCTAATGCCGTGCACCTTTGTCGTGCGGCTATAACGTCCGGCATACCGGTAATAGTCACGCAGTGAACAATTCACCCGGCGCCCCGACATGCCCGCCACCATGGTTGGGGCATACAAGATCTCGTGATCGTTTTCGAACAGCGTCAGAGCGAGGTCGACATCTTCATGCAGGCGATCTTCCAAGTCCAGTTGGGTGAGATGGCGGACCGCCTTCCAGGCCGAGCTGCGGATAGCCATATTTGCCCCCAGCAGAAACCGCTCATTCGTCGCCTTTCGCTGCGCCCTGCTGCGTAGCCGCGCGTCCAGCCAGAAAGTGAAGCTGCGCAGCGGCATGTCATAGAAGACGACAGGGCCAGTGGCCGCGTCGACACCTCCGTCGCAAAAACAGCTGCGCACCGTCTGCACCCAGTCGTTCGCGATAATGGAATCGGCGTCGATCCTGCCGATGACTTCGCTCTGGGCATTATCGAAGCCACAGTTTCGGGTGGGTGCGATGCCCTGATATTCATTCTGTTCCAGCAGCCGTATGTTCACGTGCGGGTTGTTTTCCTGATACCTGCGCACGACCGAAACGGTGTCGTCGGTCGACTTGTTGTTGACGACGATGATCTCTTCGGGCGTCGAGGTTTGGTCGAGGCACGAGTCCAGGCACTTGGCGATGAAACGTTCCTCGTTATAGGCGGGAATTACGATGGCGACGGTGGGCAGTTGCGACATCGAATTGACCTCCGGCGCCCGAATATTTGACCATGCGCCCCCGACCGGGCGGCTGCATTGATCCTAAACACATTAGCTCGCGCCAGGTTCGGCATTCAATATGTTCGCAAACAAAAGCAAGGATCCTTCAGCGGGTTAATTCGCGGGGACTGCACGGTGAATCCGCCGCCGCGGAACTGATCTTGATAATCGACTCCCCAAGCGTGGGCCACCGTACTAACGTGTTGGTGCGCTTCCATTCATACCGGTGGCGCGTCAACCGGACACTATTCAGGGGAGGCCGCAGCGGTGGCATCGGAAGTGGCACATCGGACTGGCTCGGGGACTGGCCGCACGGACGGCCCGGTTTCCGGAGGGCTACGACACCGGATTCGTGTGGTGGTGGGCCAGATCCGCGCCATTATCGGCGTCCTTTCGGCATTTCCGCTCGCAGCGGCCGCGGTGGTACTGGGTCTGCTGACCTGGAATCGCCGCCGCGGGCTGAACCTTTTCACCTCCACCTGGCCGGGGCTGGTGGTTAAAGCCGGCGGCGTACGGCTCAATGTCGTCGGCGCGCAGAACCTCACAGCGCAGCGCCCGGCGATTTTTCTCTACAACCACCGCAGCCGATTCGACCCGTTTGTCGCCTCGGCACTGATGGGGGACAACTGGATCAAAGTCGCCAAGAAGGAGCTGGCGCGCGACCCGATCGTCGGCACGATTCTCAAATGCGTCGACGCAGCATTCCTCGACCGCGATGACACCGCAGCGTCGGTAAATACCTTGCGCGAAATCGAAGAACGGACGAAAAAAGGCATATCGGTGTTGATCGCACCCGAGGGCTCTCGCCAAGACGGGGCCGGGGTCGGGTCGTTCAAGAAGGGTGCGTTCCGCATGGCGATGGCCGCGGGTGTACCGATTGTGCCGATCGTGATCCGCAACGTGGCCGACGTCGCCCCCCGCGAATCCTTCACGATCACTCCTGGGACCGTGGATATTGCGGTGTTGCCGCCGATTTCGGTCGACGGCTGGACACCCGACTCGTTGCCCGAACACATTGCGCAAATCCGCCAGCTGTATATCGACACGCTTGCCGATTGGCCGCAGGCCGTCGGGAAAACGCCCTAGTGCACGCGGTGCCGGGCGGTTGCGCTGGTGCCGGCGTAGGGCTGGGTTGATCGAGTCGCCATCCAATCGTCGATGCTGATGGTGCTGCGCCAATTGACCGGCAGCGCATCCAGCGCGTCTTCAATGCAATCCCACACCGACTCCAGCGGGGGCGCACCCGGGGCAACTGCGGCGATCTTGCGCTCCAGGGGCAGGTTCGGCTCGTGCGGCGCGTCGCTGAATGGGGCCAGGGCATTGATGGCGTCGATGACATGTCGGCGACGGTGCGCGTAACCCAATGCCCGCAGCTCGTCAGGCATGATCGGCTGGCCGAAGATATAGTCTTGCGCAGCTTGGCGATAGGGCACTTCGAGCTTTGGATCCACGGGTTCCTCGGGCAAGCCGCCGGCGAAGAACAGCGGCACGATCGGCATCGACATTTCCAGCGCCATGTCCAGCAGGGTGGATGTAAGCCTTTCGACCCGCTGACCCGACCGGAAATATCGAGTGCCGTCTGGATGCACCAACGTCGACACCCCGTGGGCGGCGGTGTCCGATTTGATGTCTTCGATCAGTCCGAAGAACTGCTCGGGCGTTTGTTGATCGAAGTACCGCATGATGCCCAAGTCGCGTCCCGCCTGGGCGTCCGCGAAGCGGGTTAGCTTTCCAATCCAATTGTTTTGAAGTTTGATGCCGGCGATCGGGACCACTTTCGTGTCGGTCACCCACGAAGCGATCACCATGGCCAAGAGGGACTCGATCATCACCTGGTGGTTGCCGAGCAGCAACACGGGACGGCCGCGAACCGCCGCCATCGCATCGGGATCGGTGACGATGACGTGTCTGGCGTAACGAGAGAGCAAGGCCCACTTGAGCAGATCGCCGAACCAGCCCGGTGGCATGTCCAGTTTGTCGGTCCACCAGGTGCGAACTGCCTGCCAGTCGGTCTGCAGCGAGGCTTCCGCACGAAACGCGCCCTGGCGTACTTGGTGGACCTCGAGAGCAATGCGCTCCAGCGGCAACGCCGGACACGACACCCGACCCACGGAGGTGTGAACCTGCGAGGGATGGATGGCGTCATGGGCGGCATACGCGACGGCCTCCTTGGCCGCCACGTCCGAAATCAAGTTATTGCCAATGCTTTCGGTGCAATACACCGCTTGCAGAGTGCCCTTGAGCCAGCTCATCGTCGCCACCCGGTCAGCATCGAGCATGACGACACCGGGCTCCAGCCGTTCACTCAACGACATCGCGGGCACCGCACGGCGGTGACCGAGGAAGGCCCGCTGCTGAAGTCCGCCGGCCTGGCCGAGAGGTCCTTTGGGCAGCAGTATCCCGACGACACGGATGCAGGCCCAGGGGTTGCCGCCTGCGCTGAGCCAAAGTTCGATCATGGGCATGCGGCTCTCGGCATCGTCGAAACCGACGCAGCGGATCTCCACATCCACCTCCCCATCCCGGGGGGTGTCGCTGTAGAAACGGGCCCACTGCACCCGATGCGGCAACGCCACGGTCGAGTCTTTGGCCTCCACATAGGATTCGACATCGACATCATCGTTGGTCCACACACTCCACGCGCCGAGTGGCACGAGGTGCATTGCGCCGTCGAGCAGTCCCGGGTGCAGCCGGCCTACCGGAACTTTGCACCGGTTGATGGCAAGCCTCCCCGACGAGCCGTTGCGGCCGATCCGGGCGCCGTCCAGCACAGTGGAGAACGCGGGTCCGTGGAATATGGCGCCCGTCTCGTAGGGGTTGGCGAATGGCACCGTGTCGTGCAACGGCGGCGGATCGGCTGGGCCGCTGGGGTATTGGTTCGCGGTGACCAGTGTGGCGTGTGCATGTGTTTCCCAGCGCGACATCACCGGTCTCGGCGCGTCGCGCCATACTTCCAGGCGGGCGTCGCAGCGTCCCGGCGCCATCGGCTCGATAACCACCCGCAGTCGTTTCGGAGAGTCGACGACGATCCAGCGCACCACCCGCAGATCGGTGACTTCGACCACTTTGGCGGCGCCGTAAGCCTGGCCGGCCGCCTGTGCGAACAGATCCATCACCGACATCATCGGCAGGGTCGGGATGGTGTACGTCGGGCAGTGATCGGCAATCCAAAGGTCGCGGGCAGGATCGATCGTGGTCTCCATCGTGGCGCCCTGAAGCGCGGCGGGAATCTCGGTCGGCAACGGCGACCGCCTAAGTGGCACTTGACCTTTGATACGCATGGCAAGATTGGTCACGCTATAGATTCGCCGTCCGTCAACCCACAGTGAGCCTTCGGCTGTGGCGAGGATACCGTCGTCGTCGCGAGTGATTCGGGTGATCTCCACCAGCGATGTGATCAGCTTGGTCGCCGGCAGCACCTGACCGCGATACCGCCAGGTGATCGGCTCGTGCAGCGCCACCGGTTCGAAATGCGCTGCCGCCCCCGCTTCTTCGCCCAAGCCGAGGTCGAGCATGGCGAACTGTAACAGCTGCAACAATGCCTCGATACCCAATGACCCGGGTTGTACGGGGTCGCGGTAGAAATGCGCCTTGAAGAACCACTCGGTGGGATCGACGTCCTTGACGGCACGCCACCGCCCCAGACCGGCGCTGCCGCCGTCGGGCCAGCGACCCGTCACCCGGTCGATCATCACCAGCATGGACTCGGCCAGTCGCGGTCCCGGTGCGGAGCGCCGGCCTGGGGCTGTCAGGTCGACAACCGTTGCCTCACAGGGAAGTTCGAGCGCCGCCCGCTGCTCGCCGGTGGCAGGGAGGCCCACCTGCTGCTCCAGTGCGTCGCGCCGGAAGAAGCCGAATACCGTGTCGATGGTGTAAGCCAATTCATTGTCGGCGTATGTCTCGGCGTCGAAGCTCACCAGAATGGTGTCGGAGGCTTGCGCAATGCTTTTCAGGATCACCTTGGTTCGCAACGTCGTAGTCGCTGGGGTGATTTCGCGGTGCTGTACACCGGTTCCGTCGAGATTACGGAAGTAGAGGTCTAAATCGGTGCTCAGTGGACACCCGACGTAGGCTGCCAGCCAGCCGCACGGCTGTAATGCGACCTCCATCAGGACCGCATTGGGCATGGTTAGCCGGCCGTTGGCAGCGAAATACCAGGCGTCGCAGGGAACGTCGTACTCGACGACGACCACGGCTCCCGACGTCATCGCCCCCATGTCGCCGGCCACATCGCTGACTCGGGAGATGAAGTTGTAGGGCGGCCCAGGCAGTCGGATCAGTTTTCGATGGTTGTCGAATTCCTGGTAGCGGGGCCCGAATGCCAGGGAGGGCTTTCCGCCAGCCCAGGCCAGCATCGCGTCCTCATCGAAGCTGAACCCGTCTGCTTCGGCGACCGCTCTGGATTGTCCAGAAGCTTTCAGCTCGCTACCGCCCATATCCATTGGCCAGCCGGGCGAGAGCCGCAGGCCCATCCGGCGACAGTGGAACGTCGGCAATCCATCGACCGTGCAAAGCAGATCGGCAAACAGGGTGGGCTCCGGACCGGCGATGACCTCTCGCACGAATACCTCGTAGACCAGCTCGCGCGAGTGCGGCGTGACCTGCCCCCGGTAGCGCAATTTGTAGGTCTCGAAGGGCACCGGCTCAAAGCGCCACCCGTCGCACTCCAGGGTCATGCCGAGGCCGGTCATGTACACGGCCATGGCCTGCATTGCGCCCTCATACATCAGTGGGCCCGGCATATATGGGTCGTCCTGAGTCCCGGCGAAGAACCAGCTGTCGACATTCACGTGCTCTACCGCACGCAGATAGCCACGGCCCCAGGGTCCGCCGGTGAAATCGATTTCGGTGACCTCGTCGACGAACAGCATGTCGCTGCCCGGGACGGATGGCGTGCGGGTGTGGCTGGCGGCGCGCTCGAACCCGGTGCCGAGCGTCTGCCACACCCGGCCGGCGCCCAATGCTTCCAGCTCGGCGCGATCGAGCGAGGTGCGCGATGTCTGCGATGGTGTGAATTCCATTGGGCCGGTGACTGTCTCGTCCTCCGGTCGCCACAGAATGCCCCTGGGCGAGGCCAACTGCTCGGCGGAGAACAAACCGGCCTGGCCGCTTCTGACCTGCAACCGCTCTTTACCGTCGATAGTGCAGTCGCAGTGGAAGAAGAGCAGCGGGATGTCGGCCAGGCGGGCATGACCGTCTACCTGGACATCGAACCGTAGGGTGTCGCCGATCTCGGGCAGTCCACCGAGAAATGTCACTTCACAGCCAAGCAGCCGATAAATCCGATCACCCTGGTCGGCGTTCTCCGCACCCGTCCACGAGACCGGCATGCAGTCGATCAGACCGCTGTCGAGCATGAAGCCGGCCGGCATGCGGCCGCGGTGTAGCCAACGACTTTCGGCGGTGACATCGGTTTCGCTCCACAGCGTTCCGGTACGGGTTTGTTCGCGGACGCCGCCTTGCGTCGCCCGGGCGGCTGCGGGGCTGACCTTGCCGTAGTCGTGACGGATCGTCAGAGGTTCGGGCGGTAGCTGCAGGTCCAGTGCCGCGCCCAGCGGCACCCGCGCGAATGCCTCTTCAACCTTGGGTAACGGCGGCGGAACCGGGAGGGGTGTCGGGAGGAGTGTTGTCATAGATTGCTCCGGTTCATGCGTGGCGACAGCGGCAGTCGGCATCCGCACCGTGGGCGAATGAGCGGGTAGGTGCAGCCAGGTTGTTGTGTTCTGGCGGGGTCGGGGGGCCGGCAACAATGATCTGGCCGACGCGTCGGTGTGGTGGTTCATCGGCGGTGGTGTCAGGACGAGTTGTTGGTCCTGGCCGGCCAATCCGGTGAGCGCCACCACGACCGAATTGCCCTGGGATTTCCACTGAGTACCGTCGGGCCGTACGCCCAATAGTCCGCAGAGTGCGCCGACGGCAACCGCGACCAGTCCAGAAGATGCGTGCGCGTGACCGAGGGCCGGCGAGAGATCCAGCGCCCCGGGAGCGTTTCCCAGCCTTAGGGATTCACCGCGCGGCTGTTGATCTGCGGGCAGGATGGCCAGAATCGTGTCCTGGTCACGCCGTGCGTCGGTAGCCCGCTTGAGGACCAGCACGACGGCGGCGTCGCCGGGGAGCTGCTCGTCCGTTCCGAGCAACTCACGGGCGGCCGCTTCGTGTACGGGTTCGCAGCTCATATCCACCGCGCCGACGACCGCTGCATCGATTTCGCCGCGACGTAACGCTCCCGCGGCCAGCTCCAGCGCCGTAGTACCCGACAGTTGTGCTCGCGATACGCTGAAACTCGGTCCGCGTAAGTCGAATTGGCAGTTCAATCGGTTTGCCACGATGTTGGGCATCGTTCCCACCACGGCCGCGGCGGTCAGGCTCGGCGCGACACCGTCGCGTGCCAGTGTCAACTCGGCGGAGTCCTCGACCGCATCGGCCAACCGCCAGCGCAGTTCGAATCGAGTGACCTCGGTATCGCAGCCCATTCCGGCGAACACGCTCGTTGTGTCGGCTGGCAGCCGGTGGATCAGCTCGTCGATGTTGAGCGCTGCGCTGAGAATTGCCAGCTGTTGGGGTAATGCCTCTTTGAGATCGGCAGGGGGGAAGCAGGTTTGGCTGAAGTCGATGCTGATGCTGTCCATCTGGGCTCGCCGGCCGCCGCTGCCATCATCGCGCAGCAGTGCTTGACCCGTAATCAGATGGTCTGCGACTGCGGCGGTTTCATGGCCGTCACCCAAAAGGAGGCTGAGTCCCACGATTGCGATGTCACCGTCAGCTCGGGGTTGACCCGCTGGTCGCTTCGGCGCGGTGCCATAGTGCCCGACCGGACCGATCCATTCTTCGAGCAGAAGATGCGCGTTGTTTCCACCGAAGCCGAAATTGTTGACCGCGGCCCGACGCGGTCCGTCGGCAGTCCAGGGCTCGTTTTGGGTAAGTAGCCGAAAGGGTGACTCGGCAATGTAGGAGAGCGGATCCTCAGCGTGCAGCGTTGCCGGACGTATCCCGGCCTGAATCGCATTGATCACCTTGATGATCGCGGCGGCTCCAGACGCCGACAAGGTGTGGCCGATGTTCGACTTCATCGATCCGATGGGCACGTCCGTCGTGCCGTCGAAGATGCGCGCCATCGTCAGAAGTTCGGTCAGGTCGCCACGTGAAGTACCCGTGGCGTGGCACTCGACAAGGGAAATGTCCTGTGGCTCAAGGCCAGCCATGTCGTAGGCCAGTCGCATCGCGCGCTCTTGCCCTTCCTGCCACGGCGCCAGCAGCCCTTGCCCTCTTCCGTTGTTGGTGAGACCGATGCCGCGGATGACGCCAAGTATGTTGCTGCCGTCGGCGATCGCGTCTTCCAGCCTCCTGAGCACCAGAATGGCCGCGCCCTCGGCGGGGACCAGGCCGTCGGCATCGCGGTGAAACGGCCGCGACCTTCCCGATTGGCTCAGTGCCTGCAGGGCGCTGAAGCCGACGTGGATGAACAGATCGCTGGCCCCATTGGCACCACCGGCCAGCATCACGTCCGCGGTGCCGTCGTGCAGGCGATCGCAAGCCAGCTTGACGGCATACAACGAAGAGGCACAGGCGGCGTCGATAGCGGCAGCGCCACCGGTCAAGCCCAATGCATTTGCGATCAGATGCGCCGGCAGTCCGGCTATGAAACGGTTGCGCCAGTCGATGCCATGTTGCTCACCGCGCCAGACCTTTTCGGCAAGATCTGTCATCGTCTTGGTCGGGTAGACCAAGTTGCCGAGTATCACCCCGGCAGAGCCGGGAACTTCACCGGCCCGCCAGCCGGCGCTTTCGATCGCTTGCCTGGCCGCCTCGATGGTCCACAGGTAAAGCGGGTCAAGCCCGTCGAGTTCCTTAGGGTCGAGCAGCAAGGTGCGGGGATCGAACATTTCGGTGAAGCCGCGCACATATCCGCCGCGCTCCGACCAGGTGTGGTCAAACGAGGGTCCGCCCTTGTGGTCCCGGAGCATGCGCACCGGGGATACGCCCCAGTACTCCGGGTCCGGTGAACCGAGGACGTCTCGGCCCTGCCGAACCGTGATCCATAACTCGTCACAGTTCAGCGCCCCCGGAAGAATGCACCCCTGACCGACAATCGCGATGGGGTCAAATTTCACAACCGGACTCCGCGACATCATCGGCCCGCTCAGCTGCCATAGGTGTACAGCTCGAGGCGTTTGACGCCCGCGATCAAACGGTTTTCGGCGTCGACGAGGTCTATGTCGCAGATCGCCCGGTTGCTCCGCGCGTCACCGTTGGACAGCACACACCGAAGCCCGGCCCCCAGCGCACCGGCTCGGTAGCGCACGACTTCGCCCAGCCGTAGCGGCAGGGTCTTGTGACCGAGTTGTTCAAAACTCCACACCGTCGCCAGCTGCAGACACCCGTCGAGCGCCGCTGGATCGGTAGCCCAACCGTCGTCTCGCCAGCCCGCAGCGGCCAGGCCGTGCAGCGACCCGGTGGCGGTCGAGCTCTGGCAATCCACACCGTCGAGTACCTGAAATGCCGGACCGTGGAAGAGCGCGCCGTCGCTCTCGTAGTGGACGCCCTCATGCGGCAGACGACATCCGCCCGCTGCCTGCGCGCCCGCCGGTACTTGTGCTGTGCCCGAACCGATTTCGACCATCGCGGAGTAGTAGGCGGTTGACTCTGAAAAGTCGGACAGCGTGCATAGCAGTCGATTCGGCTGGTCTTCTACGGGCGCGCAGCGCACCAGCAATCGGTCACCGTGTCGTTCGAAGTCGTGCAACACGACGCCGCGAAGCACCTTGACGTCGAGCAGCCGGGCCACGCGGTGTCCGGGCCGGCATGCCTCGGCCATCCGCACAAACCACTCCAGCGCTTGTACGACCGGCAGCACGACGTTGCCCTTGATGCGGTGATCGAGCACGTGTGGCTGCCGGGCCGCATTGGCCACCACGAACGCGGCCCGGCCTGCGGCAGGAATGGGTTGCGTTGGCGGACCGGCCGACACGCCGCCGCCCAACAGCACTTCGGGATGGTCTGTCCGTCCGTCCAGCACCTCGGAAACGAAAGCCTTTGCGCCGTCGGTACGTTCGACCAACGTGATGCCGCGGGACTCGAACATCGACTTGAGTGCCGGGGTGACCATGCCGGAGTCCCACGGACCCCAGCCCAGCGCGCGGACGAGGCAACCCCGACCGCGGCGGGCTTGCTCGGCCAGGGCCACCTTGTTCAGGATCTCGTTGGCCATCGCATAGTCGCTTTGGCCCGTGTTGCCGGTGCGCGCGGCCACCGAGGAGAACAGGCAGATGAGCTTCAACGAATCGGCGGCCGTCGCGTCCAGCAGCGCGCATAGCCCGCCGACTTTCGTGTCGAAGACCCGATCGAATCCTTCCAGGTTTTTCTTCTGCAAAGGCGCATCGGCCAGCACGCCCGCACCGTGGACCAACCCGGTGATGGGCCCGAAATCGGTCCGCACGCTGTCGAGTAACGCGTTGAGTTGCGCAGTATCACAGACGTCTACCGAGGCATAGCGGACCCGGGCGCCGGCGCCCTGCACCGCGTTCAGGGTGGCGCGCACCTCGCGGTCGGCCAGGATCCGCTGGACTTCGAAGTCCAGTTGCCGGGGTGTGAGCTTGCGCCCTTGTTGGGTGGCCCAGCTCAGCACTGCCCGCTTGAGCTCAGCATCGGTGGTCAGCCCACGGGTGACCGCAGGCTCCTCGCCGAGTTCGGTACGCCCGATGAGGACGAAGCCGGCCTTCGTCTGCTCTGCCAGGGCGACCACCGAGGCGGCTGTGACCCCGCGCCCACCACCTGACACCACGATCACGTCCTGGGGGCCAATGCGATTCGCGCGCGTGGCGACCTGCTTCTCGTCGGCGACGATGGCGATTCGGCCGTGCGGGCTGCCTAGCCCGACTTCCAATTCGGCGCCGCCGGCCATGACCTCCTGCGCGAGACATTCGGCGACGGCAACCGGTGACAGGCTGCCGACCGCGAGGTCGATGGCCTTGACTTGGGCGGCCGGCCATTCCTGTGCCGCGGTCTTGGCCAGGCCGGCTATGCCGGCAGCCCAGGCGCGTTGGCCGGGATCGCCGAGCAGGCCGAAACTGCCACCGGTGTCCTGGACGGTGACGAAAGTTCCACCGCGCTCCTGGAACTTTGCGGCGACGCGTTGGGCGTCGGCGAATACCATCCGGTTGAGTGCCAGCGTTTCGGACCGGGTTGCTGTCTTTGCAAGTCCGCCAAGATGTATGACAGCTTCGGCGTCGGGGGTGGTGTGGGCCACGACCGTGGCACGGATTCCTTGGTTGCGAAGAGTCGCTGCCAATGCGTTGGCATTCGCATCTTGGGCATCTGGGCCGCCGACGATTTCGACGTTGGCGACGCGGTGGAGGCCTGGCATTCCCATTCCGCTAGCCGGAACTGCGACCGCACGCACCGCGTAGCGGGGAATCGCAGCTCCGGCTAACTCAAAAGGGCGGTGGTCTCCGCCCGGGGCGCTGTATGTCGGCGTGAGCAGACCCTGGAAATAGTCGGCGATTTCGTTTAGCGTGCCCAGCCCAGCCATGGCCGCCGTCTCCACCTCAGGCAACCCCGGCACCCGCTGCTGCACCGCCGACAAAATCTCCACCCGCTTGAT
>NZ_LQPW01000145.1 GCF_002116635.1 Mycobacterium szulgai | reverse complement strand
CTCCGGCGGCTGATGCGCCGCCGGTGCCGCCAGGCCCGCCGTCACCGAAGAATCCGAACCCGCCGCCCCCGCCGAACCCGGTCGATGAGGGGCCGCCGGCTCCGCCGGCGCCGCCGTTGCCGAACAGGATTCCTCCGGCACCGCCGTTGCCGCCGGCCAGGCCGGGTCCACCGGACCCGCCGGCTCCACCGTTACCGAACAAGAGCCCGCCGTCTCCGCCTTTTGTCCCGGTTCCTGGGGCCCCGTTTGCGCCGTTGCCGATCAGTGGGCGTCCAAAGGCCGCCTGGACGGGCGCATTGACGAGGTCGAGCAGCGGCTGCAGTGGCGACGCCGCGGCGGCCTCGGCACTGGCATACGCGTTCGCGCCGGCGGTCAAAACGGCCTCGAAGTTGGCTTGGAACGCGGCCGCCTGGGCGCTCAACACCTGATACGCCTGGCCATGCGCTTGAAATAAGGCCGCGATGGCCGCCGACACCTCGTCGGCACCCGCCGCCAGCACCCCCATTGTCGGGGCCGCTGCGGCCGCATTAGCTGCACTTAGTGTCGAACCAACATTCGCCAAATCGGTTGCCGCCGCGGCCACCATCTCCGGTGCCACCACCACATACGTCATCGCTGTACTCCAACCGGGTCACCATCGACACAGGGATTAGAGCGTCGCGCAACAACGCTTTGGGCAGCTAGGGCATTTCGCCCCTACTGGAATGCACCTTTAGGCAGGTTCTCGCAGTCGCGCAGACTAGAGACCAGGCTGTCCAGACTCGCCGAACAGCAATCCGCCCCCGCCCGGGTTACCTGGATTACCGAAGAGGGCGCCGGCATTGCCGCCGTTGCCGCCGTTTCCGATCAACTGTGCGTCGCCACCGTTACCGCCGGTGCCGGAGCCGATGCCGTTCGGGCCGGGCATGCCGACGCTGCCACCGCTACCACCGTTGCCGATCAGACCGGCCTTGCCGCCGTTGCCGCCATTGCCGCCTTCGCCGGTGGCACCCGCGGCCACGAAACCGGCCCCGCCGGTGCCGCCGATCCCGCCGTTACCGATCAGCGCGCCACCGGCCCCGCCGGCGCCGCCGGTACCGCCCGTGGCGATGGCGCCCAGGGTGTCGGCGTAGCCGACCCCACCGGTGCCGCCCGCCCCGCCGAGGCCGAATAGGCCGGCAGCCCCGCCATTGCCGCCGGCGCCGCCGGTGGCGGTGTCGATATTGGTAAGAACGTTGGCTTCACCACCGGTGCCACCAGCACCGCCGGAGCCGGAGATCAGGCCGCCGCGGCCGCCGTCGCCGCCCGCTCCGCCTTGACTGACGGAGCTGGTCCCGCCAGTGCCGCCTGCGCCGCCGCTGCCGAACAGCCCGGCTTGGCCGCCGTTGCCACCAGCTCCCGCGGCGTCGCCCAATGAGTCTCCGCCCGCGCCGCCCGCGCCGGCAGTGCCGCCGAATAACCCGGCGTTGCCGCCGTCGCCGCCGGCCCCACCGACCAGCACACCGCCGAGTCCGCCGGCGCCGCCGGCGCCACCGTTGCCGAAGAGGATGCCGCCGGCGCCGCCTTGTCCGCCATTACCGCCGCCAATGAGCAGCCCGGCGTTCCCCAGACCGCCGGCGCCACCGGCGCCGCCATTGCCCAGCAGCCCGGCATGGCCTCCGTTGCCGCCATTACCGCCGTTGGCGAAGCCTGCCCCACCGGCCCCTCCGGCACCTCCGGCGCCATACAGCAGCCCACCGGTCCCGCCGCTGCCGCCGTTTGTGCCGTTGTTGAGTCCATTGCTTCCGCCCGCGCCGCCCGCGCCCCCGGTGCCAAACAGTCCTGCGGCCCCGCCGTTGCCGCCCTGTTGGGCGAGCCCTCCGGATCCGCCGTTACCGCCGTCGCCGATCAACCAGCCGCCGGCCCCGCCCGCTAAGCCCGAGCCGGGCGCGGCGTTGGCGCCGTTGCCGATCAAGGCGCGTCCGGTCAGCAATACGCTGAGGCTGTTCAGGGGGTCCAGGACAATGCTTTGCGCGGTGGCCGCTTCTGCGCTCGCATATAAGCCGGCGTTACCGCTCAATGCCTGCACAAACTGTGCATGGAATGCCTCGGCCTGCGCGCTGAGCGCCTGGTAGGACTGGCCGTGGAGACCGAACAACGCGGAAATCGCCGTCGAGATCTCGTCGGCGCCGGCCGCGAGTACCGCGGTTGTCCGGGTTGCCGCGGCCGAGTTGGCCGCACTGAACATCGACCCAACTTGGGCGAGGTCCGACGCGGCCGCTGCCACTGCGTCTGGTGCAACGAGAAGAAACGACATGTAACCCTCCCGACGGGTCATGGCGAAATGGGTGGCGCCGACGCGGGTCGGCGTTTATCTGACTAGCGCGGATCGTATGGTGGACCAGGCCGGTTTCGGTCGGCTTTGGCAAAACTGACCGTTTTTGTTACGTCTATTGCCGATAGCTGACCAGGAAGTTGCCCAGCCGTTCGATGGCGGCCGCGAGATCGCGGGCCCACGGCAACGTGACCAGGCGCAGGTGATCCGGTGCGGGCCAATTGAATCCGGTGCCCTGGGTAACCAAGATCTTCTCTTGCAGCAGTAGATCGAGCACGAGTTGTTCGTCGTCGGCGATGTCGTAGATCTCCGGATCCAGCCGGGGAAACGCATACAGCGCCCCTTCGGGCTTTACGCAGGAAACGCCGGGAATCTCGTTGAGCTTCGTCCACGCGACGTCACGCTGCTCGAGCAGCCTGCCACCGGGAAGTACCAAGTCCTCGATGCTCTGGTGACCGCCGAGGGCGACCTGAATTGCATGCTGCGCCGGTACATTTGGGCACAGTCGCATATTGGCGAGCAGGCTGATCCCCTCGATGAAGCTGCCGGCGTGGTCCTTGGGTCCGGTGATCGCCAGCCATCCGGCTCGATAACCGGCAACGCGGTAGGCCTTCGATAGCCCATTGAAGGTGAGACACAACATATCTGGGGCTAGCGATGCCACGTTGATGTGCTCGGCATCGTCGTACAGGATTTTGTCGTAGATCTCGTCGGCGAGCAGAAGCAATTGATGCTCGCGAGCCAAATCGACCATCTGGCTTAGTATTTCGCGACTGTACACCGCGCCGGTCGGGTTGTTCGGATTGATTACGACCAGCGCCTTGGTGCGCTCGGTGATCTTGGACTCCAGGTCGGCGATGTCGGGCTGCCAGCCCTGCGTCTCGTCACACAGATAATGCACGGGGGTTCCGCCGGCCAGCGAGGTCGATGCGGTCCACAACGGGTAATCCGGCGCGGGGATCAACACTTGATCGCCGTTGTCCAGCAGCGCTTGCAGGGTCATGGTGATCAGTTCGGAGACACCGTTGCCCAGATAGACGTCGTCGACATCGAAGCGTGGGAAGCCGGGCACGAGTTCGTACCGGGTGACCACCGCACGCCGGGCCGGCAGGATGCCCTGCGAATCCGAGTAGCCCTGCGCATAGGGAAGCGCCTGGATCATGTCGCGCATGATCACGTCCGGAGCCTCGAAGCCGAACGGCGCCGGGTTACCGATGTTCAGCTTGAGGATGCGATGCCCCTCGGCCTCCAACCGCGCAGCGTGCTGGTGCACCGGGCCGCGGATTTCGTACAAGACGTCCTGAAGCTTCGACGACTGCGCGAAGGTCCGCTGCCGGTGATGGCCGGAGGCATGCACGGGCACCTGGTGAGTAGTCACGCCCACTATGGTGCCATCGCTGTCCACCGAAATTTGCTGACAGGTGTCAAACCGTAATCAGCGCTTGCCCGGCCGGCGGGCGCCGGGGGCGATGCCCAGCCCTTTGACGGGGGCTGCGGGCGGCGCCGGCTCCCCGTCCTTTTCCGACGACGGCTCCGGTTGCGCCGTTGCTTCGGGCTTTGCCTCAGCGGGTGCCGTCTCGGCGGGTGCCGCCGGCTGCGCGGGTGCGGAAGCCTTCTTTGCTCCGGGGCGCTTGGCGCCGGCGGCGATACCCA
The DNA here is from genome assembly GCF_002116635.1 of Mycobacterium szulgai. Lineage (GTDB taxonomy): Bacteria > Actinomycetota > Actinomycetes > Mycobacteriales > Mycobacteriaceae > Mycobacterium > Mycobacterium szulgai. The sequence goes on along the minus strand of NZ_LQPW01000145.1, from coordinate 80,760 downwards.
GACCCTTTACCGGTGCCGCGGGTGCGGCCGGGGCGGCAGGAGCCGCGGTTTCGGGCGCGGCGGGTGCCGCGGCCGTCGTCTCGGCAGCCGGAGCGGCTGCTGTCTTCTTGGCGCCGGGTCGTTTGGCGCCGGCGGCCATGCCAAGTCCCTTGGCCGGTGCGGCTGGAGCGGCGGGTGCAGCCGGTGCTGCCGCTTCAGGGGCCGGCGCCGCTGCCTTCTTGGCGCCGGGCTTCTTGGCACCGCCGGCCATGCCCAGACCCTTCACCGGCGCCGCCGCTGCGGGCTTCGTGGCCTCCTCAGAGGGCTTCTCAGCCGGTGCCTCGGCGGGCGCGGTTGCCTTGGGCGTTTCCTTCTGCGGCTTCGGAGCCCGCTGTTCGGCCTCTTTGGCGGCCGTGCCCTTCGCAGGCAGCAACGACGTGTCGTGGTCGAGGGATGCGAGCAGCACCTGCGCCACGTCGAGCACCTCGACGCCGCTGCGCCCGGCCTCTTCCTGCCGGTCGTTGACACCGTCGGTAACCATCACCCGGCAGAACGGGCAGGCTACGGCGACGGTCGCGGCCCCCGTGGCCAGTGCCTCATCGACCCGCTCGTGGTTGATGCGCTTGCCGATGTGCTCTTCCATCCACATGCGGGCTCCGCCGGCGCCGCAGCAGAAACTGCGCTCGGCGTGCCGCGGCATTTCGGTGAGGTTGGCTCCAGCCGCGCCGATCAGCTCACGCGGCGCTTCGTACACCTTGTTGTGCCGGCCCAGATAGCACGGGTCGTGGTAGGTGATGTCTTGCGAAACCGAGGTGACGGGGACCAGCTTCTTGTCTCGCACCAACCGGTTGAGCAGCTGAGTGTGGTGCAACACGGTGTAGTTGGCGCCCAGCTGCCGGTATTCCTTGCCGATGGTGTTGAAGCAATGCGGGCAGGTGACGACGATCTTGCGGTCGACGGTCTCCACGCCCTCGAACAGCCCGTCCAGGGTTTCGACGGCCTGCTGCGCCAATTGCTGGAACAGGAATTCGTTGCCGGAGCGGCGCGCGGAGTCGCCGTTACAGGTTTCTCCGGTGCCCAGCACCAGATACTTCACCCCCGCGACGGCAAGCAGTTCGGCGACGGCCTTGGTGGTCTTCTTGGCCTTATCGTCGTAGGCGCCCGCACAGCCCACCCAGAAGAGGTACTCATAGCCGTCGAAGCTGTCGACGTCCTCGCCGTAGACCGGGACGTCGAAGTCCACTTCGGAGATCCAGTTGGTCCGGTCGGACGCGTTCTGCCCCCAGGGATTGCCCTTGTTCTCCAGGTTCTTGAACAGCACGCCCAGTTCGGAGGGGAACTCGGACTCCATCATCACCTGATAGCGGCGCATGTCCACGATGTGATCGACGTGCTCGATGTCCACCGGGCACTGTTCGACGCACGCGCCGCAGGTGACGCAGGACCACAGCACGTCTGGATCGATGACGCCGCCCTGTTCCTCCGTCCCGACCAACGGGCGGCTCGCCTGCTCCGGCCCAGAACCCAGCACGCGGCCGAATCCCGACTCGGGGACGTGGTGTTCCTCGGCATGCTTTTCGCCGCGCAGTTCCTCGCCGAGCCCGCCCTCCGGCGTGCTCTGTAGCGGAGACTCCTTCTCGCCCAGGATGTAGGGCGCCTTGGCCATCCAGTGGTCGCGCAGGTCCATGATGACGAGCTTGGGCGACAACGGCTTTCCGGTGTTCCAGGCCGGGCACTGCGACTGGCACCGCCCGCACTCGGTGCAAGTGGCGAAGTCGAGCATGCCCTTCCAGCTGAAGTCCTCGATCTTGCCGCGGCCGAATTGGGCGTCGTCGGGCGGGTTTTCGAAGTCGACCGGCTTGCCGTCGGACTCGACCGGCAACAGCGGGCCCAACCCGTCGGGCAGCCGCTTGAACACGACGTTGATCGGGGCCAGGAAGATGTGCAGGTGCTTGGAGTGCAGCACGATCAGCAGGAACGCCAGCATGACGCCGATGTGCAGCATCAGCGCGACGGTTTCGATGATCTCGTTGGCGTCGTGGCCCAACGGATGCAGCAACGCGCCCATCGCGTGGGAGAAGAATGCGCCCTTGCCGTAAGGGAATTCGTCACCCAGGGCGTTGACCGAGGCCCCGCGGAAGATGGCATAGGTCCAGATGACGTTGAAGATCATGAACAGGATCAGCCATGCACCGCCGGTGTGTGACCCGTAGAAGCGGGATTGGCGCCCGTATTCCTTGGGCTCGCTGCGCATTCGGATGATGGCGAACGTCACGATGCCGGTCAGCACGGCCAGCGCGAAGAAGTCCTGCAAAGCGCCCAGCGCGTCCCAGCGACCGATGATCGGCAAGTGGAAGTTGGGCTGAAACAGCACCCCGTAGGCCTCGATGTAAACCGTGAGCAGGATGAAGAAGCCCCACATGGTGAAGAAGTGCGCCAAACCCGGCAGCGACCACTTCAGCAACTTGCGCTGGCCGAACACCTCGGAGAGTTCAGTCCAGATGCGGCTGCCCAGATTGTCTGTGCGGCCACTGGCCGGCTGGCCCGACATGATCAGCTTGTACAGCCACCAGACTCGCCGCACAGCAAACATGACTACGACCGCGGTCATGCCCATGCCCAGCACCAATCTGATGAGCGTCTGCGTGGTCACGGATGGTCACCTCACTTAGTCGTCACTCGGCGGATCGCACTGGAAGTCGCGTGCGGGCAACGCTCATAGTGACATCTGTGCGGCTCTGGCCGCGAGATAGGCTGCCCTAAGTGCCTTGTTAAGGCCCCCGAGAATGGCTCCGGCGGCGATCATCAGTGGCTCGTCGTCATTGAACCCCGCCGCAGAACGGATCCAGAGGATTCCCCACTGGTGCACCGTAGCTCAGCGAAAGTGCGGCTCCCCGAGGGTGAAGGTGGCGGACTCGACTACCGCACCCAGGTGACGTCCCGGCCGTAGCCAGGTGGCCAGGTTGCCCTCCGAGGACACCTGGACAGTGACGATTGCGGGTCGTATGCGACCGGAAAAGCTCAACAGCGAGTCGCCGACGCGGCCGTCACCGAATTGCTGGCGAGCCGTCGCCTTGGTTTTGAGCGGGACGGCCGGGCCGACTACCCGGGAGGTGGCGCTGACCGACCATGGGGTGCCGTCGGCCCCGGTACCGGACACGGTCTGCCCGGCCGCGGGGTCACCGTCAAAGTCGGCCAGTGTCTTGGGCATTGCCCAGTTGGTTCGGCCACCGACCATGCTCGCCTGCGAATCCACCGACATGAATGCGACATGGCCCCAGGGACGCAGGCCGGTGCGCGAACCGATCATGCCGAGGACCTCGTCGTACGGGCCGACGGGCGTGTCGGTGTAATGGACGAACCCGCCGAGCGTCGCCAACCCGGGGCTTCCGGCCAGCGCCGACGGGAATGCCGCGGCCGCCGCGCGACCGCCACGAGCCAGCCACAGCAGCGCCGAGCAATGGCACTCCCAGGGTGCGGGCGGAACGTCGGGCATGCTCATTGCCCACCTTCGAGTCGGGTGTCGTAGGCCGCCCGTTTCTTTTCGTCGAGTCCGGACGTGACCTTGTTGCCGCCCGAGAGCCGAAAGACGGCGTCGACGATCGGGGCGGGGAGTGTGGCTGTGCCGCGCGAGATCAGGCCCACCAACTTCGGGACGAACACCGTGCGGGACGCGCCCTTGCGGAGTTCGTTGACCACTGCTGTGGCGACGGCGTCGGGATCGACCACCACGAACCGCTCCAGCGGGGCAGGCGCGGACATGCCCGCGATCAGCTCGGTACGTACGAAGCCCGGACAGATCGCCGAGACCTTGACGCCACTGCCGCGCCATTCCTGGCGCAGCGCGGCGCTGAACCCGACCACTGCGTGCTTGGCCGCGCAATAGGTGGCCGCGTTGGGGGATGCGAGGGTGCCCATTACCGAGGCGATGTTGACGATGTGACCCGAGCGGCGCTTGGCGAACCGCTGGCCAGCCAGTCGGGTTCCGGTCAGCACGCCTACCAGGTCGATATCGACGGTACGGCGGGTCAGGTTGGGATCCTCGTCGAGGAACGGCCCGATCGGCATGATGCCCGCGTTGTTGACCAGCACGTCGAGCCCGTGCAACTCACCTTCGGCCTGGTTTAGAAATGTTTCGAAGCTCGCCGGGTCCGTGACGTCCAAGTGGTAGCCCTTGGCACCGATTTCGGTCGCGGCCACTTTGACCGCGGTTTCCTGAACGTCGCCGAGCACAACCTTCGCCTGCGCGCCGATCAATGCCTCCGCGATCGCGCGGCCGATTCCTTGGGCACCGCCGGTGATGGCCACTCGCAGGCCTGCTACCTGAGCCATGCGGCCAGAATGTCACACACCGGGTTGCGCCAACATCGCGCGCAGCATCGACAGCATTTCCGAACGCGAGCCGGCCCCCAGGCGGCGGCGGATCCGGGCGACGTGGTGCTCGACCGTCTTCGCTGAAATGAATAGCTGCCCGCCGATGTCGCGGTATGGCATGCCGAGCAGTAGCAGCTCGGCAACTTCTCGTTCCCGGTCGGACAGCGGCGAGCCGGCCGCCGGCTGGCGCGGCGACGGCGGGGCGCCGGCGGGTGATTCCGCGACAGCCTCGCTGGGCGCTTCGCCGGCGCCCACCCCGAGCTTGAGGTCGCGGGCCAGCTGCAGCATTGCCCCCGAGACCCGCCCATCGGGCGTTTGCAGCGCGGCCTGACCGGCCAGCCGGGTTGCGTCCGACGTCAGCCCGACGTGCGAGAGCGCTCGAGCGGCCACGATGACCTCGTCGGCGTCGACCTGATCGGCCAGCACCCGCAGCCAGGTTCGTCCGGCCGCCGAAAGTGCACGGGCGAGGGCGCTTTCAGCGCCGCTGAGCACTTGTCCGTGCGGGGCCACCGACTCCGGCGAGTTGGCCAGGATTCCGGCATGTACACCCGCCCAGTGCAGCGGGATCGACCACAGCGCCGGGTTGCCCAGCGAATCAAGCAGGGAGAAGGCTTGATTCAACGCATGCTGGAGCTGGTCGACATGTCGCATCCGGGCGGCCGCCACCCACAGCTCGCCCAATGGCAGCAGCACGAAGAGATCGATCGAGCACTCGGCGAGCACCTCCATCGCGGTGTACCAATGCTTTTGCAGCGCACCGGTATCGCCGCTGCGGCGCGCGATCGCCGTCTGCAGCGCCGCCGCCCACAACGCGTCGCGGCGGTGCAGATCGGCGCCGGCCGCAGCGACGTCCGTAGCGGCCGAGGGCAGTTGCCCGTCTTGCATCTTGATCCAGCCCGACAGCAGCAGGTGCCGCGGGCCGAATGCTTCGTCGCCGCCGGCCCGCACGGCGCGCGCGATCACGCTGCGGGCGCGAACCGGGTCGCCGCCGTGTATCGCGGCCAGGGTCACTAGTGCGGCGGGGCTGTCCGGCATGACCTCGTTCATCGCTTGTTCGGTGGCGATGGCCTGGCCCAATTTCGCGATCGCCGCGGGATACGGCTGATCGATGGTCAGCAACAGCCCCTCGGCCAGGCTGCGGGCGGTGCGCGCGGAGGTCGTCGGAGGACCCGCATTTGCGGGTCGTAGTGCCTCTCGTGCGCCCGTCAGGTCGCCGGTCGCGATGAGCGCGATTGCCGCGGCGGCGTTTACTGTCGCGTCTGAATGTGGTCCCAACCAGCTGAATAGTTCGGCGGCTTGGCTTGTGTTTCCGTCATGGATGGCGACGCTGGCCGAAACGCGCACTGCCGCAGCGCATTCGGCTGGGTCTGGTGAGCTCAGCAGATCGTCGGCGAGTGTCGCCGCGTCCGCACAGTCGCCGCAGCGGGCCAGCGCGTCGGCCAGGCGTGAGGTCAGCCCTTCGGCGCCGGCCTCGACCGCTGCGCGGTACAAGCGTGCCTGTCGTCGCGAGTCGCCGCGCATCTCGGCGGCCTGGCGGGCGAGAATGTGCGCCAGACGTTCGTCGTGTAGGCCATGTTCGGATAGATTGAGCGCGAAATCAGCTGATATTGTTGATATTTCGAGCTGTGAGCGCAGGAGCGAAGTCTCGACCGCGTGGTGGCGGGCATTGCCGACGAGCTGGGCGACGGCGTCGTGCACCAATTGCCGGAACCGAGGAGGATGCACTGGTTCGACGAGTCCGCCGGCGCGGGCGCGGTCGACCAGTCGTTGTGCATCCGTTGCCGAAACCTCCAGTGCCGCAGCAACGTCAGCGGCGCCCATGTCTTGCGTCAGCGACATGATGAGCAGGGTGTCGAGCGTGGACTCGTCGAGACGGCGTAACCGCTCGAGCAAAGCGACCTTGGCCGCCCGCGCCGGCGGCTGTGGCACATCGCAGACCGCGTGAACCAGGAACGGCAGCCCAGCGGTGCAGTCCAGCAGGTGATCGGCGACGGTCAGCGGCGTGAGTGTCATTCGCGGTCGGGTCCGCTCGATAGCCGCCGTTACGGCCCGTAGCTCGGGGTGGTGTTCCTGGGGTTGGGCGGCCACCACGACCGTCGACCGGGGATCGGCGGCGCGTTCGGCCAGGCGTAGCAATTCATTGTCGGAAAGCGACTGCGCGTCATCGACCACCAGAGCCGCGTCCGACGGGTCGTCGTCGCGCAGGCGGGTCAGCACGTGCAGGCCGGCATCGCGCAGGGCGTCTCGGGCCGCGTTGAGAACGGTCGTCTTGCCGGTTCCGATGCCGCCACTGATGAGTACCTTGACCGGTACGCTCGCCGCATTGGCCAGCTCCCGGACGGCGGCGCGCGCGGCCGGATGGATTTCGCTGGACGATTCCACCATGTTCGCTTTCACCCAGAATCCCGGACATCCCCTAACGGGGGATCCCCTAATGGTGCCCTACGGCAGGTGGGTTTCGCACCGATCACGGCCGGTGCCCCAAACCGATAGCATCTTGTTAACCGGCTGAGGAGGTGCGTGATGGCAAACTCGTTGCTCGACTTTGTGATCTCGCTCGTGCGTGATCCCGAGGCCGCGGCGCGCTATGCCGCCAACCCCGTGCAATCGATCGCCGACGCTCATCTCACAAACGTGACCAGCACTGATGTGAATAACCTGATTCCGGTGGTATCGGATTCACTGTCGATGGCGGCACCCCCAGGTGCAGTTTCAGGGACGCAGGTTGTGGACCACGGCAACGTCTGGGCAAGCGGCGCCGCAGCAGCGGCGCTGGACGCTTTTTCGCCACATCCGCCGGTTGGTGTAGTTCATCAGCATGTCGCGCCGGGCGTTATCAACGAACCGGCTGTGCCCGGGATGGGCGAGTTCAGCGCGGGGACCCAGCCGTTGGGGATCGAGCCGCATGAGCCATCTGTGCTGTTCACGGGCTCAGGGACACCTGATCCGACGTTCGACCACACGGGATTCGCGGCCGACGACCCCGGTATATGGGATCACCCGGTGATCCACCCGCACACCGCTGATCCCGACCACCACGGCTTCGGACTGCACGGCTGATTACGTTTTCCCGCCCCTGTTGACCTGCGTAACTGCGGTTAATGGGGGCGGTTTTCGTCTGGGTATAGGGGCGCCCTGATTTCCCCTAACCCCCTAACGAGGTGCCCCGGTCGATCCCGGTGGGTACTCCGCGGGCTGGGGGATCAGACCCCGATTCCGGATGGGGCCGAGATCCATAGCGTTTATGTCAACGCCGCCCTCGTCGGCGAAGAGAGCTTCACAGATCCGATTGAAGGGAAACGAAGATGAACGCGCTTGTCGACTACATCCTGAGCTTGTTCCGCAGCGAAGACGCCGCCCGCTCTTTTCTCGCCGCCCCCGGGCAGGCCATGACGAATGCCGGGCTGGTCAACATCTCGCCCGCACAGATCTCATCTGCGGCGGCCACCGCCGTGCCGGATCTGGCGCTGGGCTCTGGCGACCCGATCGGGGGTCTGCAGCAGGCGGTGGCTGACCAGTACGGCTTTGCCCCGGTTGCAGCGCCCGTGTACGCGGAGCCGGTGTATGCGGATGCGCCGGTGTATGCGGATGCGCCGGTGTATGCCGACGCGGGTTATGGCCCCGCGGTTGTTGCGCAGGACGCCGGACTGGTGGCGGCGGATGTGGGCGCCGGGGTGGCGGCCGATGTCGGCGCTGGTATAGCCGGCGGATTCAGCACTGGGTTCTTCGGCCAAGGCGGTGGCGGACTTGGTTGGCAGACCGGCGCGGGCGGCTTCATGCCGGGGTTTGCGTTCGCTGCGCCGACCGGCGGTTTCGCCAGCCAGGTCGGAGTGGGTGCTCAGGCGGGCCTGGGTTTCAATCTCGGCTTCCAGGCCGGCTTTGAGGCCGAAGCTGGTGCTCAGGTTGGGGCAGGGCTAGGGCTTGGTATTGGCGGCCAGACCGGTGTGGGTGCGGGTCTTGGCTTTGGTCTTGGTGGACAGGCCGCCGCTGGTGGTCAGGTCGGAGCTGGCGTGGGTCTGGGTCTCGGCGGTAACGCCGGTCTGGGTCTCGGTGGCGCGGTTGGTGGTCAGGCAGGCATCGGTGGTGCTGCGGGTGTGGGCCTGGGTGGTGGCATTGGTGGTCAGGCTGGCATCGGTGGTGCGGTTGGTGGTCAGGCAGGCATCGGTGGTGCTGCGGGTGTGGGCCTGGGTGGTGGCGTTGGTGGTCAGGCTGGCATCGGTGGTGCGGTTGGTGGTCAGGCGGGCGTTGGTGGTGCTGCGGGTGTGGGCCTGGGTGGTGGCATTGGTGGTCAGGCAGGCATCGGTGGTGCGGTCGGTGGCCAGGCGGGCCTTGGCGCGGGTCTTGGCGGCCAAATCGGCGGCGGCCTAGGCACGGGTCTCGGCAGTGGCGTCGGCGGCAGTGCCGGTTTGGGCGGTCAGGCCGGTATTGCAGGCGGCGCTCAGGCTGGTGGCGCAATCGGCGCCGGGGGCCAGGCCGCCATCGCCGCCCGCGCGGTCGGCAACGGTCAAGTCGGCGTCGGTGGTCAGGCCGGCGGTGCTGTCGCCGGACAAGCCGGCGCGGGGCTGGGTGTTCAAGCGGGTATCGCCGGGCAAGCGGGTATCGCAGGCCAAGCTGGCCTCGTAAGCCAGGCAGGCGTGGCCAGCCAAGCCGGCCTGGCCGGGCAAGCTGGTCTCGCAAGCCAGGCAGGCATGGCCGGCCAAGCAGGGATCGCCGGACAAGCGAGCCTTGCAAGTCAAGCGAGCGTCGCCGGCCAAGCCGGGCTGGCCGCCGGCACCTCTGCCGGCCTCACTAGTCAAGCGGCCCTGGGAAGTCAGGCCGGTATCGCCGCCGGAGGCGGTGTGGCAGCCGCCGGCCTGGCGAACGTTGGCGGCAACACCGCGCTCGGTGTCGGTGCGAGCAGCCAAGCCGGACTGCTCTCCAGTGAGGGCGCGGCATTGAATGGCGCTGCCACACCGCATGTTTCGGGCCCGCTAGCCGGCGTCGGCGTCGGTGGTCAGGCCGGCGCGTCGGGCGGTGCGGGCCTGGGCATCGGAGGCAACGCATTCGGTGGCCACCCCGTTGTGACACCGCAACCGGCCGCGACCGTCGCCGCCACCGGCGGAGCCGGCGTGGGAGCCCAGACTGCTCCGGGCGGCGTCGCGGCCGCCGGAGCCGGCGGCGGCACCCTGGCTGCCGGAGCTGGGGGACCTGCCGGACCTGCCGGGCCTGGTGCGCACGGTGGCGCCACGGTGGCCGGTGGAGCCGGTGCCGGAGCCCACGGCGACATCCTCACCCATGACGGAACAACACTCGGCACCACCGGCGGAACCACCGCCGGGGGCACCGCAGGTGTCACGCCGGGTGAGCACAGCCCGCCCGTCCCAGCCGGCCACGGCCCCGTCATCCAAACCGGAGGCGGCGCTGGCGGCCAGGTGACGCCGCCGTCGCACGGACCCGTCATTCAGACGCCCGGAGGCGGCACGACGGGCGGCACCCCGCCGGTGATCAATGCGCCGGCACCGCACGCCCCGACTCCGGTTCCGGCCCACCCGGCGCCCATGCCGGCCGACCACGCGCCGGTGCCTACGCCGCAACAGCACGCACCGGTTGAGCAGCCCACCCATCACGAGCCACCGAGCCCGTCGGTGTTCGGGCACGAGCCGCCCGTGCCGCACACGCCGCCGGCGCACACCGATCCGCCGGCGTCGCACGGCCCGGTCGGGCACCACGGATTCTGATTCGACAAGACTCGGGCCGAACCGGCGGGGACCTGCATGGTCCCCGCCGGTTTGTGCGAATACCGTGATCTCCGAAGCCAGCGATCGAGAAAGTGGGGCAACGCGGTGAACCAACCCGATGACCCGCGACGGGTCAGTGTGATAGTCGAGCTGATCGACCACACCATGGCGATCGGCAAGCTGAACGACCGCGGCGACCTGGTGCAGCGGCTGACCCGGGCTCGCGAGCGCATCATCGATCCGCAGATCCGGGTGGTCATCGCCGGGCAGCTCAAACAGGGCAAGAGCCAACTGCTCAACTCGCTGCTCAATCTGCCGGTGGCCCGCGTGGGCGACGACGAGGCCACCGTAGTGGTCACCGTCGTCAGCTATAACGCCGAACCGTCGGCGCGTCTGGTCGTGGCGGCCGGGCCAAACGGCGAAACCGCAACCGTGCCTATCCCGGTCGACGACGTCAACCACGACCTCCGCCGCGCACCGCAGGCCGCCGGACGCGAGGTGCTGCGGGTCGAGATCGGCGCGCCAAGTCCATTGCTACAAGGCGGATTAGCGTTCATCGACACACCCGGTGTGGGCGGACACGGGCAGCCCCATCTGTCAGCGACCCTGGGCCTGCTGCCCGACGCCGACGCCCTGCTGATGGTCAGCGACACCAGTCAGGAATTCACCGAGCCGGAGCTGTGGTTCATCCGCAAGGCACACCAGATCTGCCCCGTGGGGGTGGTCGTGGCCACCAAGACGGACCTTTATCCACGCTGGCGAGACGTCGTCAACACCAACGCCGCGCACCTGCAGCGCGCCCGCGTGCAGCTGCCCATCGTTCCGGTCTCATCGTTACTGCGCAGTCACGCGGTCACTCTCAACGACAAAGAACTCAACGAAGAATCCAACTTCCCGGCGATCGTCAAATTCCTCAGCGAGAAAGTCCTCTCCCGCCAGACCGACCGAGTTAGAGACCAGGTCCTCAACGAAATATATTCGGCTGCAGAGCAATTGACGTTCTCAGCCGGTTCGGAATTGTCGGTCCTCAACGACCCGGGCCTGCGGGAGCGGCTGGCCGACGATCTGGAGCGGCGCAAGAAGGAAGCCCAGGACGCGTTGCAGCAGACCGCGCTTTGGCAGCAGGTGCTCAACGACGGCTTCACCGACCTGAGCACCGACGTGGACCACGATCTGCGCGCACGATTCCGCGCCGTCACCGACGACATGGAACGTCAGATCGACTCCTGCGACCCCACTCGGCACTGGGCCGAGATCGGTGCCGACGTGGAAGACGCGATCGGCACCGCCGTCGGGGACAACTTCGTCTGGGCCTACCAACGCGCCGAAATACTGGCCGACGACGTCGCCCGTTCATTCGCCGATGCCGGCTTGGATTCGGTCATGTCTCCCGAACTGACCGCACGTCTGATGGGCGGCGAGTTCGGACGGCTAAAAGCGTTGGCGCGGTTGGAGTCCAAGCCGCTGGGCAAGGGTCAGAAAGTGGTCTCGGGATTGCGGGGATCCTACGGTGGCGTGGTGATGATCGGCATGCTGTCGTCGGTCGCCGGCCTGGGGTTGTTCAACCCGGTATCGGTGGGGGCCGGCCTGATCCTCGGCCGGATGGCCTATAAGGAAGACAAGGAGAACCGGCTGCTGCGGGCACGCGCGGAGGCAAAAGCCAACGTGCGGCGCTTCGTCGACGACGTCTCGTTTGTGGTGGGCAAGGAATCTCGTGACCGGCTCAAGCTGATCCAGCGCACGATTCGCGACCACTACCGCGATATCGCCAACGAGATCACCCGTTCGCTGAACGAGTCGCTGCAGTCCACCATCGCCGCGGCACACCTGGAAGATGTGGAGCGCGACAATAAAGTTCGCGAACTGGAGCGGCAGTTGGACATCCTCAACCAGGTCACCGACAACCTGGACAAACTGGCACCCCGGGTGAACTTGGGTCGTCCGTGAGCACAACTGATCGCGTCCGCGCGATACTGGGCGGAACCATCGAGGCCTACCGGGGCGAGCCGGCCTATCGCCAGCGCGCCGAGGTGTTTCACCAACTCGATCGAATCGGCGCTCGGCTGTCCGAACCGATCCGCATCGCGCTGGCCGGCACGCTGAAAGCCGGAAAGTCCACTCTGGTAAACGCCTTGGTCGGCGACGACATCGCGCCGACCGATGCCACCGAGGCCACCCGCATCGTGACCTGGTTCCGGCACGGGCCCAGCCCGCGGGTCACCGCGAACCATCGCGGTGGGCGGCGCTCGAACGTGCCAATCACCCACGAAGGCGGATTGAGCTTCGATTTGCGCAAGGTCAACCCTGCCGATGTGGTCGATCTCGATGTCGAGTGGCCCGCCGAGGAATTGGTCCAAACCACCATCATCGACACTCCGGGTACGTCGTCGCTGACGCGCGACGCCTCCGAGCGCACCCTACGCCTGTTGGTGCCGGCCGACGGGGTGCCGCGGGTGGATGCGGTGGTGTTCCTGCTGCGTACCCTCAACGCCGCGGATATCGCTTTGCTCAAGCAGATTGGTGGTTTAGTAGGCGGCTCAGCGGGCGCGCTGGGCATCGTCGGCGTTGCCTCCCGCGCCGACGAGATCGGCGCGGGCCGCATCGATGCGATGCTGTCCGCCAACGACGTTGCCAAGCGCTTCACCAACGAGATGAATCAGACGGGCATCTGCCAGGCGGTGGTCCCGGTGTCCGGCTTGCTTGCGATGACCGCACGCACCCTTCGCCAAAGCGAGTTCACGGCGCTACGCAAGCTGGCCGGGGCCGACAGCGCCGAACTCAACAGGGCCTTGTTGAGCGTGGATCGCTTTGTCCGGCAGGATATTCCGTTGCCCGTTGACGCGGGAACCCGCGCGCAACTGCTGGACGGCTTCGGCATGTTCGGCATCCGGATCTCGATCGCTGTGCTGGCCGCCGGTGTAAACGATGCGGCGGGACTGGCCGCCGAGCTACTGGAGCGCAGCGGGCTGGTGGCACTGCGCGAAGTCATCGATCAACAGTTCGCGCAGCGCGCCGACATGCTCAAGGCGCACACCGCTTTGGTGTCGTTGCGCAGGTTCGTGGCGGCACATCCGGTAATGGCCACCCCGTACGTCATAGCCGATATCGACCCGCTACTCAACGACACCCACGCCTTCGAAGAACTACGCTTGCTGAGCCTATTGTCCTCGCACACAACGACATTGAACGAAGACGAGATCGTATCGCTGCGCCGCATCATCGGCGGCTCGGGCACCGGTCCGGCCGCCCGGCTGGGGCTGAGCAACCAGGATCCCAATGAGGGCCCGCGCGCGGCGTTCGCCGCGGCGCAACGCTGGCGCCGTCGCGCCGAACACCCGCTCAACGATCCCTTCACCACCCGGGCCTGCCGCGCGGCGGTGCGCAGCGCCGAAGCGATGGTGGCCGAGTTCGCCGCGCGCCGCTAGGCCGTTAAGCCCCGGGCGCCACCGTGGTCGGCGTGACCGGAGCGACCGTCGTCGTCGGCGGCGGCTTCACCGTGGTGGTCGGGGGCGCGGTCGTCGTGACCTGAGTAGACGTGGTCGGAGGTGGCGTGGTCGTCGTAGTGGTCGGCGGCTGGGTCGTGGTGGTCGTGGTCGATGGGGTTGTCGATGGGGTTGTCGATGGGGTGGTCGAGGTCGTAGACGTGGTGGTTGGGGGCGGCGTCGTCGTGGTGGTGGACGGGGGCTGCGTGGTGGTCGTCACCGTGACGGGCGGAGGGGTGATCACCGTCTCGGTGGGGCTGTTGTCGGGCCCGATCACCGTGGTGGTGATGGGCGGCGGTTGCGACGTGGTGGTGACCGGTTTGGTGTTGGTCGGGCCCAGCGTGAGCGCCAGCACCACGGCAAGCAGGATGGCCCCAGCCGCCCCGGCCAGGCTCAACAGGATGGTGGGACGCCGGTACCACGGCGGCAACTCGGGTTCGTCGGGCGCGACCGGCGGCTCGACAGGGGTGGTGTAGTCGGCCGGGCCCGCATAGGGAACCGGTTCCATGCCGGTGCCGGCGTCTTCAGACCAGGCCAGAGCCTGATCGGTGGTCGAGTCGCCGCTGCCGGGCAGCGCGTCGGTGGCACCGGTCCAGGCTGCCGGTGCCGCCTGGGTCGGCAACCCGGCGGCGCCGACGACGCTGGTCGGTACGTCCACCGCGGGGCCGGCACCGGTGGGCAGTCCCGCCGACGACCGCTCCAGGCCGAGCGCCGTCGCCCCAAGGGCGGCGCCGAACATCGGTTGCGCAGTGGTGAGGACCGGAATCTGGAACCGTTCGGAAAGGCGGCTGGCGATCAGCGGGATGCCGGCCCCGCCGCCGACGGTCGCTACCGCGCTGAGATTGGTACCCGCAATTCCGTTGCGCTGCAGCGCTTCTTCGAATGCTCCGAGGAATCGGTCAAGCGGCCCGGAGATGAGCTGATCGAACTCGGAGCGGGAAACCCGCAGGTCCCCTCCCGAGCCCGGCAGACCGCTCGCGCCCGTGGCAATCGTGGCCACCGTCGTGGCCGACAGCTGCTCCTTGGCGCGCCGGCATGCCCCGAGCAGCCGGGTCACCGAACCCATTTGGGTTGCGGTGACAGAGACATTGTTGCTGTCGACACCGGGAGCGACGGTAAGGACGTGATTCAGGATGGCCTGATCGATGTTGTCCCCGGAGAACTCGCGGTCCCGGAAGGTCGGACCGATCTGTTGCAGATTGGCCCCGGCATTGGCCAGCGTGACGCTGGTGCCGCTGGCGCCGAAGTCGCACAATGCGACGACGCCGCCCGTCGGGAATCCGGGTTGGCCCGCCAGCCCCGCGAGCGCGACGGTGGCGTCGGAGATCACCAGGGGAGCGCCGTCGGGTGCCAGGCTCGGCTGGGTGACGAGCGCCTCGCGCAGCGCCGCGAACTGGCCGTCCGACCAATATGCGGGCGCGGCGATGGTGACCGGCGTCCCGTAGCCCACCGTGCGTGCCATCGCGTCCAGCGCGACCACGATTAGTGCCGCCCCTTGGTACTTGGTCCCGTCGGCCGCCACCAGCGGCGCCTGGTCGCCCACCCGCTCGACAAAGCCGCGCAGCACCAGTCCCGGCTCGTTGAGATTCGGATTCTCTTCTGGCAGGCCGACTTCAGCCGGCCTGCGATCGAACAGAGTCAATACCGAGGATCGGGACACCGGGTTGGCGCCCGCCCGAGCTGCGACCAGGTTGGCCACCCCAATCGACAACCCGAGCGAATCGCTCATTTCGCGTACCCCTGTGTCAGTTGATTTTCTGGCGGTCGGCTAAGGAAGGTGGGGCGGCAGCGTAATGGGTGTTGGCACGCCCGGAATGGTGATCACCGAGGGTAGCGGCGGTAGATGGCGGTGGGTTGGGGGGGCCTGTGTTGGCGGGCGCGGGGGCTGTTGGACCGGGGGCGTGGTGTTCGGTGGGACCTCCGTACTCGGCGGCTCCGTGGTGGTTTCCGAGGGACTCGGCGGCGGCGTGGTGGTCGTGGTTGACGGGGTGGTAGTCGTAGTCGACGGGGCCGTCGTGGTAGCCGGCGAGCGGGTGGGGCCGCGATCCTCGTTCATCAGCGCGACGATGCCGTAGATGATCAGGGCGATCAGGATCGCGACCAGCAGGGCCCAGCCGATGAGTGTCGCAGGTTTGCGGTACCAGGGCTGGGGCTCGGTCTCCGGCTCGTACGGTTCGAACTGATCAGCGGGCGGTGGGGGACCGGGCGGTGGGTACCCACCCATGCCGAACGGCGCGTGTTGGGTCTCTTGGTTGTGGAAATCATCCGGTGGGCCATAACGTGCCACGGCTCCGATGGTACTGACGCCGCCGGGAGGGCGACGTCACACGTGCGGCAGCCAGACGGTTCCCTGCTGCGGTGAAATCAGGAATCCGCGGCCCTGAGCGTCTTTACAGGCGGTGCTACCTGCGTTGTCGACACCGCAGATCGCGCCATTGAGCGCGATGGAATGCAGCGGCGGAAGCGGCCGTATCGGATGTCCCATAACGGTGTTGTCCGCCCCGGCCACCGGCGCGTTGGTGGGTTGTAGCCCGGTGTCGGTTCTGATGCCGTTCACCCCGGCAAGTCCCCTGGGCGGGTCCTGCGAGACGGCGGGAATGCCAGGGAAATTGTTGCCCGTGCATTCCGCGCCGGAATTGACCAATGTGCACGCGTTCCCATCAGGTGTCAGGAAGAACACTTCGCTCGATGAACCGCGCCCGGGGTTGGGAATCTCGATGGCATAGTCGCCGATGTTGACGGGTGTGTAATTCGTCAGGTCCGGAAAGGTGGGGGGGTCGGCATGGGTGACGGCGCGACAACCCGTCATGGCCGAACCGGCGGCCAGACTCATGGCCGCGATCAGCATCATCGTCCGGCACAATGCCATGTCGATTCCTCCGTCGGTGTTATGGCGGCGCAGCGACATTGGCCCGGAATATCCGAACGTTGTAGTCACCTTCACCCCATTTGCTGACCAGGATGCCCAAATTGTCCAGGGTGGAATCCGGGACGATGTAACCGCCATAGTTCTGGAACACGTAATTGGCTCCAGCCCGCTCGCTCTGTTGCGCTATAACCGTCGCCGGCGCGTTGGGGCCGAATACTTGTGTGGGGTCGTTAGCCACTCTTACCTCGACGTTCCCGGTGGATCTGTCGAAGCCCGACAGCACCGGGTGGCCGTCGACTTCCCGGAAGCTGAGCTCACCGAAATCTCTGTTGGTCAGCGGGGCGGGTGCCGCGTCGGGGGCCCCCCAGCCGTTGCCGGTCCACGGTTGCCAGGTGGAGCGGTCCGCGACGGTACCGGGGTCCACGCGGTACATGGTGACTCCGTGGAAGCCGTCGTTCATACCGCGATTGAAGGAGTCGGCTGCGATGTAAACCATGCCGTCGGCGCCCTTATAGCCGCTGATCTGGGTCGGCGGCGCGCTGGTGATCGGGCTGTTGGGTTGCCAGGGCTTCCAGGACCCGTCGATGGGCCGCCATCCGGCGGCGGGATCGTTGGTCACTTTCACCAGCCATGAGCCGCCGACGGGTTTGAGGTCCTTATCGGTGCCGACCACCATCATGTAGGTGTCGTCGCCCACGGTGATGCTGCCGGCGGGCAGCGTGTCGATGGCTCCGGCATCTTTGGCCTGCTGCGGGATGGCGTCCAGTGGGAACAGCTCGCGCCCGCTACCGCCGGGGCCGCTGAGGATCTCGCCGAAGATCGGCCGGCCCTGCTCGTCGAACCCCTTCACCAGCACTGCCACCGAACGGTAATGCTGGCCTTCGCCGAGGTTTCTGCCCGAGAACGAATCGCCGAAAATCGCGACCAGACGGCCGTCGGGCAGCCGAATGATCTCACCGAGGTCGGCCGCGCCGATCCCGTCGATGCCGGGGTTGGCGCCGGTCCCGGCGATCGGGCCCGGCGGCGGGGACACCGGGACGTCGGCGGCCAGGCCGCCTAATCGCTGGCTGAGCGCGGCGAATTCGCCCATGGCGTGCCGGATGACTTCGCCGGCCTCGGCGAGTCGGCGCTGACCTGCGGCCAGCAGGGCGAGCTTGCCCGCGGGCGTGCCCAGCAGCGGTGCCAGCGCCGCTTTATCCGCCGCCCAGGCCTGGCGGATCTGGGTCATCTGCGCGCGGGCGTGGCGGGTGACTTGACCAGCCTCATTGATGATCGGTGCCGCGCCTAGCTGTACCTGGTATATCCGGGTACGCAGGCCGTCGAGTCGGGCCGTGACCTGGTTTGCGCAATCGCTGGCGTTGCCGGTCCAGGGCGGCCACGGCGGTGGGGACGCCGGCGGCTTGGGTGGGCCCGCAGTGGACGGTTCCCCCGAGCCGAGCAAACCGGCCAGCGCCTCTAGCGCGGCGTCAACGTCCACCCCGCCCACGGTAGACAATCAGCTCAGAACGTATCGACCTTCTCGATGCTGACGAACATGCCGTGGCCGGTGCCGTTGTTCTGGAAGCGGGTGCCCTCTTTGGTGGCGACGATCGTCCAGCCCTGCGCGTCGTAGGTCTGGTAGTCGATGGGGACGGTGGGGATGGCGCCGAGATTGCCCAGAATCCACTGGACCTTGCCGGAGGTGTTGACGTGGACGCCGTTGGCGTGCTCGCCCTCCTGCATCGGGGAATTGGTGAATGGCGCTTCGCAGCCCACGCCGTCCTTGTTGATCTGGCAACGCGTTTGGCCGGACTTGGTTTCGATGAACACATAGCCGTTGTCGTCCGGTTTGAGCGGGATTACGCCAGGGGCGGTGCTGGTCGGAGTTGGCGGCACCGGGATGGCGACGGGTGTCGACGTCGGGGCGCTGGGGCGCGGCGTCGGGAAGGCGGGTTCGGTTGGTCCGGCGCCCGGCGCGGCGATCGGTCTGCCGTCGATCGTGGTACTGCATCCGGCAATGAGCACGGCAGCGGCCAGCAAGACCCACCGTGCCTTCGACAACAACCGCACGCGCTACTCCCCAGATGCTGAGATATCAGATTCAGAGTACGCACGAGGCGGTACAAGTCAGGGCTGCGACGCGTTTTGGAACACCGTCGATGAGGAACCGTTACCCCGTCTTGTCACCGGGCTCGTCAGCGCGCGATTTCGGCGGCGCGATGGGCCGCGGCAATGATGCCCTGATAGCCCGTGCACCGGCAGAAATTCCCGGACAGGCCCTCGCGGATCTGCTCGTCGGTGGGATCGGGGTTGTCGCGCAACAATGCGGTCAGCGACATGACGAAACCCGGCGTGCAGAAGCCGCATTGCAGCCCATGGCATTCCCGCAGCGCCGTTTGAACCGGCGACAACTCGCCGCCTGCGGTTGCGATGCCCTCGACCGTGGTCACCTCCACGTCGTCGGCCTGTACGGCGAACAGCAGACACGAGCGCACCGCGTTGCCGTCCACCAGCACCGTGCAGGCGCCGCACGCCCCGTGTTCGCAGCCGAGATGGGTACCGGTGAGTCCACACTTCTCGCGCAGGAAGTCGGCCAGCGTCATGCGCGGTTCGACGCTGGCCGCGATGGGAGTTCCGTTGACGGTCAGGCGAACTGGTCGTTCATGCATGGGGTGCTCCGCTGGTTGCTTCGGTGACGGCCTGGGTCCAGGCGCGCGCTGTCATCGCGGCGCCTACCCTGCTTCGGTACGATGCCGAGCCCTGCAGGTCCGTCGGGATGTCGTCAAGCCCCCCCAGGGCAGCCTGACCGATCTCGTCGGCTGCCAGCTCGCCCACCGGTCTGCCGATGGCATACTCCTCGGCCGCGGTCGCTCGCCTGGGGGTGGGGCCCAGTCCCAATAGTCCTATGGCGCAACGGCTTACCCGATCCTGATCATCTAATGACAGTGCCACCAGCGCACCGGCGATCGCGTAATCGCCGTGCCGCCGGGCGAATTCCTGGATCGCGAAACCGGATCTGTTATTCCACACCGGGAATCGGACCCCGGTGAGCAGCTCGTCAGGTTCCATGCGGGTTTCCCACAACCCGGCGAAGAAATCCGAGGCGTTGATTTCACG
Organism: Mycobacterium szulgai; assembly: GCF_002116635.1. Lineage (GTDB taxonomy): Bacteria > Actinomycetota > Actinomycetes > Mycobacteriales > Mycobacteriaceae > Mycobacterium > Mycobacterium szulgai. Next base: position 61,243 of record NZ_LQPW01000145.1, on the reverse strand, counting down.
CCGTCCCCGTGGTGACAGCACCTCCATCACCGCGTCCAGCGTGAGCGCCACCGCCGGATATTCGCCCGCGGCGTCGGCGTGGGCGATGGACCCGCCCAGGGTGCCGCGATTGCGGATCTGGAAGTGGCCGATGAAGGGCGTTGCCCGGGTCAACAGCGGAACCGCCTCGCGCACTTGGGTATCGGCGCCCACCTTGGCTTCGGTGGTTCCCGCGCCGATCCACAGCTGGTCGCCCCGGCGCTCGATGCCCTGCAGCTCGCCCAGCCGGGAGATGTCGATGAGGTGGTCGAAGAACGCCAGGCGCATCGACAGCATCGGTACCAGGCTCTGGCCACCGGCCAGAACCTTTGCGTCGTCGCCCAATTCGGCCAGCGTGCGCACCGCTTCCTCGACGGTGCCGGGGCGGTGGTAGTCGAACACCGCCGGCTTCATCGCTGTGCCCCGTCCAGAAGCGCCACGATGGCGGCCGGGCTGGCCGGCAGCCGGGTGACGGTCACGCCCAGCGGCGCCAGCGCGTCGTTGACCGCGTTGATCACCGCCGGTGTCGAGCCGATGGCACCGCCTTCGCCGACGCCCTTGTAGCCGCCGGGCCCGGGGCCCGGTATTTCGATGTGCCCGTATTCGATGGGCGGAACTTCGGTGGCCGTCGGTAGCAGATAGTCGACGAAGGTGGTGGCCAGCGGGTTGCCGTCGTCGTCGTAGACGAAGTTTTCCATCAGGGCGCCGCCGATGCCCTGCACGGTGCCGCCGGCGATCTGGCCTTCCACGATCGCCGGGTTGATCATCGGTCCCACGTCTTCGCTGACGATGTAGCGCAGCAGCGTGACTTTGCCTGTCTGCGTGTCGACTTCGCAGGTGCAGGCGTGGGTGGCGTTGGCCCAGAGGATCGGCGCGGTGGCGACGTAGCGCTCGGTGACCTCCAGAACGGGCGATATGCCAGGCGGAAACTGCTGGGGCTGGTAGTACGCCAGGTAGGCAAGCTCGCCGAAGGTCACCGTCTTCGACGGATCGCCGCGTACGCCGGCGGCCGAATGCGCGAGTTCCACTTCGGATGCCGCGACTTTGAGGTGGTGTGCGGCCAGCGTCACGAGCTTTCCCCGCAGCGCGGTGCCTGCCGCGTTGACCGCACCCGCCGTCATCGGGCCGCTTCGGCTGCCCTGCGTGCCGGCGCCGTAGGGGGTGACGGCGGTGTCGCCCTGGATGGTGGCGACGTCGTCGATGTCGGCGCCCAGCGCGTCGGCGGTCAGCTGAATGACGGTGGTCTCCAAGCTGTTTCCGGTGGAGCCGCCGTTGACGTAGACGTTGATCTTGCCGGTGGGCTCCATTCGGATGGTGGCGCCTTCGGTGCCCAGGTGACCGGTTGCGGCGCCGGTCGGTTCGATGTAGGCGGCGAACCCGAGGCCAAGGTAGCGCCCCTGCGCGAGCGCTTCGCGTTGCTCCTTGCGAAACCCTTCGTGGTCAAGGATTTTGACGGCCTGCTCGAAGGTTTCGACTGGCGCCACGTGGTCATAGGGCATGCCGTTGGGGTTGAAATACGGCATCTCGTCGCGGCGCAGCAGGTTTCGCCGGCGCAGCTCCACAGGATCGATGCCCATCTTGCGCGCGGCGATGTCGAGCAGCACTTCGCGGGCCAGCGTTTCGAACTGCCACGGACCGCGGTAGGCCGCCAGCCCGCTGGTATTGGAGAACACGGTCTTGTAGTTGAAGCTGGACTTGGGCACCCGATAGGGACCGGGGAAGAACATCCCGATGGCGGCGCTGGTCAATACCGGGTAGGGGGTCGGGTAGGCACCGATATCCTGGGCGTAGTCGATATCCACCGCGCGCAGGGTGCACTCGGCATCGAAAGCCATTCTGGCCGTGCCGCTGACATGCCGGGCCTGCCCGGCTGACATCAGATTCTCGCGCCGGTCCTCGATCCACTTCAGTGCCGCGGGTACTTTGCGGGCGGCCAGCATGATGCACATGTCTTCGCGCATCGGGACGACCTTCTGCCCGAACCCGCCGCCGGTATCGCGCATGATTACCCGAACATGTTGTGCCGCAATGCCCAACAGGCGGGCGCAGAACGCCCGCAGCTCGTGGGGCGTTTGGGTGGAGGCCCAGAGGGTGAGTTCACCCGAAGCCGCCGCCCACTCGACGACCAGCCCCCGGGTCTCGATCGGCACCGGGGCGTAGATCTGTTGGTAGACATCCTCTTTGACCACGCAGGCCGATGTCTGAAAAATCTCTTCGTCCGGCGGTGCGCCGGCCATCCCGCCGGCCACGTTGTTCGGGTAGCTGTCGTGTACGAGTACGTCTGAGGTCTGCGCCATGGTGAAGTCGGTGATGGAGGGTAGCGGCTCGTAGTCGACGTCGACCAACTCGATGGCATCCTCTGCGACATAACGACTTTCGGCCACCACCAAGGCCACCGGATCACCGACGAATTTCGCCTCGCCCTCGGCCAGCGGCGGCCGTGGTGTGTCCGGCATGTCCTTACCGGCGACGGCGTGCCAGGCCTCCTGCACATCCGGGTTCAGGTCGGCGGCGGTGAACACCGCGTGCACCCCAGGCAGTGCCAGGGCCGCGGCGCTGTCGATGCCGTTGATCCGGGCGCGGGCAAACGGGCTGCGCACGAAGCATGCATGCAGCATGCCCGGCCGCGAGATGTCGTCGACGAAACTGCCACGGCCGGTCAACAACCGGCCGTCCTCCACCCGCTGCACGCGGGTGCCGGCGTACCGCGGCGAGACGGCGCCCTGCACGTCCTGGGTCATTGTGCTCCATCCGGTTGTCGCCTGATGAGAAGCTTAATGTCATCATAGGAGAGTGGCGTTATCGGAGTCGACCGTTGTCGGCGTCTTGCTGGCCGCAGGTGCCGGTCGCCGGTATGGCAAACCGAAAGTGCTGGTCGAGGGCTGGCTGGAGATCGCCGTCGGCGCACTGCGCGAGGGCGGCTGCGGCGACGTGATCCTGGTGCTGGGGGCCGCGGAGGTACCCGCTCCGGCTGGCGTCACCGCGGTCATGGCGACGGACTGGGAGCAGGGCCTGAGTGCCTCGGTGCGCGCCGGTTTGACCGAGGCACAGCGCAAGCAGGCGGACTACGCCGTCCTGCACGTGATCGACACCCCCGACGTCGGCGCCGGGGTGGTAGCGCGGGTCCTCGATCGGGCGTTGGCATCCCGAAGTGGGCTGTCGCGGGCGTACTTCGGGGACCGGCCCGGGCACCCCGTCGTCATCGCGAGTCACCATTGGCCCGGCGTGCTGGCCGGACTCTCCGGAGATCAGGGCGCCGGGGCATACCTGCGCGATGCGCCCGGCGTCCAAGCGGTGGAGTGTGCCGACTTGGCTAGCGGTCGCGACGTTGACGTTTCTTTAGACCGTCGATAACCCAATGGACCCATTCGATTTCGTACTGGGTCCACCGTAGGCCTCCCTCGAGGACGGCTCGGGCGAAGAACGCATCGTCGTCATCGTCGTCGGTCCAGTCGTAGGCGTCGAGGATCTCTTTGTAATGAACGTGCTCCTGCTCGCATATCGACAGGAGCAATTGCAGGTACTCGTGTTGCTGACTGGTCGTGAGCTGCCCGAGGAGGAAAACGCGCAGCATAGAGGCGTTGCGTATCGGCGGGTCTTCCTGCGGAGAGGTCATCCATCGATACAGCTCGGCGCGTCCGGCGTCGGTGATCGCGTACTCCTTGCGCCCGCGCGGGCCCACGTCAGACACCTTGATCAGGCCGGTATCGGCCAGCTTGTTGAGCTCGCCGTAGAGCTGGCTCTGGGTGGCCGGCCACATGTTGTCCATCGACAGCTTGAATTTCTTCAGCAGGTCGTACCCGCTGGCGGGCTCTTGCGAGAGCAGTCCTAAGGCGGCATGTCGCAAGCTCATATGACGACTCTAACAAGTCAGGCTTGACATGTCACCGACGATATGACAACGACGACATGTCAATAGTGGATGGAGCGGTACGGGGTCAGTCGACTGCTTCGCCGGCCGGGGTGACAGCGCTGCTGCGGGTGTCTTGAGCCGCCGTCAGCACCCTATTGCGGACCAGATACCAGCCGCCGATCATCGCGGGCACTCCGAGCAGCAACGCGCCGAGCATCCAGGGGCCGTGCTCCTTATCGAAGAACATCAGCACCAGCACGCCCCCCAAAAACGCCAGCGTGACATAGCCGCTGTAGGGCGACAGTGGCATCCGGAACTTCGGTCGCTCCAGCCGTCCGGCCTTGGCCAGTTGGTAGAACCGCAGCTGGCACGCCACGATCGTGGCCCAGGCCACGATCACTCCGGTCGCGGCGATGTGCAGCACGATCTCGAAGGCCTGGCTCGGCTTGACGGCGTTGAGCACGATGCCGAACAGCCCGATCCCAGCGGTGAGCAGGATCCCGCCGTAGGGCACGCCGTTCTTGGACATCGGCGCGGTGAACTTCGGGCCACTGCCGTTGATCGCCATCGACCGCAGGATCCGGCCGGTGGAATACAGCCCGGCGTTCAGGCTGGAGAGCGCGGCGGTGAGTACCACGAGGTTCATCAGGCTGCCGCCCCCGGCGAAACCGACCTTGGCGAAGAAGGTCACGAACGGGCTCTCGTGGTCGCGGTAGGCGGTGTAGGGCAACAGCAGCGCCAGCAGCACCGTCGAGCCGATGTAGAACACCGCGATGCGAAACACCACCGAGTTGATCGCGCGCGGCATGATGCGTTCCGGGTCGGCCGTTTCGCCGGCCGCGATACCGACCAATTCGATTGCGGCGTAGGCGAACACCACTCCGGAGGTGACCAGGACCAGCGGCAGCAGGCCGGCCGGCAGCAAGCCGCCATGGCTACTCCACAGCGACCATCCGGTCTGTTGACCGTCGACCTTGAAGCGCCCGGCCAGAAATACCGTCCCGACGACCAGGAATGTCACCAGCGCCAGCACCTTGATGAGCGCGGCCCAGAACTCCAGCTCGCCGAACAGCTTGACCGAGATCAGGTTCATCGAGAGCACCACGATGAGTGCGACAAACGCCAGCGTCCATTGCGGTACGACCTGGAACGCCTTCCAGTAGTGGCAGTAGTGCGCGATCGCGGTGGTGTCCACGATCCCGGTCATGGCCCAGTTCACGAAATACATCCAGCCCGCGGCGAAAGCCACCTTCTCGCCGAAGAATTCGCGGGCGTAGGACACGAACGACCCCGATGACGGCCGGTGCAACACGAGTTCGCCGAGGGCCCGCAGAATCAGGAAGACGAAGATGCCGCAGACGCCGTAGACCAGAAACAACCCCGGCCCCGCGGACGCGAGCCGGCCGCCGGCGCCGAGGAACAGCCCGGTCCCGATCGCGCCACCGAGGGCGATCATCTGCAGCTGGCGGTTTTTGAGGGCTTTGTGGTAGCCCGCGTCTTCGCGGGTGAGTCTCTCGGCGGCGACGTCTAGCGGTGGCATTTCGGAATCCTGGAGCCCTTCGCCCGAGAGAGACAATGGCGTCAGGCTAACTCACCGCCGGGCTTAGCGCCGCGATAGCAGGGGCAAACATGGTTTGCTTGATCGCGCCCAGCGTGCCGGGGTCCTTGCCGCCGAGCGGACGCAGCATCTCGACCGCCGCGGCGGTCACGTCACCCTCGGCCGCGGTGGCGTCGACGATCCCTACGCGCGCGGCGTCTTCGCCGCCGAACCGGCGACCCGTCGTCATGGACGCCACCGCGGTCTGCGGCGAGAGTTTGGCCTGGATGAGTGCGGCCATGCCGTCGGTGAAGGGGATGTGAATGTCAACCTCGGGAAAGCAGAAGTAGCCGCGGTCGGCTCGCATGACCCGGAAATCGTGCGCCGTGGCCAGCATCGCCCCGGCTCCGAAGGCATGGCCGACGACGGCCGCCGCCGTGGGAATGGGCAGGGTGAGCATCCGGGCCAGCAACGCGTGGACGCGCCCGACGTACCACTGGGTCTGGTCGCCGTTGGCGCCGAGCCAGTCCAGATCCAGTCCATTGGAGTAGAACTTGCCGACGGCGGTGGTGACCAGGCCGTGTGCGTTGCCGGCCACGATCTCGTCGAGGTGTGCGTTGATGTCATCGAGAAAGCTTGGCGAGAAACGGTTTTCGTCGTCGCCGAGATCCAGGATGGCGATCTTTTCGTCGTAGCGCAGGCTGATGGTCATGCTGTTGCCCTTTCTGGTGCCCCGTCCGGTGGAGGCCCGATGTCAAGTACGGCGGTAACCGCGGCACGCAGTTGCTCGCGCGCGGTGGTGCTGCCCAGTCGGTTGCGGCGCAGCAGGATCGCGGTCGGCAGGTCGACGATGCAGGTGGTGATCGTGTCGACGGCGGCGGCGTCCTTACGGTTCCAGACGTGCTTGGCGAGCCGAATCATCAGTTCGACCAGCGCCGTATCGAGATCGGTGAGCTCGGTGGCGACCGCACCGGGCAGGTCGGGCTGCAGCAGTTGCTCGCGCTGCACGGTCAGCAGCAGTAGCGAGGAATCCGGATACCGCTCGGCGAACACCGCCGGTGCGTCGGCGGCGGCCACCACTGCGTCGGTTCCGCTGGCCCGGTCGACCAGCGAGGTTTGCACGTTGAGAAACCGGCGTCCCGCCCGCAGCCACGCCCGGCCGATCAGGCCGGCCCGCGATCCGAAGGTGTGATAGAGCGCGCCGTTGGACAGGCCGGCTGCTGCACTGATCGCACGAATGGTCACCGCGGCCGGTCCTGAGCTGACGGCCAAGGACTCGACGGCGTCCAGGACGCGATCGGTGTCGTACACGCGGGGGCGTGGCATGCCTGGACGATAACAGAGCGATTGCTCTGTTACTAATTACTCCACCCGGGAACAAGACGGGATTGGCTGCCGTTAGGATGATCAGCAAGTTGAGCGGACCACACTCAAGGATGGGTTGACACGGCGACGTCGTCGCAGGCAGTCTTGAGCGGGGTTCACTCAGCATAGTGCAGTAAAGAAGCTCTACATCAATCAGGAGGATTCACTATGGCTCGTGCGGTCGGGATCGACCTCGGGACCACCAACTCCGTCGTCGCGGTTCTGGAAGGTGGCGACCCGGTCGTCGTCGCGAACTCCGAGGGCTCCAGGACCACACCGTCTGTCGTTGCGTTTGCCCGCAACGGCGAAGTGCTGGTCGGTCAGCCCGCCAAGAACCAGGCGGTGACCAACGTCGACCGAACCATTCGGTCGGTCAAGCGGCACATGGGCAGTGACTGGGCCGTCGACATCGACGACAAGAAGTACACCGCCCCCGAAATCAGTGCCCGGGTGCTGCAGAAGCTGAAGCGCGACGCCGAGGCCTACCTCGGTGAGGACATCACCGACGCGGTGATCACCGTGCCCGCCTACTTCAATGACGCCCAGCGTCAGGCCACCAAGGACGCCGGCCAGATCGCCGGCCTCAACGTGCTGCGCATCGTCAACGAACCGACCGCCGCGGCGCTGGCCTACGGGCTGGACAAGGGCGAGAAGGAACAGACCATCCTGGTCTTCGACCTCGGTGGTGGCACCTTCGACGTCTCCCTGCTGGAAATCGGCGAGGGCGTGGTCGAGGTGCGCGCCACCAGTGGTGACAACCACCTCGGTGGTGACGACTGGGACGAGCGCGTGGTGCAGTGGCTGGTCGACAAGTTCAAGGGCACCAGCGGTATCGACCTGACCAAGGACAAGATGGCGATGCAGCGGCTGCGGGAAGCGGCCGAGAAGGCCAAGATCGAGCTCTCGAGTTCGGGCAGCACCTCGATCAACCTGCCCTACATCACCGTCGACGCGGACAAGAACCCGTTGTTCCTCGACGAGCAGCTCACGCGCTCGGAGTTCCAGAAGATCACGCAGGACCTGCTGGACCGCACCCGTAAGCCGTTCCAGTCGGTGATCGCCGACGCCGGCATCTCGGTGTCCGACATCGACCACGTGGTGCTGGTGGGTGGTTCCACCCGCATGCCCGCGGTGACCGATCTGGTCAAGGAGCTCACCGGCGGCAAGGAGCCCAACAAGGGCGTGAACCCCGATGAGGTTGTAGCGGTGGGCGCGGCTCTTCAGGCCGGCGTCCTCAAGGGTGAGGTGAAAGACGTTCTGCTGCTTGATGTTACGCCGCTGAGCCTGGGTATCGAGACCAAGGGCGGCGTGATGACCAAGCTCATCGAGCGCAACACCACGATCCCGACCAAGCGGTCGGAGACCTTCACCACCGCCGACGACAACCAGCCGTCGGTGCAGATCCAGGTCTATCAGGGTGAGCGCGAAATCGCCTCGCACAACAAGCTGCTCGGCTCGTTCGAGCTGACCGGTATCCCGCCGGCGCCGCGCGGTGTCCCGCAGATCGAGGTCACCTTCGACATCGACGCCAACGGCATCGTGCACGTCACCGCCAAGGACAAGGGCACCGGCAAGGAGAACACCATCCGGATCCAGGAGGGCTCTGGCCTGTCCAAGGAAGAGATCGACCGGATGATCAAGGACGCCGAGGCGCACGCCGAGGAGGACCGCAAGCGTCGCGAAGAGGCCGACGTTCGCAACCAGGCCGAGACGCTGGTCTACCAGACGGAGAAGTTCGTCAAAGAGCAGCGCGAGGCCGAGGGTGGATCCAAGGTTCCCGAAGACACGCTGAACAAGGTGGATGCCGCTGTTACCGAGGCGAAGTCGGCGCTGGAAGGCAGCGACATCGCCGCGATCAAGACGGCCATGGAGAAGCTGGGCCAGGAATCGCAGGCGCTCGGCCAGGCCATCTACGAGGCCACTCAGGCCGAGGCGGCCGCGGGCCAGCCCGGCGGCGGCGCCCCCGGCGCTGGGCCCGGCTCGGCTGACGACGTCGTGGACGCGGAGGTGGTCGACGACGACCGGGAGTCCAAGTGACCGAAGACATTCCACAGGAACAGGTAACGGTCACCGACAAACGGCGCATCGATCCCGAGACGGGTGAAGTGCGACAGGTCCCTCCCGGCAGTACGCCGGGAGGGACCCAAGGCCCGGCGGAAACCGGGGCGGCCGCCAAAGTCGCCGAGCTGACCGCCGATCTGCAACGGGTGCAAGCCGACTTCGCCAACTACCGCAAGCGGGCGTTGCGCGACCAGCAGGCAGCCGCGGATCGGGCCAAGGCGGCCGTCGTCAGCCAATTGCTGCACGCGGTGGACGACATCGAACGTGCCCGTAAACACGGCGATTTGGACTCCGGCCCGTTGAAGGCGGTGGCGGACAAGCTGATGAGCGCGTTGTCGGATCTCGGACTCAAGCCGTTCGGCACCGAGGGTGAGGATTTCGACCCCGTCCTGCACGAAGCCGTGCAACACGAGGGCGGCGGCGGCCAGGACTCGAAGCCGGTGATCGGCAACGTCATGCGGCAGGGCTACCAGCTGGGTGAGCACGTGCTGCGCAACGCACTGGTCGCTGTCGTCGACACCGTTGCCGACGACCCGCAAGACCAGGGCACTACGCCGGACCCGGAATCGGAACCGGCTGCATCCGAGCGAGCCGACACGGGCGATAACGGCGACACCGCGGGTGAATAGGGCACAGAATCTAAGGACGCGGAAAAAGAGAGGTTGAGAGGGGGTGACGCGATATGGCCCAGCGTGAATGGGTCGAAAAGGACTTCTACAAGGAGCTGGGCGTCTCCTCTGACGCCAGCCAGAAAGACATCAAGACGGCTTACCGCAAGCTGGCTTCCGATCTGCATCCGGACAAGAACCCCGGGGGAGCCGAGCGGTTCAAGGCGGTCTCCGAGGCCTACAGCGTCTTGTCCGACGAGGCCAAGCGCAAGGAGTACGACGAAACCCGCCGGCTGTTCTCCGGCGGGGGCTTCGGAGGCGGCCGCCGGTTCGATGGCGGTGGCTTCGGTGGCTTCAGCGGCGGCGGTGACGGCGCTGAGTTCAACCTCAACGACCTGTTCGAGGCGGCGGGCCGCTCGGGCGGCGCCAACATCGGCGACCTGTTCGGCGGCTTGTTCGGGCGCGGCGGCAGTCCGCGTCCGAGCCGGCCGCGGCGTGGCAACGACTTGGAGACCGAGACCGAGCTGGACTTCCTCGAGGCCGCGAAGGGCGTAGCGATGCCGCTGCGGCTGACCAGCCCGGCGCCGTGTACCAACTGCCACGGCAGCGGTGCCCGGCCGGGCACCAGCCCCAAGGTGTGTCCCAACTGCAACGGCTCGGGTGTGGTCAACCGCAACCAGGGCGCGTTCGGCTTCTCCGAACCGTGCACCGATTGCCGCGGCAGCGGGTCGATCATCGAGCACCCCTGCGACGAGTGCAAAGGCACCGGCGTCACCACCCGCACCCGCACCATCAATGTGCGGATTCCACCCGGTGTCGAAGACGGACAACGGATCCGGCTGGCCGGGCAGGGCGAAGCCGGCCTGCGTGGTGCCCCGTCGGGCGATCTGTACGTGACGGTGCACGTGCGCCCGGACAAGGTCTTCGGCCGCGACGGTGACGACCTGACCGTCACCGTTCCGGTCAGCTTTACCGAATTGGCTTTGGGCTCAACGCTTTCGGTGCCCACGCTGGATGGAACCGTTGGCGTGCGGGTGCCCAAGGGCACCGCCGACGGCCGAATCCTGCGGGTGCGCGGTCGCGGCGTTCCCAAGCGCAGCGGTGGCAACGGAGACCTGCTCGTCACCGTCAAGGTGGCCGTTCCGCCCAACGTGGAAGGCGCCGCCCAAGAGGCGCTGGAGGCCTATGCGGCCGCCGAGCGGTCCAGCGGGTTCAACCCACGGGCCGGATGGGCGGGTAACCGCTGATGGCCAAGAACTCCAAGCGCGAAGAGTCCCGGACGTTTCTGATCTCGGTGGCCGCCGAGCTGGCCGGCATGCACGCGCAGACCTTGCGCACCTACGATCGGCTCGGCCTGGTCCGGCCCGAGCGCACCTCGGGCGGCGGCCGCCGGTATTCGCAGCATGACGTTGACTTGCTGCGTGAGGTGCAGCGGCTTTCGCAGGACGAGGGCGTCAACCTCGCCGGGATCAAACGCATCATCGAGCTGACCAATCAGGTTGACGCGCTGCAGTCCCGGCTGCGGGAGATGGCCGACGAGTTGGCCGTTTTGCGGGCCAACCAGCGCCGCGAGGTCGCGGTGGTACCCAAGAGCACGGCCCTGGTGGTCTGGCAGCCGCGCCGGTGAGCCGCGCCGGTGAGCCGCGCCGGTGAGCGGAGCCCGCGGCAGCGGGCGAGCGAACGGCGCAATTAGCGGAGCCCGCGGCAGCGGGCGAGCGAACGGCGCAATTAGCGGAGCCCGGGCGTTAACTAAGGCACATTGTCGTTGAGGAAGCCGGACAGGTTGCTGCCGAAATTCCCGACCCCGGAGATGAAGGCCTGCGTCATCGCGTCCAGGATGCTGGTGTTGTAGATACCCGACAGGGTGTTGCCCAGGTTCGCCCAGCCGGATTCCAGGGTGCCGTGGTTCTGCAGACCAGAGTTTCCGACGCCGCCGGAGTTGAAGAAGCCCGACGTCTCGGTGTAGATGTTGCCCAGCCCCGACACCGCGCCGTCCACGGCGTTGAAGAAGCCCGACGCGCCCCCCGCCCCGTCGTTGAAGAAGCCCGACGACGGGGCGGTGCTCGAGTTGAAGAATCCGGGCGACTGCTGCCAGTTGAAACCGAAGGTGGTCGGGCCCACCGAGCCGTTGCCCATGAAGCTCAGCGGGTTGGAGATGTTGAAGCTCAGCGGCGTTTCGGGGTTGAGGACGCTCGGATCGATGGTGTACGGGCCGAGGTGCTCGGTGGTGATCGGGATGGTGAACGAGACGTGCAGCACACATCCCACGAAGGGGATGTAGAGGATGCAGATGGTGGTTTCCAGACTGATGGGTATCGCGAACTCGGCGAGCGTGAACGCCTCTTGAGTGATCGCGTTGATGGTGCCGGTGATCGGTATTTCGATGTCGCCCTGGATGTCGTAATTCCACGGGATCGACGGAATGGTGACCTGGTAGCTCAACGCCCCTAGGCCCTGGTAGTCGCCGCGCCAGAAGAAGCCGTTGCTGTAGTTGCCGGCGATGAATGCGCCGGTGTCGACATTGCCGGAGTTGGCAAAGCCGGTGTTGGAGTTGCCGGTGTTGAAGTAGCCGGTGTTGTAGTTGCCCGGGTTGAAGCCGCCGGTGTTGTAGTTGCCCGGGTTGAAGCTGCCGGTGTTGGTGCTGCCCGCGTTGAAGAAGCCGGTGTTGTAGTTTCCCGAGTTGCCCAAGCCGGTGTTGACCATGCCGCTGTTGAAGAAGCCGGTGTTGGTGTTGCCGTTGTTGCCGATACCGGTGTTGTAGTTGCCGGTGTTGCCGATGCCCCAGTTTCCGGTGCCCGAGTTGCCGATGCCGATGTTGTTGGTGCCGGAGTTGAACAAGCCGATGTTGCCGCTGCCCGAGTTCCAGTTGCCGAAGCCGGTGAGCGCGTTGCCGGTGAGGCCGATACCGATGTTGCCGTCGCCGGTGTTGCCGAAGCCGATGTTGCCGTTGCCGGTGTTGCCCAAGCCGATGTTGAAGCTGCCGGTGTTGCCGAACCCGAAGTTCTGCAGGGCCGCCGTCACGCCGGGGCCGGCGTTGCCGAAGCCGATGTTGCCGCTGCCGACGTTGCTGAGACCCCAGTTGCCGCTGCCGATGTTGGCGCCGCCCAGGTTGAGGTCGCCGATGTTGGCGTTGCCCAGGTTGAAGCTGCCGATGTTGCCGTTGCCGAGGTTGTAGTTGCCGATGTTGGCGCTGCCGAGGTTGAAGAACCCGTGGTCGGCCAGACCGAAGCTGAACGTCGTCGCATCCGGCCCGTTGCGGAACCAGCCGGCCAGGTCGGTGCCGATGTTCTGCCAGCCCGACACGCTGGACGGGTTGGCGGTCCCGGTGTTGAACCAGCCCGAGATGGTGTTGCCGAGGTTGGCGAAGCCCGACTGCAGCGAACCGTAGTTCTGGATGCCGGAGTTGCCGATGGCCCCGATGGCCACGTTGGCCAGTCCCGAGTTGTTGCCGAAGTTGAAGAAGCCCGACGCGCTGCCGGTACCCCAGTTGACGAAGCCCGACGACAGCGCGGTCGTGGAGTTGAAGAAGCCGGGGGTGGGCTTGAGGTCGATGAGCGGGACGTAGGCGGGGCCGAACCCGCCGGTTCCACCGATGTGGATGATGGTCGAGCCGTCCGGGGCGCCGATGTTCATCTTGATCGCGGGCTGGGTGCCGAAGTCGATCACGATCGGTGTGTTCGACGGGGCCGAGGGGTCGCCGCCGTGGATGTTGATCGGGCCGATCGGGGCGAAGACCGTGCCCGAGATGATGGCCAGATCCACGGTTCCGCTGGCGGGGATCTGCGGAATGGTGACCGCGGGGATGGAGATGTTGGTGATGGTGCCGACGATCGGGATGTTGACCGGGGCGTCGACGGTGAGGTAGGCCGGGATCCGATCCATGACGATCGTGTAGTTGTAGGACAGCAGGCCCTGGCGGTCCGCCCGCCAGAAGAAGCCGTTGTCCGAGCTGCCGGTGATAAAGGCGCCGGTGTCGTAGTTGCCGGCGTTGGACCAACCGGTGTTGTAGTTGCCGGTGTTGTAAGAACCGGTGTTGAAGTCGCCCCGGTTGGAAAATCCGGTGTTGAGGTTGCCGATGTTGAAGGCCCCGGTGTTGTAGTCGCCGGGATTGGCGATGCCGGTGTTGAAGTTGCCGGTGTTGAACAGGCCGGAGTTGCCGGTGCCGGTGTTGCCGATACCGGTGTTGCCGGTGCCGGTGTTGCCGATGCCCCAGTTTCCGGTGCCCGAGTTGCCGAAACCGACGTTGCCGGTGCCCGAGTTGAACAGGCCGATGTTGAAGCTGCCGGAGTTGGTGCCGCCGATTCCAATCTGGTTGTTTCCGGACAGGCCGATGCCGATTCCGCCGGTGCCCATGTTGCCGATGCCGATGTTGCCGGTGCCGGAGTTGAACAGGCCGAAATTGGCGGTGCCGGAGTTGAACAATCCGGTGTTGCTGGTGCCCGCGTTGAAGAATCCGGTGTTGGCGAAGCCGGAGTTCAGCGAGCTGAACCCGGACTGGTTGTCGCCGGTGAGCCCGATGCCGACGTTGTTGTTGCCGGTGTTGAACAGGCCGATATTGCCGTTGCCGGCGTTGGCCCAACCCTGGTTTCCGTTGCCGGCGTTGGCAATTCCGACGTTGTTGTCGCCCAGGTTGAACAGGCCCATGTTGTTGGTGCCGAAGTTCAGCGGGCCGAACCCGACCTGGTTGTTACCGGTCAGGCCGATGCCGATGTTGCCGGTGCCGGTGTTGCCGAACCCGAAGTTGCCGTCGCCGGTGTTGCCCCAGCCGACGTTGCCGCTGCCGGTGTTGCCGAAGCCGATGTTGTGCAGTGCGGCCGTCAGCCCCGGGCCGGCGTTGCCGAAGCCGAAGTTTCCGCTGCCGATGTTGCCGTTGCCGAAGTTGGCGTCGCCGACGTTTCCGAAGCCGAAGTTGGCGTTGCCCAGGTTGCCGCTGCCGATGTTGAAGTCGCCGACGTTTCCGCTGCCGAGGTTTCCGTGGCCCAGGTCGGCCAGACCGAGGTTGATGACGGGTGTTCCAGCCGGGCCGCGGAACAGGCCGGACAGGTCGGTACCGAAGTTCGCCAGGCCCGAGAGGTGGCCCGCGGTGGCGAGGTCGGCGGTGCTGGTGTTGTAAAAGCCCGACACGGTGTTGCCCAGGTTGGCCCAGCCCGACTGCAGCGAGCCGAAGTTCTGCCAGCCCGAGCTGCCCAGGGTGCCGATGTTGGTGTTGCGGAAGCCGGAGAGGTTGGCGCCGAGGTTTCCGAACCCGGACACGGTTCCGGTGCCGTTGTTGTAGAAGCCCGACGAAGGGCTGCTGGTGGTGTTGCCGATGCCGGGAGCGGGCTGGATGTCGAGCAGCGTGATGTTGACGGGGCCGGCGCCACTGCGAATGGCGATGGGAATCCCGTTGTCGGGTCCGCCGATGGTGACGTCGATGACCGGCAGGGTTCCGGTGATGGTCGGGATGGTGATGGGCCCGATGCTGAAGTTGGTGATCTGCAGGGCGTTGATGGTGATCGGCGGGATGGTGAAGCCGTTGACGGCCAGGGTGTTGAAATCGGCGTGGATTGGAATGTTGATCGGGATGTTGATGTCGAAGGTCAGCACCGGGAATTGCGGCACGTAGAACGCGTAGTGAACGCCGATCAGGCCCTGGTAGTCGGCGCGCCAGAACATGCCGTTGTTGTAATTGCCGGCGTTGAAGGCGCCGGTGTTGACGTTTCCGGGGTTCGCCAGACCGGTGTTGTAGTCGCCGCTGTTGAAATGGCCGGTGTTGTAGTCGCCCGAGTTGAAACCGCCGGTGTTGAAGCTGCCGGTGTTGTAGCTACCGGTGTTGTAGTCGCCCGGGTTGGCGAAGCCGGTGTTGGTGGTGCCGACGTTGTAGAGACCGGTGTTGTAGGTACCCGCATCGGCGATGCCCGTATTGCCGCTTCCGGCATTCCATAGGCCCCAGTTCCCCGGGCCCACGTTGCCGATACCCGTGCTGGCCACGCCGGCGTTGCCGATGCCGAAGTTGCCGGTACCCGAGTTGCCGATGCCGACGTTGCCGGTGCCCGAGTTGAAGAAGCCGACGTTGTTCGTGCCGGAGTTGAACAGGCCGGTGTTGCCGCTGCCCGAGTTGAGGCCGCCGAAGCCGAACTGTCCGTTGCCGGACAGGCCGATCCCGATGTTGTTGCTGCCGGTGTTGGCGAACCCGATGTTGTTGCTGCCGTTGTTGGCAAAGCCCTGGTTGTTGCTGCCCAGGTTGCCGAGGCCGAAGTTGTAGTTGCCGAAGTTGCCCAGACCGACGTTGTAGTCGCCCAGGTTTGCGGGGCCGATGTTGTAGCTGCCCCGGTTTCCGGACAGGAAGTTGAAGTCGCCGATATTGCCGCTGCCGAAGTTGCCGCTGCCGACGTTTCCAAAGCCGAAGTTGTTGCTGCCGAGGTTTCCGCCGCCGACGTTGCCGCTGCCGATGTTGGCGAAGCCGACATTGGCGATCGGGTTGTTGTTGAAGAAGCCGGCGATGTTGTTGCCGATGTTCTCGACGCCGGAGATATTGCCGGGCATCGCCAGACCCAGCGTGCTGGTGTTGAGGAAGCCGGAGACGTTGTTGCCGAAGTTGGACATCCCGGAGAGCAGGTCGCCGAAGTTCTTGAATCCGGAGATTCCCGAAGTGCCGGAGGTGAGGTTGAGGAATCCGGAACTGTTGCGGCCGGTATTGCCGAAGCCGGACACGGTACCGGAGCCGGAGTTGAAGAAACCCGACGACGGCGCGGTGGTGGAGTTCGAAAAGCCCGGTGTCGCTGGGATATTGAGGGTCGGGATCTTGATGGGCAGCAGGCCGCCGTTGCCGCCGATGTCGATCAGCGGGTCCGGGCCGGCGCCGATGTTCATGCCTATCGGCGGCAGGCTGATCGCAATGTTCGGAATGAAGATCGCATTGACTTCGACCACCTTGGTGCTGATGCCGAAGAAACTCACGTCGACGGTCACCGGCGGAATGACGAAGCCGAACATGGTGAAGACGCCCAGGGTGCCGTTGATGGGGACGTTGAGGTAGATCGGGACGTGCATGTGCAGCGGGATGGCGGTGTCGGGAACCGAGACGGTCCAGTCGATGCCCCACAGACCCTGGTAATCGCCGCGCCACAGATAACCGTTGCTGTAGTTGCCGGAGTTGAAGAATCCGGTGTCGACGTTGCCGGAGTTGCCCAAGCCGGTGTTGTAGTCGCCGAGGTTCAGATGACCCGTGTTGTAGGAGCCGGGGTTCAGGCCGAAGGTGTTGAAGCTGCCCACGTTGAAGCTGCCGGAGTTGTAGCCGCCGACATTGCCGACGCCGGTATTGACGTTGCCCGGGTTCAGGAATCCGGTGTTGACGTTGCCGGCGTTGAGGATGCCGGTGTTGGTGTCGCCGGTGTTGCCGATGCCCCAGTTCCCGGTGCCGGAGTTGGCGATCCCGATGTTGCCGCTGCCGGAGTTGAACAAGCCGACGTTGTTGGTGCCGGAGTTGAAGAAGCCACTGTTGCCGGTGCCGGAGTTCCAGGCACCGAAGCCTTGCTGGTTGTTGCCGGTGAGCCCGATACCGATGTTGTTGCTGCCGGTGTTGGCGAACCCGATGTTGTTGCTGCCGGTGTTGGCGAAGCCCTGGTTGGAGCTGCCGGCGTTGCCGAAGCCGAAGTTGTAGTTGCCCAGGTTGGCCAGGCCGATGTTGTAGTCGCCGAAGTTGCCGGGGCCGAAATTGTATGAGCCGCGGTTGCCGTCGAAGATGTTGTAGCTGCCCAGGTTTGCGCTGCCGAGGTTGGCCGTTCCCAGGTTCCCCAGGCCGATGTTGAAGTCGCCGACGTTTCCGAAGCCGACGTTGTTGGCGCCGAGGTTGGCCAACCCCAAATTGAACGTCGTCACCCCGGCCACCTGATCGCGGAAGAAGCCCGCGATGTTGGCGCCGTGGTTGAGCACACCCGAGACGTTGGCCGGTGTTCCGACTCCGGTGTTGAACAGGCCCGAGACGGCGGTGCCGAAGTTGGCGATGCCCGATTGCAGGCCGCCGTAGTTCTTGAAGCCCGACGTTGCGCCGTTGGCATAGTTCTGGAAACCCGAGACGTTGGAGCCGAGATTGCCGAAGCCCGATACGGTTCCGCTGCCGAGGTTGAACAGGCCCGAGGACGGGTTGGCCGTCGAGTTGAAGTAGCCGGTCTGCGCCGGGATGTTGAAGACCGTCCAGTCGGCGGGGCCGAGGGTCGCCGTGGCCGGGACGAAGATCTTGGTCGAACCGTCCAGCGCGCCGATGTTGAACACCACCTGGGGGCCGGTGCCCGTCACCGGCGGAACGGTGACCGAGTTGATCACCCCGGCCAGGATTGGGACGCCACCGACGGCCGGGGTGAACCCGAAGTGGACGTCCTCCAACGTGATTCCGCTGTACAGGGTGTTGGTGAAACCGGCCGTGATGGGAATGTTGATGGGTGCGGTGATGTCGACGTGGCCGGGGATTTCGGGGATATGGATGACGTAGCTCGAGCCCCAGAGGCCTTCGGAATCGCCGCGCCACATGATGCCGTTGCCCATGTCGCCGGTGATGAACGCGCCGGTGTCGATGGCGCCCTGGTTGGCCAAGCCGGTGCTGTAGTTGCCGGCGTTGTACAGGCCGGTGTTGTAGCTGCCGCGGTTGGCGATGCCGGTGTTGGCATCACCCGCGTTGTACCAACCGCTGTTGTAATTGCCGGCGTTGGAGAAGCCGGTGTTGGCGATGCCGACGTTGAACAGGCCGGTGTTGGTGCTGCCGCTGTTGCCGATGCCGGTGTTGAGGCTGCCGGAGTTGCCGAAGCCGAAGTTTCCGCTGCCGGAGTTGCCGATACCGATGTTGTTGCTGCCGGAGTTGAACAAGCCGATATTGCCGGTACCGGAGTTGAACCCGCCGGCGAAGTTGATGCCCACCTGGCCGCTGCCGGTGAGTCCGATGCCGATGTTGTTGTCGCCGGTGTTGCCGAAGCCGATGTTGTTGTCACCGGTGTTGCCCCAGCCGTAGTTGTTGCTGCCGGTGTTGCCGAAGCCGATGTCGTTGAGCGCCGCGGTCAGTGTGGGACCGGCGTTGCCGAACCCGATGTTGCCGCTGCCGATGTTGCCGCTGCCGAAGTTCAGGCTGCCGATGTTGCCGCTGCCGATGTTCAGGCTGCCGATGTTGCCGCCGCCGAAATTGAAATCGCCGATGTTGCCGCTGCCCACATTCAGCCGGCCCAGGTCGCCGAGGCCCAGATTGAAGAAGGTGCCATTGTTGTCGCGCACCAGACCCGACAGGTCGGTGCCGATGTTCGAAAAGCCCGAAACGTTGCCCGGCGTAGTGAGATTCGCCGTGCTGGTGTTGTAGAAACCCGAGACGCTGTTACCCAGGTTCGCCCAGCCCGACTGCAGCGAGCCGAAGTTCTGAAAACCCGAATTGCCCAGTGCGCCACTCAAACCGCTGTTCAACCAGCCCGAAGTGGTGGCACCGAAGTTGCCCCAGCCAGAGGTGCCGCCGGCGCCGGAGTTGAAGAAACCGGACGAGGGGTTGGTGGTCTTGTTTCCGAATCCGGGGGCGGGCTCGATGTCGATGAACGTGATGGTGCGGCTTTCGATGGCGCCCACGAAAGTGATGGGAACGTTGATGTTCGGGCCGCCGATGCCCACCGTCACGTTGGGAATGGTGATGGCGGACCCGCCGAGGATGACCGGACCGAAGTAGAAGAAGCCGCCCAGGTAATAGGTTTTGGGGAAGACCGTACCGGCCACCGTGACCGGAATGACTTGGCCGCCAAGGTTCATCACGCTATCGACCGGGATGATCATCTGTTCGTTTATCGGGACGTACGGAGTGGTGTACGACAGGTGCAGGGATATCTGGCCCTGGTTGTTGCCGGCGACGAAAATGCCGTTGTTGAAGCTGCCGGTGTCGAAGGCGCCGGTGTTGACGTCGCCGGGGTTGAAGAAGCCGGTGTTGGTGTCGCCGGGGTTGAAGAAGCCGGTGTTGACGTTGCCGACGTTGTAGCTGCCGGTGTTGGTTTGGCCGACGTTGAACCCGCCGGTGTTGTAGCTGCCGGCGTTGAGCCAGCCCGAGTTCAGCAGGCCGGCGTTCATCAGGCCCGAGTTGTAACTGCCCGCGTTGGACCAGCCGGTGTTGCCGGTGCCGGGGTTCTCGAATCCCCAGTTGCCGGTGCCGGCGTTCAGCACGCCGACGTTGCCGGTGCCGGAGTTGCCGATGCCCCAGTTTCCGGTGCCCGCGTTGAACAGGCCGACATTGTTGGTGCCCGAATTGAAGAAGCCGTTGTTACCGATGCCCGAATTCAGGGCGCCGATGCCGACCTGGTTGTCCCCGGTGAGCCCGATACCGAAGCTGTTGTTGCCGGTATTGCCGAAGCCGGTATTGCTGTTGCCGGTATTGGCGAAGCCGCGGTTCAAGTTGCCGGCATTGGCGAATCCGTTGTTGTTGTCTCCGACGTTGCCGCGGCCGACATTGCCGTTCCCCAGGTTGCCGAAACCGATGTTCGATATGCCGATGTTGGCGGCGCCGAAGTTCTGATTGCCGATATTTGCGCTGCCCAGGTTTTGGTTGCCGATATTGCCGCTGCCGAAAAAGTTGTAGCTGCCCCAGTTGCCGCTGCCCACTATGTTGTAATCGCCGAGGTTGCCACTGCCCAGGATGTTGACACTGCCGACGTTCGCATTCGCGAGGATGTTGTAATTGCCCACGTTGGCATTGCTGAGAATGTTCCCGATTCCCACGTTGGCAAAGCCGATATTGAAGGTCGTGGGCCCGCGGAAGAACCCGGACAGGTTGCTGCCGGTGTTGAGGACACCCGAGGTGTACGCCGGTATCGTGACCGCCGTCAGGCTCGAGTTGAGCAAACCCGAAATGGTGTTGCCGGAGTTGAACAGACCCGATTCCTGGATACCCGTATTGGCGAAACCGGAATTGCCTATCGCGCCCAGTGAGGAATTGAGGATGCCGGAATTGTTGGCGCCGGAGTTGAGGATTCCGGATGCGCTGCCCTGCCCGCTGTTGAAGAATCCGGACGAGAACAGGGTGGTCGTGTTCCCCAGGCCCGGGCCGTTTTGTCCGTAGAACCAGCCTTGATTGTCGGCCCGCCACAGGAAACCATTACTGTTGTTGCCGGAAATCAAAAGTCCAGTGTCGACGTTTCCGCTGTTCGCGAGGCCGGTGTTGTAATTACCGGTGTTGAAATAGCCGCTGTTGTAGCTGCCGATGTTGAAGCCGCCGGTGTTGCTGGAGCCCGGGTTGTAGCTACCGGTGTTGAAATTGCCCGCGTTGCCGATGCCGGTGTTGGCCAGACCCGCGTTGAAGAAGCCCGTGTTGGCGTCGCCGGAGTTTCCGATGCCGGTGTTGTAGCTGTTGCCGGAGTTCCCGATGCCCCAGTTTCCGGTGCCCGAGTTGCCGATTCCGATGTTGTTGGTGCCGGAGTTGAACAGACCGATGTTGCCGGTGCCCGAGTTCGGGCCGCCGAACCCTTGCGCACCGTTGCCGGTGAGCCCGATGCCGCGGTTGCCGTTGCCGGTGTTGCCGAAGCCGATGTTGTTGTCGCCGGTGTTGCCGAAGCCGATGTTTCCGCTGCCGGTGTTGCCGAAGCCGATGTTGTTCAGCGCCGCTGTCAGCCCCGGACCCACGTTGCCGAACCCGAAGTTCCCGCTGCCGTTGTTGCCGCTGCCGATGTTGTTCGAGCCGATGTTGCCCGAACCGATGTTGAAGTTTCCGATGTTGCCGTTGCCGACGTTGCCCTGGCCGACGTTCGCCAGGCCCAGATTGCGGGCCAGTCGTTGCGCCAGAACGCCGATCGCACTGGGCGCAGCCGCCGCGAAGGGGGTCAGCCCGGAGACGGCGGCCGAGGCGCCGGAGTAGTAGCCGAACATCGCGGCCACATCCTGGGCCCACATCTGCTCGTACTGGGATTCGGCCGCGGCGATCGCCGGGGCGTTCTGCCCCAGTAGGTTCGAGATCACCAGCGAGACAAACTGTGTGCGGTTGGCCGAGATCACGGCCGGGTGGACCGTCGCGGTCAGCGCCGCCTCGAACGCGGCCGCCGCCAGCCGGACCTGGGTGGCCGCCTCGTCGGCTTGTGCCGCCGCCGCCGACAACCAGCCCAGATACGGGGCCGCCGCGCCGGCCATCGCCATTGACGCCGGCCCCTGCCACGAGAAACCCACCAGGTTCGCGGTCACCGACGAGAACTGGTTTGCCGCCGCACCCAGCTCGCTGGAGAGTCCGTCCCAGGCCGCCGCCGCACTCAACATCGGCTCCAGCCCCGCGCCAAGAAGCAGTCGCGCCGAATTGATTTCGGGAGGAAGGACCGCGAAGCTCACATCACCTGTCCCTACTGTTGAGCGCCGGAATGGCTCAGCAGTGACGATTATTCAACAGATGTCGGATCCAGGATCGGCTTTGGGACGTCAAAGATTACGAGCGCGTGTCGCGTCGGTGGCCGGCGCGTGCAGGCTCAGAAGCCGAACTTGAACGGGCCCAAGGCGCCGGTTCCCTGCAGGTGATAAGGCAGTAGGTAGCTGAAGTCCAGTGGAGTCGCCGGGAACAGGCTGGTGTCCGGGATGGTGACGGACGCGTACGTGTCGTACACCGGAATATCGGGCAGGCCCAGATTCTGCGAGATGACGATGTGTATGGGAATGAAGATGTCGACAGCGTGCAGAGTCAGCGGGCCCACGGTGCCCAGGATCGGGATATAGGGCGGAGTATCCAATTCCCAGGTGTACGGGATGGTGGGAAGAACGGCGTTGTAGGACAAGGAGATTTGACCCCGGCCCGCGCCCCGCCACAGCAGGCCGTTGTTTCCGTCGCCGGATATGAAGGCGCCCATGTTGTCGTCGCCGGTGTTGCCCAGGCCGAGGTTATGGTCGCCCGGGTTGAATGCGCCCTTGTTGAAGCTTCCGGCATTGTTGAAACCGAGGTTGTGGTTGCCGGCGTTGAAGAAGCCCGTGTTCGAACTGCCGGTATTGCTGATGCCCAAGTTGAAGTTGCCGGAGTTTCCGATGCCGAAGTTTCCCGTGCCGGAGTTGAAGAAACCGATATTTCCGGTGCCGGAGTTTCCGAAGCCGATGTTCGCGACGCCCGAATTGAACAGGCCGAAGTTTGCCGCGCCCGAGTTGAACCCGCCGATGCCGAATTGGTTGTTGCCGGTGAGGCCGATACCGATGTTGCCGCTGCCGGAATTCCCGATGCCGAAGTTGTGGCTGCCCGCGTTGACGAAGCCGAAGTTGTAGCTGCCCGAATTCCAGAAGCCCAGGTTGAAGCTGCCCGAGTTGTCCGGCCCCAGATTGAAACTTCCCGCGTTGCCGGAGCCCAGATTGAAGTGGCCCAGCAGGTGACCGATGTCGGTGAAGCCCAGACCCGAGATCAGCGCCGGTGTGGAGAGGTCCAGCGTGCTGGTGTTGAGCAACCCGGAGACGGTATTGCCCAGATTCAGCACGCCGGACTGCAGGGCCCCGGCGTTGAGGAAGCCCGAGATGTGCCCGGCCGCTTGTGAATTGGCTGCCAGCGAATTGAAGAGCCCGGAGACGTTGCCGCCGAAGTTGCCGAAGCCCGACGCGCTGCCCGTTCCGCTGTTGAAGAAGCCGGAAGCCGGTCCGGTGGTGGAGTTGCCGAAGCCCGGAGCCGCCGGAATATTAAGCAGCGGAAGGGAAATGGGCCCGACGCCGGCAGTGCCGGTTATTTCCAGGACGTAGTCCGGCCCGCCCACCACCAGTTGCAGCGGCCCGTCCAGGCTCAGCACGATGTCGGGGATCGCTATCGGTCCGAAGTAGCCCGAGGCGCCGACTTCGACGCCGAGATGCAGGACGTTCATCTCCACGCTGGGCGCACCGATGAAAATCGAATGCACCGTCAACGGGGTCATGTCGCCCGTAATCGGTATATTCAGCGGGATCTTGACGTCGAGGTGCGCCGGTATTTCTGGAATGTTGATCGCGTAGGAGAAACTGAAGAGGCCCTCGCGGTCGCCGCGCCAGAAGAGGCCGTCGTTCATGTTGCCGGATATGAAAGCGCCGGTGTTGATGTCGCCGGAGTTCGCCAGGCCGGTGTTGTAGTTGCCGCTATTGAGGTAGCCGGTGTTGTAGTCGCCGGTGTTCAGCGACCCGGTGTTTGCGCTGCCCGCATTGAAGTTGCCGGTGTTGTAGTTGCCGGTGTTGCCGACGCCGGTGTTGACGTTGCCGACGTTGAAGAATCCGGTGTTGGCGGTCCCGGTGTTGGCCAGGCCGGCATTCTGACTGCCGGAATTCAAGATGCCGAAATTGCCGCTGCCGGAGTTGAAGAAGCCGATGTTGTTGTTGCCGGAATTGAACAGACCGATGTTGTTGCCGCCGGTGTTGAGGCCACCGATACCGACTTGGTTGTCGCCCGTCAGCCCGATGCCGAAGTTGTGGCTGCCGGTGTTGGCGAAGCCGATGTTGTAGCTGCCCGTGTTGGTGAAGCCGTAATTGTGGTTGCCGATGTTGATGAAGCCGACGTTGTAGCTGCCCGAGTTGGCGGGGCCGAAGTTGAAGCTGCCGAGGTTGACCGGGCCGAGGTTGAAGCTGCCTACGTTGAGCCGGAATTCCGGGGTGGCGAAGCCCGAGGCGAAGGCCGGGGCGAAGTCCGCCGGTCCGGTGCCCAGCACACCCGACATGGTGCTGCCCCAGTTGGCGAAGCCCGACTGCAGCGTGCCGGCGTTCTGGAAACCCGAATTGCCCAGGCCGTGGGTGGCCAGATTGAAGAAGCCCGAATTGATGCCGATGTTCCCGAAGCCCGACGAGCTGCCGCTGCCGCTGTTGAAGAAGCCCGACGATGGGCCGGTGGTGGAGTTTGCGAAGCCCGCCGTGGGCCGGATGTCGAGCAGCGGGATGTCGACGGGTCCGATGCCCGCGTGGGTGATCACCTCGAACGAGGTGTCCGGCCCGCCGATCAGCAATTGCACCGTGGGCAGGTCGGTTTGGATTTGCGGGATGCTGATGCTGCCGACGTGTATGTCCGGCAGGAAGTCGGTCGCGAAGTGCACCCCCAGCGGCGCAAGGTGGAACGGGGAGATTATCAACGATCCCAGTTCGACGCTGATGGGGATGTTCAATGGGATACCGATGTCGAACCCGAACCCGATTTCGGGGATGTGAATGGCGTAGCCGCCGCCCAATAGGCCACGGCTGTCTTCCTTCCAGAAGAAACCGTTGTCCATGCTGCCGGCATTGAAGGCGCCGGTATTGATGTTCCCGCTGTTCCACATGCCGGTGTTCAGGTCGCCGGAGTTGAAGTAGCCGGTATTCAAGTCGCCGGCATTGAAGCTGCCGGTATTGGTGCTGCCCGCGTTGAAATTTCCGGTGTTGTAGTTGCCGGTATTGCCGATGCCCATGTTGATGTTGCCGGCGTTGAAGAAGCCGGTATTGGCGATGCCGGTGTTGCCGATGCCCGTGTTGTACCTGCCCGGGTTGTCGATGCCGAAGTTCCCGCTGCCGGAATTGCCGACACCGATGTTTCCGGTGCCGGAATTGAACAACCCGATGTTTCCGGTGCCGGAGTTGAACAGGCCGATGTTTCCCGAGCCCGAGTTGAACCCACCGAATCCGGTCTGGTGGTCTCCGGTGAGCCCGATGCCGGAGTTGTAGCTGCCGGTGTTGCCGAAACCGACGTTGTGGCTGCCGGTGTTGGCGAAACCGAGGTTGTAGCTGCCCGCGTTGGCCAAGCCCTGGTTGAAGTCGCCCAAGTTCGCCAGGCCGATGTTGTAGTTGCCGAGGTTGGCCGGTGCCAGATTGACGGCCAGCGGGCCCCAGCTGCTGAAGTTCGCCGGTCCGGCCGGGATTGCGGCACCCGTCAGCGCATGGGTCAACAGGCCCGACACGTTGGCGTCGACGTTGCCGAAGCCGGACTTGCTGCCAGGACCGGCGTTGAAGAAGCCCGACGACGGGCCCGCGGTCGTGTTGCCGAAGCCGGGGACCGCCGGCAGATGCAGCAGTGACAACCGGACGGGGCCCACGACGCCGCTGCCCGCGATGTCGATTGCGGTGTCCGGACTGCCCAATTGGATCGTTATCGAGGGCAAGGTGATGGTGAGGTCCGACAGGCTCACCGGACCGACGGTGACCAGATCCTGGTTGATGATGTCGAGGGAGACTGGGGGGATCGTGAAGCCCTGCAGTGTCACCGAACCCAATACCGCGGTAACCGGTATATCGATGGGCACGTTGACGTCGAAGTGCCACGGGATGCCCGCATCGGGCAGGTTGATCCCCACGTCCACACCGATCAAGCCCTGGTGATCGCCCCGCCAGAAGAAGCCGTTGTCGTAGTTGCCGGCGATGAACGCGCCGGTGTTGACGTTGCCGGAGTTGGCCAGCCCGGTGTTGTAGCTGCCGGTGTTGAAGTATCCGGTGTTGTAATCGCCGCGGTTGAAACCGCCGGTGTTGAAGCTGCCCGAATTGAAGTTGCCGAAGTTGAAGCTGCCGGTGTTGAAGATCCCGGTGTTGGCCTGGCCGATATTGCCGATTCCGAAGTTGTGGTTGCCCGGGTTGCCGATGCCTAAATTGCCTGCGCCCGAGTTGAAGAACCCGATGTTGTTGCTGCCCGAATTGAACAGGCCGATGTTGTTGCTGCCCGAGTTGAGGCCGCCCCAGCCGAACTGGGTGTTGCCGGTGAGCCCGATGCCGATGTTGTAGTCGCCGGTGTTGGCGAAGCCGATGTTGTGGCTTCCGGTGTTGGCGAAGCCGAAGTTGTAGCTGCCAGCGTTGGAGAAACCCTGGTTGAAGTCGCCGATGTCTGCGACGCCGAGGTTGAAGCGGCCGGCATTGGCGAGGCCGAGGTTGAAAACACCGGTGTTCAGGCCGCCGATATTGGTGCTGGGCGCGCCGCCGTGGAAGAGCTCTGCGGCATGGCTGCCGAAGTTGGCCAGGCCCGAAAGCGTGTTCCCGGCGTTGTTGAAGCCCGATACGCCCAGCCCGGCGGCGGTATTGAACAGCCCCGAAGCGTTGGCACCGATGTTTCCGAAGCCCGAGGCGCTGCCGGGTCCGGTGTTGAAGAAACCCGATGACGGTGCGGTGGTCGAGTTTCCGAAACCCGTTCCCGGCGGAATCCCGAAGAGGCTCAGCCTGGCAGGTCCGATGCCGGCCTTGACGGTGATGTCGATCGAGGTGTCGGGTCCGCCGACGACGATGGTGGGCAGCGGAGTGGAGAACATGAGGTTGATGGGCGGGACGTTGAGCGACGTGATGGTGCCGGCGGTCAGGCCGAGAATCCCGTAGGGCACGCTGTTCATGGAGATCCCGTGGAACACGACATTGCCGGAATCGACCACGCCTATTGGAATGTTGATGGGAATGCTGACGTTGACGTGGGCGGTGTATTCCGGGATGTAAATGGAGAATTCGGCGCCGCTTGCTCCCTGCAAATCGCCGCGCCAGAAGAATCCGTTGTTCATGTTGCCCGAGTTGAAGGCGCCGGTGTTTATATTGCCCGAGTTGCCGACGCCGGTATTCAGGTTTCCGGAGTTGAAGTAGCCGGTGTTGTGGTTGCCGGCGTTGAAGCTGCCGGTGTTCCCGCTGCCGGTGTTGCCGACGCCCGAGTTGGCGTTGCCGATGTTGAACCAGCCGGTATTGGCATTGCCCGCGTTGCTGATGCCGGTGTTGAAATTGCCCGGGTTGCCGATGCCGAGATTGCCGACGCCGGAGTTTGCGATACCGATGTTTCCCGATCCGGAGTTGAAGAAGCCGACGTTGCCGCTGCCCGAGTTGAACAGGCCGAAGTTGCCTTCGCCGGAGTTCAGTCCGCCAATCCCGAACCGGCCGTCGCCGGACAGGCCGATGCCGACGTTGTTGCTGCCGGTGTTGGCGAAACCGATGTTGTGGTCGCCGGTGTTGGCGAAGCCGAGATTGAAACTGCCCGCGTTGCCGAAGCCCTGATTGAAGTCCCCCAGGTTGGCCGGGCCGAGGTTGAAGTTGCCTAGGTTAGCGGTGCCGAGGTTGAAGCTGCCGGCGTTGCCGAACCCCAGGTTCAACGAGACCGGCAGGCTCTGGCTGGTCGTGTGGTAGATACCGGACACGCTGTTGCCGATGTTCGCTATGCCCGATACCGCCGCGCCGACGTTTTGCAGGCCGGACACCCCCGATTGCCCGGCGGCGATGTTGAGGAAGCCCGACGCCTTGCTGCCCAGGCCGCCGAAGTTGCCGAAGCCCGATGCGCTGCCCGTGCCGCTGTTGAAGAAGCCCGACGAAGGACCGGTGGTGGAATTGAAAAAGCCTGGCGCCCTTGGGATGTCGATGAAATGGATGGTCAGCGGGTCGACCTGACCGGTCGCGTTGACATTAATCGCGGGCGTTCCCAGGGTGATCGTCCATACCGGAATGCTGATCGTCGACGCCGGGATGTCCAGTGGTCCGAAGAAGAAGAACTCGATTCCGCCCCCGCTGACGGATTGTCTCGGGAAGTAGAAACCGGGAATTTGAAACTCTGATCCGCCGAAGGTATATGGCGAGTTGAGCAGTATATTGATCGCCTTTGTCAACGGCATCGCGGGAATCGTGATCGAGACGTCCAGTCCGATTAGGTTTTTATAATCGCCGAACGTCAAGAAGCCGTTGCTGTAATTCCCCACGACGTAAACGCCGGTGTCGTAATTACCGATGTTGTAGAAGCCGGTGTTGAAATCGCCGAAGTTGGAAAAGCCGGTGTTGTACCTGCCCGCGTTGTAGAAACCGGTATTGCCGTCGCCGCTGTTCTGGAAGCCGGTGTTGAAACTGCCGGCGTTGAAAAAGCCGGTGTTGGCACTGCCGGCGTTGAGAAAGCCGGTGTTGAAGCTGCCGCTGTTGAGCCAGCCGGCGTTGAAGTTGCCGGGGTTGCCGATACCCCAGTTCCCGCTGCCCGAGTTGAAGAATCCGACGTTGTTGTTGCCGGAGTTGAACAAGCCGATGTTGTTGTGCCCCGAGTTGAACCCGCCTGCGAGATTGATGCCGATCTGGTTGTCGCCGGTGAGCCCGATGCCGATGTTGTTGCTGCCGAAGTTCGCGATGCCGATGTTGTGGTTGCCGTTGTTGGCGATGCCGACGTTGAAGTTGCCCGAGTTCCCGATGCCCTGGTTGAAGGTGCCCAGGTTGGCCGGTCCGACGTTGAAGCTGCCCAGGTTGGCCGAACCCAGGTTGAAGCTGCCGAAGTTGCCGACGCCGAAGTTCTGCACGCCGGTATTCGCGAAGCTGCCGCCGACGAGTGCCGGTACCACCGATGCCAGGCCGGGAATCCGCTCGACGACGTCGACCAGGGCGTTCCACGGAATGGTCAGCGCCGAAACGATCTGCTCGGCGGTGCTGTTGTAGGCGAACAGCGCCGCCAGGTCCTGGGCCCAGATCTGCTCGTACTGGGCTTCGATGGCCGCGATCGCCGGGGCGTTGAGTCCCAGCCAATTCGACTGGGCCAGCACCGACAGCAGCGTGCGGTTGGCGGCGACGGTCGCCGGGTGCACCGTGGCGGCGACGGCCGCCTCGTAGGCGTCCACAGCGGCTTTTGCCTGGATGGCCGCGTGCCCAGCTTGTGCCGCGGCGACGACCAGCCAGTCGAGATAAGGCGCCGCCGCAGCCGTCATGGCAATCGACGCTGCTCCGCGCCATAAGTCACCGGCCAGGCCTGAGGCGGCCGACCCGAACGACGCCGCTGCCGTCTCCAACTCGGCGGCCAACTCTTCCCACGTCGTCGCGGCAGCCGCCATCGGCCCCGAACCCAAACCGGTATACATCCGCCGGGAGTTGATTTCGGGTGGCAGTGTCACGAAACTCATGCGCTGCGCCCAGCCTTGCCTTCATATGTCCAATGACGCGCCTCTGCAAAGCGCGGAGCTATTGCTCCGGATAGTACCGGAGCAATCGCTCCGACCCATACCCTTTCAGCAGGCGCGGATGCAGAACACTGCCGTGGCCGGCGCACCCGGGCGTGCCCTCCGATAGCCGCCGCGACGCAATGCGTCGGTCGGTGCGGCCATCGGCTCGAAGCAGATCACGTCCTCGCCGGGGGGTGCGAAGATCTGGGCGGCCGGATATCCGCGTTCGAAATGAACCTCGAGGCGCCGGCCGCCGCCGGTCACGGCGAATATCGCGCCGTCCTCGACTTCGTCGTACGCGTCGTCGAAAGCCTTGTCTGCCAAGTGTTCTGAACGCGGCGGCCAGGCCGACGTCTCGCCGGTGGGCAGTCCCCGCTGGTCCAGGGACAGGTGGCGCAGGTGCGGTGTCTCGATGACCCACTTGTCGCGCGCCACCTCCGGCAGGTGCAGATACGGGTGGAACCCGAAACACAGTGGCACGGCCGCGTCGCCGGTCGCGGTCACCGTGGTGTGCATCGTCAGCGTCCGTTCGTGCAGCCGGATCGTCACCCCGAGCACATGTGGGAAGGGGAAACTGGCCAGCAATCCGGGGTCGGCGCCGAAATCCAGCTCGGCGGCCAGCTCGTCGGCCGTTTCAGACGTCACCCGCCAGCCCGGATAGGCGGCCAGCACACCGTGGATGGGCAACCCGGCGGGGTCGGGACGAACCCCGTTATGACCGGCAACCAGGGTGGTCGTGACGTTTTCGGCGGTATACGTATTCCCGCCCAGCCGATTGGCCCACGGATACAGGATCGGGATCCCCATCGTCTTGCCGGCGTTCAGGTAGGCATCCAGGCCGCGTCGCTGCCCGAGTAGCTCCACCCCTGAGTCGGCCAGCGAGGTGCCGATCATGCCTGCTTGGGGCACGAATTGCGCCGTCATCGACGACGACTGATCGCGCAGCATGACGACGTGCACACGGCCAGCCTAGGACCAGTCCGAGCGGGTGGCGCCGAATGCAACCGCGTAGACCGCCGCGAAATGTGACGGGCGTCATACGTCCCCTCGCCGGGCAAATCTACGCGTCTTTGCCGATGGGTTTCGGATCGCCGGATCGCACAGTGGAAAGCACGTGAAAGTTGATGGAAGGAATGTCTCCCGTGAAAAGAGTCGCACCGAAGGGCAACGGCCGCGTGTCCCGGATTCGCTCGCTGCTGAAACTGTCGTCCGACGACGTCTCGGCGCGTGAGGGACGGGCCAAGGACTGCCCGCGACGCTACGCCTACCTCGAGCAGGCCGGCATGGCCCGCGCTGCCGAGCGGCTTTGACCGTCAGGTGCGGCCGGCCGCGGCCTGGGCGAGTTGGACGCGGGAGGTGAAGCCGAGTTTGTTGTAGATGTGGGTCAGGTGGGTTTGCACCGTCCGCGGTGAGACGAACAGCCGCGTCGCGATGTCCTTATTCGCCAGTCCCTCGCTGACCAGCCGTACCACGTCGATCTCGGTCGGCGTCAGCGCCTCCCAACCGGTGGCGGGTCGTTTCCGCCAGCCGTGACCGCGTTGCGCGTAGGCGATCGCGTCGTCGGTCGACAGCGCCGCCCCCTCGGCCCATGCGGCGTCGAAGTCCTTGCGGTCCAGGACATCTCGCAGTGCCGCCACCGTCGTATCGTACTCTGGCTGGTGAATCACGAAGCGTACCAATCCGATTCGCCGCCGAATAGCATCGGCCGCCCCGAAAAGCCGCGTAGCTTCCCGGTGGGCGCCGGTCTGGGCGGCCACCGCGGCCAGAATCTCCAACAGGTCGGCAAGATCAACCTGTGCGCCACTGTCGGCCGCGCACGAGATTGCCTGGTGCGCGTCGCGTTCGGCTTCGTCGTGTTTGCCCTCGGCGATCGCGATCCGGGCGCGGGTGGCCAGCGCCGACATCAGGTGCCGACCGGTCATTGACTGCACGGCTTCGTCGCACCAGCGGCGAGCCAAGACCAAGTCTCCGGACGCAAACGCAACCTGGGCATTGACCGTACGCTGTGCCGACGCCGACTGCGGTATGGACAGACTCAAGTTCTGCCAGGCCACCTCGCCCGCGGCTTTTGCCGTCGCGATGTCGCCGGCGGCCAGCGCCGTCGTCGTCAGGGCCGAGTAGCCCATACCCGCGAAATACTCGCCCAGCCCGGCGGACTCGAGCGCTGCGTCGGCGGCCGTCTGGGCCGCGTCCAGCTCGCCGCGAAATGCCCGCGCGAAGGCCAATCCCTGCAGGCAATTGGCCTTGTGCACCATGTCCTGTGCGGCCTCGGCCTCCAGGCAGACCTCAAGGAACTGGGCCGCGGCGTCGGTCAGGTCGCCGCGCATGAGATGAGCGAACCCGAGGCAACAACGGCACCACCGCGAATCAGCTTGGCTGCCAATCGCATTCGCCAGCTCGCGCCCCTCTTCGGCGGCGGTGCGCGCCGCCAGCGGGTAACCCGCCACGAGCGCATCGGCCGCCTGAAAGGTGAGGATCTGGGCCAGTCGCCACCGATCGTTCAAATCGCGGGCCAGCCCGACCGCTTCGGCGAAGTACGGGGCAGCCGCCGCCGGGCCGGCCGCCACGACGGCGGTCAAGCCGCAGGCGGTGAGCGCCCTGGCCAGCACGCCCGGATCGTCGAGCTCGCGCGCCACCGTCAGCGCGCGCTGGGCCTCGTCCATGCCTGCGGCGGCGTCGACGAAGATGTCCAGTACCGACTTGTCGGCAAGCGCCCGGGCACGCACCGCGGGCGACACCTCGAGGTGGTCGAAGTCGGTGTCGCCAAGAATCGTGTCGAACCAGGATCTGCCCTCGTGGATGCACCCCCGCGTCATCCACACCGGTAGCAGTGAGGAAGCCAGACTCAGGGCGACTTCGGTTTCGGCATTGTCGAGGCTCCACCCGAACGCGGCCCGCAGGTTGTCGATCTGGGTTTCGGCGTGGTCGAGGTGGTGCGGGTAATCAGGGCTGCCCGGGTTGTCGAGCAGACTGGCCAACGCGGCGTAGTGGTCACGATGACGAGTGCGGATGACGTCGGCCTCGCCGGCCTCGCAAAGCTTTTCCAGCGCGTAGTCGCGGATCGTCTCGCAGACGCGGTAGCAGGTCCGGCCGCGTCGTTGGTCGGTCATCAACAGCGATCTGTCCACCAGCAGCGTGAGCTCGTCGAGGACTTGATAGCGCTGCACCGAAGCAGTGGGGGGACCGTCGCAGGCCACGGCCTGTGCGTCCTCGAGCAAGAAGTAACCGGCCAGCACCGCCAGCCGGCGGAAAAGGATCCGCTCCTGCTCGGTGAGAAGCTCGTGTGACCAATCCACCGACGCCCACAGTGTTTGCTGACGTCGCACTGTGGTACGGGCGCCACCCGTGAGCAGCTGGAACCGGTGCTGCAAACCATCGAGAATCTCGTCCAGCGACAACGACCGCACCCGCGCCGCCGCCAGTTCGATGGCCAGCGGCAAACTTTCCAGGCGACAACAGATCTCGGTTACCAGGGCGCGATTGTCGTCGGTCAGTTCGAAGTCGGGCCGCACCAGGCGGGCGCGGTGGGCAAACATCTGTACGGCTTCGTCGTTGAGCGACAGCGGCAACACCCGGTAACTCACCTCACCCGGGACCCGGATCGGTTCGCGACTAGTCGCCAAGAACCTCACGTCCGGACAGGCTTCGGCCACTGCCAAGACGAAGGCGGCCACCGCGTCGAGCAGATGTTCACAGTTGTCCAGCACCACCAGGATCTGACGAGTGCCGAGCGATTTCAGCACGGTGTCCACCGGTTGCCGGCCCGGCAGGTGGTGCAGGTCGAGCGCACGCGCGACCGTCAGCGGTACCAGATCGGGATCTGCGACCGGTGCCAAATCCACATACCAAGCGCTGCCGAACTCGCCGGCAACCTGATCCACCAGCTGCACCGCCAGCCGGGTCTTGCCCACTCCGCCCGCGCCGGTCAGGGTAACCAGCCGGTTTTCGGCAAGTAATCGGTGTACCTCGCCGAGTTGCGTGCCGCGGCCGACGAACTGGGTCAGATTCACCGGGAAGCCATGGGACACGGCGTCATTGGCAACGCGAAGCGGTGGGAACTCGACCGGTAGATCGGGATGGCACAGCTGCAGCACCCGCTCGGGGCGCGGCAGATCACGCAGCTGATGAGTGCCCAGATCGAGCAGCCACGCCGCTTCCGGCAGCCGGTCGATGACGATGCTTTCGGTGGCGCTGGACAGTACTGTCTGGCCGCCGTGTGCCAGGTCGCGCAGCCGCGCGGTCCGGTTGATGGTCGGTCCGGCATAGTTGCCCTCGTCGCGCAGCCGCACCTCGCCGGTGTGCAGGCCGATGCGCAACCGGATGGGTGCCAGCGGTGCCCGCTGCAGATCCAGCGCCGCGGCCACCGCATGGGACGCGAGCGGGAAGGCGATCACGAAACTGTCGCCCTCGCCCTGTTCGACCGGCCGTACTCCGTCGTGGGCCGCCACCACTTCGGCCAGCGCGTCATCCAGTCGCGCGACGGCGGCGCTCATCTCGTCGGGCCGGCTGTCCCACAGGCGCGTGGAACCCTCGACGTCAGCCAGCAGCAACGTCACCGTGCCCTGCGGTAGCAAATCGCCCACGCCCACTCGCTCCTCGGACGCACTCTAACGCGACAGTGGGTCGTGCCGGATGCGTTCCGGCGGCGCGCCCTTGGCGATCAGTGCGGCTTTGGTAGCGCGCACCATCGCCGGGCCGCCGCAGATGAGGATTTGTCGGTCGCCCCAGCCGCCGTAGTTGGTGACCACCTCCGGCAAGCGCCCGCTCTGGCGCACATGCAAGCCACGCGGTGGCGAGACGTCGGGATAGTCGGCCGCCCAGGGCGGATCCCGGTTGTACTCCGTCACCGGTGAGACGGACAGCCACGGATTCTGCGCCGCCACCTGCCATAACGTGCGCAGGTCGTAGAGCTCGCAGAAGTAGCGTGCGCCGAAGAACAGATGCACCCGCGGGTTTTGGGCGTAACGGCTCAGGTCCAGGATCAGCGCCCGCAGCGGCGCCAGGCCGGTGCTGCCGGCGACCATGAGCACGTCCCCACCATCGCGGTCGACCCGCAAGGCGCCGTGCGGACCGGCCAATCGCCAGCGGTCGCCGGGCCGGGTTTCGCTGACAATGGCGTTGCTGACCAGACCGCCGGGCACCACGCGGACGTGAAACTCGATCCGGCCGTCGGGGTCGGGCGGAATGGCCGGGCTCAGGTATCGCCAGCGGTGCGGGCATTGGGGGACGTGGACGTTGACGTACTGGCCGGCGTGGTACTGCAGCGGGCGGTCCAGCCGCAGCCGCACCACCGCGAGATCCCTTGACACCCGCGCGTGCTCGACGACGGTGCCGTCCCACCACGCCGGCCCCTCTTCGGAGTCCGCGGCGCCGCTCATCACCCCGGTGATCAGGTTCAGTGACTGCTCGGCCGCCCGGCTGACGGCGTCGGTCCAGGCATCACCGACATGGCCGCGCATCGTGGCGTACAGAGCTCGGCGCAACGTCTCGTATTGGGCCGGCAGCACACCGTACTTGCGGTGGTCGCGGCCGAGCTGGGCCAGAAAGGCCACGGGTTCGTCAGCGCGCTGGGCGACCAGCTCGCCGTACACCCAGTGCAGCGCGTGTGCGAAAGCTGCTCGCTGGCTGTCCATTTCGGGCGGGAACAGCTCACGCACCGAACTGTCGAGGGCAAACCAGTGGGTGTAGAACCGGCGGACGAGGTCTGGGCTGGCGGGATCGAAGGCGTCGCGCAGCACCTGCAACGCAGCTCGGTCATCGAGGCCCACGGGCTCCGATTATAGGGCGTGAATTCCCTTGTACAGCACCGCGAGTCCGATCAACACCAGGATGACCGCAACCACAGCGGCATTGTGCTTCTCCATCCAGTTCTTGAGTCGCTCCAGCGGGTCGTCGAGACGGCCGCCGGCGGCCGTGTAGGCCAGGATCGGGATCACCACCGACGACGTGGCGACCGCAACGAATACGGCGGCGGTGAGCACTGTGCCGGCGACACCCAGCGCATCGGTCCCGATCGCCAAACCGGCTGCGGCACAGACGAATAGCACCTTGACATTCAGCACCGCAAGCGCGGCTCCCGTCATCGCGGCGCGGGGCGGGGTGACCGAGGTGAGCGTTCGCATCCAGGCCGGGATGTGGTCGTGTCCGCGCCGCGTCAGCCAGCGGAGGACGCCGAACACGATGAGCGTGATGCCGACGACGATCCGCAGCCAGGACGCCCACTGCGGTGGCTGCTCGCGCAGGCCGCCGAGCATGTTGGAGATACCGATGGCGATCGCGGTCAGTGCGGCTATGCCGAACACCCAACCGGCCAGATAGGCCAAGCCGCTCTCGCGGGGATGTGGCGCATGCAAGACCAGTACCCCGGGGATGATCGACAGCGGCGAAACCGTGATCACCAGCGCCAGCGGCAGTACTTCTATCACGCGAGAACGGTAGCCGACGTTATAGGGCAGGCTGCCGGGCCGTGGCTCGGGTCGCCGAGCGTGTACTGAGCGCGAGAAATCGCGCTTGAACTGACAGTGAGTACACGCTCGGCGACAGCGTTTAACGGGAATACTGGGCAACTGTTGGATCGACCTTGCGGTGCCCCGGCGAAAGAACTTAGAGTTGAGCGGAACAGACTCAACCTTGATCGCGTTGAACAACCCGACAAGCATTTTCTGACCCGCCATTTTGGCCTCGAACGGAGATCGTCGTGGACTCTTTCAATCCGACCACCAAGACGCAGGCGGCCCTGACGTCGGCTCTGCAGGCGGCCTCGGCTGCCGGCAATCCCGAGATCCGGCCAGCTCATCTACTTCTGGCTTTGCTGACCCAGAACGACGGAATCGCCGCACCGCTGCTGGAGGCGGTTGGTGTCGAGCCCGCTGCCATTCGCACCGAAGCGCAGCGTCTGCTCGATCGGCTGCCGCAGGCCAGCGGCTCCAGCTCACAGCCGCAGCTGTCCCGAGACTCCTTGGCCGCTATCACCAACGCCCAGCACCTGGCCACCGAGATGGACGACGAATACGTCTCCACCGAGCACCTGCTGGTCGGGCTGGCCACCGGTGACTCCGACGTCGCCAAGTTGCTCACCGGCCACGGCGCCTCGCCGCAGGCCTTGCGCGAGGCGTTCGTCAAGGTGCGCGGCAGCGCGCGGGTTACCAGCGCGGATCCCGAGGCCACGTATCAGGCGCTGGAGAAGTACTCCACCGACCTGACCGGCCGCGCCAGGGAAGGCAAACTCGACCCGGTTATCGGCCGCGACAACGAGATTCGCCGCGTCGTGCAGGTGCTGTCGCGCCGTACCAAGAACAACCCGGTGCTGATCGGCGAGCCCGGCGTCGGCAAGACCGCGATCGTGGAGGGCCTGGCCCAGCGCATCGTCGCCGGCGACGTCCCCGAAAGTCTGCGCGACAAGACCGTCATCGCGCTGGACCTGGGGTCGATGGTGGCCGGCGCGAAGTACCGCGGCGAGTTCGAGGAACGGCTCAAGGCCGTCCTTGACGACATCAAAAACTCTGCGGGACAGATCATTACGTTCATCGACGAGTTGCACACCATCGTCGGCGCCGGTGCGACCGGCGAATCCGCCATGGACGCCGGCAACATGATCAAACCCATGCTGGCCCGCGGCGAACTGCGGCTGGTCGGCGCCACCACGCTCGACGAGTACCGCAAGTACATAGAGAAGGACGCCGCACTGGAGCGGCGCTTCCAGCAGGTGTTCGTCGGTGAGCCGTCGGTGGAGGACACCGTGGGCATCCTGCGCGGGCTCAAAGACCGCTACGAGGTGCACCACGGCGTGCGCATCACCGACTCAGCGCTGGTCGCGGCGGCGTCGCTGTCCGACCGCTACATCACCGCCCGGTTCCTGCCGGACAAGGCCATCGACCTGGTCGATGAGGCCGCGTCGCGGCTCAGGATGGAGATCGACTCGCGGCCCGTCGAGATCGACGAGGTCGAGCGCCTGGTGCGCCGGCTGGAGATCGAAGAGATGGCGCTGGCCAAGGAGGAGGACGAGGCTTCCAAGGAGCGGCTGGAGAAGCTGCGCGCCGAGCTGGCAGACCAAAAGGAACGGCTTGCTGAACTCACCGCCAAGTGGCAGAACGAGAAGAACGCGATCGACGTCGTTCGCGATCTCAAGGAACAGCTCGAGGCGCTGCGCGGTGAGTCCGAGCGCGCCGAGCGCGACGGCGACCTGGCCAAGGCCGCCGAGCTGCGGTACGGGCGCATCCCCGAAGTGGAGAAGAAGCTGGACGCGGCAGGGCTATTGGCCCCCGGCAGGGGCACAGCCCGCGAGGACGTGATGCTCAAGGAGGAGGTCGGTCCCGACGACATCGCCGACGTTGTGTCGGCGTGGACCGGCATCCCGGCCGGCCGGCTGCTGGAAGGCGAAACCGCCAAGCTGCTGCGGATGGAAGACGAGCTGGGCAAACGCGTCGTCGGGCAGAAGAAGGCCGTGCAGGCCGTGTCCGACGCGGTGCGCCGCAGCCGGGCCGGGGTCGCCGACCCCAACCGGCCCACCGGCTCGTTCATGTTCCTGGGACCCACCGGCGTCGGCAAGACCGAGCTGGCAAAAGCGTTGGCGGACTTCCTGTTCGACGACGACCGGGCCATGGTCCGCATCGACATGAGCGAGTACGGCGAGAAGCACTCGGTGGCCCGGCTGGTCGGTGCGCCCCCCGGCTACATCGGCTACGACCAGGGCGGTCAGCTGACCGAGGCGGTACGCCGCCGTCCCTACACCGTCGTGCTGTTCGACGAGGTGGAAAAGGCTCACCCGGACGTGTTCGACGTGCTGTTGCAGGTACTCGACGAGGGCCGGTTGACCGACGGGCAGGGCCGTACGGTCGACTTCCGCAACACCATCCTCATCTTGACCTCCAACCTGGGGTCGGGCGGTACCGCGGAGCAGGTGATGGCGGCGGTGCGTGCGGCGTTCAAGCCGGAGTTCATCAACCGGCTCGACGACGTGCTGATCTTCGACGCGCTCGACCCCGAGGAGTTGGTGCAGATCGTCGACATCCAGCTCATCCAGCTGGACAAGCGTCTGGCGCAGCGGCGGCTGCAACTCGAGGTGTCGTTGCCGGCCAAGAAGTGGCTGGCGCACCGCGGCTTCGACCCGGTATACGGGGCCCGGCCGCTACGGCGCCTGGTGCAGCAGGCGATCGGCGATCAGTTGGCCAAGATGCTGCTGGCCGGCGAGGTGCACGACGGCGACGTGGTTCCCGTCAACGTCAGCGCGGACGGCGAGCACCTGGTCTTGGGTTAGACCGCGACCCGGCGCCGAGAGCGGCCTGCAGCCGTTGCCGGGCGGCCGGCTGCGCAAGAGTTTCGCGTAGCAGCTGATCCTCGATGCGCAGGCCGGTGCTGAGGTCTCCGGCCGCCGCATCGACCGCCCGTTTGACGGCCGCGACGGCCTGCGCCGGACTCGACGCGATGCGCCTGGCCAGCTTGTCGACGAAACGTCGCAGCTGCTCAGGTGGCAACGCGCGGTCCAGGTATCCCCAGGCTTCGGCGGTCGCGGCGTCGACGTCCATGCCGCCGAGGATGACCTCGAGGGCGCGGCCGCGACCGACCAGCCGGGGCAGTCGCTGGGTGCCGCCGCCGCCGGGGATGATCCCCACCGACACCTCCGGATGCCCCAGGACCGTGACGCCGAGCGCGCCATAGCGCATGTCGAACGCCATGGCGAACTCGCAGCCGCCCCCGCGGCAGGC
Organism: Mycobacterium szulgai; assembly: GCF_002116635.1. Lineage (GTDB taxonomy): Bacteria > Actinomycetota > Actinomycetes > Mycobacteriales > Mycobacteriaceae > Mycobacterium > Mycobacterium szulgai. The sequence continues at coordinate 22,319 of NZ_LQPW01000145.1, read as the reverse complement.
GCCCTCGATGACGGCGATGGTGGCCTTCGGAATGGTCCGGAACCGCTCCATCGTGGCGTGGAAGGGCGAGAGCTCCTCGTGCAGTCCGGTGTCGTCGCCGGTTTGGTAAGCAGGCAGGTCCAGAATCAGCCCGACGTCGGCATGGGCGATGAAGATCTCCGGATCGGCCGAGTCGACGATGAGCACCCGGACCTGCTCGTCGTCGCTGACTTCCGTTGTCAGCCGGTTGATCTCGTCCAGCAGCGGCAGGTCCAACAGGTTGACGGGCGGATGGTCGATCGTGGCCCGGCAAATACCGTCGGCCACGGCGATGTGGATGAGCCGGTAGCCCTGGTACAAGGCTAGGTTTCCGAAATCTTCACGTACCCCTGCTGGACCAGCTGCGTCAGCCGGGCCATGGCGTTTCGGTTGACCTTGACGCCGGGGATCACATCGGCGTTGCCCCAGCCATTGGCCACGGCGGTGGCGCCGCAAAGTTCAACCTGCACACCCTTTTTCATCAGGTCGGCGACGACGGCCTTGTACGGATTGCCGATCGCGACGTGCCGGTTCGCGTTGTAGGTCGCATCGTCGAGCGCCACGTGTCCGGCGTTGGTGTGGAACACGATCACCACGTCCGGCTTCACCCGCCACTCCTCGGCGTCCTTGAGCACGATTCCGGTGTGGAAGAGCGCGGCCGGCATGTCGCCCTCGAAGGTCAGCGACGCCACGCTGAAAACGACCTTCACGTCGTCGAGTTGGACCGGAACGTCGATCTGCAGGGCGTGGTCTTGTGGCACTTGGATCGCTCCTTTGCTTGGCCGGCCGTGAGGTGCTAGAGACCGCCGCCTTTGCCGGGGGTGCCGGCGGTACCACCGAGACCGCCGACGGTACCGACCGGGTTCTTGCCGGGACCGCCCGGGCCGCCGGTGCCGCCCGGCTGATTCGCTCCGAAACCGCCGGTGCCGCCGGTGCCGCCGTCGCCGCCCTTGCCGCCGCTGCCGAAGTCGGAGCTACCGCCGGCACCTCCGATGCCGCCCGAACCGCCGTTACCGCCCACATCGACGCTGGTCCCCGTGCCGCCGGTGCCGCCCATGCCGCCCCGCCCGCCGGTGCCGCCGGTGCTGGTGCCGTTTCCGTGGCCGCCGACGCCGCCGACGCCCCCGGTGCCACCCTGCGCGCCACCGGCATTGACGGTGCCGCCCATCCCGCCGTTGCCGCCGGTGCCGCCGCCGGTGTCGCCCGCGCCGCCGGTGCCGCCCGCGCCGCCCGTACCGCCGGGGCCGGTGATCGTGTTGCCGCCGGTGCCGCCCGCGCCGCCGGTGCCGCCTGCCCCGCCGAGGCTGTTGCCGCCGTCGCCGCCGGTTCCGCCGACGCCGCGCACGGTGGTCGACGTCAACGCGGTGCCGGCGTTGCCGCCGGTGCCGCCCTTTCCGCCGTTACCGCCCACGCTGTCACCGCCGTCACCGCCGCTGCCTCCGTCGCCGGCGGCGGTGCCGCGGCCGGCGGCGCCCAGGCCGCCGTCACCGCCGTTGCCGCCGGCCCCGCCAATGCCGAGCCCGCCGGCGCCGCCGTCGCCGCCGGAACCGCCGGTGATGTTGTTACCGCTACCGGTGGCACCGCTGCCGTCGCCGCCGTTGCCGCCGTTACCGCCGGTGGTGCCCGTCCCGCCGGCTCCGCCGTTGCCGCCGTCCCCACCGGCCCCGTTCGACAGGCCGGATGGCGGCGGGTTGCCGCCCCGGCCGCCGTTGCCACCGGCACCGCCGGCCGCGTTGGCGCCGCCATTGCCGCCGGCGCCGCCGTTGCCGCCGTCACCGCCGGACCCGGTGCTGGCCTGCACGTTGCCGCCGGCTCCGCCGTTGCCGCCGCGGCCTGCGGTCTGCGTGGTGCCGTTGCTGCCGTTGGCGCCGTCCGTCGAGCCGGTGCCACCGGTCCCACGGGCCCCCGCGATCCCGGAGTTGCCCCCTCGGCCACCGTCACCGCCGTTGCCGCCGATGGGTGTGGTCGGTGTGGCGGGAGCGCCGCTGCCGCCGTTGCCGCCGTTGCCCGGGGTGCCAGCATTGGCGCCGTTGCCGCCGGCGCCGCCGACGCCATTGGCGGCTTGACCGCCGACGCCCGTTCCGCCGGCGCCGCCGTCACCGCCCTTGCCGCCGTTGCCGCCGTTGCCGGCGTTTCCGCCGTCACCGCCGTTGGCGCCGGTGCCATTGGTGCCGTTGGCGCCGGTGATGCCGCTACCGCCGGCGCCGCCGTTGCCGGCTGCGCCACCATTACCGCCGATCCCGCCGGTGCCGCCGTTCGCGCCGCCGTTGCCGCCGCTGCCGCCGGCGCCGCCATTGCCCCCGCCGCCGCCGTTGGTCCCGTTGCCGTCCGGCCCGGTGGTGCCGGCCAACCCGGCTGCGCCGTTGCCGCCGATGCCGCCGACGCCGCCGTTGCCGTACTTGCCGCCATCGCCGCCGGCGCCGCCCCGGGCACCGTCGGCGCCCGGCGTGGTGCCGTCGGCGCCGGTTCCGCCGGCGCCGCCGTTACCACCCGTGTTGGGGGTGAGGCCGGCCGTGCCGTCGCCGCCGTGCAGGGAACCGGCTCCGCCCGAGCCGCCCTGTCCGCCGAGTCCGGGGTTGCCGCCGTGTCCGCCCTTGCCGCCGATGCCGGAGTTCACCGTCGAGGTGCCGGTAGCTCCGGCACCGCCGTTGCCTGGGGCGCCGCCGTCACCGCCGTTGCCGCCGGCTCCGCCGACGCCTTGGCCGGCGGCCTGGCCGAAGGAGTTGGTGCCGCCCGCGCCGCCGTGGCCGCCGGCCCCGCCGCCGCCGCCGGCCCCACCGGTGCCGCCGTCGCCGCCATCGGCACCGCGCACCGGCCCGGGGGCCCCGTCATGGCCGATGCCGCCGGCTCCGCCGGCCCCGCCAGCGCCGCCGGCTCCGCCGACGCCGCCATCGCCGAGCAGGTATCCGCCGGCCCCGCCGACACCGCCGTTACCCCCGGCGCCGCCCGCGCCGCCGGCACCGCCGACGGGAGCGGCTGCCGTGCTCGGTGCCCCCGCGGCTCCGGCCGCGCCCATGCCACCGGCCCCGCCGACCCCGCCGGCACCGAACAGTCCGGCCCGGCCGCCGGCACCGCCGTCGCCGCCGGCCGCGCCGGCCAGGGTGGCCGTCCCGCCGGCTCCACCGCCGCCGCCATTGCCCGACCACCAGCCCCCTGCGCCGCCGGCCCCGCCGTTGGCGCCCGGACCGCCGACGCCGCCCAGCCCGCCGTTACCGATCAACCCGGCCGCCCCGCCGGCACCACCGGCCATCCCGGCCGCGGTCTGGTTGTAGCCGTTGCCGCCGTTGCCGTACAGCAGGCCGCCGGCCCCGCCGTTGGGGTTTGCCGCGGTTCCGTTGGCGCCGTTGCCAATCAGCGGACGGCCCAGCACCGCCTGGGTGGGGGCGTTGATGACGCCCAGCATCTGCTGTTCGAGGAGTTGCAATGGCGAGGCGTTAGCCGCCTCGGCGCCGGCATAGGCCATGGCTGAGCCGTTCAGGGTGCGGACGAACTGGTCGTGGTACCGCGCCGCCTGCACGCTCAGGGCCTGGTACTGGCGGCCGTAGGCACCGAACAGCCCGGCGATCGCGGCCGACACCTCGTCACCGGCGGCTGCGGCCAGTCCGGTAAGCGGCGCGGCCGCACTGGCCTGGACCCATGCCGTCTGAAGCCGGGCCAGATCGCCGGCCGCTCCAATCAATGCATCCGGTACCGCCGCCAACGACATGGGAAATCCCCTCGAATTCGTATCGCGGACAAAAGGATCGGGAAATCTGAACCAGTGAGGCTACTCACAACACCGCTGCGGGCGTCGGCTTTTTCGGTAAACACATAGAACCTGCAATTAATACGAGGGCGCCGCCCTCGACACGGCCGGGTAATACGTCTCGTGATTGGGTTGTGACCTGCTCGGATTGTTTGTTCGGCGGCAACAGCAGATAGGCTGTTCGGGATGGTCCCGCTTTGGTTCACGCTGTCCGCACTGTGCTTTGTCGGTGCGGCGGTATTGCTGTACGTCGACATCGATCGGCGCCGCGGCCGCAGCAGGCGCCGCAGGTCCTGGGCCCGCTCGCACGGATTCGACTATGAGCGCGAATCGACCGACATTCTCAAGCGGTGGAAGCGCGGTGTCATGTCGACGGTCGGCGATGTCGCCGCCCAAAACGTCGTGCTGGGACAGATCCGTGGCGAGGCGGTCTACATCTTCGACATCGACGAAGTGGCCACGGTAATCGCGCTGCACCGCAAGGTAGGCACCAACGTCGTGGTCGATCTGCGGCTCAAAGGTCTCAAAGAGCCACGCGAGAGCGACATTTGGCTGTTGGGCGCGATCGGGCCGCGGATGGTGTACTCGACCAACCTGGACGCCGCCCGCCGGGCCTGCGACCGGCGGATGGTCACCTTCGCGCACACCGCGCCGGACTGCGCCGAGATCATGTGGAACGAGCAGAACTGGACGCTGGTCAGCATGCCGATCGCCAGCACCCGCGCCCAATGGGACGAGGGTCTGCGTACCGTGCGCCAGTTCAACGACCTGCTGCGGGTCTTGCCGCCGCTGCCCGCCGAGGCCGCACAGGAAACGGGTGAGCCCGCGCCGCGCAGCACCGCACCCAGCCGTCCGCTGGCGCCTGCGGGCCGCGCCGAATTGCCGCCCCGCCGCGCTGACCAGGACATAGCCGGGCTACTGGGCGAGGCCGGTCGCCGCAGCGCGGCCCGCGAACCCGAGCCGGTGCGCCGCGAGGAGGGTCGCTCCGAGCCGGGCCGGCGTCCACCACCGGGACGCAACGGCACTCAGGCCACCCACTACCAGCGCTGAAAGCCCAAAGCTGGGCTGTGCCGGGGTAAAGCCCGCCCAACGTCGCTTCGCTACGCTGTCGCTCATGCCTCGCCCCGTCGCCCTGATCACCGGGCCCACCGCAGGAATCGGCGCCGGCTATGCGCGACGATATGCGCGCGATGGCTACGACCTGGTGCTGGTCGCGCGTGACGTCGGCCGCTTGGAACAACTCGCCGACGAGCTCGCCGGTGAGGCCGGCAACATCGAGATTCTGCCCGCTGACCTGGCCGATGCGGCCGGTCGCGACAAGGTGGTGCAGCGGCTGGCCGACGGGGTTCGGGTGCTGGTGAACAACGCCGGTTTCGGCACCTCCGGGGAGTTCTGGACGGCCGATCCGGCACTGCTGCAGGCCCAGCTCGACGTCAACGTGACCGCGGTCATGCATTTCACCCGGGCCGCGCTGCCGCCCATGCTTGAGGCCGGCGCGGGCACCGTCATCAACGTCGCCAGCGTGGCCGGGCTGCTGTCCGGGCGCGGATCGACCTATTCGGCGTCAAAGGCGTGGGTGGTTTCGTTCACCGAGGGCCTGGCCGGCGGATTGCAGGGGACCGGCGTCAGCATCCATGCCATCTGCCCTGGATTCGTGCACACCGAATTCCACGCCAGGGCGGGTATCAACATGGGCAAGCTGCCGTCGTTTCTGTGGCTCGAGGTCGACGACGTGGTCAGCGAAAGCCTGGCCGACGTCGCCGCGGGCAAGGTGATCAGCGTCCCGAGTATTCAGTACAAGGCGCTGGTGACCGCCGGCCGGATGATTCCGCGTGGCCTGGCCCGGACGGTGATAAAGCGAGTCGGCGGTGGCCGTGGCCGGACCTGAACTCGACGAGCTCGCTGAGCTGGTGCGCCGGCTCTCGGTGGTGCACGGCCGCGTCACGCTGTCGTCGGGCAAGGAGGCCGACTATTACGTCGACCTGCGCCGGGCCACCCTGCACCACCGGGCGGCCGCGCTGATCGGGCGGCTGATGCGCGAACTCACCGAAGACTGGGACTACGCGCTCGTCGGCGGGCTGACGCTGGGCGCCGATCCGGTGGCCACCGCGATCATGCACGCTCCGGGACGGCCGATCGACGCGTTCGTGGTGCGCAAGTCGGTGAAAACCCATGGTATGCAACGACTTATCGAGGGCAGCGACGTTTCCGGCCGGCGCGTGCTGGTGGTCGAGGACACCAGCACGACGGGCGGTTCGGCGCTGACGGCGGTACACGCCGTGCGCGAGGCCGGTGGTGAGGTCGTCGGGGTGGCCACCGTGGTGGACCGTGCGACCGGCGCCGCCGAGGCCATCGAGGCCGAAGGCCTGCCCTACCGCAGCGTGCTGGGCCTGGCCGAGCTGGGGTTGGGCTAGGCCGCGTGCGTGTGCTGCTGGCGCTGGCGCTGGTGGCGGTCTGCCTGGCGGGCTGCTCTGGTTCGAATCGTCCCGGCTCTGTTTACGGCGCCGCGAATGTCCGGGTCGGCGAATCGGTGGCGGTGCTGGGCTGGAACATGTCGGTATCGAACCTGCGCTGGGATGGCGACTATGTGCTGATCGACATCGACGCGTCGCCCACCGATCCGCGCGCGCCGCACGCCAAGGCCGAGGACATTCGCTATGGCCTGTACGGCGCGCTGGCGCACCCGCTGGAGTCCGACGGGCTCGGCAGTTGCGGCGATGCGATGACGCACGTGGTCAAGGTCGACAAGCCGCTGTCGGCGCCGCCCGACCGGCTCACCGGCAGCGTCTGCATGGGCCCGCTCAAAGACCGCAGCGCGGTCCGCGGCGTGTACACCTATTCGCCGCGGGACCGGATCGCCGACACCGCCGCCGCCTACCCGGCCGCTTTCCCGGTGGGGCTGCTGCCCACCAACCAGAACGACACCGGACTGGTGGTCAAGACCACCAGCATTTCGGCGTGGCGGGCCGATGGAACACCGCTGACCAAGGCGCAACTGGGCGATCCGGTGGCGTTCACCGGCAGCGGCTACATGCTGCTGGGGCTGGAGGCCGACGCGTTGGCCGGGCGGTATCGCGACGATTCCGCCAAGCGCGGCGGGCCGATGATGCTGCTGGCCGCGCCGACGCTGCCCGGCCGCGGGCTGAACCCGGCCTGCTCCGCCTACGGATCCTCGGTGCTGGTGCTGCCCGAGGCGTCGCGAGATGCGGTGCAGTTCAACGCCTCGCTGTGCACGCAGGGCGAGATCAACGAGGCGCTGCTGTATGCGACGGTGGCGATCGTGGGCACCCACGCCGCGGTGTGGACCACCCAATGAGTTCGAGCGGTGAGCCCGGCCCCACCGAGTGGGGTGCACCGGCCGGCGGTGTCGGACCGTGGCCGGGGAAGCCGCCGGACGACCCGCGGTATGACCCAATCCTGTTGCGCGACGGGGATACTCGCAATGTCGTGGACGCCTATCGATACTGGACGCGAGAGGCGATCGTCGCCGATATCGACGGGCGCCGCCATGCCCTGCACGTGGCGATCGAGAACTTCGGCCACGACGCCAACATCGGCTCGGTGGTGCGCACCGCCAACGCCTTCGCCGTGGACACCGTGCACATAGTGGGGCGGCGACGCTGGAACCGGCGCGGCGCCATGGTGACCGATCGCTATCAGCGGCTGTGCCACCACGACAACACCGCCGAGCTACTGGACTTCGCGGCGCGGGCGGGTTTGACGGTGGTCGCGGTGGACAATGTGCCCGGTGCCGCACGGCTGGAGGAGACGGCGTTACCGCGCGACTGCTTGCTGGTGTTCGGTCAGGAGGGGCCCGGCATCACCGATGACACCCGCGCGGGCGCGGCGCTGACGGTGTCGATCGCCCAGTTCGGCTCGACGCGCAGCATCAATGCCGGCGTTGCGGCCGGGATCGCGATGCATGCCTGGATCCGGCAGCACGCGGATCTGTCTCGGGCGTGGTGAATCTCTAGCCGAGTGTGCGCCTGTGGCTTCGCGTGTGCACGCAGGGCGGCCAGAAGGCGAAACCACCACCCGGGTTTCACGATGAAAGCCCAGGGTTCACGCTCGAAGCCCTGAGCGCACACTCAACGGGCTCAGCATGACCGCCCGGAGGCGTTTGGCCGACTCCCGTACAGCGAACTAGTCGCGCGGTTTGACCGGGCGCATCTTGAAGGAGACCTCCAGCTTGATGCGGTAGGTGATCTTGCCCTCGTTGTCCACGGCCATGTCCTGCTCGATGACTCGGGCCACCCGGATGTCGTCGACGCTGTCGCGCGCCCGCATTACGGCTTCGGCCGCGGCCGCCTCCCACGAGGTGGGGCTGGTCCCGATGATGTCGATCACCTTGTAGACGCTCATGGGGGTAAAGCGTATAGCTAACTCCACAGCGTGACGTGAACCTTTGGGCGGAACCTGGTCACGCCGACCCCACTGCCGCGGATCATCGCCTGGATGCACCTGGGTGTGGTGATGAAGCGGACCAGCTCGGAGACGGCGGGCTGACGCGCCGATGGCGCCAACGTCACCGCACACCACTCGCCGGCCTTGTCCAGTCCCGAACCGGTCACGTGGATCAGCCGCCGGGCGGCCAGGTCCTTGGCGACGGCGAAGCCGATCGTCAGCGTGGCGCCGCCAACCCGCATGACCTCCTCCAGGGCGGCGGCGTCGCTTTGGAAGATCCGCTGCTGTGCCTCCGGAATTGCCAAGTCGCGCAACATGGTTGCGATCTCGCCGTCCACGCTGCCGGCCGACGGGCCTAGCATCCACTGTTGCTGCCGCAAAAGTCCCGGCGTCGGAATGCCCACGGCCAGTGGGCTATTGGGCGCAACCACGGTGATGATCTGATACTTCAGAAAGGGCCGCACGAAGATGGAGCCGTCGGCCCCCGAGGAACTCTCGCTGGCCGGGCCGATGGCGATGTCGACGGCACGCGAGCAGATCAGCTCACGGAATTGGCTGGTCGGATGCACGCTCAACTCGACGGACAGGTCGTCGGCCCGCGACGAGAACAGCTCGATCAAGCCGGGCGCGGCGTGCTCGGCGAAGGTGCTGGACGCCGCGATCCGCAACAACCGGCGCCCGTGCGCGGCCTCGGTCACCTCGATCGCGGTTTGCTGTTGCAGCCCCAGGATTTCCACCGCACGGCTGGCCAGCCGCAGCCCGCCAGGCGTGAACGCCAGGCCGGCACCGGTCCTGGTGAACAATTGGTCGTCGAGTTCCTTGCGTAACGCCGCCACATGCATCGAGACTCCGGCGTCGGAAACGCCCAGTTCCGCGGCGGCGGCCCGGACCGAGCCCAACCGCACCACCGCTGAATAGGCCCGAAGTTGAGCCGGAGTCATGGTCTGAGCCTACTTCGCGGCCTAATTTGGGAGGGTGCGCGACGTGCTTGCCGAGCTGATGTCGATCTGGCGCACCGGTGCCACCGCGGGCGTGGGCACGGTGGTGCGGACGATGCGGTCGGCGCCACGGCCGCCGGGCGCCTCGATGGTGGTGGCACCGGACGGCTCGGTGAGCGGATCGGTGTCCGGCGGGTGCGTCGAGGGTGCCGTCTACGAGCTCGCCATGGAGGTGGCTCGGGCCGGGGCGCCGCAGTTGGAACGGTATGGCGTCAGCGACGACGACGCGTTTGCCGTCGGCCTGACCTGCGGCGGCATCATCGATGTGTTCGTCGAGTCCATCTCCCGGGCAACGTTTCCCGAATTGGGCGAGGTGGCCGCCGACATCGAGGCCCACCGGCCGGTGGCCGTCGCGACCGTGATCGCCCACCCCGATGCACAGTGGATTGGCCGCCGGCTGGTGGTGCGGCCGGACAGCGCGGTCGGGTCTCTGGGGTCGGCGCGCGCCGACGCGGCGGTCATCGACGACGCGCGGGGTCTGCTGGCGCTGGGGCGCAACGAGATCCTCGAGTACGGTCCCGACGGGCAGCGCCGCGGCGACGGCATGGAGGTCTTCGTGTCCAGTCACGCGCCGCGCCCGCGGATGCTGGTGTTCGGTGCCATCGACTTCGCCGCTGCGATTACCCGGCAGGGCTCTTTCCTCGGTTACCGGGTGACGGTGTGCGATGCGCGGGCGGTGTTCGCGACCTCGGTGCGCTTCCCGACCGCCGACGAGGTTGTCGTCGAGTGGCCGCACCGCTACCTGGCGGCGCAGGCGGCGGCGGGCGCCATCGACGAGCGCACGGTGATCTGCGTGCTGACCCACGATCCGAAGTTCGACGTGCCGCTGCTCGAGGTGGCGTTGCGGCTGCCGCGGGTCGGCTACGTGGGTGCGATGGGATCGCGTCAAACCCACGATGACCGGATGGACCGGCTACGGGCGGTGGGCCTCACCGAGGCCGAGTTGAGCCGGCTGTCCAGCCCGATCGGACTGGACCTCGGCGCCCGCACCCCAGAGGAGACGGCGGTGTCGATCGCCGCCGACATCATCGCCCGGCGGTGGGGTGGCCGCGGCCGGCCGCTGGCCGAAATCGGCGGCCGCATCCACCATGACGCGCAGGTAGAGGCCTAGTGGTCAGACGAGTTAAAGGATCACTTAACTCGATATTGACCCGTGTCGGATAGCGGCAGACACTGAGCCGCATGCAAGTACCTGGCCCCTTCGAGTACGAACGCGCAACCAGCGTCGACCACGCCATCGGACTGCTGGATCGATTGGGCGAGACGGCACGCATCGTCGCCGGCGGACACAGCCTGCTGCCGATGATGAAGCTGCGTATCGCCAACCCCGAGTACCTCGTCGATATCAACGACCTGGCCCCGGAACTGGGATACGTGATCACCGATCCGACGCTGGTGCGAATAGGCGCCATGACGCGGCACCGCGAGATTCTCGAGTCGGACACGCTGGCCGCGGTGTGCCCGATCTTCCGCGATGCCGAACGGGTGATCGCCGACCCGGTGGTGCGTAACCGCGGCACTCTGGGCGGCTCGCTGTGCCAGGCCGACCCGGCCGAGGACCTGTCGACGGTGTGCCTGGTGTTGGGGGCGACGTGCCTGGTGCGGGGTCCGTCCGGCGAGCGGGAAGTCGGCATCGACGACTTCCTGGTCGGCCCGTACGAGACCGCGGTGTCGCCCAACGAAATGCTGATCGAAGTGCGAATTCCATTGCGGCACAAGACTTCCAGCGCATATGCCAAGGTGGAACGCCGGGTGGGGGACTGGGCGGTGACGGCGGCGGGGTCATGCGTCACGCTGGACAACGGTTCGATAGCCGCCGGCCGTGTCGGGCTGACCGCGGTGAATCCCGATGCGGGCGCGCTGGCCGAGCTGTCCGCATGGCTGGTCGGCCGGCCCGTTACCGAGGAAACCTTCGCCGAAGCGGGCCGCCTTGCGGCGGAAGCCTGCGATCCGGCGGCCGACATTCGCGGCACTGCCGAATACAAGCGCCATCTGGCGTGTGAGCTGACCATCCGCACGCTGCGCGCCGCGGTGGAGCGAGTGCGCAATATCCCTGAGCCGGAAGGGAACTAACTGTGGAAATCAACATGACCGTAAACGGCGAACAGGTGAGCGCCGAAGTCGAACCGCGGATGCTGTTGGTGCACTTCTTGCGGGATCAGTTGCGGCTCACTGGAACTCACTGGGGATGCGACACCAGCAACTGCGGAACATGCGTGGTCGACGTGGACGGGGTGCCGGTGAAGTCGTGCACCATGCTGGCCGTGATGGCGTCCGGCCACAGCGTGCGCACCGTCGAAGGGCTCGCCGCGCCGGACGGGACCCTGGATCCGGTGCAGGAGGGGTTCATGCGTTGCCACGGGCTGCAATGTGGTTTCTGCACACCGGGAATGATGATCACCGCGCGCGCCCTGCTGGACCGCGACCCCGATCCCGACGAGGAGACCATCCGGGAGGCCATCTCCGGTCAGATCTGCCGGTGTACCGGATACACCACCATCGTTCGGTCCATCCAATGGGCCGCGCAGCACGCCGAGACGGAGGCGGCCACCTCATGACGACCATCGAGTCAAAACCCCCCTCACCCGAGGACACCGCCGACAACGACCAGAAGCCGTGTGGCTATGGCCGGATGTTGCGCAAGGAGGACCCCCGATTCATCCGTGGCCGCGGCCGCTACGTCGACGATGTGACACTGCCCGGCATGCTGCATTTGGCGATCCTGCGTTCGCCGTACGCGCACGCCCGCATCGTCAGCGTCGATGTTACTGCCGCGCAAGCACATCCGAAGGTCAAGCTGGTGGTGACCGGTGCCGCGCTGGCCGAGAAGGGCCTGGCCTGGATGCCGACGCTGTCCAACGACGTACAGGCCGTGCTGGCCACCGACAAGGTGCGCTTCCAGGGCCAGGAGGTGGCGTTCGTCGTTGCCGAGGACCGCTATTCGGCGCGCGACGCCCTGGAGTTGATCGACGTCGAGTACGACCCGCTGGATCCCGTCATCGATGTGCGCAGGGCGCTGGACCCGTCGGCTCCGGTCATCCGTACCGACCTGGACGGTAAGACCGACAACCATTGTTTCGACTGGCAGACGGGCGACGCGGCCGCCACCGAGGCGGCGTTCGCGAAGGCCGACGTCGTCGTCAAGCAGGAGATCGTCTACCCCCGCGTGCACCCGGCGCCGATGGAAACCTGTGGTGCAGTAGCCGATTTGGACCCGGTCACCGGAAAGCTGACGCTGTGGTCCACCTCTCAGGCGCCGCACGCACACCGCACGCTGTACGCGTTGGTGGCGGGCCTGCCCGAGCACAAGATTCAGGTGATCTCGCCCGACATCGGCGGCGGTTTCGGCAACAAGGTGCCGATCTACCCCGGCTATGTGTGCGCCATCGTCGGCTCGCTGCTGCTGGGCAAGCCGGTGAAATGGATGGAGGACCGCAGCGAGAACCTGACCTCAACGGGGTTTGCCCGCGACTACATCATGGTCGGCGAGATCGCCGCCACGAACGAGGGCAAGATCCTGGCGATCCGGACCAACGTGCTGGCCGACCACGGCGCGTTCAACGGCACCGCGGCGCCGGTCAAGTACCCGGCCGGTTTCTTCGGGGTGTTCACCGGCAGCTACGACATCGAGGCCGCCTACTGCCACATGACCGCCGTCTACACCAACAAGGCGCCCGGCGGTGTGGCGTATGCGTGCTCGTTCCGGATCACCGAGGCCGTGTATCTCGTTGAGCGCCTGGTGGATTGCCTGGCCTTCGACCTGAAGATGGACCCAGCCGAGCTGCGGCTGCGAAACCTGTTGAGGCCCGAGCAATTCCCCTACCAGAGCAAGACCGGCTGGACGTACGACTCGGGTGACTACGAGACCACCATGCGCAAGGCGATGGGCATGATCGGCTATGACGCGTTGCGTGCCGAGCAGGCCGCCAAGCGGGAGCGCGGCGAGTTGATGGGCATCGGGATGGCGTTCTTCACCGAGGCCGTGGGCGCAGGTCCACGCAAGGACATGGACATCCTTGGTCTTGGCATGGCTGACGGCTGCGAGCTGCGGGTGCACCCGACGGGCAAAGCCGTGGTGCGGCTTTCGGTTCAGACGCAGGGCCAGGGCCACGAGACGACGTTCGCCCAGATCGTCGCCGAAGAGCTGGGCATCCCGCCCGACGATATCGACGTGGTGCACGGCGACACCGACCAGACGCCGTTCGGGTTGGGTACCTACGGCAGCCGGTCCACGCCGGTGTCGGGTGCGGCCGCGGCGCTGGTGGCGCGCAAGATCCGCGACAAGGCCAGGATCATCGCGTCGGGCATGCTGGAAGTGTCGGTCGCCGACTTGGAGTGGGAGAAGGGATCTTTCCACGTCAAGGGTGACCCGTCGGCGTCGGTGACGATTCAGGACATCGCGATGCGCGCGCACGGCGCCGGTGATCTGCCCGAAGGCATCGAGGGTGGGCTGGACGCCCAGATCTGTTACAACCCGTCGAATCTCACCTACCCGTACGGCGCGTATTTCTGTGTGGTGGACGTGGATCCGGGCACCGGGGTGGTCAAGGTGCGGCGCTTTCTTGCCGTCGACGACTGCGGCACCCGGATCAATCCGATGATCATCGAGGGCCAGGTGCACGGCGGCATCGTCGACGGCATCGGCATGGCGTTGATGGAGATGATCGCCTTCGACGAAGAGGGCAACTGCCTGGGCGGCTCGCTGATGGATTACCTGATCCCCACCGCACTCGAGGTGCCGCACCTGGAGACTGGGCACACCGTGACGCCGTCGCCGCATCATCCCATCGGGGCCAAGGGCATCGGCGAATCGGCCACGGTGGGTTCGCCGCCCGCGGTGGTGAACGCGGTGGTGGATGCGTTGGCGCCGTACGGGGTTCGGCACGCCGATATGCCGCTGACGCCGTCGCGGGTGTGGGAGGCCATGCAGGGTAGAGCGAGGCCGCCGATTTAGGCGCCGCGACAATGCAGAGCGAGGAACGAGCGATGAGGAGGAGTGGCGCCATCAAGGCGAGCACGATAGGTGAACGGGCACAGCAGCTCCTGGCCGCGCGCACACCGTTTGTGCACGCGACGGTGGTACGCGCCCAACAGCCCACCTCGTCCCGTCCCGGCGATGAGGCAATTCTGTTGCCGGACGGCACCATTGAGGGCTTCGTCGGTGGCCACTGCGCACAGAACTCGGTCCGCAAGGCAGCACTGGGCGCGCTGCAGGCCGGCGAGAGTGTGCTGCTGCGCGTGCTTCCCGACGGTGACGTGCACTTTCCGGAAGCGCCCGGCGCGTGTGTGGTGGTCAACCCCTGCCTGTCGGGCGGATCGCTGGAGATCTTCTTGACCCCGCAGCTGCCGGCGCCCTTGGTCCGGATCTACGGGAGCACACCGATCGCCGACGCGTTGGCGCAACTGTGCGACGTGCTGGGTTATGACGTCAGCCGGGACAGCGATCCGGCTGACGGCTCGCCGACGGCCGCGGTGATCGCCAGTCACGGTGGCCCAGAGGCCGAACTCATCCGCGCCGCGCTGGACAACGGCGTGGGCTACATCGGTCTGGTGGCCAGCAAGGTTCGCGGCGCGTCGATTCTGAGCGGGCTCGAGCTCACCGACGCCGAGCGGGCCCGTATCCACACACCGGTCGGATTGGACATCGGCGCCAAGACGCCGGCCGAGATCGCGGTGTCGATCGCTGCGGAACTGATAGCCGCCCTGCGCTGCAATGGCGGCAGATGACGTTCACCAATCCCGACGACGTCGCCGCCCGATTCGATGCCCGGGATTATCTGCTCGACACCGGGACCGCGTCGGCCATTTATCTGGCGACGACGCTCGGCCGGCCGCTGCTGCTGGAGGGCGAGCCCGGCGTGGGTAAGACAACGGCAGCGAAAACCCTTGCCGCAGTGCTGAATACCACGCTGGTGCGGTTGCAGTGTTATGAAGGGCTGACCGCCAACGAGGCGCTTTATGACTGGAACTACCAGCGTCAGCTGCTGTCGATCCGGTTGGCGGAGGCACAGGGAGCCGCCATTGACGAAGCCGATCTCTACACCGAGAAATACCTGGTCGACCGGCCCATCCTGCAATGCGTGCGCTACCGCGGCGCGGTGCCGCCGGTGTTATTGATCGACGAAATAGACCGGGCCGACGACGAATTCGAGGCATTGCTGCTGGAGTTCCTCGGCGAATCCGCGGTCACCGTCCCCGAACTGGGCACCTTCGTGGCCGAGCGCCCCCCGATCGCGGTGCTGACGTCCAACCGCAGCCGTGACCTGCACGACGCACTGCGCCGACGCTGCCTCTACCACTGGATCGACTACCCGGAGCCGGTGCGGGCGGCCGCGGTCGTCCGGCGCACGGTGCCCGGCGCGTCCGCGCCGTTGATCGAGCACGCCACCCAATTCGTAGCCAGCGCACGCCAATTGGATCTGGACAAGCCGCCCGGCGTGGCCGAGACCATCGACTGGGTCGCTGCGCTGGTGTCGCTTGGCGTCGCGGACCTCGTGGACGAGTCGGCCCCGGCCGCATTAGCCACCCTGGGGGCGCTGGCCAAGACACCCGACGACCGTAATCTGATTCGCGACGCCTTCGTCGCATACAGCACATGAGAGGACTTCAAGGATGAAGATCGCCAACCAGTTCACCGTCAGCGCGCCGATCGAGCAGGCCTGGGACGTGCTGTGCGACCTGGAGCAGGTGATTCCCTTGATGCCCGGCGCGCAGCTGACCGGCCACGAGGGTGACGAGTACCTGGGCAAGGTCAAGGTCAAGGTCGGCCCGGTCACCAGCGAGTTCAGCGGCAAGGTGCGGTTCGTGGAGCAGGATCGCGAGCAGCATCGCGCGGTCATCGACGGCAAGGGCAAGGAGGCGCGGGGTACCGGCAATGCGGCGGCGACGGTCACCGCGCAGTTGCACGCGGCCGGCGACAGCACCCGCGTTACCGTCGACACCGATCTCAAAATCGTCGGCAAGCTCGCCCAATTCGGCAGCGGCATGCTGCAGCAGGTGTCGGAGAAGTTGCTGGGCCAGTTCGTGGAGTCGCTGGAAGCCGAACTCAAGGCCCAGAGCGCGGCGCCTGCGGAGGGGCAACCGAGCCCGGACGCCGCGGCAGTGGCCGCCTCGGCGGCGCAGCCGGAGCCTATCGATTTGCTGGAACTCGCCGGTGGCGATCAGCTCAAGAAGTACGGGGCCGTGGCGGCGGCGGTGCTTGTCCTCTTAGTGCTGATTTGGATCGCGCGCCGGCGCTCGTGAGCACGCCGGCGCTGCTGCGGGGTGTCGATCTGGCGGCGTTCGCCGCCGCGCTGGTGGTGCGGCTGCGCGGCGCTGGGGTGTTGGTATCGGCAAGTGGCGCGGGGCTTTTCGTGCAGGCGCTGGGGCGTCTGGTACCGCAGACCCGATCGGCGCTGTACTGGGCGGCCCGGTTGACGTTGGTCAACCGGATGGAGGACCTCGGCGCCTTCGATGCGGTGTTCGGCGCGGTGTTCGGCAGCCTGGAACACGACCCGACGACGGCACTGCCATTACCCGGCCCGAAGACTCCCGCGACCGGCACCGTGCACCGCGAATCCAGTACGTCGTCCGGCGCCGGCGCCCAGACCGTGCCCTGGGCCACCCGAACCGTTACCGCGTCCGAGAGCATCTCCCACGCGGCCATCCAGCTGCCCGATTTCCTGCCCAGCCGCATCGCCGCCCTTGCCGACG
Organism: Mycobacterium szulgai; assembly: GCF_002116635.1. Classification (GTDB taxonomy): domain Bacteria; phylum Actinomycetota; class Actinomycetes; order Mycobacteriales; family Mycobacteriaceae; genus Mycobacterium; species Mycobacterium szulgai. Next base: position 5,462 of record NZ_LQPW01000145.1, on the reverse strand, counting down.
AACCGTTCGACCAATTCGATCCCGACGATTTGCGGCTGCTCGGCACCTGGCTCGAGGCCTCTATACAGCACTGGCCGCAACGGCGCAGCCTGCGCATGGAGTCCAGCCCGCACGGCAAGCGCATCGACCTGCGCAAAACCATGAACGCGTCGCGTTCCACCGCGTGGGAAGCGGTGGTGCTGGCGCGAACCCGGCGGCGCCGCCGGCCCCGGCGTGTGGTTTTGGTCTGCGACGTCAGCCGCTCGATGCAGCCATATGCGGCGATCTACCTGCATCTGATGCGCGCGGCGGCGCTGCGCCAGGCCGGCATGCGTCCGGAGGTCTTCGCATTTTCAACGTCGCTGACCAGGCTCACGCCGGTACTGTCGCACCGGTCCGCCGAGGTGGCCCTGGAGCGGGCCAACGCCAAGGTGACCGACCGGTACGGCGGCACGTTCATCGGCCGCAGCATCGCGGCGCTGCTGGCGCCCACCTCGTCGGGACACGGCAGCGCAGTGCGTGGCGCGGTGGTGATCGTTGCCTCCGACGGCTGGGACAGCGATCCGCCCGAAGTGCTCGACCGCGCGCTGGCCAGGCTGCGTCGCCGCGCCGAAATGCTGATCTGGCTCAACCCCCGTGCGGCGCACCGCGACTTCCAGCCGCTGGCCGGTTCCATGGCAGCCGCGTTGCCCTATTGCGATCTGTTCCTGCCCGCCCACTCGCTGGCCGGCCTGCACCAGCTGCTGCTGGCGCTGGCCCACCGCGACTAGGCCGATGAAAGTTTGCTACTGCCGCCTTCTTGTCCGATAGGCTTCCCGTGTGGCAGCCGACGCCGATGCCGCATCCTCGGAGCTGGCAGAAGAGTGGATCAGCCGGACGTTCAGTGGCCCACTGCTGCGCTTGAAGTCGGCGATCTTCGACCGCGACCGCCAGCATGCGTGCAGCCTCAGCCGGCGCCGTCGGGTCCTCAACATCGCCACCTGGACCGCGGCCTTCGTCAGCGCCAGCTTCGGCACGATCGAGCTGATTACCACCCACTTGCTGCCGGTTGCGCTGCTCAATGGGCTGGCGGCGGTGATATTCGCGCTGATTCCGCTGCTGCACCGGTTCGGCGAGCTGGTGGCTCCGGTGACGCTGGTGGGTACCGCGCTGGCGCTGATGGCGGTGGTGGGCGCGTGGATCGGGACGCACACCGGGATCGCGTTCTTCTTCCTGATGTCGGCGCTGGTGGCCGTGCTGGTGCTGGGCACCGAGCACATCGTGCTGGCCTGTGCGGTGGTGGTCGTCGCCGCCGGGCTGGTCATCACGATCAACGTCATCGAACCGGTGAGTACCGCCGAGCAGCCGGAATGGGCCACCAACGTCGGCTTCGCGATCTCGGCGATGTGCGCAAGCTTGATGATCGTGACGACCGTCTGGTATGCCCTGCGCGAGATTCAAGGGGCCAAGGAGGCCATCGAGCTGGAGTACGAGCGCTCGGAGTCGCTGCTCGGCAATATCTTGCCCACGTCCGTCGCGGCCCGGCTCAAGAACCCCTCGTCGACGATCATCGCCGACAAATACGACGACGCTTCGGTCCTGTTCGCCGACATCGCCGGATACACCGAACGGGCGAGTCAAACCACGCCCGCCGATCTGGTGGTGTTCCTCAACCGCGTCTACAGCGAATTCGATCTGCTGGTCGAACACCACGGCATGGAAAAGGTGAAGACCACCGGCGACTCCTACATGGTGGTCAGCGGTGTGCCCCAGCCCCGGGCCGGCCATCTCAAGGCGCTCGCGCGCTTCGCACTGGACCTCGGTGAGGCGGCCGCCCGCCTCACCGATCAGAGCGGCAAAGGGGTGCCGATCCGCATCGGGGTGGGCGTCGGCCCGGTGGTGGCCGGTGTGGTCGGCACATCGCGGTTCTTCTACGACGTGTGGGGTGACGCCGTCAACGTCGCCTCCCGCATGGAGTCGACGAGCGTGCCGGGCCGCATCCAGGTTCCCCCTGAGGTGTACGAGCGGCTGCGCGGCGATTTCGTTTTCGAGGAACGCGGCGACATCGAGGTGAAGGGCAAAGGTGTGCTGCACACCTGGTTCCTGGTCGGCGAGCGAACGTCAGGGAATGAGTCGCTGAATGTCCTGGATGGTGTCGCTGGCCGCTGATGCCAGGGTGAGGAATTCGACCGTGGCGCCGATCGTGAGCAAACCGACGTCGGCGGCAATGGGATAACCGATCGCATTGATGAGATTGCCCTGCATGAGTTGGCCCACGAACAGGTCCGCGTTATAGGCGGGCATAGTGGTGAGTAGGGAAAGACCTATGTCCGCGGTCGGGAGAAGCACCGCGTAATTGGTCGAGACAATCGAGGCGATGGTGTTCGCAATATGCGTCGGTGTAAGGCTGAGCGGGGGCGGCGGCGGGGGTACCGGGCCGGGAACAATCGACGGTATCTCGAACGGCGGGAAGACGATCGGCTTGGAGAATACTGTCGGCAGGTCGGCCGTGAAGTCGTGAATTCCCTGTTGGGTGCCGGCGCCCAAAGCGTTCAACACGGTGTCCGCCCTGACGTCCGGGAACAACCCGAATGGCGTGGGCACATCTGCGGGGCTGGTCGAATAACCGAAGTTGGGGTCGCCGTAGCCCAGATTGACGATTACCCTCAGGTTCGGCTGGATTAGATCGGCCAGCGGTTCGCCGATCACGGGTAGTGCGCGCAGTGGTGCCAGTAGTGGCAGGTTGTCCGTGTGAATGACGTAGTAATTGGTGACGCCGGAATAACCCCGAGAAGTATGCAGTGGAATGGCGTTATTGACTTGTTCGACGGTGAGGTCCAAGTATTTCGTGTGCACGAAGGGGATGCCCATGAGTGCGTTGAGGTCGGAAATGACATTGAGCGGATAGCGCGGGAAATCGGCGAACCCATCGTATTCCTGCGTATAAATGGCGGTCGGGTAGATCGTGTCTGACGGTGTGGCGCCCAAGAAGGTCAGCCCCAGGCTGGCGATGTTCAGGCCCGGGAAACGTGCGAGCATGCCGCCGTTGGGGTTCATTTCGTTGCCGACCAGCACGAAGTTGAGTTGGTCCGCGGTCGGTGCGCTCGGACCCAGGCTCGCGAGATGGCGCATTTCCAGCGACGCGATCATGGCGCTCTGCGAGTAGCCGAAAACCGTGACGGTATTGCCCGGGATCCGCAATTGGTCTCTGATCGCATTGTCAAGAATGGTCAGGCCCTCGTCCAGTGACCTGTTGAGAACCAAACTCTTGACTCCGGTGAGTGGATATAACTCTTCCGGCGTGTAAAGACTGTGCAGGGACAGTAAATCGAGCGAGCGGACGAATAGCTTGTTAGCCGACAGCACGTATCCCAATGACGGTATCGGCACGCCGGTGGGGCCGACGAACAAACTGGTCAGGTTTGCCGAGAACGGCGGAATAGAGGCCGCGTTCGGTGCCGCGCCGGATGCGCTGGGCGCTCCTGGCAAATCTTGCAGGCCGGTGGAAATTGCGGCCTCAGTTTGCACATAGGCGTTTCCCGCCGCGGCCAGCGTCTGCTGGAACTGAGTGTGAAACGCCTCGAATTGCGCGACGACGGCCTGGTACTGCCGGCCGTATGCCCCGAATAGATTTGCGATAGCCGCCGAAACCTCGTCACCGGCGGCCGCCAAAAGGCCCGAGGTCGGACCGGTCGCGGCGGCGTTGGCGGCGCTGATTGCCGAGCCTATTCCCTCGATTTCGGCCGCTGCCGACCACAAAAGCTGCGGCTCGGCGATCACATACGCCATTGACCCCATCCTTCCCGGCGGCCAGAGTGCCGACGGCCCGACAACGGTGGTGGTCAGCGTAGAGGGACATACATCAGGTTGTCCGGGATTTGTGCGAGCGTGTCCGGGCCTGGCTCGGGAATTGCCAATAAGACTGCGGGACTGGCGATTCGCCGGACGCGGCGGGTATTTCGGCAATAGGATTCCGGCCTACCGACTACTTGGTGCCGGTGATTTGCGCAGTCGTTCGATGGCGGGAGCTGCCTCATGTCATTTGTGCTGATCTCGCCGGAGTGGGTGATGGCCGCCGCTGGCGACTTGGCCGGGATCGGCTCGAGTCTTAGTGCGGCCAATGCGGCGGCGGCGGCCTCGACCACGCAGCTTGTGGCCGCGGCCGGAGATGAAGTGTCAGGGCAGATCGCGGCGTTGTTCGGGGTCCACGGCCAGCAGTATCAGGCGATGAGCACGCAGGTGGCGGCGCTTCATCGGCAGTTCGTGCTCACCCTGAACGCCGGCGCGGGCTCCTATCTTGCGGCCGAGTCGACCAACGCCGAGCAGAACCTGCTGAACCTCATCAATGCGCCCACCGAGTTTCTGGTGGGGCGGCCGCTGATCGGTAACGGAGCCAATGGGGCTGGTCCCGGTGACAACGGCGGCGATGGTGGCCTGCTGTACGGCAACGGCGGCAACGGCGCGGCCGGTGCTGCGGGACAGCCCGGCGGCAATGGTGGAAGTGCCGGTCTGATCGGCAACGGCGGCCGCGGAGGTGCCGGTGGTGCCGGAACCGTCGGCGGCTTCGGCGGTAACGGCGGCTGGCTCTACGGCAACGGCGGCGGCGGGGGCGCCGGCGGCAGCGCATCCAACGGCGGTGCCGGCGGCAACGGCGGGCTGGTGTTCGGCTCCGGTGGCGCCGGCGGGGTGGGGGGCTCGGGCGCCGGCCACGGCGGCGTCGGCGGTACCGCGGCGCTGCTCGTCGGCGACGGCGGTACCGGCGGGAACGGCGGCGCTAACAACGGCACCGGCGGCGCCGGCGGTCACGCCGGCTGGCTGTCCGGCAACGGCGGCACCGGCGGGGCGGGCGGCAGCGGGCTCAACGGCGGCAACGCCGGCAGTGGTGGCGTGGGAGGCAACAGCGGGTTTTTCCTCGGCGCCGGTGGTACCGGCGGTGCGGGCGGAATAGGCAACGGCGGCGACGGTGGCAACGGCGCGGCCGGGGGTAACGGCGGGTGGCTGGGCGGACCCGGCGGTACCGGCGGTGCTGGCGGGTACGCCGATAGCAACGGCGCCAGCGGGGGCAATGGTGGTGGCGGCGGCAACAGTGGCTTCTTGTTCGGAGCCGGGGCTGCCGGTGGCGCCGGCGGCGGCTCCATCGGCGGCGGCGTCGGCGGCCATGGCGGAAACGGTGCCGATGCAGGGTTGCTGTGGGGGACTGGCGGTAGCGGCGGGGCGGGCGGCATCGGCGGTGGTGCCGGCGGAAACGGCGGCGACGCCGGATGGCTGGTGGGCACCGGAGGCGTGGGCGGTGCCGGCGGCGTCGGTGCCGCCGGAAGCGCGGGCGGCGGCGCCGCGGGCCCAGGCGGCAATGGCGGTATCGGCGGCGCAGGTGGGCTGTTCATGAATGGCGGCGCCGGCGGCGCAGGGGGCGCGGGCGGCGCCGGCGGCACGGGCACTGCCGGTTTGGCGGGTGGCCTCGGCGGCGGCGGGGGAGCCGGCGGTGCCGGCGGGACCGGTGGGGC
>NZ_LQPW01000144.1 GCF_002116635.1 Mycobacterium szulgai | reverse complement strand
GGGTCGGCGCCGCCCCACATTCCGCCGCTGCCGCCCGGTCCACCCCAGCCGGCTAACCATCCCGCCGCGCCACCGTTTCCGCCAGTACCACCGGTAGCGCCGAGGGCAGCGCCCCCGCCCATCCCGCCTACACCGCCGTTGCCAATGACTCCGCCGCCGCCACCGTTACCGCCGGTCCCGCCATTGCCGGCGTTACTGGCGGCACCGCCCCAGCCGCCGAAACCGCCGGTGCTGAATAGGCCCCGGGCGTCGCCCCCGGCGCCGCCGGTGCCCGGTATTGCTCCCGCCGTCGATGCGACTCCGCCGACACCACCGGCACCACCGTCGCCGTGTAGCCATCCACCGCTTCCGCCGGCCCCCCCGTTGGTCCCGTTGACGCCCACACTGCTGGCAGCACCGGCGCCGCCAGCGCCGCCATTGCCGATGAGCCCGGCGTCGCCCCCCTTGCCGCCGGCCATCCCGGGGGTGGTGCTGGCACCGCCGGCGCCGCCGTTGCCGAACAACAGACCGCCCTGCTTGCCGTCCTGCCCCGGGCCGCCGTTGGCTCCGTCGCCAATCACGGGGCGGCCTAACCACGCCAGGGACTGTCCATTGATCGCGTCGAGCAAGCTTTGCTGGACGCTGGTCGCCTCGGCGCCGGCATACGAAGCAGCGCTCCCGTTCAGCATCTGCACAAACTGACGGTGGAACTCCGTCGCCGCCGAACTCAGGGCCTGATATTTCTGGCCATGCGCACTGAATAGCGCCGCGATGCTCGCCGATACCTCGTCGGCACCCGCGGCAAGAAGCTCCGTAGTCGAGGCCACAGCGGCGGCATTCGCCGCGGCGATCGCCGACTGGATGCTCGCCAGGCCGTTCGCGGCACCCGAAACCGACTCAGGAATCGCCACTACGAACGACACATGGCACCTCCGGACTTGCCCGTCCGCCTCGTTACTCAGGCGCTACGAGCGTATCGCAGGTGGAGCATGCGCTCCGCCGTTTTGCTGATTTTGTGCTGCAATGACGTGATGAGCCCCCACGATCTGGCAGCCGACCTAGAAGCGATCAAACGAATCAAGTACCGCTACCTGCGTGCGCTGGACACCAAGCACTGGGACGACTTCGCCGACACCTTGACCGACGACGTGCGCGGCGACTATGGGCCGTCGCTGGGTGAGGAGTTGCATTTCACCAATCGCGCGGACTTGGTGGACTTCATGCGCAATTCGCTGGGACCGGCCATCCTCACCGAACATCGAGTGACCCACCCGGAGATCACCGTGACCGGCGATACCGCGACAGGAACTTGGTACCTACAGGACCGCGTCATCGCCGCCGACTTCGACTTCATGCTGATCGGCGCGGCCTTCTACCGCGATGAGTACCGGCGCACCGAGGACGGCTGGAAGATCAGCGCCACCGGCTACGACCGGACCTACGACGCGACGATGTCGCTGAAGGCACTCGACTTCAAGGTCAAAGCCGGCCGCGCGGTAGCCCTTTAACGCCTACTTGGCGATCGCGATCACCGCTCCGGGCCGCAGCCAGCGGATGATCTGCACCAGGGTGGCGTCGTCGATCGCCACACAACCCGCGGTGGCGCCGCCGTCGGTGGTGTGGAAGAAAAACGCCGAACCGCCGCCGGGCGTCTTGTTCTTGTTGACGCCCATCACCACCGAATGCTTGTACTGCGGGATCTGCAGGTTCTCGCTTTCGGCCGTATTGAACGGGCACTGCGCCTTCTGGCACACCTGCATGCTGTTGAAGGTAGGGCTGCCGTCGTCGCCGCTCCACCAGTGATTGGGTCCGACCTGGGTATAGGGCAGCCCGCCGCCGGGGTTGGGCGCGGTGCCGAACGCGGAGTCGAGGCTGTACACACCCATGGGCGTGGCGGGATAGCCGCTCTTTGCCTGGGGTGCCATTCCCGCCGAGCCGACGTGGGTGGGAATGCCGGTTTTCAGCGGCTGCCAGCCGGCCGCGGTGCGCTGATAGATATCCATCTTCGCGTTCGACCCGCCGGTGGAGACCACCGAAACCACCTGCGTGGCGTTGCCGACGGAGTTCGCGAACCACGGGTTGCCGGCCGCCAGCGTCACCGGCGCAAACATCACGGCCGCAGTTGCAACGCACACCGCAGCACACAGCAGAGCTACCAGTCGGCGCATCGCTCAATGGTCAGGGCGGCTAAACCTTAGGGTCAAGTAAAGGTTCAGCAGCGGTTGAGTCACCCTGCCGTGACCAAACCAGCTGGGGCCGAAAGATCCACAGGGACACCAGGAAATACACGTATCCAAGCGCCCAGCCGGCGATCACGTCCGACGGGTGGTGCACGTTCAACGCGACCCGCGCGATGCCGACGAGGACCACACACACCGCGGCCGCCGCGATCGCGGCGACCCGCAAAGCCTGGGTTCTGAGCAACGGCAGGACGAAAACCAGCAGCGCCAGCAAACTTGCCATCGATTCCAGCGCGTGCCCGGACGGAAACGACGTGGAGGACGCGTAGACCAGCGCGGTCGCCGGCCTGGGGCGCCCCACCAGATCCTTGGCCACCGTCGTGATGAGCCCATTCAGCGGCGCGCACACCAACAGCAACAGCGCCATCCGGAAGTTGCGCTGCACCAGCGAGACCGCGGCCACCACGAAACCCAACGGTCGTAGCACGGCGGGACCCAGGACGAAGGACACCACTTCCCAGCAGCGCACCCAGGACGAATGCTTGATTCCGATGTCGTGCGCGGGGTTCAACAGCGCCCAATCGAAAGCGTGCAGCCAGGCCCAATTGTGCAGGTGCCCAACCCAGAGCACGGCGTAGATCACGAGGGCCACCGCAGCGGCGGTCCATGCACCGACCGCCAAACGGCCGCATACTGGCGTCATGGCGGTGATTGTGCGGAAGTGGTTCGGCGTGGGCAAATTGCCGGACGATCTGCGGGCTCAGGTCGAAGCCGAAGGCCTGCTCTATCTAGCCGAGTACGTCGCGGTGACCAGGCGGTTCAGCGGTACCATCCCGGGTTTTCGCTCGGTGGGCAGCATCGCTAGCTACGTGGGATCGCTGGCCTTCACCTCGCAGCGGGTGCTGGGGACGCTGTCGGTGGTGCCGAAGCTGGCCGGCCGGGTCATAGACGTCCGCTGGGACGCAGCGCAGACCGGCGCCGCGACGGCCGAGATTTCGGAGACGGGGCTGCAACTCGACCTCGATGTCGCCAAGGTGGATCCAAAGTTTCACGGTGAGCTTTCGCTGCATTTCAAGGCCGACATCCCAGAAGACGTGCTCAACCGCCTGCCGCGGCGGTCGCTAGCCTTCGATGTGCCGCCTGAGTACGTCTTCCGCGCAGTGGGTGTCACCTATAGTCCGTGATCGTGGATCACGCGTTTACGGCATCGGAGCGGCAGGCCGTATATCGCGTGATTTCCGAACGGCGAGACATGCGCCGCTTCCTGCCCGGCGCCGCGGTGCCCGAAAAAGTACTGGCGCGACTGCTCCAAGCCGCGCACGCGGCGCCCAGCGTGGGGCTGATGCAGCCGTGGCGCTTCATTCGCATCACCGACGATCGGCTGCGCGAGCGGATCCACGCGCTGGTGGATCAGGAGCGGGGGCTGACCGCTCGCGCCCTTGGCCCGCGAGGCGAGGAGTTTCTGGCGCTGAAGGTCGAGGGCATTCTCGAGTGCGCCGAGTTGCTGGTTGTCGCGCTGGGCGAGGGCCGCGACGCGCACGTCTTCGGCCGGCGCACGTTGCCGCAGATGGATCTGGCGTCGGTATCGTGCGCAATTCAGAATCTGTGGCTGGCCGCCCGCTCGGAAGGTCTTGGCATGGGCTGGGTGTCCCTGTTCGATCCGGGTGCGCTGGCGGCCCTGCTGCACCTGCCGGACGACGCCGAACCGGTGGCCATCCTCTGTCTTGGCCCGGTGCCCGAGTTCCCGGATCGGCCCGCGCTGGAATTGGACGGCTGGGCGTTCGCGCGACCCTTGTCAGAGTTCGTGTCGGAGAACGGATGGGCGGCAGCAAATGACCGATGAAGTGCCCAACGACGCACCGGACAACGTGCTCATCGTGCATTGGCACGACCTGGGACGTTATCTGGGGGCCTACGGTCACTCGGATGTCTACAGCCCACGGCTGGATCAGCTTGCCGCCCAAGGCATTCTATTCACCAGGGCGCACGCCACGGCACCGTTGTGCACGCCGTCGCGGGGATCGCTGTTCACCGGCCGCTACCCGCAGAGCAATGGGTTGGTGGGGCTGGCCCACCACGGCTGGGAGTACCGCAACGACGTCCGGACCCTGCCGCAGCTGCTGGCTGAATCCGGTTGGTACTCGGCTCTTTTCGGGATGCAACACGAGACGTCCTACCCGGCGCGGCTGGGCTTCGACGAATTCGACGTGTCGAATTCCTACTGCGAATACGTCGTCGACAAGACCCAAGATTGGTTGCGCGACAGCGCCCCGACCCTCACCGGGCAACCGTTCCTGTTGACGGCCGGGTTCTTCGAAACCCACCGCCCCTATCCGCGCGAGCGGTACGAACCGGCCGACAGCGCCGCCGTCGAAGTACCGGATCACCTTCCCGACACCCCAGATGTGCGCCAGGATCTCGCGGATTTTTATGGGTCCATCGTCACCGCCGACACCGCGGTGGGCCGGTTGCTGGACACACTGGCCGAAACCGGACTGGACGCCAGCACCTGGGTGGTGTTCTTCACCGATCACGGGGCGGCCTTCCCGCGGGGGAAATCCACGCTGTACGAAGCCGGAACGGGCATCGCGATGATCATCCGCCCGCCCGCCCGCCGAATGGTGCCGCCCCGCGTCTATGACGAGCTGTTCAGCGGGGTGGATCTGGTTCCCACGCTGCTGAGCCTGCTGGGCCTGGAGGTACCGGCCGAAGTCGAGGGTGTCTCACATGCCCACGCCATCCTGGCGCCGAACGTGCACGCCGACCCGGCGCGTGACCAGGTGTTCACCACGAAGACCTATCACGACTCATTCGATCCGATCCGGGCGATACGCACCAAGGAATACAGCTACATCGAAAACTACGTCCCGCGGCCGCTGCTGGATTTGCCGTGGGACATCGAGGCGAGTCCATCCGGGCAGGCCGTCGCGCCGTTTGTCACCGCGCCCCGTCCCGAACGCGAACTCTACGATCTGCGCAACGACCCCACCGAGACGAACAATCTGCTGGTAGGTGCCCACAGCGAGGACATGCACGCGATCGCCGCCGATCTCGCTGTCCGGCTCAACGATTGGCGGCAACGGACCAACGACGTCATACCATCGGATTTCGCCGGCACCCGCATTGCCGAGCGCTATACCGAAACGTATCTGCAGATCCACCACCGGACGCCGACCAGCCGCTCGGCGATCGCCGTCGACCGCGGCATCGAGCTACCCGGCTGAGCGGCGTGCGCCACCCACTTCGGCCACGATGAACAACCGCCGGAACGGGAAGATGGTGGTGCCATCGGCGCGGCGCGGATAAGCGTCGTCGAGCAGCGGGATGAGCTCCTGGCGGAACTGTTCCCAGCCCTGCTCGTCGAGCCGTTCGCGCACCGGGACCAGCGCCGTGCCGGTGATCCATTCCAGCACCGGGTGCTCGCCGGTGAGCTGGTGCAGGTATGTCGTCTCCCAGACATCGACCTTGCATCCGGCGTCCATCAGCAGGTCGGCGTATTGCGTCGGCGGGTGCACCACCGCTCCCACCCGAAAGGGTATGTCGCGCATCACTGTTGCGAAGGGTTCGCGGCGGGCCAGCGCCCGCACGGCGGCATGTGACGCCGTTTCGAAGTTGCCCGGGATCTGCACACCGATCCACGATCCGGGGGCGAGCTCGCCGGCCCACCGGACCAGCACGTCGGAGTGCTCGGGCACCCAGTGCAGGGCGGCGTTGCTCACCACTACGTCGGTGTCGGGCTGCGGCTTCCAGGTCCGCAGGTCGCCGGTGGTGGCGTCGATGCCGCGTTCCCGGGCGGCGGCCACCATCTCCGGCGAGCTGTCCATGGCCTCGATGACCGCCTCGGGCCAACGTCGCGCCAGGTACTTCGTCAGGTGTCCGGGGCCGCAGCCGAGGTCGACCACCCGCCGGGCCCGCTCGGCGCCCACCCGGGACAGCAAGTCGTAGAACGGGCGGCTCCGATGATCGGCAAAGGCCAGGTAGACGTCGGGATCCCACATGGCGGTCCTCCTGATCAACACCGTCACTCGCCGGGCGTATAGACAAACCGTACCGGTGGCGGCCGGGTTACCATCGAGAAGATGTCTGAGACCTCGGAGGCGTCGGGGGCCATGCATAACGGTGAAATCGGGGCTGATAGTCCAGCCGACCCGATCGACCCGCCAGTCCCCCTTCCCAACGTTCCCGGTGCCGACGCCGGCGCCGAGGGTCTGCCGCCACTCTCGGCGCTGTCGCCGCGCCAGCGCCTGGTCGTCGAGTCGTCGGCGATCGGGGACATCGCGCTGCGCACCGCGGTTTCTTCGGTGCTCTGCACCACCGTGGCGCCCGCCGTCGTCGCCACCGCCATTCGCCGTGCCGATGCCGGCAGTGAGCGCAGCAACCTGAACTTCTATGCAGAGCTTGCGGCCGAACACGATCCGGCGAAGTCGTTTCCGCCACCGGCGGAACCGCCCCGGGTCGCGTCCCGGCGCGCCAGCCCACTGGCGGAGTGGATCGCGCACGGCACCGTCGACAACATCTCCTTCCCCAGCAGCTTCCGCGCGATCAACCCCAACCTGCGCAAGCAGTGGAGCACGTTGACTGCCAACAACATCGTGCGCGCCCAGCATTGGCGCCATGACGACGGGCCACGCCCCACGCTATGTGTCATTCACGGCTTCATGGGGTCGTCCTACTTGCTCAATGGGCTGTTCTTCTCGCTGCCCTGGTATTACCGGTCCGGCTACGACGTGCTGTTGTACACGTTGCCTTTTCACAGTAAGCGGGCCGAAAAGCATTCCCCGTTCAGTGGTTACGGCTTTTTCTCCAGCGGCCTGTCCGGCTTCGCCGAGTCGATGGCCCAGGCGGTGCACGACTTTCGCTCCGTGGTGGACTACCTGCGCCGCATCGGGGTCGAGCGCATCGCGCTGACCGGAATATCGTTGGGCGGCTACACCTCCGCGCTGGTGGCCTCGGTTGAAGACCGGCTCGAGGCGGTCATCCCCAACTGCCCGGTCGTCATGCCCGGGAAGTTGTTCGATCAGTGGTTCCCGGCCAGCAAGCTGGTCGGGCTGGGCTTGCGGCTGTCAAGCATCAGCCGAGCCGAGCTGGCGGCGGGGCTGTCCTATCACGGCCCGATGAATTACCCGCCGCTGCTGCCCAAAGAGCGCCGGATGATCATCACCGGCCTGGGCGATCGAATGGCTCCACCCGACCACGCCGTAATGCTTTGGGAGCATTGGGACAAGTGCGCGCTGCACTGGTTCCCCGGCAACCACGTCCTGCACGTGAGCCAGCTGGACTATCTGCGGCGGATGACGCCGTTCCTGCACGGCTTCATGTTCGACTAGCGGGCCGCGGCCAGTCGCCGGGTCGCCGGCGGATCCATCGCCAGCAGCGCCGGAAGTTGTTGCCCGCGTTGGACGATCAGACCTGCCACCGGCGGGGGGCCGCCCGGCCGCTCGTCGGTCCGGAAGGCGCAGGCCGCGGCAACGGTGTAATTGCTTCGGTCACCGGCGATTTCCAACGCAGTCCATGTCTCGCGGGCCGGATGCGCCCGGATCGCGGCCAACGTTTCCGGCAACTCCACGGCATTGGAAATCCCGTACGCCGTAAGGTAATCCGAGTCGCCTTGGCACAGCGCGGCCCAGGTTTCGCGGGCATCCGCGGCCACCAGCACCGGGATGTCCTCGGGCACAACCGTGCCGGCTTCCCAGCCGATCTCACGCAGGTGATCGGCGAGCCGGCGCGCGGCGACCTCGGCGGTCTCGTGCAGCGGAATGCGCGCCGAGCGCGCCTGCAGCGCCGCCAGGTTGTCGGTAGCCGAGATGGTCAGCCCGATCCAGGTCTGACGTTCGCCGGCCGCGGTGTCGCGGCTGGTGATCCGGATGGTGTCCGCGCGGATTCCGTAGGCGTCCAGGTAGCGGGCGATCAACGGCACCGGCGGCAGGTCGGCGTCGGCAGCCGGGGGCTTAACCCACAGCAGCGCCGTGCTGCGCGTGTCGCTTCCGCGGTCGGTGACCCCGCGCCGCCTGCCGATGATCGCGCACCGGCGGCGCAGCATGGTGGTGAAGTACAGTCCGCGCCACCAGCCGAACAGCACGATCACCACCGCGGCGGCGATGCCGAGCAGCCAGTAGTGACGTGTCGTCTGCCACGGGTAGGCCAGCACGGCGGGAACCACGGCCAGCAGGGCCAGGGTGATCCGGCCGCTTCCGGGACGCGGGATGCTCACGGGGTGGGCTCCTTTCGTCGGCGCGATATCGCCACGGTCACGGCGGTGAGCGCGACCACCAACGCCAGCGCGCCGGCTCCGGCGAATGCGATGTTGCGCGGGGTGTTGTCCTTAGGCGCCGGAGCCGGCGGGAGGGCTACCGGTTTCGCCGGCGCCGCGGGCTGGTTGCCGGCGGGCAGTTGCCAGGTCAGCGCCGCCACCGGGTCGACGCTGCCGGCGCCGACGATGTTGGACGGGTCGCGGCCGCCGTTGTGCGCGGTTGCAGTGAGGCGGCGCACCACCTCCGTGGCCGGCAGCCCGGGATACTTGCTGCGGACCAGCGCCGCCACGCCCGAGACGTAACCCGCCGCGTAGCTGGTGCCGCTGAGCGCGACCAGCTGCCGGTGCTCGTCGGGCAGCCCATTGGCCAGTCCCCCGGAGTCCGCGTTGCTCACCGACGCGATGTTCTCGCCGGGCGCCGCGATACCTACCCACGGCCCGGCCATGGTGAATTTCGACGGGTGCCCATCCGGGGTCAGCGAGCCCACCGACAACACGTAGGGCTGCCACCACGACGGGATGGAGACCGACGTGACGCCGGCCCAGTTGCGGGGATCCTCCGGACGGCTCAGGTCGGTAAGCGGATTGGAATCGCACGACGTGCCCCCCGCGGCCGAACCGGTCGGGCCGCTGTTGCCCGCGGCCGCCACGATCACGGCGTCCTTTTCCACCGCCGCATACCGGATCGCCGCGCCGAGGGCGGCCTGGTCAACGGCCCGATCGGCGGGCAGGCAGGTGATCGCGGAGATGTTGATCACCCGCGCGCCGCGGTCGGCGGCGTGCACGATGGCCCGGCCCAGCGCGACGATGTCCAGCGAGGCGCGCGCCAGCAGCGGATCCCCGCCAGGTGTCTGCGGTGAGAACTTGGCCGACGTCACCCGGATGGCCAGCACCCGCGCGGCCGGCGCGACTCCGGAGAATCCGTCGTCACCCGGTTGGCCGGCGACGATGCCGGCGACCAGCGTGCCGTGCCCGTCGCAATCGGTGAGCCCGTCGGTCGTGTCCACGAAGTCACCACCGGCATCGACGTTGGGCAACCGCGGGCCCGGCTGTACCCCGGTGTCGATGACCGCCACCAGCTGGCCCTCGCCGCGGGAAAACTGCCATGCCGCAGGCAGATTCAGCATCGCCTGGCTGGGTGTCGGGAGGCCCGGGTCGGTGCCCGGGATAGCGCCGGAAACGCTGCACGGACCGCGCTGCTCCATCGACTGCACCGGCCCGGGCGTTCCGCTCGGCGGCGCCGTCGCGGTGTCGACCACCGGCGGAGTGATCGCCAACGCCGGCGGAGCGGCCCACACCGCGACGGTCAAAGCCGCAGTGCAGCAAGCCGATCCGGCACGCATCATCGATTGAGCACCCAGGTGAACAGACCGACCAGGTAGGCCATCACAGGGATCAGCGACGCGTCCAGGCCGGCGGCGACGAACCCCAGCAGCCGCCGCAGCGGCAGCGAGTAGCTGTCCGGCGACGCGATGCCCGGGTTGAGCGCGACGACAACCCAGGCCAGCACCAGCACGGCCAGCACCAGCGCCGCAACCAGGGCAGCGGCGTAGTGCCCGGTTGCCGTGTAGATCAGCAGCAGAGTGCCAGCCACCAGATGGGGCTGAGCCAACAGCCACGCCTTGCACGCCGCCGAATCCCACACCCGCGCCCGCAGCGCGGCGGTGGCCGACGTTGCGGCCACCACGTACCAGCCCACCACGCTCAAGGTGTCCGGACGCAGCGCGATCGCCACCGATCCCAGCGCGCTGAGCAGCACGGCCGCGGCGATGAAACCGCTTTGGTGGGCGTCGCTGACACGAACCCGCCGCGGCAGGTCCTCGAGCACCCGCAGCGAAGGAGCCGACGGGGTGGGATCCCCCGGCGCCGGGATGACCGGCAACGGGAAACGCGCCCACAGCGCTGACAGCTGAGCCGCCTGGATGGTGACCAACAGCGCGGCCACGATCAGCCCGCAACCGATGCTGTGCAGCGGGAGCTGCCAGAGCAGTAACGCACCTGCGACCAGCAGTATCCCGGCACCGAGGACCGCCACCGCGGTGAAGAAGGCGACGGCGCGCTCGCGTTCGGCGCTGGGGACCATCAGCGCGATCAGCGACCACGCCGTCACCCCGGCTGCGGCCAGCATTACCTGGGCCGGGCCGAACCTGCCCGGCACCGCCAGCGCCAGCGCGGCGCCGATGGGCACCAGCGCCGCGACCGATAGCGCGATCCCGGTGCGTGGGCTGCGAGCTGAGATCAGCAACCCGATTATCGCGATCACCGCCGCGATTCCACTGACGGCCACCAGGCCGGCCAGCGCACCGGTGGCCAACCGGTAGGTGACCGACAGACCGGTGGCCAGCAGCGTCACCGCGATCACGGCGGCCAGTGCGCCGCGCTGGATATGCGTTGTGCCCCAGGGCTTTAGCCGCGACGCCGAGAAGATCATGGCCGCATCGGCGATGTCCTCGACGATGCCCGGTGCGGCCGGGCCGGCGGGTACCGGCTGCAGCGCAAGCAGATCACCGTCGACGACGCCGACCGTGTCCAGACTGGCGTCCAGGCTGAACGGTGCGCCCCCGATGGGCGCCAGGCTCAGGTGCACGGCCGCGCCGGCTTCGGGCTCGCCGCCGTCGGCGTCGTTGGTGGCGGGAACCACCAGCCGCTGCACCGCCGGCAGGATTTCGCGCAGCGGCAACTCCGCGGGCAGGGCCATCTCCGTCAGCCTGGATTCCGCCAGGATGGCGACGCGGACGATCGGCATGACTGTTCCGGACGTCATCGAACCCTCCAGATACGTTGGGGCCGTTGCGCAGACATCGTGCTCTCTTTCTGGTTTCGGGAGGACTTCAGGAGGTTTGACCGGAGAAATCTCGGGATAACCGCTGACCGGCGAACCATGGCCCGTCCGGCAGGCAGGCGGTCAGCTGTTCGGCCGCGACGGCGATTGCGAACGGAGTTCCGGGAGCGAAGGTCGAAACCCATTCGCCGTCGAATGCCCGGGACGGACTGACCAGCACCCGTCCCGCCGTTGTGTCGACGATGCTCAGCCCGACCTCGGTGGTGGTGTGCCGGCCATCGCGGTTACAGCCGGCGACGATCTCGACGTAGCTGCGCGGTCCGGAGAACACCGACTCCACCACCGGTCGGGCCGACGCCGGAATACCCAGAAACTCAAGGACTTCGGCCAGGGGCGTGCCGGACCGCAATCGCTCGTCGGCCCGGGCGCCCACCCGCGTCGGCATGCTGAATTCCTCGAACGCGGCCGGTGGCCGCTGGGCCAGCCCGACACAGAGAACCGGAACCAGCGCCCGCGCGTCGTCGATATCCATTGCGGTGAAGGTGATCAACTGCGCGCTACGCAATGCCACCACCGTTTTGCCGCCGGTGCGTTGCGCGACGATACCGCGCAGCAACTCATCCGATCCGGTGGCTGAACCGGGCCCCAGGAAGCGCAGATCGAGCCACCGGTCGGGGAAACAGACCACTTTGATCCAGTCGGCGACCGCCGGGTTGATGACCCCCGATTCCGACATCAGACCCAGCTGGGTCAGTTCAGCGCGCTGACGATCGAAGAATGTATTGCGCTGCGCGGCATCGCAATACGGTGTGGTGATGGCTAGCACCCAGGGGAAGCTGCCCGCCCCGACGGTTTCCGCGATGAACCAGGCGTGATCGACCGTCAGTTCGACGGCGTTGGGCTCTGACTGCATCTAAACGGTTAACCGCCCCATTTGGCGGCTTCGGCCCCGTCACGCGCCATCATGGCCGTGGTGTTGGCCTCGTGCGTGCTGGCCATCGACTGGTAGGCGCGCACCAGGTCTTCCATGGCCTGGTTCCATTGCACCTGCCACGCCTGGTACGTCATTCCGGTGTCACCCTGCCAGGCATTGGACAACGCGGCCTGCTCGGCTGAGATGTCGGCGCCCAGCCCCTGCATGGTTCCGGCGTAACCCGCCATATCCCCCGCGTGCGCCAGCATCGCCGGGTAGTTGTACATGATCTGTGACATCACAAGTCCTTTCGCTGTGAACGGCGGGTCAGAAGCCCGTGTAAGTCGACGCTGCGGCGGCGTCGGTGGCCACATAGGTGCCCGCCGCGTCACCCAGGTTCGCCTGTGCGATGTCGAGCAGGGTGTTGACCTTGGCCGCCACCTCGACGAAACGCGCGTGCGCGGCCTGGAACGCCGCCGCGGACTCGCCCTGGTGGAACGCCTGCGCGGACATCGCCGCCTGCTCGGCCTGACCGATGGTGTGCCGCATCAGTCCCGCCTTGGCGCCGAACGCCGACTGCGAGGCCACCAACTGGGGAATGTGTGCATCCAAAAGACTCATAGTGTCTCTCCTTTCAACTTTTCCAGGTCCACTCGATTCGGCATGCGTTTAACTTTGCGGCCCCCTTCCATCTGCAGCCTGATCCCAGGTGCCCGGCATCATCGGCACGGTGGGACCGCCGCCGAACTCGTCGCCGCCGAGCGCCGCCAATCCGGCCGCCTGCAGCACCGGCTCCTGGATAGCCGTCCCGGCGAACCCCAGCATCGAGGCACCCGAATTCGACTCCTGCACACCGTAATCGGGCGTGATGCCGATGTCGGCCCCCAGGTCCAGGTATTCGTCGCCGTAGTCGCGCAATTCGGTTTTCCGGCGCCGGCGTGCCCGGGACTGTGCCCGGCTTGCCGCTGCCGCAGCGGCCGCCGGAACCGTCGCCGCGGGCGCCTTGGCGCCACTGCGGGGACCCAACGTCGGCCCGAACCCGGTACCCCAATCGGCGCCACCGCCCACCGCGTAGGCAAAACTCGCGCTGGCCGGAGCGGCCGAAACGGGCGCGGCTCCCGCGGAAGCACCCGCACCCGCCGGCGCCGATGCCCCGGCCGTGCCGGCCACCGTTGGTGCCACTGATGCCACCGGCCACGTCGGCCCGGCGGCGGTGACCAGCGGCGCCACCCCGGCCACCGGTACCAAAAGCGGGGCAACCTCGGTGGGCAGCAACGCTATTGCGCTGAGCCCCAGACTGAGCCCGATGGGCAACAGGAAGGGAGAGCTCAAAATCATCGCCCAGGTGGGCCAGCCGACCAGGTTGAAGAAGACCTGGTAGCCCAGCGCGAACAGCAGCGGGCCGTAGGTGATGATCGCCGCCCACGGATTGGTCAGGAAGGCGACGATGATCTTGATCGTGTTCTGAATGGGATGCTGCAGGAACTCGAAGATGAGTTGGTACATCCAGGCGAACGAGTCGATGTAGGCCTTCAACAGCTGCTCGAGCATCTGCACGAGCCACTGCCAGGGGTCGGCCGCCTGGGCAGCACCCGGCCGGACCACAACGGGTGCCGGGGTGGTGCGGGGCGCCGAGGCAAGCGCTGCACCCGAGGCCGCCTGATACAGGCCCATGGCCGCGGCGGCCTGCAGCCACATCCGCAGATAGTCGGCTTCGTTAAGGGCGATCGGAATCGTGTTGATGCCAAAGAAATTCGTTGCCACCAACACGCCGTGGATAATGTGGTTGGCGGTCAGCTCGGCAAGCGTAGGCATTGCGGCCAGGGCAGTGGTATAGGCGGCAGCGGCCGTCTCGTGCCGGGCCGCCACACCGGCCGCATCGGCGCTGGCCTGAATCAGCCAACTCAGGTAAGGCAGATGCGCGGCCATGTACTGTTCGGCGCTCGACCCCTCCCAGGCATCCGCTTGAACCTCTCCCAGCAGCCCACTGAGTTCGGCTGCCGCCGAGGCGTATTCGGCACTGAGCGAGTTCCAGGCTCCGGCGGCCGCCAGCAGCGACCCCGGCCCCGGACCACTGCTCAGCAACGCCGAATGCACCTCCGGCGGCGAAGCGATCCAAATGGGCCCAAACATGGTCAGGCGCCGGCGATCCCGTAGGTCGCGGCGGCCGCGGCATCACCGGCGAGATAACCGGCGCCGGCTTCGCCGACCCCGACACCGGCACGACCGAGCTCTTCAACCCCTTGGGCCGCTACGACGGCGTGTTCCTGGCCCTGGGCGCTGAACCCGGCCGCCGTCTGCAGCGACACCGGATCGGCCGCCGGTGGGGCCACCGCGGTGATCAATGGAGTCGCGCTCGCGTGTGCGGCGGCCAATCGCGCAGTCAGCTCCTCCACCGCCGCGCTGGTCGCAGCCAGCCCCTCGGGAACCACTCGCAGCGTCATGACTAGCTTCCCTCCTGTTGCGTTTCACCAGATATCGCGGCCGCACCGACCAACGGGTTGACCAACTGCACGTACGTGGGGCTGTCGCTGTCACCCAATAACATCGCCCGGCCCGCGGGCAGCCGGCCGAACCGCTGACCACGGATCTTGCCGCTATCGGCCGGATTGCCGGCCAGCATCAGCGTCGTTGCCTGAAGGTCGTTGAAGCGCCGCAGCAACGGGTTCGTCATCAACCCGTGCGCCGAGCCGGACGCACGCGCCGTCACGATCACCCGCAGGCCCAAATCGGCGGCCTGGGAAAGCAGGCCCAGCAGCGGAGTCCACGGGCGTTGCCCGACGTACGGCCCGCTCATCGCCGCGGCATCCGGGATTTGGTCGACGTCATCGATGATCAGGTAATGGGTGTGGCCCTCATAGGACCAGCGCGCCAGCTCCGCGGGCGACAAGCCCGCCGGCGGCCGCCGCGACTCGATGAGGTTGGACAGGCCGATCATTGCCGGAATGATCCGGTCGATGTTGGCGGTGTACTCGTTGTCGGGGAACAACGGCTCATCGACCAGATGCAGCCGGCGATCGAACACCGTGAATGCCACCTGGTCTGCGGTGGAATGTTCGCGAATCGTGCGGATGAGGTGGCGCAGCAGAGTGGTCTTTCCTGACTTGCTGTCCCCGAACACCATCAGCAGCGGGTTCTCGGCGAAGTCGAGCACCACCGGCGCCAGGTCTTCCTCGCGCTGGCCAATGACCACTTGTCCCGGTCCGCGGTACAGCTTGCCCACCTCTTCGGTTGCCAGGTTGGTGGGCAGCAGTCGTACCGGTGGAGCCGTCAGACCGGGGTAGCGGGCATTGATCGCGGCGATTTGAGTCAGCTCGGGAGCCGCGAACAGGAAATGCTCTGCGGCCATGGTCAATCCGCGACCCGGCTGGTCGTGCGGGACGGCCTCGGCCGGGCGGCGCAGCGCGCCCACGACCCGCACGTTGCTGTCGCGGGCGTCGTGCAGCCTGAGTTCGAGGCGCAGCCCAAGCCCGTCGCGCATGGCCAGCGGCACCTCCAGCCAGCTGGGGGTGGTGATGATCACGTGGATGCCGTATGCCAGGCCGACGTTGACAAGTTCAGTCACCTTGGCCAGCAACGGATTACGCGTGTTGAACTGGTCGGTGTTGTCGCGTCCGAAAGCGTACAGGTTGTCGATGACGAGGAACACTTCACCGAAACCGTCGTCGCCGGGAGCAGAGCCGTTCCCGTTGCCGTTGCCGTTCGCGGACCGGTCGCGGAATGCTTCCCGCCGCTGCCTGGACAGCAGCAGCTGCTCCAGCTCGCCGAAGGTGCGCCGGATGCGTTCGGGTTCCAGCGCCGAGGCCACACTGCCGACATGCGCCAGGTTCTCCAGTGCGCGCAGTTGCCCACCGCCGTAGTCCAGGCAGTAGAAACTGACCTCGTGCGGCGAGTGCAGGGCCGCAGCCGACAGGATGAAGGTTTGCAGCGCAGTCGATTTACCGGATTTGGGACCGCCGTGGATCACCATGTTTCCGGCCGCGGACCGCGCGTCGAACACCAGCGGGTCGCGCCGCATCTCGAAGGGCTTGTCGATCTCACCAAGTGGCCAGCGCCACTTTCCGCCCGGCACGCCGGCCCGCGCCAGCACCGAGGTCAGCGGAATGGATTCGTCCAGCGGCGGCAGCCACAGTTGCGGCGCGCGTGGCCCGTAGCTCGCCAATTGCTCGCCGATGGTCGCGATCAGCTTGCGCGGCGGGCCCATCGGCGCTTCCTCGTCCGCCCCCGAGATGACGGTGCCCGGATCGGGCTCCACCGCACCGGCACTGAACAACTTGGGTTCCGGACTGGATTGCACCACAAGAGCTTTCACCTGCTGCGGGGGTTCGTAGATGCCGTCTACGTAGGTGCTGCGGAACTTGATCGGCGTCGCGCCGGGTGCGGGCACCAGGAAGCCCACGCCCTTGTGCTCCTTGCCGGCCTCGATGTGGTAGGCATCCTCCACACCGATGATCTGGCGAGAAACACTGGCGCTGGCCACCTTCAAACCGATCCGGTAGGAGGTGTTCTTATCGATGTCCTTGATCTTGCCGACGTCCAGCGTCTGCGACGCGAACAAGATGTGGATGCGGAACGAGCGGCCCTTGCGGGCCACGTAGTCGAACAGCTCCGCGTATTCCGGATGATCGGCCAGCATCAGGGTGAACTCGTCCGCAACCACGAAAAGCGTTGGGATCGGCGGCAACTCATGTCCGGCAGCGACAGCGCTCTCGTATTCGGTCACCGAGTTGAACGCGCTGCCCTGCACGCGGCGGCCCGCCTCGCGCAGCAGCACCTCACGCCGGGCCACCTCACCACGCAGCGTGTCGGCGAACCGGTCGGCCAGCGACTTCTTCTCGGCCATGTTCGAGATCACCGCGACTACCTGGGGGAAGTGCCGGAAGCTGTCGGCCCCGGCCTCACCCTTGAAGTCGGCGTAGATGACGATCAGCCGGTCGGCGGAGTGAGTGGTCAACAGCGCCAATAGAATCGACATCAGGGTCTGCGACTTGCCCGAGCCGGTCATACCGATCATCAGGCCGTGCGGACCCATCCCGCCCTCGGCTTCGTCTTTGAGATCGAAGAACAGCGGTTCGCCGGTGGCGGTGACGCCGATCGGGACGCGCAACTCCTCGTCGCGACCGCGCGGTGCCCATAGCGCGGGAACATCCAATTGCGAGGCATCCGAAATGCCGAGCAGCGTAGTGAAACTCGCGCCGCGGGTGGCCGCCGAGCGCAGCCCGGCGTGGGTGGGGTTGGAGTCCCACCGCGACAACCGCCGGGCCAGATGGGCAGCCTCCTGCGCGCCGAATTGGTCGGCGGCCTCGATGAAGGGCGCCCAGCCGCCGGTCTGCCAGCGCTGGATGGCGCCACCGCCGACGCGCAGGATCGGCTTTTCCGGGTCCGAGTACTGCTCGCGATGCGGCTGGGTGGCGCAGATGTGTAGCACTGTGACCCCCGCGCGGCCCACCGCCAGTGCCGAGGCGGCCAGATCATAGTCGGGGTCGTCGACGACGATCAGCAAGTGCCGCAACGCATCTGCCCGGGTACCGGTGAAGGCGGGACGGTCCACGAGTGCCGGGCCAAGCCGCACGACCAGCTCGTCGGGATCGGTGGACAGGTAGCGGGCCGGGCCGACGCCGTCGACCTGCCCGGGAATGTCCACGTGCGGCAGCCACTTCAGCCAGGACCAGTCGGGGCATTCCAGATCACGGGTGGCCAGCGCCACCCCGAGTACGGTCGGGTCGTGCCAGGTCACCGCCTGGGCGATCCATGCGCGCAACGCGCCACGCACGTCAGCCCCGTCCCCGGTGACAGTGATCCGCGAAACCTTGGTCAGGTCGATGCCAGTCGGCACGTCGCGCACCGTGCGCTGGGTATCGAGCAAACCGCGTAATGCGCTGTGCGACACCGGCTCCAGGTCGATCTCGTCGGCGATGTCGTTGACCCGCAACGCGATCGCCAACGGCGCACAGTCGCGCCCGGCTCGCACCACCAGGAAGTCGGGGTCGTGCGGATCGCGCTCCCATTGCCGGCGCGAACCAGGCACCGCTGCCAGCGCAGCCGGCTCGGGATGCGACCACTGCGCGGCCGCGCGCTGTTCGGCTGCCGCAGCCCGAATGTTGTCCCGGATCACCGACAGGTAGCGCAGATAGTCGGCGCGCTCTGCGTCGACCTCCTCGGTGCGCATCTTGTTGTCATTACCGCGGTACAGCGCGGTGGCCGCCAACAACAGCACGAACGGGAAGAACAGCGTCTGCGGGGAGATCACCCGCATCCCGGTGGCGACCAGGGCGACGATCATGCCGACGATCAGGATGCCGATCATGTAGGGCAACGCCCGGCGCAGCAGCGACGGGGGAATCACCCGGGGCAGCTCGGGCGGCGCCTCGATGGCGATGGTGCCCTTGCGAGTGCTCGGCGGCGCCAGCCGTCGGCGCGCCTCGAAGATCAGTCGGCTCATCGGGGCTCCCCCTCTGCCGCCGCGGGGCGGCCGGGCTTGGTGTCGGGTGGCAGGCCGTCGTGCGCGAGCAGCGCGTCGGTGCGCGACAGCGTCGGCCCGGGTGCGAACAACGACAGTACGGACCACGGTATCGAGAGCGCAGGTGCTTGCAGGCCAAGGGCCTCAACGGTTTTGCGCCCGGCTTCGCCTTCGGTGTCGATGCCGAAGCGCACGCCGGTATCGGAGACCCAGAACAGTGACCCGGTGGCCGGTGCGGCCGCGCCGCCACCCACGGTCTGGGTGAAATACCCCGTGCCGGGCGGCAGCGCGACACGGGTGGCCACTCCCGGCGCCACGCCGCCGACCAGCTCGACGGTGCGCACCGCCTCGGCCACCGGCAGCGCCGAGCCGGACAACAAGGTCAACGAGCTGGTGGCCGCCCCGGCCGGCTTGCTCCAGAAGGCACAGGCAACCGGGCTGCGGGCCGCATCGACGAGGCTGACCTGCTGGGCCGGGTAGCGCGTGGTGTCCAGCAACCGAGAGACGGGCAGCTTGGCCACCTCGTCGGCGCCCAGGCGCGGCGGCTGTTGCAGGCCATAGGAATTGGTGTTGCGCAGGATCGCGGCCAGCACCGGCGAGATCGGTTGCAGGCCGTCGGGTGCGACCGCGTAGTAGCTGTCGGGTGGAGTCTTGTCCAGCGAGTACGCGGTGACGACCGCCCCGATCGGCGCCGGCACGGCGAAGTTCGCCGGGGTGCCGGCATTGGGGATCATCGGAGCGGTCAGCGCCGGCGCCTCGGGTATCGCGTTGAACAGCCCAAGGGCGATGGGCCGCGGCGCCTCGGCGCCCAGCCCGAGAGCACTCGTTACGGCGTGATCGGCCAGGTCGATGCGGCTGCGTTTGCCGTCCCACAGCAACCAGGTGCCGCCGCCGTTGTCGGCCAGGATCGCTTGTCCGGCACCGAGTGTGGCCGCCCGCGGGCCGGTGCTGTCGGGTGCCCCGGCGACCACCGTGACCCCGGTGCTCGCGGCACGCCCACCGGCTCCGCTGACCGCATCGCACACCGTCCAGTCCGCGTCGTGCGAGGTGCTTTGCACCATGCGCTCGGGCGCGCCCGGGATACCGATCAGGTTGCCGCGCGGAAACCGGTCCAGCTCAGTGCTTTTCACCGTCGTCGGGTTGACCGGTTTGCCCGCGATGAGCCGGGCCGAGGTCAGGTTGAGCACCGGGTGCAGCTCGTCGCCCACACGCACATACAAAGCCGCGGTCGAGCGATCGGCGAGCACCGGGTTGGTCCCCGCCTGCCCGTTGGGCCGGATCAGCGAGAACACAAAGCAGCCAACCAGTCCGGTGACCAGCAGCAGCGCGCCCATCAGGATCGCGCGGGACTGGGTGCGCAACGGGTCGACGAGCATCCGGGTGTCGTGCAGCGCGATACCGGAAGCGATGCGCCGCATCACGAACCGCCAGCCGGTCACCTGATGCCGGGTGACGAAACCGCGCCGGTACACCACCTTGTCGGGGTTGTCGTTGGCCGGTGTCCGGGACGCGAATGAGCGCCGCGCTTCGGCCCATTCGCCGGACGGCTCATTGTTGGTCATGCCGGCACCGAGAGTCCCAGACCGCGCAGTAGCGGCTCGACCGATTTGCCCACGTCGGCGGCGGTGATCGTCATCAGTTCCTCGTCGCTGAATTCGCCGGTTCCGGCGTGTTCTGAATGGTCGAGCCGGAATTCACGTTCCTCTTCGGAGCGCTCGACGATGTTGCGCACGAACCGGCCGTTGCCGGCGATGTCCAGGCTGCGCCGCGAGATTCCGTTGGCGTCGGGTGTCGTCGCCGAGGCCAGCTTGGCGAACAACGCCTCCAGATCCTGCAGCGCCGACTCTTCGAAGAAGCTGTCGCGCTGCTCAGCCATCTTGTGCGCGATCTCCACCAGCTCATGCGACGTGTACGACGGGAAGTCGATGCTGCGGGTGAAGCGCGACCGCAAGCCCTCGTTGGTGTCCAGGAACTTGTCCAGATCGGCGCGGTAGCCCGCGATGATCACCACCAGCCGGTCGCGGTCGTTTTCCATCCGCGCCAGCAGCGTGTCGATGGCCACCAGGCCGAAGTCGTTCTTGGCGCCGGTGGCCACCAGGGCGTAGGCCTCGTCGAGGAACAGCACTCCGTCCAGTGCGCTGTCGATGATGGCGTTGGTCTTGGCCTCGGTCTCGCCGATGTGCTGGCCGATCAGATCGGCGCGGTGCACTTCGCGAATGTTCTCCCGCTTCAAAAGCCCTAGGCCGCAATAGATCTTGGCGACGACGCGGGCAATCGTCGTCTTACCGGTTCCCGGGGGGCCGGCGAAGATCAGGTGGTGGGTGCGCTGGGCGACCGCCAGTCCACGCTGCTTGCGCACCAGCTCCATGGCCACCGAGCTCTTCAGCCGCGAGACCTGGTTCTTGACCTCGTCGAGACCGATGAATTCGGCGAGCTGACGCTCGGCTTCGTGTAGCAGCGCGGACTTGCGTTCGTGCGCCGCAGGGTCGATGAAGTCGTCCGCGCTGGGCTCGGTCGCGACATCCCACGGATCGGTACGAGCCTCGATCCGGCCGGCCGTGGTGGTTACGATGCCGAAGCTGGTATCCGAGAGGGCCTGTTCGACCTGTTCGTTCTCCGGATGGGCCGCATACAGGTCCTGCAGCACTTCTGCTGCCGACTCCTCGTCCACGTGGGCACGCAGCACCAGCGCCTTGGCCAGCGCGCCGTCAACCGCCGCAACTGCGACGGGACCGTCGGGTTCCTCGAGATAGGACAGTGCCGGCGCGAACATGCCCAGCCGGGCCAGCGCGGTGCCCAGGGTGATTTTGGCGGCGTGCGTGAAGGCCTCGTCGAGACCGGGATCGTTGACGATCGGGGTGAGCAGCTTGACCACCGTCGACCAGCGCTCGGCCCGGTAGTTGACGACCACGGACAGCCAGCGCGCCTCCCGCCAGCTCGGCCGGCGCGCGGCTATTTCGTTGACCAGGTCGTTGGCCTTGGCATAGTTGCCGACGTCCCGTGTCGACGCCAGCGCGGCGGCGTACGCGAGCCTGAAGTCGTCGGCGTCGGTAGCGCGGAATCGAAGGTAGAGCCCGGTGTCATAGTGAAAGCCCAACGCGCCGGGCGCCAATTCCACCTGACGCTGCAGCAATCCGGCTGTGGCCGAGGTGCGCGCGACGGCTTCCAGGACAGCGACGGACTGGTCGCCGGCGGCGGCCAGTCCGGTCCAGGCGTCGCACTGGTCATGGGCGATGCGGGTGAGCGCGGTGAATCCCGTGCGGGCGGCGGTCAGGTCGGCTGGGCGCTGCCGCTGGTACACCGCGATGCCGAGAGCCCGGCAACAGGTGGCGAACCGGCTGACGACGTCCGAATCGACCTTTCCGTTTACCGGGCCATTGGTCCGGGATGCGAGTGGATGAGCCAGCATGCCGATATCACCGCGTTCCACGCCCTTGCTGTCTCCTGCACTCAAGTTCGTCATAAGCCGATGCCGCCGGAAGTAAGCCTCCCGAAGTTAGCATTCCCTAAGCTAACTGTCGAGGCGACCGAGATCGTGCGATGCCCCACGCAACTCCCCTTCTAGTGGCACTGACCTTGGGTGTTATCCGGATACCGAAGCTTACTGAATATGATTTTCATTATCAAAGGTTCCTGGCAGCATTGGACTGACCGCGCCGCCGCCGAACGCGTCACCGGCCAGAGTGGCAAGTCCCATCGGGTCGGCGGCAGCACCGGACGCCGACGTGCCGGCAAAGCCTAGTACCCCCGCACCACGGTCGGATGCCAGCACCACCACAGGCTGCGGCTCCGAGGCATCGAGACCCAGAAACTCGTGCCGGTAACCACGATCCGGCATCGCCGCGCGACGGCGCCGTCGCGCTCGGCCTTCGGCGCCGGCCGACGCCGCCGCCGCTGCCGGCGTCGCCACCGGATCGGGTTCCGGCGCCTTGCGGGCGGCGCCGGCGGCCATCGCCGAGCCGCTACCGATGCCGGGCCCACCCACTAGATAAGGAAAGGGGGCGGCCGCGACGGCCGCGGTCGGCGGCGGGGCTCCGGCCGCGGGGATGGTGGCGGGCGCACCCGTCGGAGCCGGCGCCGGGGCCGGGGCACCGGCCGGCGCGGCCGCCGCACTGACGACCGGCGAGCTCGCGACGGCGTGCAGGGCGGGCTCGGGGACGTCTGGCGCCGGTGCCGCCGACGCAGGGAGCGCGCCGGGCTGGATTCCGGCCAGTCCGCTCAGCCCCGCCGCACCGCCGAAGAAGCCGAGGTTGGCACTTGGCAGGGCGAGTGCCAGCCCCTGCAACTCCGGAGTGAACGTGTTGATCACCTCACCCAGGTGACCGACCTCGTCGGCCACCAGCAGCGGAATGTGGGCCTCGACCTGCGCGATGGAGCCGGCCGGATCCTGCGGGAAGTTCGCCAGGTCTTGGGCCAGCGTCTGGTACACCTCGGTGACCCGATTCACGTACCAACTCAGCTGGGTCGGGTCACCGCCGTCGTTGTCGACGATTCCGCCGTTGTCCCCGCCCGTGTCGGTCTGGTCGGTGCCGTCGGCGTGGTCGGCATGCGCGGTCTGGATCGGGGGCGCCGGGTCGGTCTGCGGCGCGGGGTCCACCGCGGCGGCCGAGACCGCCTGATAGGTAGTCATCGCGGTGGCCGCCTGGACCCACATGCGCACGTAGTCGGCCTCGTTCAGCGCGATCGGAATGGTGTTGATCCCGAAGAAGTTGCTGGCGACCAAGACCGCATGCGTCGCATGGTTGACCGCCAGTTCGGCCAGGGTCGGCATCGCGGCCAGTGCCGTCGCATAAGCCGCTGCCGCGGTCTCGTGCCGGGCGGCGGCGCTCGCGCTGTTGGCAGTGGCACGGGTCAGCCAGGCCAGGTAGGGCAGATGGGCAGCCACATACCGGGCGGCGGTAGGCCCCTGCCACGCCCCGGCCGGCACGGCCGCCAGGACGCCGCGCAACTCGTCGGCCACGGCCGCATACTCCGCACTCAGCAATCGCCATGCGCCGGCCGCGGCCAACATGCCACCGGGCCCGGACCCGCTGCTCAACTGGGCCGAATGGACCTCGGGGGGTATCGCCATCCAGATCGCCATACCCGTGGCCCTCCTTGCCGGGACGAGCTCAACAAACGACGCACCCGTTAGGAGTCGTCGGAGCTCAGTCCGGGAAAGTTCCGCGCACACGTCAAATTCATGCCGAACTCAACGCAGATTCACGGTTTCGTGGCGCTCACCAGCGTGTTGCGCGCAAACATCGGTGCGGCGTCGGAATCGGGACCGGGTACCGGCCGGTCCAGCTCGCGCAGATAGTCGTTCAATGGCGTACCCAGCGCCGTCCAGCCATGTTCGGTGAACCATTCCGTGGCCGGTGCGCACTGCTCGTTGTAAACCAGTTGAAAGAACTGGCGTCCGTCCCCGGTGGCGGTCGCGGCGCGTTCTTCTTCGACCGCGGCCTGGAACTCGTGGTCGGGCAGCGGGGCGCCATCCTCGACCGCGACGTGGCTGCCGAGGCTGGCCAGTCGGTCGATGCCGACGAATAGCTGCTCCTGGGTAGCGGCCGGCAGATAGATCAGCAGTCCCTCGGCGAGCCACGCCGAGGCACTGTTGGGGTCAAAACCGCTGTCCTGCAATGCTTGTGGCCAATCTTCGCGGAGATCAACCGCGATCTCACGACGCTCGGCACGCGGTTGGACGCCGTGCTGTTCGAGTACCTGGCGTTTGAAATCGAGGACTCGCGGACGATCCAGCTCGAAAACCGTCGTCCCGTCCGGCCACGGAAGCCGGTAGGCGCGCGAGTCCAGCCCTGCAGCCAAGATGACCACCTGACGCGCGCCGGCGTCGGCGGCCCGGCGGAAGTAGGCGTCGAAGTATCTGGTGCGGGCGCCCTGGAAGGTGACGAAAAACTTGCCGAAATCGCCGGTCTTCAAGGCGTGGTCGGGCGCTTTGCCGTCCAGCACGTCGGCCCAGGATCCCCCCACGGCCCGGCAGAACACGTCCGCGTAGGGATCGACCGCTAGCGGCTCGGGCTTCTGCGCCTCCAGCGCTCGCGCCGCCGCCACAAACAGCGCGGTCGATCCGACGCTCGTGGTGATGTCCCAGGTGTCCCCTTCACTGCGCACCCAACCAACCCTACCCAGCTAGCCGGGCGGCGCGACCGGGTCCGGATCCCAGGTGCCCGGAACCATCGGCACCCGTGGACCGGCACCGAATTCAGCTGTGACTGCCGTCAAGCCCGCTGCCGGGGCTGCCGTCGCGTTGTGCACCGTCCCGGCGAATCCCACTGGGCCGGCGCCCCGATCCGAAGCCCGCACGTCGTCGGGGGGGAGGTCGGAATCGGAATCCATGTCGAGGTACTCATCGGCATGGTCGCGCGCCACAATCCGCCGCCGCCGGCGCGCCCGGGCCTGGTCGCGCGCGGCCGCCGCGGCAGCGGCAGCCGCCGAATCGGGTTCTGGCGCTTTCCTTTTGGCGCTCGCGCTGGCGGCCGCGCTCATGCCCGAGCCGAAACCGATACCAGGACCGCCGCCGACCAGAAATGGGAAGCTGAAACCGGCGGCCGCCGGGGGTGCCGACGGCGCCGGCGCCGGGCTGGCCACCGTGCTCGGTGCCGGTGCGGGCGCCGACGGCGAAGCCGGCACCGAAGCCGCGACAGACACCGTGGGAGCCATCCCGGCGACCGGAAGCATGGCCGGTACTGCGGGACCCGGCGGCACGGCGGCCGGGACGACGGGATGGATGCCGGCCAGGCCGGACAGACCCGCGAAGCCGGTCGCTGCTCCCAAGCTCGCGATGGCGGCACCCAGCGCGGCGGCCAGCAATTGTGGGGACTGGCTCAGCGAGGTCGCGATCTGGGCTATGTGTGTCGGCCAATCGAACAGCATGAGTTCGACGATGAATTCGATTGCGCCCACCGGGTTGGTGAACAGCTCTCGGAAGAACGTCTGAAAATCCTGAGTGAGTTCAAGCGCGCGCACGATCCACCAGATCGGCTGGGCCGCGTTGGTGTAGGCGTCGTATGGAAGCCCGTTGACGGTGCCCTCCAGCGGGTCCCAGATCACCCGGCCGCCGGTGATCACCCGCAAGATGTCGGCGATAAGGTAGTCCAGCGCAGTGGGGTCGCCGCCGTGGTCATGGCCGGCGTGATCGTCCGCTTCCTCGGAATGCACAATCTCCGGAGCCGGGGTGCTCGGCTGCCCCGACAGCACAGCCGCCTCGGCGACCGCTTGATACGTCGACATCGTGGTGGCCGCCTGAATCCACATCCGCACGTAGTCAGCCTCGTTGAGGGCGATCGGGATGGTGTTGATCCCGAAGAAGTTGGTCGCGACCAGTACTCCGTGGATGGTGTGATTGGCAGCCAGCTCGACCAGGGTCGGCATGGTCGCCAGCGCGGTCGTATAAGCCGCGGCGACGGTTTCCTGCCGACCG
Organism: Mycobacterium szulgai; assembly: GCF_002116635.1. GTDB lineage: Bacteria > Actinomycetota > Actinomycetes > Mycobacteriales > Mycobacteriaceae > Mycobacterium > Mycobacterium szulgai. The sequence continues at coordinate 55,644 of NZ_LQPW01000144.1, read as the reverse complement.
GCCATGTCCGTGCTCATCGCGCTCGCCTGTGTCAGCCAGGCCAGGTAGGGCGCATGAGCGGCGACATATTGATCCGCCGTGGGCCCGTCCCAGGCTCCGCCCTGGACCGCCGCCAGCAGTGTCATGAGTTCGTCTGCGACGGCGGCGTATTCGCCGCTCAGCGCGGACCAGGCCGCCGCGGCGCTCAACACCGATCCCGGCCCTGGGCCGCTGCTTAACAAGGCCGAATGGACCTCAGGCGGCGACCCCATCCACACCGTGGCCATACGAAATCCCCTCCGCCGGACAGCACCGGTTATGGAGGTTACTGAATTTGATAATCGTTTTCAATACGGCCGCCGGGGGCGTCCCTACACCAATGGACGACCCGTCTTCATCCGGCGATCCAGATCCCACAGCATCAGGTTGAACGGGAACTGCCGCACGATCCGCGGCAGCATCCGGTTTACCGCGCCGAACAGGCTCATCAACTGGTCGAAGCGGCGTTGCCGGGCAGCATCCCAGGGCAACCTCATCTCGTCGCGAAACCGCTGCGGCAGAAAGCCGGTGGTGATGAGCAGGTTGAAACTCTCCATCCGCTGCTGCACGGCACGCGGCAGGCGCACGCCCTTTATCCGGGAAACCGCAATGGGATAAAGGAATTCGCGGACGGTTTCGTCGATGTGCACCTTGTCCAGCGACTCCTGCCAGTACCGGTCGAAGGCGGCCCGGTCCGCGGGCCACAGGTCCGGCGGCACCTGCAGGGTGGTTCCGATCGACATGCCCTCGCGGTAGAGGCGGTCGGCGTCCTCCTCGGGTATCTCGCCGACGAAGGTTCGGTAGATGTCGACGCCCCCCTTGTAGATGCAGGCCGCCACCCACAACTGCAGCTCGGGATCAAAAGCGTTATACGACACCGGACTATCGGGCGTGGAGTAGACCTGCGCATGCGCGCGGTTGACGGCGCGGCGAAACGCCACCCTCTGGGCGTCGGTACCGGCGTTGGCCACCGCGATATAGGTGAAAGTGGTGCGCGCCCGCTTGATCGGGTGGCGGTCGATGCGACCGCTTTCGACGCGGCTCTCGGCCACGCCGTGGCCGACGCCGGGGCGCGACAGCTCCATGATCACGTTGGCCGGACCGGCCAGCAGGGCCACTCCCATCAGGCCGTAGTCACTGGCGACACGGCGCCGGCGCCGCGAACGGTGCGGACGGGGCGGATCGGAGATCGGTCGCTCGACATGCGGAAGTGGCGGGCGAACCGTCTGTTGAATTGCCATCGGGTGGCCTCCCAGCACTCGCCCCGAAGATCGCGAGCTAATTGTGAGAACGCTTGTTTCCTGATTTTGGCGGTAACCTACCCTGGTGTCAAGGTGGCCTGGGTGAGTCGCGGCGAGCGGCCGTACCGCGGTGTCGATGCCGCCGAGCGCCTGGCCGGGCGCCGCCGCCGGCTGCTGGCCGCCGGGCTCGACCTACTGGGGTCGGACCAACCAGACCTGTCCGAGCTGACCGTCCGCGGGGTGTGCCACCGGGCCGGGCTGGCTTCCCGCTACTTCTACGAAAGCTTCGTCGATAAGGACGGATTCGTGGCCGGCGTATTCGATTGGGTGGTTGCCGACCTGGCCGCGACCACCCAGGCGGCGGTGGCGGCGGTACCGGCCGACGAGCAGGCGCGCGCCGGGATGGCCAACGTGGTGCGCACCGTCGCCGGTGATGCGCGCATCGGGCGGCTGCTGTTCAGCACCCAGCTGGCCAACGCGGTGGTGATGCGCAAACGAGCCGAGTCCAGCGCCTTGTTCGCCGTGCTCTCTGGCCAGTATGCGGTCGACACGCTGCGGGCTCCGGCAAACGAGCGCGTTAAAGCCGCGGCGCACTTCGCGGTAGGCGGCGTCAGCCAGACCCTGAGCGCCTGGTTGGCCGGCGATGTGCAACTGGAGCCAGAACAACTCGCCGACCACCTGGCATCGCTGCTTGTCGAACTCACCGAGCCAAGCCTGTACCGCACTGGTGACTTCACCGATTCGAAGCAACGGTAGGGGTGCCAGCCTGGAAGTCATGACCAGGACCCGCGCCCTCACATTGGCCGCTTGCGCGCTAGCGCTGATCGCTACCGCCGCCACCGTCGCCGGGTGCGACCGCGATCAGAGCACGCCGACGGCCGAATACGCGGTCTACGCCGAATACGCGCTGACCAACAAGCCGGTGGTGCCCGGCTGGAATACCCGCGTGTTCAATACCCGGGAAGTTCAGGAAGGCCAAAGCATCAGCCTTGACGACAAGACCGGCGTCGTGACGCTGCAGCCGGGTCGCTATCACATCACGGCCAGCTCGATCGTCAACTACTACGACTCCGCAAGCCTGACCACCATCCCGATGAATCCCACCCCGGCGGCCGGCTACGCCCGGCTACGGCGTCTCGAAGACGCCACGCCGCCAAACACCAAACCCACCCCGCACCTGATCAACTCCAGCAATTCGAAGGCACTGTCGGTAGGCACCGGCAGCAACGCCGACGTCATTCCCAGCCTGATGGAGACGTTCCTGAAAGTGGACAACGAAACCAAGCTGGTGGTCGAACACCAGGTCGGCGATCAGGTGAAGGACATTTACCTGCAGGTCAACGGCAACGGATCGATCTGGCACATCAACGCCCGGATCGCGATTCAGCGACTGTAGTCGTAGAAAAGCGGGATCCGCCACAGTCGCGTGTCGGGATCGACCAACAATCGCGCCATGCTGAGTCGCAGCAGCCGAAGAGCACCCCTGATCAGCAGCCAAGCCATGGGTATCTCGATCAGCATCGCCGTGATTACCGACAACCAGGCGTCTTCGGGTCCGGCGGTCAGCAGGTCGAACCACGCGTCGCAGACCAGCAGGACGCCGGTGGTGAACGCGCTGAGCAACAGTAGCCGGCGTCGCCGATACCCGAAATAGGCCGTCGACGCCATGAAAAAGACGAGCAGCAGATCGAAGCCCACCCAGGTCACCGGCCAGTTGTGGGCGACATACTTCTGCGGCAGCGTCATCCCGAGGTAGCCGATCCAGGGGATCAGAATGATGCAGCCGGCCACGATCAGACCCAGCCTGATGCGCCGCTCACGAGCCAGGACCTGTGGATCCTCCAATTCGTGCAGGGGCAGCGCGAGCCGGGCAATCAGCTCGCGGCGCTGCGCTGCGCTGAGCGTAGCGATCTGCGCGTCACTCAAAATGCCCTCGGTCACTGATGTCGGGGGTTCTAGTGGCCGGCAGCCATCGCAGGCCGCCGGTCGGCCGCGGTCTTGGGCACCGCCGGCGTGTCCGCCTCGGTGAATTCCTTTACCCAGCAGGCGAATTCCAGGGTAATGCCGTCAGGATCCTGGAAATAGAAGGAACGTACATACACGCCCGGATGTACCGTCTTCGATACCTGCATGTCGCTCTCGTCATGGTTGAGCACCGGGCCCACCCGCACGCCCTTCTGTTTGAGCCGCTGCCGGTAAGCGTCGAATTTCTCGGCCGGCACATGAAACGCCAAGTGGTTCATGGTGCTCACCGCACTGGTGATGTCCCCGATGCCGGGGATGGCATCCGGCGACGAGACACCCGGCACCCGATCGGGAGCGTCGGCGAACCAGAAGAAGGCGACGCAGTCGCCGTTGCCGGCATCGAAGAAGAAGTGCTGCCCCTGCCCGCCGGGCAGATCGAGCGATTTGACCAGCGGCATGCCCAGGATGTCGCGATAGAAGGTCACAGTGCGCGCCATGTCCGAGCACACCAAAGCGACATGGTTGATTCCGCCGAGCTCGAACTCGGTGTTGGTGTTGTGCGGCTTGATCATTTGCGTCATTTCGTGGCTCCCATCGACCCGGGCGGCACTGGCCAGAATCTAAATCTGAATCTAACATCAGATTCAGATTTCATCCAGGGAGGAAGTGCCAGTGTCGACCGCGCCCGACTTCCCGACGCACCGCGGCCGGCGGACCCAGGCCGCGATCGACGCGGCTGCACGAACGGTTATCGCGCGCAAGGGAATCCTGGCCACCACCATCGCCGACATCGCCGCCGAAGCGGGCCGCTCGTCGGCGTCGTTCTACAACTACTACGACTCCAAAGAGGCGATGGTCCGGCAATGGGCGCGGCGCTTTCGTGACGAGGCCAGCGAGCGGGCACTGTCGGTCACCCACCACGGCCTGTCCAACCGCGAGCGCGCGTACGAGGCGGCAGCGGCTCATTGGCACACCTACCGGCATCGTCTCGCGGAGGTGATCAGCGTGTCGCAGCTGGCCATGGTCAACGAAGACTTCGCCCAGCATTGGGCCGAGATGTGCTCCATCCCAATTACTTTCATCGCCGATACGGTTCGGCGCGCGCAGGCGCAAGGGTACTGCCCCGGTGATGATCCGCAGTTGCTCGCCGAAGCTATCGTGGCGATGTTCAACCAGTTCTGCTACATCCAGCTCAGCGGCTCGGGCGAACCCGACGACCAGGCCTGCGTCCGGACGCTCGCCAACATCTACTACCGCGCCATCTACAGCGAGGAGGATCGCTCGAATTGACCGCTCTCATCAGGGAATTCGTCGGGCTTCCATCGCCGACGGCGCCACGCGCGGGAGCCGGCGGGCATCCGTGTCAGGGGCTGTATCACCGCGCCTCCGGGAGCAAACCGAAAGTGGCGATGATCGCCACGCACTACCAGATCGACTTCTCCGAGCACTACCTCGCCGAGTACATGGCCGTCCGCGGCATCGGATTCCTGGGCTGGAACACCAGGTTTCGCGGTTTCGAAAGCAGCTTCGTACTCGATCACGCACTGATTGACATCGGGGTCGGGGTGAGCTGGCTGCGAGAGACGCAGGGCGTGGAAACGGTGCTGCTGCTCGGCAATTCGGGCGGCGGCTCGCTGATGGCGGCATACCAGTCGCAGGCCGTCGACCCGCTGGCCGGCGACGGTTACGTCGCGACCGCGGCCCATCCGGGGCGCCCCGACGTGCTGACCGCCTGGATGGACGGCGCCGTCGTCGACGAAAACGATCCCGTCGCAACCGATCCCGAACTAGATCTGTTCAATGAGAGCAACGGACCACCGTACGCACCGGAGTTCGTCCGCCGTTACCGTGTCGCGCAGATCGCCCGAAACCACGCCATCACCGACTGGGCCGAGAAGGAACTGAAACGTGTTCGCGCCGCGGGGTTTTCGGACCGTCCGTTTACCGTGCTGCGCACCTGGGCCGATCCGCGCATGGTCGACCCCAGCATAGAGCCGACCAAGCGCGCGCCCAACCAGTGCTACGCGGGTACTCCGGTCAAGGCGAACCGCTCGGCGTACGGCATCGCGGCGGCCACCACCTTGCGCAACTGGCTGGGCATGTGGAGCCTGCGGGTGGCCCAGACCCGGGCCGAGCCGCACCTGGCTCGCATCGACTGCCCGGCTTTGGTGATCAACGCAGAGGCAGACACCGGCGTCTTCCCGTCAGACGCCCAGCGCATCTACGACGCGCTGGCGAGCACCGACAAACAGCGGGCCGCCATCGACACCGACCACTACTTCACCACCCCGGGTGCCCGTGACGAGCAGGCCGACATCATCGCCGAGTGGATCGCCCAGCGGTGGCCGTAACCGTTCTGGCCCACTTCGTCCCCGGCGCCAAAGTTCTCGATTTCCTTGCCGCCGAATCGGATTGGCTCGACGTTCGGTGGTGTGCGGACAGCGACGACGACGCCTTCTACCGGGAGTTGCCCGGCGCGGAGGTGATATGGCACGTGCTACGGCCCTTGTCGGGCGAAGACCTGCGGCGCGGCCGGCGGTTGCGGCTGGTGCACAAGCTGGGCGCCGGGGTGAACACCATCGATGTGGATACGGCCACCGACTGCGGCATCGGGGTCGCCAACATGCCCGGTGCCAATGCCCCGTCGGTGGCCGAGGGCACGGTGCTGCTGATGCTGGCCGCGTTGCGCCGGCTGACCGCACTCGACCGCGCGGTCCGCCACGGCAGCGGCTGGCCGTCGGACCCGGAGCTGGGCGAGAAGGTGCGGGATATCGGCGGCTGCACGGTCGGCCTGGTCGGCTACGGCAGCATCGCCAAACGCGTCGGCGAGATCGTCGCCGCGATGGGAGCCACCGTGCTGCACACCAGCACCCACGACAACGGGCGGCCCGGCTGGCGGCCATTGCCCGAATTGCTCGCGGCGTGCGACATAATTTCACTACACCTGCCGTTGACGCCGGATACCCATCATTTGCTGGGCCGCACAGCACTGGCACGGATGAAACCGGATGCGGTGCTGGTCAACACCTCTCGCGGTGCGGTTGTCGACGAGCAGGCGCTCGTCGACGCGTTGCGCGGCGGGCGGCTGGCCGCGGCGGGACTGGACGTTTTCGAGGTCGAGCCGATCGCACCCGACAACCCGCTGTTGCGCCTGGACAACGTGGTGCTGTCGCCGCATGTCACCTGGTACACCGCCGACACCATGCGGCGGTATCTGACCCAGGCCGTCGACAATTGCCGCCGGCTGCGCGACGGACAGCCGCTGGCCAACCTGGTGAACCAACCGACCGGTTGTTAGCTTGGTTACGAACCCCAAGAGAGCTAGGGAAGGCGACCAATGCCGATCGCGATAACCCCTGAACATCAAGACCTGGCCGATTCGGTGCGGTCCCTGGTGGCGCGGGTAGCGCCGTCCGAGGTGCTGCACGAGGCGATGGAAACCCCGATCGAGAACCCGCCGCCGTACTGGCAGTCCGCGGCCGAACAAGGCCTGCAGGGCGTGCATCTGGCCGAAGCCGTCGGCGGCCAGGGCTTCGGCATCCTCGAGTTGGCCATCGTACTGGCCGAGTTCGGCTATGGGGCCGTCCCCGGGCCGTTCGTGCCCTCGGCGATCGCCAGCGCACTGATCTCTGCGCACGATGCCAAAGCCGCGGTGCTCGCCGAGCTGGCAAGTGGCACCGCCATCGCGGCCTATGCGCTGGACTCGGGGCTGACGGCCACCCGGCACGGGCCGAAGGACGAGGCGCTGGTCATCCGCGGTGAGGCCCGCGCCGTTCCCGCGGCGGCCCAAGCGTCGGTGCTGGTGCTGCCGGTGGCGATCGACAGCGGCGAGGAGTGGGTGGTGCTGCGCGCCGATCAGCTCGAGATCGAGCCGGTGCAAAGCCTGGACCCGCTACGGCCCATCGCGCACGTGCGGGCCAATGCCGTCGAGGTCGGCGACGAGGCCCTGCTGACCAACCTCAGCATGGCCAACGCACGCGCCCTGATGTTCACCCTGCTGTCCGCCGAGGCCATCGGCGTGGCGCGCTGGGCAACCGACACCGCGTCGGCCTACGCGAAGATCCGCGAGCAGTTCGGCCGGCCCATCGGTCAGTTCCAGGCCATCAAGCACAAGTGCGCGGAGATGATCGCCGACACCGAGCGGGCCACCGCCGCGGTGTGGGATGCCGCGCGCGCTTGGGACGAGGAGAGCCCTCACGTCGAGTTCGCCGCCGCGGTGGCCGCGACGCTGGCGCCGGCCGCTGCCCAGCGCTGCACGCAGGACTGCATCCAGGTGCACGGCGGCATCGGCTTCACCTGGGAGCACGACACCAATGTGTACTACCGCCGGGCGCTGATTCTGGCCGCCGGCTTCGGCCGCGCCTCCGAGCACCCGCAGCGCGTGGTCGACACCGCCACGACCAGCGGAATGCGCGCGGTGGATATCGACCTCGACCCCGAAACCGAGAAGCTGCGGGACGAGATCCGCGCCGAGGTCGGCACGCTCAAGGGCATGGACCGCGAGTCACGCAAGGTGGCGATCGCCGAAGGCGGTTGGGGGCTGCCGTATCTGCCCAAGCCGTGGGGCCGGGCGGCCGGACCCGTCGAGCAGATCATCATCGCCCAGGAATTCACCACCGGGCGGGTGAAGCGGCCACAGGTGGGAATCGCGGCGTGGATCATTCCGTCGATCGTGGCGTTCGGCACCGAGGAACAGAAGCAACGGTTGCTGCCACCCACGTTGCGCGGTGAAATGATTTGGTGCCAGCTGTTTTCCGAGCCGGGCGCCGGATCGGATCTGGCCGGGCTAGCCACCAAGGCGACCAAGGTGGACGGCGGCTGGCGCATCACCGGCCAGAAGATCTGGACCACCGCGGCCCAATACGCGCAGTGGGGAGCGCTTTTGGCGCGAACGGACCCGTCAGCGCCTAAGCACAATGGCATCACGTACTTCCTGCTCGACATGAAAAGCCAAGGCGTGCAAGTGAAGCCGCTACGTGAACTCACCGGACACACGTTGTTCAACACCGTCTACATCGATGACGTGTTCGTGCCCGACGACCAGGTGCTGGGCGAGGTGAACCGCGGCTGGGAGGTCAGCCGCAATACCCTTACCGCAGAACGGGTTTCGATCGGCAGCAGCGACGCTAACTTCCTGGCCACCCTGCCGCAGTTCGTGGAGTTCGTGCGCGACGGGCAGTTCGACCAAGTCGCCCATCACCGGGCGGGGCAACTGATCGCCGAAGGACATGCCGCGAAGTTGCTCAACCTGCGCTCGACGCTGCTGACCTTGGCCGGCGGTGACGCGATGCCGTCCGCTGCCATCTCCAAGCTGCTGTCGATGCGCACCGGCCAGGGCTATGCCGAGTTCGCGGTGTCCTCGTTCGGCACCGACGCCGCGATCGGTGACACCGAGCAGTTGCCCGGTGAATGGGGCGAGTACCTGTTGGCCAGCCGCGCCACCACCATCTACGGCGGCACGTCAGAGGTTCAGCTGAACATCATCGCCGAGCGGCTGCTCGGCCTCCCCCGGGACCCTTAGTCCTCGATATCCATCTCGCGCAGCTCGCGCTTGAGGATCTTGCCGGTGGGGTTACGCGGCAGTTCGTCGAGGAAGATGACTTCCCGCGGCACCTTGTAACGGGCCAAGTGGTCACGCACGTAGTGCTTGACTGCGTCTTCATCGAGGTCGGCGCCTTCCTTCTTGACCACGAAGGCGCGCAGCCGGTGTCCCCACTCCTTGTCCTCGACGCCGATCGCGGTGGCTTCCACGACATCGGAGTGTCCGCTGATCAGATCTTCGACTTCGGCCGGGAAGACGTTCTCGCCGCCGGACACGATCATCTCGTCGTCGCGGCCGCTGACGTAGAGCAGGCCGTGCTCGTCGAAGTAACCGACGTCTCCGGACGACATCAGGCCGTCGATGATCTGCTTGTGCCCCCCGCCGGTGTAGCCCTCGAACGGGAAGGCGTTGCCGACGAAGATCCGCCCCACCTCGCCCTGGGGCAGCTCCTTGCCGTTGTCGTCGAGGATCTTGACCTTGACGCCCTTGACCACCGGCCCAACCGTCGCGGCGTTGCGCTCCAGGTCCTTGGGCCCGGCGATGGTGGCGAACGCGATCTCCGTCGAGCCGTACATGTTGTAGATGACGGGACCGAAGTCCTTCATCGCGCGGGTGGCCAGCTCGGCGCCCAGCTGCGACCCGGACACGAAGATGATCTTCAGGCTGGACAGATCGGGCTTCTTGTCCATCTTCTCGATCGCGTCCAACAGCCGCGAGAGCATCACCGGCACTACGACCATGGCGGTCACCTTGTACTTCTCCAGGTCTTCGAGCACCAGCGGCGGCTTGAACTTGCGCCGGAGCACCAGCGTCGAGCCCAGGAACATCGCGATGGTGCCGTGCAGATAGCCCAGCGCGTGGAACATCGGGGCCGGCAAGGAGGTGATCTCGTTGGCCTTGAACGGCACGTGCGAGAGAATGCCGCCAACCGGGGCCAGCGTGGGCGGCGTGCTGCGGTTCGCCCCCTTGGGAGTGCCGGTGGTCCCACTGGTCAGGATGATGATCGACGCGTGCTTGCTGGCCTTGGGGGCGGGTTCGGAGCTGCTGCGCTCGATCAACTCGGCCAGCGTCTCGTCCGTGCTGCCCGACGGCTCGTCGGCGTCCGGGTTGGTACCCAGCGCCCGCAGCTTGCCCAGCTCCGGCTCGGCCTTGCTGACGGCCTTGGTGTACTCGTCGTCGTAAATGATCAGCTTCGCGCCTTCGCGCTCGGACACCTCTTTGATCTGCGGTCCGGAGAATTCGCTGTTGAGCAGGATGATGCGGGCACCGGTTCGGGCGGCGCCGTAGTTGGCGATGAGGAACCAGCGAGTATTGCGGGCCAGGATGGCGACGCCGTCGCCGCCCTTGATCCCCTTCTCTATCAGGCCGTTGGCCACCGCGTGGGCGGCTTCGTCGAGTTCGGCGTAGGTGAACTCGCCCTCTTCGTCGATGCACGCCGCGCGGTCGGGGTGCCGCCGGGCGTTGAGCGAGGGCAGCATGCCGAACTCGCCCCATTTCTGGATATCGGCGGCCATCGCGGCGGTTTTGATCGGCGACTCCAGCCGGAACGCTCCCGCTTCGAAGATCTTGCGCACGTAGTGCAGCTCGGATGCGCCGCGTTCGACGTACTGCTGGATTTTTCCGACCCCGGGGAGATCACTGAGGTTAGGCATAACCTCACAATATGTGACGGCCATCGCAATGCGGCCAGAGAGTCGGCCGGAATTAGCATGGACTTCCATGACCGGCCCGGTGTCAATGGAAGTGGCCGGACGCGAGATCGCCATCACCCACCCGGGCAAGGTGGTCTTCCCCGGCCGAAACATCACCAAGCTCGACCTGATCCGCTACTACCTGTCGGTGTCCGACGGGGCGCTGCGCGGCGTCGCCGGGCGGCCGATGATCCTCAAGCGCTTCGTCAAGGGCATCACCGAAGAGGCGGTGTTTCAGAAGCGCGCGCCGCAGAAGCGCCCGGACTGGGTGGACGTCGCCGAATTGCGTTATGCGTCCGGCACTTCCGCCGCCGAAGCGGTCATCCATGACGCCGCCGGCCTGGCCTGGGCGATCAACCTGGGCTGCGTCGACCTCAATCCGCACGCGGTGCGCGCCGGCGATCTCGATCACCCCGACGAGTTGCGGGTGGACCTCGACCCGATGCCCGGGGTGAGCTGGCAACGCATCGTCGAGGTCGCGCTGGTGGCCCGCGAGGTGCTCGAAGACTACGGGTTGGTCGGGTGGCCGAAGACGTCCGGCTCGAAGGGCTTTCACGTCTATGCACGGATCGCGCCGCACTGGACGTTCAAGCAGGTGCGGCTGGCCGCGCAAACCGTTGCCAGGGAAGTCGAGCGGCGCGCGCCCGAGGCGGCCACCAGCCGCTGGTGGAAGGAAGAACGCGAGGGCGTGTTCGTCGACTTCAACCAGAACGCCAAGGACCGCACGGTGGCCTCGGCCTACTCGGTGCGCGCCACCCCGGATGCCCGGGTGTCCACCCCCTTGCATTGGGATGAGGTCGCCGGCTGCGACCCGGCTGCGTTCACCATCGCCACCGTGCCCGGCCGGTTCGCCGAGCTGGGCGACCCGTGGGCCGGGATGGATGACGCCGTCGGCGAGCTGGACCGACTGCTGATCCTGGCCGAAGAACTGGGCCCGCCGGAAAAGGCGCCAAAGGGCGCCAAAAAGAGCGCAGACGGTAGGCGGGTCTCGTCGATGCCGCTCATCGAGATCGCCCGCACCAAGACCAAGGACGAGGCGATGACCGCGCTGGACACCTGGCGCGCTCGCTATCCCGCCGCGGCCGAGCGGCTGCAGCCGGTCGACGTCCTGGTCGACGGCATGCGCGGACCGAGTTCCATCTGGTACCGGATCCGGATCAATCTGCAGCACGTGCCGGCCGATCAGCGTCCGCCGCAGGAGGAGCTGATCGCGGATTACTCCCCCTGGGAGGGTTATACGCCCAAGCCCCGGCCACGTAACTGACGCTCCGGTAGCCCACGCGATACTCTCTCGCTGTGCATCAGGGCTTGAGTCGGCGGGGATTCCTGCAGCTCGCCGGCGCCACAGGGCTGCTCACGGCGTGCTCGGGATCCAAGCCCGCGGCTGGCAACGCCGGCGGCGGCGCGGTGACGATCACCCATCTGTTCGGACAGACCGTCATCAAGGAACCGCCCAAACGCGTGGTCAGCGCCGGCTACACCGAACAGGACGACTTGCTCGCGCTGGGCGTGGTGCCCATCGCGATCACCAACTGGTTCGGCGACCAGCCGTTCGCGGTTTGGCCATGGGCCCAGCCCAGGCTCGGCCCCGCGCAACCTGTTGTGCTCAACCTGGACAACGGAATTCAGGTAGATCAGATCGCCGGGCTCAAACCCGACCTGATCGTAGCCGTCAACGCCGGACTGGACGCGGACACGTACAAGAAGCTGTCGGCGATCGCACCGACTCTGGCGCAATCCGACGGCGACGCCTTCTTCGAGCCGTGGAAGGACCAGGCCACCGCGATCGGTCAGGCGGTGTTCCAGGCCAACGAGATGAAGTCGCTGATCGACGCAGTAGACAAGCAGTTCACCGACGTCGGCCAGAAGAACGCGCAATGGAAGGGCAAGAAGGCGCTGCTGATGCAGGGCAGGCTCTGGCAGGGCACGGTGGTGGCGACCACGGCGGGCTGGCGCACCGACTTCTTGAATCAGATGGGTCTGGTCATTTCCGACAGCATCAAGCCCTTTGCCACCGACCCCCGCGCGATCATTCCGCGCGAGCACATCAAAGAGGTGCTCGATTCCGCCGACGTGGTGATCTGGACCACCGAGAGCCCCGAGGAGCAGCAGGCGTTGCTGGCCGACCCCGACGTCGCTGCCGCGCAGGCAACCGCGCAGAACCGGCACATTTTCACCACCAAGGAGCAGGCCGGGGCCATCGCCTTCTCGTCGCCGCTGAGCTACCCGGTGATCGCCGATCAACTGCCCCCGTTGATCGGCAAGGTTCTGGGCTAGCTGAGCGTTTGCTAAGGCACCTCTGGCAGTGCTCCAAAATCTCTGGCCGACCCTCTGATCACGGCGCTACCGTCAAAGAATGAGCCTGCCGAACCTCTCCATGGAGTCGGTGACCGACCCACTGGTCTGCCCCATTCTCGACTACGGCGACCAAGCACTGCTGCTGCAATGTGACACCACCGAGAACGTATTGGCGTGGGCGGACGCACTGCGTGCGGCCGCGCTGCCAGGGGTGGTCGACATCGTCCCGGCGTCGCGCACGGTGCTGGTGAAACTCGACGCACCCCAACACCAGGGCGCCACCCGGCAGCGGATACGCAAGTTGCCGGTCGCCCTGGACGCCGACGCGGGTGCCGGGCCCGCCGACGAGATCGTGATCGACGTCGTCTACGACGGCCCCGATCTGGCCGAGGTCGCCGGCCATACCGGGCTGACCACCGCCCAGGTCATCAACGCCCACACCAGCGCCCCGTGGCGGGTGGGATTCGCCGGGTTCGCCCCCGGCTTCGCCTACTTGATCGGCGGCGATCCACAGCTACGGGTACCGCGCCGGGCCGAACCGCGCACGGCGGTGCCCGCCGGTTCGGTCGCCCTGGCCGGCGAATTCACGTCGATCTACCCGCGCCAATCGCCCGGCGGGTGGCAGGTCATCGGCCACACCGACGCTGTCCTGTGGGATATCCACCGGCCCGATCCGGCGCTGCTCACGCAGGGCACGTGGGTACGGTTCCGGGCGGGGTGAGCCGAATAGGAAGGAGGTTCCCGTGACAACTCTGGAAATCCTGCGCAGCGGACCACTGGCCGTCATTCAGGACCTGGGCCGGGCGGGATTGGCACACCTTGGCGTCGGCCAATCCGGGGCCGCCGACCGCCGCGCTCACACGCTGGCCAATCGGCTGGTCGCCAACCCCGATGACCGGGCCACCGTCGAAGTTACGTTCGGCGGCTTCTCGGCCCTGGTCCGCGGCGGCGACGTCGACATCGCGGTGACGGGCGCCGACGCCGACCCCACCGTCAACGGAAAACTGTTCGGCACCAACAGCATTCACCATGTTCGTAACGGCCAGGTGATCTCGCTGGGCACTCCGCGCGCAGGACTGCGCACCTACCTGGCGGTACGCGGCGGCATCTGCATCGAGCCGGTGCTGGGATCGCGCAGCTACGACGTGCTGTCGGCGATAGGTCCGGCACCGTTGCGGGCCGGCGACGTACTGCCGGTGGGCGAACACACCGACGACTACCCCGAACTCGACCAGGCGCCGGTGGCCGCCATCGAGGAACATCTGGTGGAACTGCAGGTGATGCCGGGGCCGCGGGACGACTGGCTGGACGATCCGGACGCGTTGGTACACACGATCTGGATGGCTTCCAACCGCAGCGACCGGGTGGGAATGCGGCTGGAAGGACGTCCGCTGCAGCACCGCTGGCCGGATCGGCAGCTGCCCAGTGAGGGAGCCACCCGTGGCGCGATCCAGGTACCGCCCAACGGGTTGCCGGTGATCCTGGGTCCCGATCACCCGATCACCGGCGGATACCCCGTCGCCGGCGTGGTGGTCGATGCGGACATCGACAAAGTCGCCCAGGTGCGGCCTGGTCAATACGTACGGATGCACTGGGCGCGCCCGCGCGCCTAGCTTCCTGGTAGACACGAAACCGTGCACGCCCAGGTACACACGGCTCGCCTGGTCCATACCGCCGATCTCGACAACGAGACGCGGCAGCGGATTCATGAAATGGTCGTCGAGGCCTTCGCCGGTGATTTCGCCGATACGGACTGGGAACACACGCTGGGCGGCATGCATGCCGTGATCTGGCACCACGGCGCGATCATCGCGCATGCTGCGGTGGTGCAACGCCGGCTGATCTATCGCGGCAACGCGCTTCGCTGCGGTTACGTGGAAGGCGTTGCGGTGCGCGAAGATTGGCGCGGCCAGGGGCTGGTGCGGGCGCTGCTGGACGGCGTCGAGCAAGTGATGCGCGGGGCCTACCAGCTGGGTGCCCTGAGTTCGTCGGACCGCGCGCGGCGGCTGTACGCCTCGCGCGGGTGGCTGCCCTGGCTCGGCCCGACCTCGGTGCTGGCGCCGACCGGACCAATACGCACGCCCGACGATGACGGCACGGTGTTCGTGCTGCCGGTCGACATCGAACTGGATACCTCGGCTGAGCTGATGTGCGATTGGCGTGCCGGCGACGTCTGGTAATCAGCCAGCTAACAGACAACTCTGATTCAACTTTCAGCCGATATCGGCCCGATTGAGTTGACGGTCTTCCACCATGGGTGTGAGCATCAATCGAGCGGGGAGGTCTGTTCAGCGTTTGGTGTCTGCCCGGCCAGCATAGTGGCCGGCGTCACATCGGTTCGGACACAACTAAGTCCACCAGCAACGTCCACGAAAGGCGAATACCCCTATGGGCCGCAACCATCGCATCGCGGAGTGGAATCCCGAAGACAGCGCGGCCTGGGAGGCTGGCAACGACAAAATCGCCCGGCGCAACCTGCTGTGCACGGTGGCCGGTGACCATGTGGCGTTCTCCATCTGGTCGCTGTGGTCGGTGATGACACTGTTCATGCCGGCATCCGTATACGGCTTCACCGCCGGCGACAAGCTACTGCTGGGTGCCGTCGCCACGTTCGTCGGCGGCTGCGTGCGGATCCCCTACACCTTGGGCATCGCCAAGTTCGGCGGCCGCAACTGGACGGCCTTCTCCGCGTTCGTATTGCTCATCCCCACCGTCGGCACCATCGTGCTGCTGGCCAACCCCGGACTGCCGCTGTGGCCTTACGTGGTGTGTGCCGCGCTTACCGGCCTGGGCGGCGGCAACTACGCGGCGTCGCTGGCCAACGTCAACGCGTTCTACCCGCAGCGGCTCAAGGGCTGGGCGCTGGCCCTTAACGCCGGAGGCGGCAACCTCGGGGTGGCCGTGATCCAACTCGTCGGCCTGCTGGTGCTTGCCACCGCCGGACATGAAGCGCCGTACTGGGTCTGCGCCGTCTACCTGGTGGCACTGGCGCTCGTCGGCATAGCCGCTGCGCTGTTCATGGACAACCTGGATCACGGCATCGAAGCCAACACCATGCGTTCGATTCTGTTCGTGCGGCACACCTGGGTGATTTCGCTGCTGTACATCTGCACCTTCGGTTCCTGGATCGGGTTCGCATTCGCCTTCGGTGAGGTGTTGCAGGTCCACTTCGAGCAAGGCGGCGAAAGCATCAAGCACGCGTCGCTGCATGCCGCCCAGATCGCCTTCGTGGGACCGCTATTGGGTTCGCTGGCCCGGATCTACGGTGGACGCCTGGCGGACCGTATCGGCGGTAGCCGCGTCACGCTTTGGGTCCTGGGCGGCATGACCGCGGCCGCGGGGCTACTGGTCGGCATCAGCACCCTGGACGACAATCACGTCAGCACCAGCACCATCACGCTGGCGGGTTCCGTCGTCGGCTTCATTGCGCTCTTCATTCTGGCCGGCATGGGCAACGGGTCTGTGTTCAAACTGATTCCGTCGGTCTTCGAAGCCCGCAGCCGCGCGCTGAATCTCAGCGACGCCGAACGCCGGCACTGGTCACGCGCCATGTCGGGATCGCTGATCGGCTTCTGCGCGGCGGTCGGTGCGCTCGGCGGAGTGGGAATCAATCTGGCGCTGCGTGAGTCGTATCTGCGCAGCGGCACGGAAACGTCGGCGTATTGGATGTTCTTGGCGTCCTATGTGATTGCCGCCCTGCTCACCTGGGTCATGTACGTGCGCAGGCCGTCTTCGGCAGCCGCGGTCCCGCAAACGAAAGCTGAATGCGCCACTGTGGGGGTGTAATTAACACCGCCGCACAGAGCAATGCGTCAGCAATTGCGCGGTAACGCAATGGAAATTTCTTAGGCATACAAACGTCATATGGCCCAGCCCGAATCTGCGCCACTGACCGGCTACCGGGTCGCGGTGACGTCAGCTCGCCGCGCCGAGGAGCTCTGTGCACTGCTGCGCCGTCAAGGCGCTGAGGTCTGCAGTGCGCCCGCGATCAGCATGATTGCGCTTCCGGATGACGATGAGCTGCAACGCAATACCGAAGCATTAATCGTTAACCCGCCTGACATATTGGTCGCTCACACCGGCATCGGTTTTCGGGGCTGGGTCGCCGCCGCCGAGGGGTGGGGACTGGCCAACCAACTCATCAAGTCGTTGTCGGCGGGCCGCATCGTCTCGCGCGGCCCCAAAGCCACCGGGGCGCTGCGTGCCGCCGGGCTACGCGAGGAGTGGTCGCCGGAATCCGAATCCTCCCAGGAGGTGCTGGAATACCTGCTCGATTCGGGGGTATCCGGCATGCATATCGCCATTCAGCTGCATGGCGCCGCCGACGCGTGGGATCCCTTTCCGGAATTCCTCACCCAATTGCGTTCGGCGGGGGCCGAAGTGACGCCCATCCGGGTGTACCGCTGGAAGCCGACACCGTTGGGGGGTGAGTTCGATCAGTTGGTCACCGGGATCGCCCGGCGGCAATTCGACGCAGTCAGTTTCACCTCGGCACCCGCGGCTGCGGCGGTACTGGAACGCGGCCGCGAATTGGACATCGAGGACCAACTGGTGGAAGCGCTGCGCACCGCGGTACACGCCATGTGCGTCGGTCCGGTGACCTCGCGCCCATTGATCCGGCGCGGCATCCCGACGTCCTCTCCGGAACGAATGCGGTTGGGCGCCTTGGCCCGGCACATCGCCGAGGAACTGCCCGTGCTGGGCTCCACCAGCGTCAAGGCCGCCGGTCATGTGATCGACATTCGCGGAACCTGCGTACTGGTAGACGGTTGCGTCAAGACGGTGTCGGGTTCGGGAATGGCAATTCTGCGCGCGCTGGCGCAGCGCCCCGGCGACGTGGTAGCGCGCAATGACCTGCTGGGTATCTTGCCCGGCAACGGCGACGACACCCACGCGGTCGACACCGCAGTGCTGAGACTACGAACGGCCCTGGGCGACAAGAACATTGTCGCAACCGTGGTCAAGCGCGGCTACCGGCTCGCGGTCGATTCCGGGCGTGACCTATGAGTCTGATTCTGACGGCACACGGCACCCGCAGATCGTCCGGCATCGCGATGATCGGGAATCTCGCCGAGCAGGTGAGCCGGCTGGTCGGCCAGAGCGTGCAGGTCGCTTTCGTCGACGTGCTTGGACCCACGCCCGGCGAATTGCTTTCGGGTCTCAATTCGGCGCAACCGGCAATTGTGGTGCCGGCGTTCCTGTCTCGCGGCTACCACGTCCGCGCGGACCTACCGGGGCACGTGGTGGCCAGCAGGCATCCGAGTGTCACTGTCACTGCAGCCTTGGGACCGGGCCCGGAAATCGCGCGGATAGTCGCTCAGCAATTGGTGAAATCGGGCTGGCGGTCCGGTGATTCGGTGATTCTTGGCGCCGCGGGTACCTCCGATCGGCGGGCGCAGGCCGACCTGTGCCACACCGCGACCCTGCTATCCGCGCTGATCGGGTCCCGAGTCGACCTCGGATTCGCGGCCACCGGGGAGCCGGATATCTATCAGGCGGTGGCCGCCGCCCGGCGCCGCGGTGCGCGTCGCGTCGTGGTTGCGTCTTATCTGCTTGCCGACGGGTTGTTTCAAGAGCGGCTGGCCGGCTGCGGCGCTGATCTGGTCACCGAACCGCTGGGCGCCGACCCGGGGCTGGCGCGGCTGGTTGCCAACCGATTCCGCCGGGCCGTACCGCGCCGGACGGGCGGCCGAAGCGTACTACATCTGTCGAATTGCATGGAGCACAAAGCTTTGCTGACTAGGCACGCCGGTACCAGCGGCGCTTGATCTTTGCTGGCATCCGGGTGATCCTGGCATCATGGCCCGTCAGCAAGAGCCCTCGCGTGGACTGCTCGATGACGTGGCGAAAATGCTGCGTTTGCCATTCAGCACACCGGAGTTCATCGACCGCATCTTTACCGGGAGCGTTAACCAGGTTGGCCGCCGAACGCTGTACGTGCTGATCACCACCTGGGATGCGGCCGGGGGCGGCCCCTTTGCGGCCAGTGCCGTTGCTTCCACAGGATTGGCCAAGACCGCAGAAATCGTGCAGTCGATGTTCATCGGGCCGGTCTTCAACCCGCTGCTGAAGATGCTTGGGGCGGACAAGGTCGCCGTCCGGGCATCGTTGTGCGCGTCTCAGCTGGTCGGCTTGGGCATCATGCGTTACGGCGTGCGCTCAGAACCGTTGCATTCGATGTCGGTAGACGCGCTCGTCGACGCCATTGGCCCGACGATGCAGCGCTACCTAGTCGGAAAAATCGACTAACCCGCAATCAAGCCAGTCGGGCTCAGGCGGCCATCCGGGCAACCTGGATATAGCCCTCCGGTGTGACCCGCGCCGGGTAGACCGGCACCGAGACCCGCGGATCGTCAAGGCAGGAGCCGTCGTCCAGTGCGAAAGCCTGCTTCAGGATCGGGGATTGGACTGTCGCGCGCCCAGCGCGGTCGCCGACGATCCCGCGGGACAGCACGGCCGCACCGGAGAACGGGTCGACGTTTCCGACCGCACGCACCGTGCCGTCGTCCAGCCGGAACAGTGCCGCCTGGCTGCCGTCGTCGAGTAGCACGCCCACGCCGCGCCCGGGAATGAGGTGGTTGTAGTCGCAGGCGGTGGTCCACACCTGAATGTCGTTGAGAAGCGTCATGATTCCTCCCTAGTTCGATCTAACGCGGGGAATACCAATGGGCACAGGTACTTTGCGCCCGGCACGTTCGGTGAATGTCACTGTCGAATCGACCGCCTCTGGGGCGTTGACGAATGAGACGAACCGCGACAGCTTGTCCGGATCCTCCAGCACGCCCTTCCATTCGCACTGGTAGTTGGCCACGTGGCGCTCCATCGCAGCCTCGAATTCCTCGGCCAGGCCCAGCGAGTCGTCGCACACGACCTCGCGGACGTGGTCGAGCCCAAGCGATTCCACCCACGGCGCTGTGCGCTGCAGCCGGTCCGCGGTGCGGATGTAGTACATGAGGAACCGGTCGACGTAGCGAGTCAGCGTCTCGGTGTCGAGGTCGCTGGCCAGCAGCTGGGCATGCTTGGGGGTCATGCCGCCGTTGCCGCCGACGTAGAGGTTCCAGCCCTTTTCGGTGGCGATGACGCCGACGTCCTTGCCCCGCGCCTCGGCGCACTCCCGCGCGCAGCCCGAGACGCCCAGCTTGATCTTGTGCGGCGCCCGCAGTCCGCGGTAGCGCAGTTCAAGGTCGATGGCCAGCTGCACCGAATCCTGTTGGCCGTAGCGGCACCAGTCGCTGCCCACGCAGCTCTTGACGGTGCGCAACGCCTTGCCATAGGCGTGGCCGGATTCCATGCCACCCTCGACCAGCCGCTTCCAGATCAGCGGCAGCTGGTCCACCCGGGCACCGAACATGTCGATGCGCTGGCCGCCGGTGATCTTGGTGTAAAGGCCGAAGTCCTGCGCGATCTGGCCGATCAAAATCAGGTGCTCGGGCTTGATGTCGCCACCGGGCACCCGCGGCACGATCGAGTAGCTGCCGTTCTTCTGGATATTCGCCAGGAAGTGGTCGTTGGAGTCCTGCAGTGCGGCCTGCTCGCCCTCCAGAATGTGGTCGGAGCCGGTGGAAGCCAGGATGGAGGCGACCACGGGTTTGCAGATGTCGCAACCACTTCCGCGACCGAAGCGCTCCAGCAGCCCGGAGAACGTCCGGATCTCGGTAGCCGAGATGATCTCGAACAATTCCGCCCGCGACTGGCTGAAGTGCTCGCACAGCGCCTTGGACTGTTCCACGCCTTCGGCTTCCAGCAGCTGCTTGAGCAGCGGCACGCACGATCCGCACGAGGTGCCGGCTGAGGTGCAGGACTTCAGGGACGGAACATCGGCGCACCCGTCGGCGATCGCACACTTCAGATCGCCCTTGGTGACGTTGTTGCAGGAGCAGATCTGTGCCGAGTCCGGTAGTGCCCCAATGCCCAATGCGCCGGCGCCGTCGCCGGACCCGGCCGGCGCGATCAAAGCCAGCGGATCCCCGGGCAACTCACTGCCGACCATGGGCCGCAGCACCCCGTAGGAGGAGGCGTCGCCAACCAGCACGCCGCCGAGCAAGGTCTTGGCGTCATCGGAGAGAACCAGTTTGGCGTAGGTGCGATTCACCGCGTCGTTGACGGCGACCTCGAGGCAGTTCTCGGTTATGCCCATCGCATCGCCGAAGCTGGCGACGTCTACGCCGAGCAGCTTGAGCTTGGTCGACAGGTCGGCTTCCGGGAATTCCGCGGCGCCGTCCAGCAACCGGTCGGCCACCACCTCGGCGCTGGTGTAGCCGGGGCCGACCAGGCCGTAGCACACCCCCTCGATAGCGGCTACCTCACCGACCGCATAAATGTCGGGATCGCTTGTCCGGCAGGATAAGTCGGTGAGTACGCCGCCGCGTTCGGCGATCGCCAGGCCGGCCGCCCGCGCCAGTTCGTCGCGGGGACGGATGCCGGCGGCGAAGATCACCACTCCGGCGTCGATGACGTCACCATCGCTCAGGCTCAGCCGCATGGACTCCGAACCCGCAATGGGTTCAATCGATTTGGTACCGACACCGGTGTGGATGGCGATTCCGAGATCGGTGATCATCCGCGCCAGCAAGGCGCCACCGGCCTCGTCGATCTGTTGTGCCATCAGGCGCGGCATCATCTCGATGACGTGCGTCTGCAATCCGAACTGACG
Source organism: Mycobacterium szulgai (assembly GCF_002116635.1). Lineage (GTDB taxonomy): Bacteria > Actinomycetota > Actinomycetes > Mycobacteriales > Mycobacteriaceae > Mycobacterium > Mycobacterium szulgai. Next base: position 34,236 of record NZ_LQPW01000144.1, on the reverse strand, counting down.
CAGTGCATTGGCGGCCTCGAGGCCCAGCAGACCACCGCCGATGACCACACCGGCACCGTTGTCGCCGGCCGCCGCCGTGCGCTGGGCGCCGGCCTTGATGGCGTCGAGGTCGTCCAGGGTGCGGTAGACGTGGCAGGCAGGCAGGTCGTGACCGGGCACCGGCGGGACGAAGGCGTAGGAACCGGTGGCCAGGACCAGTGCGTCGTAGCTGTGACGTACGCCATCGTCGGTTACCACCGTCTTTGTCGCGCGGTTGATTTCGGTGACCCGCGTGTTCAGCAGCAGCCGAACCAGCCCGTCACCGGCGTAATCGTTACCGGGCAGCGCCAGCAGTCCGCGATCCCAGCTTTCGGTGTAGGACGTCAGTCCCACACGGTCGTAGGCGGCGTCGGCCTCCTCGGCCAGCACGGTGATCTGCCAGGAGCCGCTGGTGTCACGGGCGCGCAGCGCCTCCACGAACCGGTGGCCCACCATGCCGTGCCCGACCACGATGACGTGACGGGAGTCACCACGCGCGCGCGTAGTTCCGGCTGAAGACATGGATTGAAGGTTAAGGGCGGCAAATTACCGGAAAATCGCCTTATGTGACGGGCGGATGACGACCTCCTCACCTCCTGTGAATCCTCTGTGTGACTGCGTTCGCCGCGGGCGAACACCCAGGTGGAACTTTAGTGTGGTCGACTCATGTTTGATCTAGTAGCCAGCCGGCTCAGCGCCGGACACAGCTAACTCACAACCAAACGTAAGGAGTTATCCATGAGTAATCTCGCCTTGTGGTCGCGTCCGGCCTGGGACACCGATCGGTGGATCCGCGACTTCTTCGGCCCGGCCGCCAGAGCGGACTGGAACAAGCCCGTGACCAGTGGCTTCAATCCTGCCGCGGAGGTCATCAAAGATGGTGACGACGCGGTGGTCCGCTTGGAATTGCCGGGCGTCGACGTCGAGAAAGACGTCAATGTCGAGGTGGATCGGGGCCGTTTGGTTATCCACGGCGAACACCGCGACGAGCACGCGGAAGACGAAGACGGGCGCACTCTGCGGGAAATCCGCTACGGCTCGTTCCGGCGGTCCTTCCAGTTGCCCGCGCACGTCACCAGTGAGGCCGTCTCGGCTTCCTACGACGCCGGCGTGCTGACCGTCCGAGTATCGGGTGTCTACGCCGGAACACAGGCGCAGCGCATCGCGATCACGAAGTAGCCACCGATCCGGCGGGGCCGCACGGCTCCGCCGGATCAGCTCCAGCGGGCCAACAGTTCCTTGGTACGGGCCGATAGGGCGTACTGCAGAAACGGCCCGAAGCTGATCCGGCCGACACCCAGCGGGGCGAGGGATGCCGGGTCGTCCTGGTCGGGCAGCGCGATCGCGTTGACGGGCTGGGGCAACTCGGTTGCCAAGCGCCGCAACATCTCTGGTTCGTGACGACCCACGGGGTAAAGTACGTCGGCGCCGGCCGACGCCGCCTCGGTCAGCCGCGCGACCGCGCGCTCGAGACGATCGGATTCGTTACCGTCCTGGCGCAGAAAGAGATCCGTGCGCGCGTTGATCACGACATGCACCCCGGCCACGTCCGCCGCCGATCGCAATGCGGCGACCAACTCGGCGTGTTCGCCGGCAGACCGCAGCCGCTTACCCTCCGAGTGCACGGTGTCTTCGATGTTCAGCCCGACGGCGCCCACGCTCAGCAATCCCTCGATCAGACGCGCCGGCGGCAGCCCGTAGCCGGATTCGATGTCGACCGATACCGGAATATCGACCGCCGCGGTGATTTGCGCGACCCGGGCCAGCACGTCGTCGAAGGACATACCTTCGCCGTCGGCCTTGCCGATCGAATCGGCCAGCGGGTGGCTGCCCACCGTAAGGGCGGCGAACCCGGCTCCGGCAGCCAGTCGCGCCGACCACGCGTCCCACACCGTCGGCAGTACCACCGGGTTGCCCGGCCGATGAAGTTCCAGCAGCGTGTGGGCACGTTCGGCCGATGACGTGTGACCCGACATGGACTGTGGATAGTATCGGTTGGCGTACTGTGATCCATAACACCCGTGAGCCCAGGGAGCATCCGTGTCCGCCACTGCTGAAATCAACGAACTGCACGACCTCATCGGCGGCCTGCGGCGGTGCGTGACCTCGCTGAAGACCCGCTACGGCGACAACCCGGCGATGCGCCGCCTCGTCATAGACGCCGACCGCATCCTCAGCGACATTCAATTACTCGACACCGACGTTGCCGAATTGGACTTGGATCGCGCCACTGTGCAGCATTCCGCGGAGATGATCGCCATCCCTGACACCGAATACGACCGCGATTTCTGGCGCGATGTCGATGACGAGGGTGTCGGGGGTCACAGCAGGTACTGACCAAAGAAGCCCCCCTAATTAGGGGGCTCTCACTCTGTGTACCCTTCGACAGACAGCCCGTTCGAAGGAACAGTAGATTGAGCGCACCCACGGCGAACCGTCCTGCGTCCGGCGTTTTCTCGCCCACCAGGGCACAAATACCGCAACGGACCCTCCGCACCGATGCCTGGTGGTGGCCACCGCTGGTAACCAATCTCGGGTTATTGGCGTTCATCATCTATGCGACGACCCGGGCATTCTGGGGCAGCGGCTACTGGGTGGAGAAATATCACTACCTGACGCCCTTCTACTCGCCATGCGTAAGTGCGTCATGCGCCCCTGGCGCCAGCCACCTGGGTGTCTGGTTCGGACATTTCCCTTGGTGGATTCCGTTGGGCGCGATGGTATTACCGTTCCTGCTCGGTTTCCGGATTACCTGCTATTACTACCGCAAGGCCTACTACCGATCGGTGTGGCAGTCACCGACAGGTTGCGCGGTGCCTGAACCGCGTGCGCATTACACCGGCGAAACCCGGTTCCCCCTGATCATTCAGAACAGCCACCGCTACTTCTTCTACTTCGCGACGATCGTGTCGCTGATCAATACTTACGACGCGATTATGGCGTTCCATTCACCGACCGGTTTCGGGTTCGGTTTGGGCAACGTGATTTTGGTCGTGAATGTGCTCTTGCTGTGGGCATACACCGTCTCCTGCCATTCCTGCCGGCACGTCACCGGTGGCCGGCTGAAGCATTTCTCCAAACACCCGGTGCGGTACTGGATCTGGACGCAGGTCAGCAAGCTGAACACCCGGCACATGATGTTCGCCTGGATCACGTTGGGAACCCTGTCACTGACCGACTTCTACGTCATGCTGGTATCCAGCGGCACCATCGCCGATTTCAGATTCATTGGCCACTAAGCCATTTGAAGAATTGTCAGAATTGAGCTAGCGAGGTTTCATGGTTGAGGTCGAACGGCACTCCTACGACGTGGTCGTGATCGGTGCCGGCGGCGCGGGGCTACGTGCGGTCATCGAGGCGCGCGAACGCGGCCTGAAGGTCGCGGTGGTGTGCAAGTCCCTGTTCGGTAAGGCCCACACGGTGATGGCCGAGGGTGGCTGCGCGGCCGCAATGGGCAACACCAACCCGAAGGACAACTGGAAGACCCACTTCGGCGACACCATGCGCGGTGGGAAATTCCTCAACAACTGGCGGATGGCCGAACTGCATGCCAAGGAGGCGCCCGACCGGGTCTGGGAGCTCGAGACCTACGGCGCCCTGTTCGACCGCACCAAAGACGGCAAGATCAGTCAGCGAAACTTCGGCGGGCACACCTACCCGCGGTTGGCCCACGTCGGCGACCGCACCGGTCTCGAGCTGATCCGCACCATGCAGCAGAAGATCGTGTCGCTGCAACAAGAGGATTTCGCCGAGGTCGGTGACTATGAGGCCCGGATCAAGGTGTTCGCCGAGTGCACGATCACCGAGCTGACCAAGGACCAGGACAAGATCTCCGGCGCCTTCGGTTACTGGCGGGAAAGTGGCCGGTTCATCTTGTTCGAGGCGCCGGCAGTCGTGCTCGCCACCGGCGGGATCGGTAAGTCGTTCAAGGTGACGTCCAACTCCTGGGAGTACACCGGCGACGGGCACGCCCTGGCGCTGCGCGCGGGCGCATCGCTGATCAACATGGAGTTCGTCCAGTTCCACCCGACCGGAATGGTGTGGCCGCCCAGCGTTAAAGGGATTCTGGTCACCGAGGGTGTTCGCGGCGACGGCGGAGTATTGAAAAACTCCGACAACAAGCGATTCATGTTCGATTACATTCCGCCGGTGTTCAAAGGCCAGTACGCCGAATCCGAGCAAGAAGCCGATCAGTGGCTCAAGGACAACGACTCGGCTCGGCGCACGCCCGACCTGCTGCCCCGCGACGAGGTCGCCCGCGCGATCAATTCCGAGGTCAAAGCCAACCGCGGCACCCCGCATGGCGGGGTTTACCTCGACATCGCGTCCCGGCTGACACCTGAGGAGATTCAGCGGCGGCTGCCCTCGATGTACCACCAGTTCAAGGAGCTGGCCGGGGTCGATATCACCAAGGAGCCAATGGAAGTCGGGCCCACCTGTCACTACGTGATGGGCGGTGTCGAGGTCGATGCCGACACCGGCGCGGCCACCGTCCCCGGGCTGTTCGCCGCGGGCGAGTGCTCCGGCGGCATGCACGGTTCCAACCGGCTGGGCGGCAATTCGCTGTCGGATCTGCTTGTATTCGGGCGCCGGGCCGGTCTGGGTGCCGCCGACTACGTGCGGGCGCTGAGCAGCCGTCCATCGGTGTCGCAGGAGGCTGTCGACGCGGCGGCGCAGATGGCGCTCAAGCCCTTCGAAGGCCCGAAAGACGGTTCGGCACCGGAGAATCCGTACGCACTGCAGCTCGACTTGCAGCACGTGATGAACGACCTGGTCGGCATCATCCGCAAAGAGGACGAGATCGCCAAGGCGCTGACGCTGTTGGGCGAGCTGTGGAAGCGCTACCAGAACGTGCAAGTCGAAGGTCACCGTCAGTACAACCCAGGGTGGAACCTGGCCATCGACCTGCGCAACATGCTGTTGGTCAGCGAATGCGTGGCACGGGCTGCGTTGCAGCGCACCGAAAGCCGCGGCGGCCACACCCGTGACGATCACCCCAGCATGGACGCCAACTGGCGCAACAGCCTGTTGGTCTGCCGCATCAACAGCACCGGGGTCGATGGTGCGCACATCAGGATCGATCGGCAGCCGCAGCTACCCATGCGGCCGGACCTGCTGGAACTCTTCGACATTTCCGAGCTGGAGAAGTACTACACCGACGAAGAGTTGGCCGACCATCCGGGACGGAGAACGTAATGGGCTACAACGCTAGCTTGCAAGTGTGGCGCGGCGACGAAAGTGGTGGCGACCTACGCGATTTCACCGTCGAGGTCAACGAGGGTGAAGTGGTGCTCGACGTCATCCACCGGCTGCAGCAGACCCAGGTGCCCGATCTCGCGGTGCGCTGGAACTGCAAGGCGGGCAAATGCGGATCCTGCTCGGCGGAGATCAACGGCAAGCCCCGGCTGATGTGCATGACCCGGATGTCGACCTTCGCCGAGGACGAGGTAGTCACCGTCACGCCGCTGCGCACCTTCCCGGTCATGCGCGACCTGGTCACCGACGTCTCGTTCAACTACGAAAAGGCCCGCGAAATACCGTCTTTCGCGCCGCCGAAGGATTTGCAGCCCGGCGAGTACCGGATGGCACAGGTCGATGTGCAGCGCTCGCAGGAGTTCCGCAAGTGCATCGAATGCTTCCTGTGCCAAAACGTCTGCCACGTCGTGCGTGACCACGAGGAGAACAAGCAGGCATTCGCCGGGCCGCGCTTCCTGATGCGCATCGCCGAGCTCGAGATGCATCCCCTGGACACCCGGGACCGGCGCAACGATGCTCAGGAAGAGCACGGCCTGGGCTACTGCAACATCACCAAGTGCTGCACCGAGGTGTGCCCGGAGAACATCAAGATCACCGACAACGCGTTGATCCCGATGAAAGAACGGGTCGCCGACCGTAAGTACGACCCCGTGGTATGGCTGGGTAACAAGCTGTTCCGCCGCTAGCGCTCAGTCGGCGGGAGCGAGCCGTTTGGCGAAGTAGGCGGCGGTCAGATTCAGCACAAGGACTGCCACCACCGGCCATAGCGCTTCGTGGTACTGGGCCAGCAGGCCCAGTACCGAACTCAAACCGATCAACCCTGCGCTGATCACCAACTGCCCGAACGCGATGAGGGAAATGCGCAGTGCCGGGTCGGCGTCGTGGGCGATCCAGAGTTGACCCGCGGTGAAAACGCTCTGGTTGGCGATCGAGGCAAGCGCAATCACCAGGCTGATGGCGATGATGTTGGGCCACCATCCGGCCAACTGGAATCCGATGGCGACCACCGCGGCGGCGATGCTGACGAACGCGCTGCCGACGAACAACCCAATCAGCCCGAACCTTTCGCGGGTCCGGTTCCACAAGGCGATTCCCGCCAGCAGCCCGACACATACGAACAGGACGACGGCGACGACGTTGTCGTGCTCGTCGCCCGGCGCCGCCGCGACCCTGATGCTGTAAAACGAGGATCCCAATACGACCGACCCGAAGAGCAACTGGACAAGCAGGTAGCGGCGATACCAGCTGGCGGTCCGGACCGTCTGCCACCCCACGTGCAGAAGTTTGTGCAGCCGGGGAGCCAAGTGGGCGCCCGGCACGATCTTGGGCGGCAGCGCCAGGCAAACCAGCCCTGAGATCGCCATTGCCACGGCAGCCATCCAGAGCAGGCGGATATTGTTCGTCAATTCGTTTTCGTGGTGTACGAATGACAACGCAATCGTCGCCAAGGCCGTCAATGTGGCCCCCACGCCGGCCTCGGTGAGCAGAATGTGGGCCCTGGCCGTTCGTGACGGCATGGCCGCCACCAAGTCGGCGAATGCAACGAAGGAGAACGCCGATACCGCCCCGATCAATATCACATTGACCACAAATAGGATACCGGCGATATTCCCATTTCCGATGGTCGCCCACAAAGCGTTGAGAGCTGCCAGGACAGCCAGGAAGAACACGATGATCACCAGCCGATAGCGCCGCGGGGCAGCGGCTAGAGCAGCAGGAGCGAACACATTCCCTATCGCGCCGCCGGCCGTGAAGGCGGGAAAGATGAGAGCCGCCATCCACAATTCGGCATGCAGTTCCGCTACGACAAATGGCAGCACGATAGGGACATTGCCAAGCTGCAGCGCGGTCCGGTAGAAGCCACTCTGAGTGATTATCAGCCAGACCACGCGTCTGCTCGTGCCGTCGATCTGACCGGCCGGATGCGATGTTCCCATTATGCTCTAGAGCATGCTACTTCCTCGAGTGGCCGGGCCGGGAAACTGCGGCGGAACTTCGGGGAATCCTTGCGCAGGGCGGGCGATTCGAGCAATTCGGCCATGCTGTCGGTGGATATGTCTCCGATGATGATCGTCGCAAGAACACCGGAATCAAACGTGTAAACCTCGCCATTCGCGGAGATGAAGAAGTGTGTCCGCGCTCGCCGGTCGACGTCTTGGCCCCAGATTCCGAGTTGCGGGTACAGCTGTTGTAGTTGCCGGGCGCGTTCCCGGAAACGGCTGGTGCCCACTTGCATCCGCGCCCGCAGCGCGGGAGTCGCCCGGATATCCCACCACTGAAACAGCGACCAGGCCACAACCGCGTCGTACTCGCCCAGCAGCTGCGCCACAGCATCCAAGTCGTTGATGTTCAAGTTCGTCACGGTGGTATTGATTTTGACCGGAATCCCGTAGGCGTTGCATAACTCGAGGGTGTGTCTGACACGCTGGAACAAGTCGGCCTTGCCTTTGCGGAAACCGGCGATCACGTCTTGTTCCGAGCCGTCTACCGGAAGACCCAAATAGGATATTTTCCCGCCGAGCGCTTCACCCGTTTCCGCGGTGAAGCTGTATCCCACGGTGTCGATGGCAACATCGAGCCCACAGTTATGGGCATGCTCGACAAACGGGAGAATATCTTCCCATTCGAGCGGGTCACCGCCCGATATCACTAATTCCTCAACCCCGGCCGCGACGAGCTTTTCGACCACGCGCTTGGTCTGGTGCAACGGAAGTGTCTGGGAATTGAAAATGTTGTAACACCCCACGCACACCAGGGGGCACCGATTGTAGATTCCCCAATTCACCTGGCTCAGTCGGCCGGCGGCGGCTGATTCGGATTCAAGAAGCATTGACCGCACGCTGCGCTGGACGTCTCGGGCGCTTTTACGCAGATCAGCAGAAAGATCGCTATCCGGCTTTAGAGCACTGGCCAGGAGTTCGTTGGCACGGCATAACGACTGCCGAGTAGGCATGCATTGCGCAAGGACGGTAGCGAGCTGGAAACGAATGGTGTCCGATGGTGCCATCCGGAGCTGGTCTTCAAGCTCGAGCTCCAGCTCCTTGAAACCTGCGATGGTGAAGTTCTCGAAAAGCAGCCGGCGCTCAAAGGCGCTGTCGCGATTGACGGACGGCTTCACCCAATCGACCGGCTGTAACAATGCTGACGGGACATCGCGTCGATCGATGTCCATCTCGCCTGCCCTCCGTTCGAAAGTGAAAGGAGGGTACTAAGCGGCAAAGGTCGGGCGCTACCCGTACGCGCACATTATTTTGCGATTCGAACAGGGCGAAGTGCCCTGTTTCGGGTTTAGACGCCGAGTCGGCGGAAAACGCTGCGGTGGAAAACGATGGGCGCCACTTCGGCATCCACGGTGACCTCGCTGACCCGTAGCACGACGATGGTGTGGTCCCCGGCCGGGATCAGCTGTTCGATCGCACTCTCCAGCCACAGCCCCGTGCCTTTGATGAACACGGCCCCGGAGTCGCGGGACACCGTCTCCAGCCCGGCGAACCGGTCGCCGGTCTTGGCGGCCAGCGTGCGCGCCGCCTCGTCATGAGCCTCGCCGAGCACACTGATGCCCAGCATCGGTACGCCCTTGAGCTTTGGCCAGGTGGTCGAGATGTTCTGCACACAGAACGACACCAGCGGCGGATCCAGCGAGACGGGAACAAAGGTGCTGGCCGCCAGGCCCTCGCGAACTCCGTCGACCTCAGCCGCGATGGCCACCACCCCGGACGGGAAATGTCCGAAGGCGTCACGCAGCGACGACGGTGTCAGCTTGCTGTTGGAGTTCATCGGACTTCATTCGCCCCTTGAGCCGAGAACGGGATTCTCGCGCTCGACCCTACCCGCTGAGTATCCGTGTGCGGCAGCCACATCCGGGTGCGCTCGCAATCGACTCTTCCACGCGTTGCGTCCATAGACGGAGACGATGGGATCCAACGGGTCCCGGCGCGGCACGGTGTGTGCTGCCAGTTCGGCGGGCAGCGACAACACCGGTATCTGTGCGTCCAGTCGTGGGTTGAAAAAATAGGGCACCGACAGCCGGTCGGTGACCCCTCGCTGCAGGTTCACCCGGTGCTCGGTTGCGCGCAGGTAGCCGCCGGTGGCGACTTCGAGCAACTCGCCGATGTTGACGACGAACGCGCCGTCCAGGGCGGGCACGTCCACCCAGTGACCGCCTCGCCGGACCTGCAGGCCGCGGCTGCCGGGCTCGGTCAGCAACAGCGTGAGCACGCCGGAATCCTTGTGCGCTCCCACGCCCTGTGCGCCGGCCGCGGAAATGGCTTGCGCCGGATACCGGACGATTTTGATCAACGTGGCAGGTTCGCCGGCGAAAGCCGCGTCGAACACGTCGGACGGACTGCCGAGGGCGGCCGCCCAGTGGCCGAGCAGGGTGCGAGCCACCCCGGACAGCACGGCGTCCCATTCGGCGATGATTCCGGGCAACTCGGGCAGGGCTGCCGGCCACTGGTTGGGCCCTTGCAGCCAGAAGTAATCCGGCTTGTCCGCACCGCCGATCGGCACGCGCTCGGGTCCGATGTCGATCTGTTCACGCCAGTCCACCTCGCCACCGGTCAGCTCGCCGCCCAGCCGGGTGTATCCGCGAAAATGCGGGCTGCAAGCCATCGCGATCGCGTCCTTGTCCGCCTGGGGCAGGGCAAAGAGGCGTCGCGCCACGTCAAGCACGCTGGCGGCGAGAGTGGCGGGCACGTCGTGACCGGTCAGATAGAAAAAGCCCACCTCGTGCGCAGCTACCCGAAGGCTATTGCGCAGCTGGCCGAAATCGGCGTGAAGATCCACTATCGGAAGGGCCGTGATGTTCCCCACAATCGTCATTGTGCACATCATCGCCCCAGGTCGCAGGGCCCCCGAGGGCCGGAATCAGGGCTGACCCAACCGGTTGGTTGAAATGTGGCCAACACCAACTTGCGTTGGAGTATCCAGCCGAGATATTTTAACAGTGTTACTGGTGGGTAACTTAGCCCGAGTACCCAACCATCAGGTGGCATTCTCAACGAGGAGGACCGTAGTGAGCCACTACAAGAGCAACGTCCGCGACCAGGTGTTCAACCTGTTTGAGGTGTTGGGCGTTGACAAAGCTCTGGGTGAAGGCGAGTTCAGCGATCTGGACGTCGACACCGCCCAAGAAATGCTGGCCGAGGTCAGCCGGCTGGCCGAGGGGCCGGTCGCCGAGTCGTTCGTCGAGGGTGACCGTAACCCGCCCACCTTCGACCCCAAGACGTTCTCGGTCACGCTGCCGGAGTCGTTCAAGAAGTCCGTCAACGCAGTGACCGACGCCGGCTGGAACAAGGCCGGCATCGACGAGGCCCTCGGCGGCATGCCGATGCCCAAGTCACTGGTCTGGGCGCTGCATGAACACATCCTGGGTGCCAACCCGGCGGTGTGGATGTACGCCGGCGGCGCCGGCTTCGCCAACATCCTCTATCACCTCGGAACCGAGGAGCAGAAGAAGTGGGCCATCCTGGCCTCCGAGCGCGGCTGGGGTTCGACCATGGTGCTGACCGAGCCGGACGCCGGCTCGGATGTGGGCGCAGGCCGGACCAAGGCCGTTCAGCAGGAGGATGGCTCCTGGCACATCGACGGGGTCAAGCGGTTCATCACCTCGGGTGACTCCGGCGACCTCTTCGAGAACATCTTCCACCTGGTGCTGGCCCGTCCGGAGGGCGCCGGCCCTGGCACCAAGGGTCTGTCGCTGTTCTTCGTACCCAAGTTCCTGTTCGACTTCGAGACCGGCGAACTGGGCGAGCGCAACGGCGTCTTCGTCACCAACGTCGAGCACAAGATGGGCCTGAAGGTTTCCACCACGTGTGAGCTGTCGCTGGGCCAGCACGACGTGCCCGCCAAGGGGTGGCTGGTCGGCGAGGTACACAACGGCATCGCACAGATGTTCGAGGTCATCGAGCAGGCCCGGATGATGGTCGGCACCAAGGCCATCGCCACGCTGTCGACCGGCTACCTGAATGCGCTGGAATACGCGAAGTCCCGCGTGCAGGGCGCCGACCTGACCCAGATGACCGACAAGACCGCACCGCGGGTGACGATCACCCACCATCCCGATGTGCGCCGGTCGCTGATGACCCAGAAGGCCTACGCCGAGGGTCTGCGCGCGCTCTACCTCTACACCGCGACGTTCCAGGACGCGTCGGTCGCCGAGGCGGTGCACGGTGTCAGCCCCGAGCTGGCGGTCAAGGTCAACGACCTGATGCTGCCGGTAGTCAAGGGCGTCGGCTCCGAGCAGGCCTACGCCAAGCTCACCGAGAGCTTGCAGACGCTGGGCGGTTCCGGCTTCCTGCAGGACTACCCGATCGAGCAGTACATCCGCGACGCCAAGATCGACTCTCTCTACGAGGGCACCACCGCCATCCAGGCGCAGGACTTCTTCTTCCGCAAGATCGTCCGCGACAAGGGTGTGGCGTTGGCCCACGTGTCGGGTCAAATCCAGGAGTTCGTCGACAGCGAGACCGGTAACGGCCGGCTCAAGACCGAGCGGGCGCTGCTGGCCAAGGCACTCACCGACGTACAGGCCATGGCCGCCACGCTGACCGGCTACCTGATGGCCGCTCAGGAAGACGTGACCAGCCTGTACAAGGTGGGGCTGGGTTCGGTGCGCTTCCTGATGAGCGTCGGCGACCTGGTCATCGGCTGGTTGCTGCAGCGTCAGGCCGCCGTTGCCGTGGCCGCACTGGACGCCGGTGCCACCGGTGCCGACCGGTCCTTCTACGAGGGCAAGATCGCGGTGGCGTCGTTCTTCGCGAAGAACTTCCTGCCGCTGTTGACCAGCACCCGCGAGGTGATCGACACGCTGGACAACGACATCATGGAACTCGACGAGGCCGCGTTCTAAGAGCAAGCAGAAAACGCAAAACGGTCCCCGCTCGCAAGAACGGGGACCGTTTTGCGTTTGCGCCGCTCGCCGCTCCGCTCACTGCGACGCGGATGCCTGGGTTATATGTCGACAACTTCGGAGAATCAAAAAGACCGCCGCTGGATCCCCTCACTCCAGCGGCGGCCCTTTGCGTTCGCCCGTCTCCGCTGACCGGCGGTCGATCTAGGGATTGCCCCGCGTTGCCGTCGGGGTCGGGGGGTCAGACCACAACACGGGGCTATCCGAGCATCCGAGTACCCATCTACTCGCGGCACAAACCACCCGAAACGAAAAATGATTCGCGCGTCCCAGAAAACTCAGCCTTCAAGAATCGCGGCAACACCCTGGCCGCCTGCGGCGCAGATCGAAATCAGCCCCCGAACCGGGCCGGACCCCTTCTTTTCCGCCTTCTTCTCGGCGATCTGTTTGGCCAGTTGCGCCAGGATCCGCCCGCCGGTGGCCGCGAAGGGGTGCCCGGCCGCCAAGGACGAACCGTTGACATTTAGCTTGGACCGGTCGATCGACCCGAGTGCGGCGTCCAGTCCCAGGCGCTCCTTGCAGTATTCCTCGGACTCCCAGGCCTGCAGGTGACACAGCACTACCGAGGCGAAGGCTTCGTGGACTTCGTAGAAGTCGAAGTCCTGCAGGCTCAGCCCGTTGCGCGCCAACAGGCGGGGGACTGCGAAGGTGGGTGCCATGAGCAGCCCGTCGTTCCCGTTGACGTAGTCGACCGCGGCGGTTTCGGCATCCACGAAGTAGGCCAGCGGGGCCAGCGAGTGCTCCTGGGCCCACTGCTCGCTGGCCAGTAGCGCCACCGAGGCGCCGTCAGTCAGCGGGGTGGAATTACCCGCGGTCATCGTCGCGTCACCGGCCTTCACCCCGAAAACGGGGCGCAGCCCGGCCAGCTTCTCCACACTGGCGTCCGGACGCAGGTTGTCGTCGCGGTAGAGCCCCAGGAACGGCGTGATCAGGTCGTCGAAGAAGCCGCGGTCGTAGGCGTCGGCCATGTTGCGGTGGCTGGCGACGGCCAGTTCGTCCTGCTCGACGCGCTTGATGCCCATCTGCTTGGCAGTGATTGCGGCATGCTCGCCCATCGACAGGCCGGTGCGCGGTTCGCTGTTGGCCGGCAGGTCCAGCCCGAGGTTGGCCGGCAGTGCGCCCAATAGCTTCGCCCGTTGCACGTTGGACTTGGACCGGCGCACCTTCAGCAAGGTGCGGCGCAGGTCCTCGCCCAGCGCAATCGGCGCGTCCGAGGTGGTGTCCACACCGCCTGCGGCGGCCACCTCGTAGCGGCCGGCGGCAATGCCGTCGGCCGCCGCGATCGCCGCTTGCAGGCCGGTGCCGCAGGCCTGCTGGATGTCGAAGGCCGGCGTATACGACGAGAGCGCGGAACCAAGCACACATTCACGCATCAGGTTGAAGTCGCGGCTGTGCTTGAGCACCGCGCCGCCGATCACCGCACCCAATCGCTCGCCACCCAAACCGAATCGGTCGACCAGCCCGGCCAGCGCGGCGGTGAACATGTCCTGGTTGGATGCCTCGGCATACGCGCGGTCGGATCGACCGAATGGGATACGGTTGCCGCCAAGAACGGCAACTCGTCGTCTGGACGGGCTCGGCTCAGAACTTGCAGGGGCCACGATTTTTCTCCGTGTCTCGGCGCTCTTTGGGGGTTAGTTTTGGGGGTATCCGCCTCTGCAGGCAATACTACCCACTGTTCTTACTCGGAAGTAAGTTCGTCCCCGACACGGAAGGCAACCCAGTGGCCAAACGCTCACCAGATCTGATATCGCAGGTGGTCAACTCCGCTCCGGGGTCGTTCGTGGCCAAGCAACTCGGATTGCCCCAGCCCGAGGAACTTCGGCGCTACCGCGCGGGCGATCCGCCGCTGGACGGGTCCCTGCTGATCGGTGGGCCTCAGGACCAGCCGGGCCGCGTCGTCGAGCCGCTGCGCTCGGCGTTGGACGGTGACTACGAGCTGGTGTCCAACAACCTGGGCGGGCGCTGGGCCGACAAGTTCGCCGGCCTGGTGTTCGATGCCACCGGCATAACCAAACCGGCTGGGCTCAAGGCGCTGTACGAGTACTTCACGCCGTTGCTGCGCAACCTCAAACCCTGCGCGCGCCTGGTAGTCGTGGGCACCACGCCCGAAGCTGCCGCCAGCACCGACGAACGCATCGCACAGCGCGCCCTGGAGGGCTTCACCCGGTCACTGGGCAAGGAACTGCGCAATGGGTCCACCGTCGCGCTTGTCTATCTGGCGCCGGACGCCAAACCGGCCGCCACCGGTCTGGAATCGACCATGCGGTTCATCCTGTCGGCCAAGTCGGCCTACGTCGACGGCCAGGTTTTCTACGTCGGAGCACAAGACTCCACGCCACCGGCCGACTGGGACAAGCCGCTGGACGGCAGGGTCGCCATCGTGACCGGCGCCGCCCGCGGCATCGGCGCAACCATTGCCGAGGTACTTGCCCGCGACGGGGCCCGCGTCGTCGCGATCGATGTGGAGTCGGCCGAAGAAGCCCTGGCCGAGACCGCCAATAACGTTGGCGGCACCCCACTGTGGCTGGATGTGACAGCCGAAGATGCCGTGGAGAAGATCACCGAGCACCTGCGCGACCACCACGGCGGGCGGGCCGACATCCTGGTCAACAACGCCGGTATCACTCGCGACAAGCTGCTGGTGAACATGGACGAGGCGCGCTGGGACGCCGTCCTGGCCGTGAATTTGCTTGCACCGCTTCGTCTTACCGAGGGCCTGGTGGCCAATGGCACGCTGGGCGAGGGCGGCCGGGTGATCGGCCTGTCCTCGATCGCCGGCATCGCGGGCAATCGCGGGCAGACGAACTACGGCACCACCAAGGCCGGGATGATCGGTATCACCCAGGCACTGGCACCCGAGCTGGCGAAGAAGGGCATCACGATCAACGCCGTCGCACCGGGATTCATCGAGACCCAGATGACCGCTGCCATTCCGTTGGCCACCCGCGAGGTGGCCCGCCGGATGAACTCGCTGCACCAGGGCGGCCAGCCGGTCGACGTCGCCGAGACCATTGCCTACTTCGCCAGCCCGGCTTCAAACGCGGTGACCGGCAACGTCATTCGCGTCTGCGGTCAGCAGATGCTGGGCGCTTAGCCTTTCCAGGGGGAAGACAGTGAACCAGCCAAGCGGTCTGAAGAACCTGCTGCGCGCGGCGGCCGGGGCCCTGGCGGTGATACCGCGCGGGGACAAGCTGCCCGATCGCACGGTGACAGTCGAGGAACTGCCCATCGACCACACCAATGTGGCGGCCTATGCGGCGGTCACGGGTCTGCGCTACGGCAACACCGTACCGCTGACCTATCCGTTCGCATTGACGTTCCCCTCGGTGATGTCGCTGGTCACTGCCTTCGACTTTCCTTTTGCCGCAATGGGTTCGGTGCACATGGAGAACCACATCACGCAGTACCAGCCGATAGCGGTCACCGACACCGTCGGGGTGCGGGTGCACGCGGAGAATCTGCGCGAACACCGCAAGGGCCTGCTGGTCGACATAGTTACCGACGTGAACGTGGGCAACGACACCGCTTGGCACCAGGTGACCACGTTTCTGCACCAGCAGCGCACCAGCTTGTCCGACGAGCCCAAACCTGCGCCGCAAAAGGAGCCTAAGCCGCCGCCGGCCTCCACCGTGCTGCGGATCACGCCCAGCCAGATCCGCCGCTACGCCGCCGTCAGCGGCGACCACAATCCCATCCACACCAATCCGGTGGCCGCCAAGTTGTTCGGGTTCCCGACTGTGATTGCGCACGGAATGTTCAGCGCCGCAGCAGTATTGGCCAACATCGAAGGCCGCTTTCCCGATGCGGTGCGGTATTCGGTGCGGTTCGCCAAGCCGGTGGTGCTGCCTGCTACCGCCGGGCTCTACGTCGAAGAGAAGGAGGGCGGCTGGGATCTGGTGCTGCGCAACGTTTCTAAGGGGTACCCGCACCTGACCGGTACCGTTCGACCGCTGCCTTGAGCCGGTCCGCCGCAACGGCGGTGACCAGGAAAAGCAGCAGCAGCCAGATCGGGGGGCGAGCCAGCTCCCAGACGAAGATCGCCGCCCAGACCGGCGAGCCCTGGGTGACGGCGAGCACGCCGGCCGCACCGGCCAGCGAGACCGCCGGCACGTGCAGGTGCGTCCCGGCGGCCGAGTTGATGGCCAGCACCACTAGCGATCCGGCCGCGGCGCCGGTGGCCAGCGACGGGGTCAGCATTCCGCCGGCTCCCCCGGCGCGCAGGAACAGCGCGGTCAGCAGTGGTTTGAGCACCAGGATCACCGCCGCCGCCGACAGCGTCATGCCGGAGGCGAGGCTGACGGTGAGAATGCTTTTGCCGTTGCCGGGAAGTTCGGGCCACCAGTGCGAGCAGATTCCGGTCAGCAAGCCCGCGGCCGCCAGCGCGGGGATCAGAACCCAGGACCGCAGCAGGCGGGCCGGGCGGGCCGCCGCCATGATCCGGTTGAAGGCCAACCCCACCGCCATGGCCAGTGGCGCCAGCAGCAGCCCGTGGGCCGTCAGCAGATACGTCGATTCCACGCTGGGCCACTCGAGTTCGGGCCGATCGTGGGTGACGGCAGAGCCGATCGCGACGGCCAGACTGGAGGTGATCAACGCCGCCCCCACCGCCCGTGGCTGCCAGGTGTGCAGCACGATCCGCAGCGCGAAAAGCGCACCTGCCACCGGAACGGCATAGACCGCACCCAGGCCGGCCCCCGCGGCGCACGCGAGCAGGATCTCCCGGTCGGCGGGCGATAGCCGCTTCAACCATCCGGTAGCCAAATCGCTTAGGGCCGCCGCGAATTGGCGTGGTGCCCCTTCCCGGCCCAAGGATGCGCCGGAGCCGACCAGCACCACTTGCAGCATGGCGTCGATGCTCCAGGTCAGCCGCGGTACCCGCGCATGACCCAGGATGGTCTTGTCCAGCGGCGGCACGTCGGCGCGGCGGCGCAGGATCCACCAGCCCAGCGCAGCCACGGCGCCGCCGATCATCGGGCCCACGGCGCGTCGGACCGGACTGCTTCCGGCGACACCGCCAAGCAGTGAGCCGAAGGTGTAGTGGTAGGTGAGGTGCTCGACGAAGCGCAGCACCACCGTCGTCGACAACCCGGCGACCCCGGCCAGCAGGCCGACTATGACCACTGCGCAAAAGAAGTCGACGTTCCGTTGCGGTGATCGCAGCACGACTGCCGACGATAGGACGTTGGACCTCGTTTTGTATAGGAGCGGGGTACCGGGCCGGCTACCAGCGCTGTGGTGCGGGCGTGTCGATCGTCAGGCAGCGCTGGTAGGACAAGTCCCGGCGGTCACGGGTCCCTACGGGATAGCCCTGTTCCTTGAAGAACGACGATTGCAACACGGATGCATTGGCCATAAACATCACTTCGACGGTCGAGCGCCGAACCGCAATGCGCCACTTGTCGTTTCGGCGCACCAACCGATCGATATATCGGCCACTGATGAATTGCGCGGTGCGGCCGTCGCTCCCCAGCAGGACCACGATCACATAGCTTTCCGCGTGAGCGGTCTCACCGACGATGTCGCACGTGTGAGTGGTGATGTTGTGCGTGTGCACGCGAGAAGTTGCCCCGTGCGCGGCGTTGGCCCAGTCTGCGTAATCGCGGCCGCGATTGATCACAGAGCCGTGCTCGTCGAGGCCGTCATCGTGGTAGGCGGCGGCAATGAGATCGGCGTCATGCCGGTCACAGCCCCGGGCGTGCCGAGCGATGCAGTCCAATATCTCCGTGCGGTCCTTCAGGTAGCGCACATCCTTTACCAAAGTTTCCAGGTCGGTATCAACAGCCACTGTACGACCGTATAACACCAAGAGAGTGCAAGGATAGCGGTCGGGTCGAACTAGCGAGGTGATCATGGCTCAGACGCCGCGGCGCGCGGGCGCCAAGACATCCAACACTCGAGACGTTCTCCTCGATTGCGTCGAGGCGCTCATGCTCGAGAAGGGTTATGCGGCCGTCACGTTTCGGAATGTGGCAGCTAAGGCCGGCGTCGCTCCCAGTCTGGTGCAGTACTACTTCCAGACGCTGGACGGCATATTCATCGCCGCGATCCGACGCTATTCCGAGCGCAACTTGACCCATCTTGCAGACGCACTGCGCGAACGTGCCGACCAGCCGTTTAGGGTGCTGTGGGAATACAGCTGGGAGGAGGCGACCGGTGCGCTGATGACCGAGTTCACGGCGCTGGGCAATCACCGTAAATCCATTCGAAAAGAGATCGCGGAGGTCACCGAACAGGTACGCAAGATTCAACTTGACGCTGTCACAGCGAAATTCGGGAACCGCAAACTCGAGGACGAGCGAGTCACACCGGTTGGGTTGCTGCTGTTGGTCACCGGCATCCCGAAATTCCTCAACTTGGAGAAGGGAGTCGGAGTGTCCACGGGTCACCGCGATCTGATTAACGCCTTCGAAAGCTATCTCGAATCCGTTGAGCCGGTGGCAAAGAATGCCAGACGCGCCAGCAAGCGCCGCGTCAGGTAATGACCGCGGGCATGGTGTCCCACCCGCGCACAGTGGAGGTACGGGACCGCTTGGCACCTCCGATATCGATGTCCCATTTCGGGAATCGGTTCAATATTTCGTCTAACGCGATGCGGCCCTCCAACCGGGCGAGCGGTGCGCCCAGACAAAAATGCACGCCACGCCCAAAGGTTAGGTGCCCATTTGATCTGCGCCGGATATCGAACCGCTCGGGATCCGCAAAGTGACGGTCGTCGCGGTTGGCCGAAGCCAACATCAATAACATCGCGCTACCCGCCGGCACCGTCTGACCCTGAACCTCCGTGTCTGCCAGCACATAACGTGCGACATGCGGGCCGGGAGGCTCATAGCGCAACAGCTCCTCAATTGCACCGGGAATAAGCGACCGATCCTCAACGATCTCTTGGCGCTGATCGGGATGCTCTGCCAGCACCTTGCCCATCCAGCCGAAAAGCCGGCCGGTCGTCTCGACGCCGGCGCCTGCTACAACGGTCAGAAAAATCAGCACCTCCTCAGTCGTCAACCGCCGCGTGATTCCTGACTCGTCTTCGAACTCGATATTCAACAGTTCGGTAACCAGGTCGCTCGACGGGTGTCGTTGGCGCCAGGCAACATAATCCGCGAATAGTTCACCGTCAAAGTAGTGATCTTTTTGCACCGGCATGGGCTCGCCGGGATTGTTGCGGAGCGCTTTATGTACTTCAGCGCGCACCACCGGCTGGTTAGCGTCGGGCAATCCTACGAGCATGCCGATCGTGCGCATTGGCAGCTCGGCTCCCAAATCGCGGACGAAATCGAAACTCTCGGCGCCGACAAGCGGATCCAGGCAGGCCGCGCAGAATGCCCGCACCTTGTGTTCCAACACCTTCATCTTCTTCGGCGTGAATGCCCGCGATACCAGCGCCCGGTGAATCGTGTGCAACGGCGGATCCTCATTGATGAATACCCCGGGCGGCATGACTGGATCGGCCTTGACGACCTCGAGGATGTCACCTTTGGCCGAGCTGAACCGGCCGATATCGCGTATGGCGGCATCCACGTCGGCATAGCGGCTCAGCGCCCAGAAATCATGACGTGCGTTGTAGTACAAAGGCATCTCGTCGCGCAGCAATCGGTACGTCGGGTATGGATCGAGGTCTATCTCGGCATCCCAGGGGTCGTAGTAAAGACCTGTCACTTGCTCTCCCTAGTCGAAGCTTGTACGGTCGTACAGTAGCGCATCGCTGTACGACCGTACATACATACGAGAGGGGCCTGAGGTGACCGATCGGTTCTCCCTCGACGGGCGGGTAGCCATCGTCACCGGCGGGGGTACCGGAATTGGGCGTGGTGCAGCTTTGGTGCTGGCCGAGCATGGCGCCGACGTGGTCGTCGCCGCGCGCCGTCGCGACCCCCTTGAATCGACTGCTAAAGAGATAGCCGCGCTGGGCAGGCGAGCCCTAGCCGTGCCGACCGACGTAACCAGCCCTGCGAGGTGCGAGTCCTTGGTCGAGGCGGCCTTGGCGGAATTCGGGCGCGTCGACATCTTGGTCAACAACGCCGGTGGAGCCGAAACCAAACCGATCCTCAAATGGCCTGATGACGACTTTGATCACGTAATCGCCCTGAATTTCGGTGCCGTCTGGCATCTTTCGCGCGCGGCGGCCAAACCTATGCTGCGGCAAGGAAAAGGAGCCATGGTCAATATCTCCTCGGGCGCGAGTCTTCTCGCGATGCCTCAAGCCGCGCCCTACGGTGCGGCGAAGGCGGCTGTCAACAACCTCACCGGATCTATGGCCGCGGCATGGACACGCAAGGGGATCCGGGTCAATGCGATCGCGGTCGGCGCTGTCCGCGCGGCAACGCTGACCGACGACGCGGCGCGCTACGGATTGGACCTCGACGCGATCGCAGCTACCAACGGAGCCGGGCGGCTCGGCGAGCCGGACGAAATCGGTTATGGAGTGCTATTTTTCGCGTCGGATGCGTCCAGCTTCTGCTCAGGGCAGACCCTATACATGCACGGCGGCCCTGGACCGGCCGGCATCTGATGAGCAGAGTAGCTGTAGTCACCGGAGGCGCCTCAGGGCTGGGGCGGTCGATCTGTGAACATCTGTTGAGCGCCAAACTACGAGTCGCGGTGCTAGACCGCGACACTGAGGCGACCGAACGAGTCGCTGCCGACCTTCGGACACAAGCCGGACCTGCGTTGGCCGTAGCGGCGGATGTGTCAGATCAAGTCGCCGTTGACGCAGCATTCGACAAGATCCGAAGCAAGCTCGGCCCTGTTGAAATAGTGGTCACCAGTGCCGGGATTTCCGGGTTTACGCCATTCGAGGACATCACACTCGACGAATGGAACCGTTACATCGCGGTGAACCTCACCGGCACATTCTTGTGCATACGAGCGGCAATTCCGGACATGGTCGGCCGGGGTTGGGGCCGCATCGTCACAATCTCCTCCGCGGCTGGCCAAGTGGGTGCGCTGCGCCAAGGGCACTATTCGGCGTCCAAGGGCGGCGTCATCGCGCTGACCAAGACACTGGCCCTCGAATACGCTTCTCGTGGCATCACCGCGAATTCGATCCCGCCATTCACTGCTGACACGCCAATGCTGCGCGCCGCACAGCGCGCCAAGCAGGTTCCGGATGCCGCGACGATGGCACGCATAGTTCCCGCGGGCCGCGTCGGTACCGGCGATGACATCGCGGCAATCTGCGCCTTCTTGTGCTCTGACAGTGCGAGCTACATCACCGGCCAAGTCATCGGCGTCAACGGCGGAGCAGTTTTATGACACGGACAACCGAATCATGTTGGTCCCCATAGTGCAGACCTGGCTAGCCCCGGTGGCATGATGCGCATCGGGCTTACGGCGACTGGGGCATCGACGAACAAGATAGTCGCCCAGGCACAGCAAGCGGAAGCGGACGGTTTTCATTCGCTGTGGTACGCCAGCACCCTCGCCGGCGACCCGCTCGTCGCGATGGCTCTCGCCGGACGGGCCACCTCGCGAATCGAGTTAGGAACCGCGGTACTGCAGACATATCCGTGCCATCCCTTGCTTCAAGCAAACCGCATATCAGCGACCGCCGACGCGATGGGCAGGGCGGGCTTGACGCTCGGTATCGGCCCCTCCCACGAGACGCTCATCCGCGATGTCTATGGCATGTCCTACGACCGCCCCGGCCGTAGCACCGAGGAGTACCTGGGGATCATCACGCAGCTATTGCGGGGAGAGGAAGTTAATTTCGACGGCTACCACTGGACCACGCACAGCGCGCAGCGGTTTACGCCGCTCGCCTACCCGGTACCAGTCTTGCTCTCGGCTTTATCGCCCCGGCTGCTGCGAGTTGCCGGCCAGGTCGCTGACGGCACGATCTTGTGGATGGCCACGGCCAAAGCGATCGAATCGCACGTGGCACCAAGGATTAACTCAGCAGCATCGGCCGCCGAGCGGCCCACGCCACGGATCGTAGCCGGGCTGCCGGTTGCCGTGCACGACGACATAGGCCAGGCGCGCGCAGCGGTCGAAGCGACCGCTGCGACCTATGGCCGGATGCCCAACTATCGCCGCATACTTCACGTCGGCGGCCTCAACAATGTGGCCGAGGCCGCCATCGTCGGTGATGAGGCATCGGTTCGAAAACAACTGCAGGCACTGGTCGACGCTGGAGCCACAGACGTCTGGGCTGCAGTCTTCCCAGTGGGTCGCGACAGACTGGAGCGCAGTGAGTCCCGCCGGCGGACCACCGCACTGCTGAGGGAACTCGCCGCCGCGAGCTAGACATCCAACGGTTGCCGCGGTTAACCGGTGGCGGCGCCCCGGCCGGCGTCGCGATCCGCCGGCGCGCCCTTGAGACCGAGCCAGAATAGATCGATCATCAACTCGGCCGCCTCGTCGACACCGGTGTCGCCGGCGCTGACCCGGGTGGCCACGGCTTCACCCGCCCCCACCAAAGCGACTGCCATCATTTCGATTTCGGCGTCCGAGCGGGGGCTGCGGGTGCCGGCTCGCACCAGCCCGGCCACCAGGTCGATGATCTGCTCACGGCCCTCGCGCACGGTTTGGGCGAACGCCTGCGAGCTGGTGGCCTGGGTGTACATCACGATCCACGACGCCCGGTTCTCGTCGATATAGCGCAGGAACGACACAATTGTGTTGCGCAACAAATCTTTTGGACTCTGATTGAAGTCGATGTCGGCGCGCACCCCGTCGATGAACCGGCTCATCTCGCGGTTCAGGCAGGCACCGAACAGCTCCTCCTTGGAGCCGTAATAGAGGTAGAGCATTGGCTTGGATATCTGTGCCTCGGCGGCGATCGCGTCCATCGAAGTCTCGTGGTAGCCGTTGACCGAGAACATCTGCACGGCGGCGTCGAGCATCTGCTGCTCGCGGACGGCTCGGGGTAGCCGCTTGGTACCACCTGCCATGTGTCGTGCGCCTCTCTAGCCCGTCTATCTGACTCTAGAGTAAGCGCCCGCCCGCTAGCGCCCGCAGCTTCGGCCGGGACCCTTCATGGTCGCCACCCGGACCACCGATTGGTCGATCGCCGGCGCTTGCAGTTCGCCGGCGTTCAGCGCTTGCTCCAGCCGGTCCAGCACCGCGGGCACCTCTTTGGTGGTGACCCACAGCGCGATATCGGTGCCCGCCTGCAAGGTGCGCAACACCGCCTCGGTCACGCCGAACCGGTCGGAGATCGCGGCCATGCTGGACACGTCGTCGCTGAATACCGGGCCGTCGAAAGGCGGGGCCCCGTAACCGGTTCCGGTGCGCAGCAGTTGCACGGCGGCCGGACTCAGGCTGGCCGGATCGGAGCCGGTCAATCCCGGGACCTGCAGATGACCGATCATCACTGCGACCGGGGTCTGGGTCACCAGCGTGCGGTAGGGCACCAGATCGTTGGCCACCAGATCACCCAGTGGCGGCGTGCTGACCCCGCCGGTGTGCGAATCACCCGAACCGTGCCCGTGACCGGGGAAATGCTTAAGCACCGGCAGCAAACCGGCGTCGCGCAAACCCTGCGCGTACGCCCCGGCGTAGGCGGTAACCTTCGCCGGGTCCGAGCTGAACGATCGGTCGCCGATGACGGTGTCGTCCGGGGCGTCGCTGACG
This sequence comes from Mycobacterium szulgai, assembly GCF_002116635.1. Taxonomy (GTDB): domain Bacteria; phylum Actinomycetota; class Actinomycetes; order Mycobacteriales; family Mycobacteriaceae; genus Mycobacterium; species Mycobacterium szulgai. The sequence continues at coordinate 10,478 of NZ_LQPW01000144.1, read as the reverse complement.
TCGACCACCGGGGCGAAGTCGACGGTGATGCCCAGTTTGCGCATCGCCTCGCCGCGCTGGCGGGCCAGGCCGCGAACCTGGTCGACGGTTTGGGTCTGCCCCAATACCCGGGCCGACGGCGAGGTTCCGATGATCGACTTCAGCCGCGATACCCGCCCCCCTTCTTCGTCGACGCTGACGGCCAGCGGCAGCGGGCCGGCGGTGTTGATGATGTCGGTCAGCGCGCCGTTGTTGAACATCGACAGGTCGGTCCAGCCACCGATCATGATGCCGCCGACGTGGTAAGTGCTGACCACGGCCTTGGCGTCGGCGCCGTCCTGCACGCCCACCATCAGCAGTTGGGCCAGCTTGTCGCGGGTCGACAAGGCAGCGGGAACGGCCGTCGGCTCGGCACAGACGGGCGGCACCGCAGCGGCCATGGGCGTGGGGCTGCTGGACGACGGAGTGGTAGTCGAGGAAGGCGGTGCGGACTTGGTGCCGCTGTGTCCGCAGCCCGCCACCAGTGCCGATACCGTGGCGAGCACAGCCACGGTGCGCGGGAAAGACATCCGGCCATGCTGTCACGGCGGTATTGCGCCGCTGGGCTTGGGTCGCGCGAGCCGGGGAGGCTCTTCTGCTAGGTTGGCGCTATGAACCGGATCGTCGCGCCCGCGGCTGCGAGCGTGGTGGTTGGTCTCCTATTGGGTGCGGCCGCGATCTTCGGGATCACCCTGATGGTGCAGCAAGACACCAAGCCGCCATTGCCCGGCGGCGATCCGTCGTCCTCAGTGCTCAACCGGGTCGAGTACGGCAACCGCAGCTAACAATCGATGGTGGCGCCGCTTTCGCGCCGGTGGCTGGTGCTCGTTGCCGCGATCGCGCTGGCGCTGACGTTCGCTCAAGCTCCCGGCCAGGTCTCTCCGGACACCAAACTCGACCTCACCGCCAACCCGCTGCGCTTTCTGGCCCGGGCGACGAACCTGTGGAACAGCGAGTTGCCATTCGGCCAGGCGCAGAACCAGGCCTACGGCTATCTGTTTCCGCACGGGACCTTCTTCCTAATCGGCCATCTGCTTGGGGTACCGGGCTGGATCACCCAGCGGCTGTGGTGGGCGCTGCTGCTCACGGTCGGTTTCTGGGGGCTGCTGCGGGTCGCTGAGGTACTCGGGATCGGCAGCCCGGCGTCGCGCGTCCTGGGTGCGGCGGCGTACGCGCTGTCACCGCGGGTGCTGACCACGCTGGCGTCGATCTCGTCGGAAACGCTGCCGATGATGCTGGCGCCGTGGGTGCTGTTGCCCACCATCCTGGCGTTGCGGGGCACTCGATCGGTTCGGGTACTGGCCGCCCAGGCGGGGCTGGCGGTGGCGTTGATGGGGGCGGTCAACGCCATCGCAACCGCGGCGGCCTGTTTGCCGGCGGTTATCTGGTGGGCCTGTCACCGCCCGAACCGGCGGTGGTGGCGCTACACCGCATGGTTGCTGCCGGCGGTGACGCTGGCGGTGCTGTGGTGGGTGGTGGCGCTGGCCGAGCTGCGCGGCATCAGCCCGCCGTTCTTGGACTTCATCGAATCCTCGGGCGTGACCACGCAATGGTCCTCGCTGGTGGAGATGCTGCGTGGGATCGACAGCTGGACACCGTTCGTGGCGCCCAACGCCACCGCGGGTGCGCCGCTGGTGACCGGGTCGGTGGCGATCCTGGGCACCTGCCTGGTCGCCGCGGCCGGATTGGCCGGCCTGGCCAGCCGGGACATGCCGGCACGCGGCCGGCTGGTGACGATGCTGCTGGTCGGTGTGGTGTTACTGGCGGTCGGCTACAGCGGCGGGCTGGGTTCGCCACTCGCCCACCAGGTGCAGGCGTTCTTGGACGCCGCCGGCACGCCGCTGCGCAACGTGCACAAGCTGGGCCCGGTGGTGCGGATCCCGCTGGTACTGGGCTTCGCCGAACTGCTAGGCAAAGTGCGGTTCAGCCTCATCGCCCACCCAGAGCGCGACAAACGGGTCGCGGTCGGCATCGTCGCGCTGGTCGCGCTGATGGTCAGTACCTCGCTGGCCTGGACCGGCCGGCTCACCCCGCCCGGCACGTTCAGCGCGATGCCGGGGTATTGGCATGAGGCCGCCGACTGGCTCAGCGCACATCGCAACGGGCGCGTGCTGGTGGTTCCGGGTGCGCCGTTCGCCACCCAGATCTGGGGAAACAGCCACGACGAGCCGCTGCAGGTGCTCGGCGACAGCGCGTGGGGGGTACGCGACTCCATTCCGCTGACCCCACCGCAAACCATCCGGGCGCTCGATTCGGTCCAACGCCTGTTCGCTTCCGGGCGGCCGTCGGTCGGGCTGGCCGATACCCTTGCCCGCCAAGGTATTTCGTTCGTCGTGATGCGAAACGACCTGGATCCCGAGACGTCGCGCTCAGCCCGTCCGATCCTGGCGCACCGCACCCTCGCGGGATCGCCCGGCCTGGCGAAGGTGGCCGAGTTCGGCGCCCCGGTGGGGCCGGGGTCGGTGGCGGGGTTCGTGTCCGACAGCGGATTGCGACCCCGCTATCCGGCGGTGGAGATCTATCGCGTCGAGTTAGCCGGCCATCCCGGCTCACCGTACTTCGCCGACGCCGGCCAGATGCCCCGCGTCGACGGTGGTCCCGAAGTGCTGTTGCGGCTCGAGGAACGGCGGCGGCTGCTGGGTCAGCCGCCGCTGGGCCCGGCCCTGCTGACCGGCGACGCGCGTGCGGCCGGCTTGCCAACGCCGCTGGTGACCGTCACCGACACGCCGGTCGCCCGGGAAACCGACTACGGCCGGGTCGACCACCACTCGTCGGCGATCCGCGCGGCCGGGGACGCCCGGCACACCTACAACCGGGTGCCCGACTACCCGGTTCCGGGCGCCGAGCCGGTCATCGGCAGCTGGACCGGGGGCCGCATCACGGTGTCGAGCTCGTCGTCGGATTCCACCGCACTGCCCGACGTCGCTCCGGCGACCTCTGCGGCCGCGGCGATCGACAGCGACCCGGCGACCTCGTGGGTGTCCAACGCGCTGCAGTCCGCGGTCGGGCAGTGGCTGCAGGTGGATTTCGACCATCCGGTGACCAACGCCGTGCTCACCCTGACGCCCAGCGCCACGGCCGTCGGCGCACAGGTCCGCCGCATCGTGGTCGAGACGGTCAGCGGCAGCACCACGCTGCGGTTCGACGAGGCGGGCAAACCGCTGACCGTCGCACTCCCCTACGGCGAGACGCCGTGGGTGCGGGTCACCGCGGCCGCCACCGACGACGGATCGGCGGGTGTGCAGTTCGGCATCACCGACCTGAGCATCACCCAGTACGACGCGTCCGGATTCGCCCACCCGGTGCAGCTACACCACACTGTGCTGGTGCCCGGGCCGCCGCCGGGTGCGGCGATCGCGGGCTGGGACCTCGGCTCCGAACTGCTGGGCAGGCCGGGCTGCGCGTCGGGGCCCGACAGCATGCGCTGCGCGGCGTCGATGGCGCTGGCCCCCGAGGAGCCGGTCAACTTCAGCCGCACCCTGACCGTGCCGCAGCCGATGTCGGTGACCCCAATGGTGTGGGTGCGGCCGCGGCAGGGGCCGAAGTTAGCCGATTTGATCGCCGAGCCGAATACCACTCGCGCCTCTGGTGATTCGGATTCTGTCGAGGTGCTCGGTTCGGCGTATGCGGCCACCGACGGCGATCCGGCCACCTCGTGGACGGCCCCACAGCGCGTGGTGCAGCACAAGACGCCACCTACGCTGACGCTGACCCTGCCGCAGCCCACCGAGGTCACCGGTCTGCGGCTGGCGGCCAGCCGGTCGACGCTGCCGGCCCATCCAACGATGGTGGCCGTCAACCTGGGTGACGGGCCGCAGATCCGCGCGCTGCAACGCGGTTCCGAGCCACAAACATTGGCGTTGACGCCCCGGGTCACCGACACCGTGACGCTCAGCCTGCTCGACTGGGAAGACATCATCGACCGCAACGCGCTGGGCTTCGACCAGCTCAAGCCGCCGGGCCTGGCCGAAGTCGTGGTACTCGGACCGGGCGGTGCCGCGGTCGCGCCGGCCGACGCGGCGCGCAACCGCGGGCGTGCGGTGAGCGTCGACTGCGAGCACGGCCCGGTGATCGCCGTTGCGGGCCGGTTTGTGCATACCTCGGTCCACACCACAGTGGGCACGCTGCTGGACGGCGCGCCGGTTGCAGCCGTCGCGTGTGACCGCGATCCGATCGCGCTGCCGGCCGGCCAGCAGGAGTTGCTGATCAGCCCCGGTGCGCAGTTCGTCGTCGACGGCGCAGAGCTGACGGCTCCCGGCTTTTCCGAATTGCCCAGTGCGACAATGGATTCTGCTGTTGTCGGCGGATGGGGGCCGGACCGGCGCGAAGTGCGCGTGCCCGCGTCGGACCGGTCCCGGATACTGGTCGTGCCCGAAAGCATCAACCCGGGTTGGCAGGCCCGCACCAGCGCCGGGGTCCGGCTGCAGCCGGTCGCGGTCAATGGGTGGCAACAGGGGTGGGTGGTGCCCGCCGGGAGCGCGGGCACCATCACGCTGACGTTCCCCGCCAACTCGGTGTACCGGACGGGACTTGCGGTCGGGCTGGCGCTGCTGCCGCTGCTGTTGTTGCTGGCATTGTGGCGGCGCAGGGCTTCGTGTGACGACCCCGCGGCTGCCCCGTGGGCTCCCGGCGGCTGGGCCGCCCTCGGTGTGCTGGCGGCCGGGGCCCTGATCGCCGGTGCGGCCGGCGTGGTTGTCATGGGCGCTGCCCTCGGGCTGCGCTATGTGCTGCGCGACCGAGAGCGGTTGCGCGACAACGTCACCGTGGGGTTGAGTGCGGGCGGATTGATTCTGGCCGGGGCGGCGCTGTCTCGCCATCCGTGGCGGTCGGTGCACGGGTATGCCGGGCATGCCGCGATTGTTCAACTGCTTGCGCTGATTTCCGTTGCGGCCGTCGCGGTCTCGGTGATTCGGCTGCGCCGGAGCTAGGCGTCAGGCTGGTCCGCCCGTCCCACCGTTGCCAGCGGTGCCGCCGGGTCCGCCGTCGCCGGGCTCGATACCGACGGGACCGGTACCGGGAGTGCCGTTGCCGCCTCCGGTGCCGTTTCCGCCGACGTTGGTGGCAGACGTCCCGCCGTCACCGCCGCCGCCGCCATTGCCGCCTTTCCCGCCGGCGCCGCCGCTGCCGATGCCCGCACCCAGGCCGCCGTCACCGCCGGCCCCGCCCGGCGCCCCATCACCACCGTCGCCACCGGCGCCCACGCCAACACTCTTGCCGGTGAAGTTGCCGGCGCCGCCAGTGCCGCCGGCGCCGCCAGAGCCGCCCTGGCCGCCAGCTCCGCCGTTGCTGAAACCGCCGCCGGAGTCACCGCCGGCCCCGCCAACACCCGCGCTGCCGCCCTGACCGCCTTTGCCGCCGGTGTCGACCGCGGACGGCCCGCCTTCGCCGCCGAGTCCGCCGTTACCAGCGTTACCGCCGCTACCTCCGCTGCCGCTGCCACTGCCGCCCCTGCCGCCCGCGCCACCGGATCCGCCCGCGCCGCCACTGCCGCCGACGCCGCCGACACCGGCGGGGGTGATGTTTTCAGCGCCGTCACTGCCGTTACCGCCGTTGCCCGCGTCGCCGCCCTTGCCGCCATTGCCGCCGCCGGTTTCGCCGACGCCGGCGCCGCCCGCCCCACCGGCGCCGCCATTGCCGCCGGCCCCGCCAGCCGCGCCGTTTCTGCCGTCGAAGGCCTGGGCGGATGCGCCGGCGGCACCGCCATTGCCGCCGTGCCCACCCGCGGCGCCGTGTCCGCCGGTGCCATCGGCGCCGTTGGTATCTCCGACGCCGCCGACCCCAGCCGCGCCACCTGCCCCACCGGTGCCGCCGTTGCCGCCGGCCCCGCCGGCCGCGTCTTGCAGGGCTTTGCCGCCTTCGCCGCCGTTGCCCGAGGCGCCGCCGTTCCCGCCGTTGCCACCGCTTCCGGCGATTGCCCCATTCCCGCCGTTGCCGCCGGCCCCGCCAGCGCCACCCGATCCACCGTCGCCGCCAGCTCCACCGGCAGCATTGAATGGGTCCTCACCACCGCTGCCCCCATTGCCTGAGGCGCCACCGGTTCCGCCGTTACCACCATTGCCGCCGGCCCCGCGCGCACCGTCATGGCCTGAAGCCGCCAGGGCCACGCCGCCGGCTCCGCCGTTGCCGCCGGCCCCGCCAGCACCTCCAACTCCGCCGTCGCCGCCACCTTGGCCATTCACATCGGGGACGTCACCGTTGGCACCGCTGACGCCGTCGCCGCCGGTGCCGCCGTCGCCGCCCTTTCCGCCGCGCCCGCCGTTGCCGCCATTGCCGGCGTCGGTGCCACCGCGGCCACCGATCCCGCCGTTACCGCCAGCCCCGGCGGCGCCGCCGTCACCGCCGGACGCGCCCGGTTGGTTTCCGGGCGTTCCCGGGGTCCCGGCCGCGCCGTTGCCGCCGTTGCCGCCGTTGCCGCCGCTGGCGTTGCTGACCCCCATCAACCCCGAAGCACCCTGACTCGAGCCGGTACCGCCGGTGCCGGCGGCCCCGCCCAAGCCCGCGTTGCCGCCGTTGCCGCCAGTTCCGCCAGCGCCACTGTTGACTCCGGTTACTCCCGTTGCGCCGTTGCCACCGTCAGCTGGAGCGCCGCCGGCGCCGCCGTTGCCGCCGGCCCCGCCCGCGCCGCGCGTGCCGGTGTGACCGGTTGCCGCAAGCGCCGCCCCGCCGGCCCCGCCATTGCCGCCGGCGCCACCGCCACCGCCGTTGCCGCCGTCGCCGCCGGCTTGCCCGTCACCCCCGCCGGTGGTCGCGTTGGCGCCGGTAGCGCCGTTGCCCCCGGCTCCGCCGCGGCCGCCGTTGCCACCATTGCCGCCGGCACCGCCATCGCCGGCGTCGGTACCGCCGCGGCCGCCCGCGCCGCCATTACCACCGGCGCCGCCGTCTACGCCGTTACCGCCGGATGCGCCGGGCGTGGCCGGTGAGGTGCCGTTGGTGCCGAGCCCACCATTGCCGCCGTTGCCGCCGCTGCCGCCGTTGGCGGTACTTAGTCCCGACAGGCCTGAGAGTCCTGCAGTCGAGCCGGTACCACCGGCCCCGCCGGCGCCCCCCAAGCCCGCGTTGCCGCCGTTGCCGCCGGCGCCACCGGCGCCGGCGTTGACTCCGGCCGCGCCATTGGCGCCGTTGCCGCCGTCACCGGGAGTGCCGCCGGCACCGCCATCGCCGCCGGCCCCGCCGGTTCCGCGGCTCCCGGCATGACCCGTGGCCGACAGCGCCGCTCCGCTGGCCCCGCCGGCGCCTCCGGCTCCGCCCGTGCCGCCGGTGCCGCCATCACCGCCGGCCTGGCCGACGGCGCCGGCCGTTGTGGCGTTCGCGCCGGAGGCGCCAGTGCCCCCGGCTCCGCCGCGGCCGCCGTTGCCGCCGGCACCACCGTTGCCGCCATTGCCGCCGTCGGTGCCGCCGTGCCCGCCCGCGCCGCCATGACCGCCGGCTCCGCCGCTGCCGCCCACTTCTCCGGATGCCCCGGTTGTGGTCGGCGATGCGCCCACGCCGCCGTTCGCGCCGTTGCCCCCGTTGCCGCCGTTGCCGCCGTTGCCGCCGTTGGTCGCGGTGCCGCCGGCGCCGCCCAGTCCACCGTCACCGCCCTTTCCTGCGACGATCGACGCGCCGCCGTCGCCGCCGGCGCCACCGGAGCCGGCGTTGCCTCCGTTGGTTGCGTTGCCGCCTGCGCCGCCTTGACCACCGCCGCCGCCGGGGCCGCCAATGGCGGATGCGGTGCCGCCTTGGCCGCCCGAGCCGCCGCCTCCGGCAGCGCCGGAGGCGCTGGTCCCGCCGGCACCTCCGGTTCCGCCGGCCCCACCGGCGCCGGCGTTGCCGCCTTGCCCGCCGTTGCCGCCGGCGCCGGCGGTGCCGCTCCCGGTTGCGCTGCCACCCACGCCACCGGTCCCGCCGGTGCCTCCCATACTGCCGGTGCCACCGGCGCCACCCACACCGCCGGCGCCAGCATTGCCGCCGTCGATGGTGGCGCCGCCGGCGCCACCGGTGCCGCCCGCGCCCCCGTTGCCGGTGGCGCCCAAACCTACGTCAGTGCCGCCAGCGCCGCCCTGGCCGCCGGTGCCTCCGACGCCACCCTGAGCGCCTGAGCCGCCGGAGCCGCCTTGGCCGCCGCTGCCGGCGTCGCCGCCGGTCGAGTGGTAGAAACCATCGGCTGGGGCGCCGGAGCCGCCTTGGCCGCCGGTTCCGCCGTTGCCGCCCTGGCCCGCGCCGCCGGCCTTCCCGCCGGTTCCGCCGGAGCCGGCCAGACCACCGATACCCGCGTCACCGCCATTACCGCCATTACCGCCGCTGCCACCGTTGCCCGCGGGACCGCTGTTTAGGCCACCTCGATCCCAGGAGCCGTCGGTGCCCGCGCCGCCCGTGCCACCGCTGGCACCGTTGCCACCCGTGCCGCCGTTGCCGTTGATGCCGCCGTTGCCGCTATTGCCGCCCGCTCCGCCGGCTCCGCCGTTCCCGCCCGCGAATCCGGTTTCGCCGGTACCGTCCGCCGCGCCGGTGCCACCGGCGCCACCCGAGTCGCCATTGCCGCCGTTGCCGCCGTTCCCGCCGTTGCCGGCGCTTCCGGTGCTGCCGCCGGCGCCGCCGGTGCCCGCCAGGCCCCCGGCACCGGCATTGCCGCCGTGGCCGCCGTCGCCACCGGTGGCCCCTGCGCCGACGCCGGACTTTCCATCTGCCCCATTGCCGCCGTGGCCGCCGTTGCCGCCGAGTCCACCGCTGCCGTTGGTACCGCCTGTCCCGCTGCCGCCGCCAGCACCGCCAGCACCGCCGGCCCCGCCGGCAAAACCAGTGCCGCCGTCGCCGTTGGTCGCGACGGTTGTGTTGTTGTCGCCGGCTGCGCCATTACCGCCGGAGCCGCCTGAACCGCCGTTACCCCAAGCGCCGGCGGTGCCGCCGCCAGCGCCCGCGGCGCCGCCGCTGCCGGCGGCACCGCCGGCCCCACCGATCCCACCAGCACCGCCCGCGGTACCGGTGCCGGATGCGCCGTCACCGCCGTTCCCACCCAAGCCGCCATTGCCGCCCAGGCCGCCGTTGCCGCCGTGACCGAACAGCAGTCCGTTGGCCCCGCCCGCTCCGCCGGTGCCGCCCACGCCGCCGGCAGCGCCGCTGCTGCCGACCCCTCCGGTGCCGGCGGCCCCGGTCGCGCCGGCGCCACCGGCTCCACCATCACCGCCCAGCCCGCCGGCGCCGCCCTGGCCCGCCCACAAGCCGCCTTTGCCGCCGGCTCCGCCCACGCCGCCGGCTCCACCGACCAGGCCCGTCGCGCCCGCCGCGCCGACCCCGCCGTTGGCGCCCGCTCCTCCTGCGCCGTAGAGCAGTCCGCCATTACCGCCACTGCCCCCGGCCCCGCCAGCTCCGCCGTTCACGCCGGCACCTCCGGAACCACCGGCGCCACCGCTCCCGAAAAGTCCCGCCGACCCGCCAGCTCCGCCGGCCTGCCCCGGCGCGCCCGCGGCGCCGTTGCCGCCGTTGCCCCACAGCAACCCGCCGTCGCCGCCCCGTCCGCCCGGCGTGGACGCATTGGCGCCGTCGCCGATCAGCACGCGTCCCAGCAGCGCTTGAGACGGGGCGTTGATCGCGGCGAGCAGCTCCTGCTGAACGGTGTTGGCGGCCTCGGCCGAGACGTAGGAATGGGCGCTGGCGCTCAGGGCTTGCACGAATTGGTCCTGAAACGCTGCGGCCTGGGCATTGAGTGCCTGGAACTGCTGACCATGGGCGCTGAACAGCGCAGCGATCTGAGTGGACACCTCGTCGCCAGCCGCAGCCAGCAGTTGCGTAGTCGAGGCTGACGCAGTGCGGGCGGCCGAGTGGACGGCCGAGCGGATCCCGGCGATATCGGCGGCCGCGGTCACCACCAGCTCGGGCGAGACAAATACAAGCGACATCGATGACTCCCTCCGCAGGCCCTGCCGTGGGGGATGGGCCGGCCCGCACCGCCTGGCAGCATCCGTAGCCGCCGCTGGTGTCAACCGTGCCGATCGGGATATGCATAAAGGTTGGCCATTTGTTGAGCCGCTGGTCAGCGAACTGGGGGCGCCGGCACACCTCCTGGAGGGAGTGGCGCCAGCGGTCGAGCGCGGCTGCCGTTCCCGCGCCAACTACGCTGCCGCGGCCGGTGCTGCCGTCGCCTCCATTGGTTCCGTTGCCGCTGGCACCTCAATGTCGGTGCGATGTACAGGCATTACGGCGTCGAGCGCCGTTTGAATAAGCGTTGGTAAGCCGATGATTCTGCTGGTCACTCTGGCTCGCGCGCGGCAGGCGGGTTCATTAAGACAGGGAACTTCCGATAGCGCCGGTGGGGCCAACCAGGCCGTCTTGGCCGCCGGTGCCGGGGGGTAGCCCGCTGCCTCCGCCACCGGGGGCTCCGGCGCCTCCGCCGGCGCCGCCGGCGCCGCCGGCGCCGCCTTTGTGAGTGGGACCGCCCGTGCCGCCCGTCCCGCCATTTCCGCCGGACCCGCCGTCGCCGCCCC
>NZ_LQPW01000143.1 GCF_002116635.1 Mycobacterium szulgai | reverse complement strand
ATGCCGCAGCTGCACAATCGATCTCGATAGCCACGACTGTCGGGACCGCCCGCCGTGGGCCGCCCCGAGGGCCGTGGCTTCTTCTGTGAGCTGGCGGCTTCGGGTGTGCGCTCTTGGCGCTCGTAGCGCGGATTCCCCGCTCTGGCTACACACTCGATGCCGCAGCTGCACAATCGATCTCGATAGCCACGACTGTCGGGACCGCCCGCCGTGGGCCGCCCCGAGGGCCGTGGATGGACCCTAGGTAACGGGACCGCTTTCGATCTGCTCGAAGATCTTCGAGAAGGCGAACGGGGTTTGTGCAATTCCGCTGCCATCAGTGGCGTCTACTGCGCCCAATGTGCCTGTCACGTCACGAGGCAACTCCCACATGGACAGTTCACCGATACCGTGCTGCTGGGCGAACGTGGTGAGTTGTTGGGCGTTGGCCAGGCTGAAGACCTCAAGCGGGTCGTCGTTGATTCCGATCAGCGGCGTCACCCCGACCATCGACCACGCCTGCTGGCTGGACATCGTCGGATACAGCGTCATCAACTGGTTGTGGGTATTGGTCGCGGCATCGATGGCGTACTGGCCCATGCCGGGGTTTCCGGGCTGATCGAAACCATTGCCGTAGTCCATGGCCATCACGTTCACGCGTGAGATTTGCACGCCATTCGTTTGGGCGGTCTGCAGAACGCTCAAACCTCCGCCCTGCCCTTCGACCAGACCGGTCGGCAGTACCGGGAGGGTGTACGAGACGCTCACGGGTGTGCCATTGGCCGCCTCCTGCTGCTGCAGCAAGGCGATGGCCTTCGACTGGGTTTGCATTGCTTGGGTGTTGCCTTGCAACGCACCTTCGACGTCGAAGTCGAGGTTGTAGATGTGGTAGGTATCCACGATCGTCTTGTACTGCTGCGCCAGTGCTGTCGGGGTCTGACCGGGAACCGCGGAGAGATCGGTGCCGAACGCGCCGCCGAACGAGAGCGTCCCGTTGATGCCAGCTGCTTTCATGTTGGCGATCTGGTTATCGATGAACGAGCTCTGAGAGCCGCCAGTGACGTCATACGCCTGGTAGCCGCCCCACGACGCCTGACCAGTGGGGTCGGCGTTGATGAAGGCGAGAGTGGCGTTCTTGACCCCGTTCTGGGCGGCGGTTGCAAAGTCGTATCCGTTAGGCCCGGTCCAGAGCGTGAGGTCGACGTAGGGCGAATACGTGCCGGTGCCGGTGCCGGTTCCCGTGCCGGTGCCGGTGCCTGTTCCTGTGCCGGTGCCGGTGCCTGTGCCGGTGCCTGTTCCCGTCCCGGTGCCCGTACCCGTACCCGTCCCGGTGCCAGTTCCCGTCCCGGTGCCTGTTCCCGTTCCGGTACCCGTCCCGCTTCCAGTTCCAGTTCCAGTTCCAGTTCCCGTTCCCGTTCCGGTGCCTGTGCCGCCGCTAACCGCGTGTCCGTTCACCAGCAAATTCGTTGGCGCCGAATAGGAGCCGGTCTGCAAACCTTGGAAGCCAACCGTTACTGAACTGCCGGGTGCAATCGTTTGTGTCCACGATTCGGGAGTGATGGTGTAGTGCGTGCCTGACTGGGCCAAGTGCCCACTCCACGCACTGGAGATGGATTCGTTTGCGGGCAAATCGAATTGGAGCTGCCAGTTGCTTACCGGGGTCGTGCCCGTATTGGTGATCGTGTAGTCGGCAATAAAGCCGTTGTCCCAGTGTGACGTCGCCGTGTACGTCGCCGTAAGCCCGTTGTCGCCCGTGCCGGTGCCCGTGCCTGTGCCGGTGCCTGTGCCCGTGCCCGTGCCCGTACCGGTGCCGGTGCCCGTACCGGTGCCTGTTCCCGTACCGGTGCCGGTGCCCGTGCCCGTACCGGTGCCTGTGCCGGTGCCTGTGCCTGTGCCGGTGCCCGTACCGGTGCCTGTTCCCGTGCCGGTGCCGGTGCCGGTGCCGGTGCCCGTACCGGTGCCGGTGCCCGTGCCGGTGCCGGTGCCGGTGCCCGTGCCCGTGCCGGTGCCGGTGCCCGTGCCCGTGCCCGTGCCCGTGTCCGTACCGGTCCCAGTACCCGTACCGGTCCCAGTACCCGTACCGGTCCCAGTACCCGTACCGGTCCCAGTACCCGTACCGGTCCCAGTCCCCGTACCGGTGCCTGTACCCGTACCAGTCCCGGTGCCCGTTCCGCCGGTATCCCCACCAACCGGCTGACCGTTAACCGTCAAATGTGTTGGCGCTGAGTAGGTCCCGTCGTGCACGCCCTGGAAGCCAACCGTGATCGAGTGTCCTGGGGCAATCGTGGCGTTGTAGCTCTCCGGGGTGACGGTGTATTGCGTACCGGACTGCTGAAGTTGACCATTCCACAGGTTGGTGACGGATTCGTTTGCGGGCAAGTTGAATTGGAGCTGCCAGTTGGTCAGCGGAGTCGTGCCCGTATTGGTGATCGTGTAGTTGGCGACGAAACCGTTCCCCCACTGCGACGTCGTCGCATACGTCGCAGTAACGTCGCCGCCTCCGGATCCGCCGCTTGTCGTGGCAGTGGGCGCCGCCGCACTCAGCGCGGACGCCCCCGACGCCGACGTAGCGGACGTAGCCGACGTAGCGGACGCGGCAGTCGTGGCGGTGGCCGCGCCGGTGCCGGCGGTGGTCGCCGTGTTGGCGCCAGTGGTGCTGGATGCTGCGCCGCCGGTGTTGGCGGCCGTCGTCGCCGTACTGGCCGTCGACGCAGATGTCGTTCCCGCGGTCGACGTAGTGGCGTTTGTGCTGCCCGCAGTGCTCGTCGTCTTATCGGCAGTCGCCTGGCTCGTCGTGGTTCCGGCGGTACCGGTGCCGAACAGCCGCGCATTCACGGCGCCAACGGCCGACTGAGCGAGGCTCTGTAACGGTGATGCGTTGACCGCCTCGGCGAGCTCGTACAAGCCAGCCCCCGACGTCAATGCCTGGACAAATCGGCTCTGATACGCCGTTAGTTGGGCGCTTAGGGCTTGAAAATCCTGACCATGCGTGCCGAATAGCGCCGCGATCGACGCCGATACCTCGTCGGCGGCCGCGGCGACGATCTTGGTGGTCGGAACCGCCGCGGCTCCCGCGGCCGCGCTCAGCGTGGAACCGATCCCGGATATGTCCGCCGCCCCTGCTGCGAGCGCCGCCGGTACTGCCGTTACATACGTCATGACCCAACCCCTTCTCGACCCTTATAACGAACTCATAACGACTCCATAACGAGTTCATATGTACCGCTGATTGCTGTCGGATCCCAGCTTTATTACAGTTTTATTACTGGTTTGCCATAGATTCATTATCGTCACGCCGATTACTTACAACTGCTATTGAAATAACCTTCTAATATTCGTCGAAATTGAATTCATGCCATGAGCAAGCTCTCTGTGCCCCGGAGATAATCGACGTTTGACCAGGGGAGTCCCGGGCGCAACCATGCGCTCAAGTCGCATTTTCGCGCCCGTGAGCTGCGGCCTAAAGGGCCTACCGGCTAGCGGGCTTGGTGTCTGACCAGGCAAAGCGCGATCCGATGGCCCGTCGGCCCTTCGTGCCATGCGCTAGGCGGCCGGCGGCTAGCTCTCGCGGGCGGCACAAACAGTGCGATTCGCAAATAATGCCGAATCCAACACGTAAATGTGGCGCTATTGCGGCGTCTCACGAACCAGGCAAACTCGTCACAAAATGCCACAAAATGCCCATCCATAAAGCGGTTCTCCGCTGGACGGTTCAACAAAGTGTCCCCTCGAAATTACTCGCACAAAATACCGCTTGACAAAACGGCGCAGTGAGGAAATGAAGTCGGACCCGCGCCGTCGGCTCCGCCCGCAACCGATGGCCTGCTCGAACCTGTTAGGCGCTTTGGGCGTGGTCGGTTGGCCTGGTCACTCCGATGGTGCGCTTGTGGCAGGACCCCGCACTCGTAGCACCTTAAACAGTCCGGTTGCTGCAGTTATCAGTCCACTTAGAGCAACGAGAAGCGCCGCAATGGCTCCAAGTATCGGGACAGGGCCGGTGAGCCCGCCGCCTGGCGGCGGGGCGGCACTGGGCGGCTGTACCACGATCAGGGTGGTTACCGGGGGTGCGGTCGAGGTGGTTGCCGGCGGCTCGGTCGCTTTGGTTTCCGGCGGCATCGATGTAGTCGGCAGCCGGGTCGGGGTGGTTGCCGGCGGAAGGGTCGCGGTGGTTGCCGGCGGCGGGGTCTTGGTTTGAAGGCTCACAGTCATGAAAATCACTAGGAAGAGGACCGCAGACAAGGCGATCAATCCAACCCCGACGAAAATCAAGCGACTGCCGCGGCGACGGCAAATTTGTTGGGAGTGGACAGACTGAGTCTCCGCCATGCACCAAGCATGAACTTGCTCGGTGCGCTTTGGCGTGCGGTCTCGAAACTTCTGATGGTCTCCAACACGGTTCGACAGTCCGTCATGGTCCTTGGCGGAGAGTCGGCAGACAAGTGAGATTTTGGACGTGGGTCGCCCCGCCGTCAGCGCACAGAACCGCGCCAACGTCGCCGTGACATGGACCAGATAGCCTACGAGATGGCATTTGGAGAGGTGAGGATCTGACATGGCTGATCAATGGCTTGCCGATATGGGCGCGACGGAAGAGATGAATATCGCGGATGTGTGCGAACAAATCGAGCAGAAAATCCACGCCAACGCAGACAACCAGAAACCGCCGCAAGACTTCCCAGACTGGCAGACCTGCATGGCAGACCGGGACGCCACGATCTACAAGTTGAGCGCGGCTGTCGTCAACCTCTGCCAAATGGTGGAGCAACTGGCGTCGGAGCAACAGCGCCCCTTCCAGAAGTAGCCGACCTGAGCCGGGCAGGTCACGCCATACGAACGCCGCCGGCCTGATCTGTGCCGTCCCGCGGTCGCCGCGCCATGCCTCGCCAGCGTCGCCGCCATCAGCGGCGCCACGAACACCGAACCGTGCCGGCGATCCCACGCCCAGGCCCCGGCAGCACCGATCGGGCGGCGCCGCGCACCGCACAACGTCGCCTCCACCAAGGCCGGCATCTGATGCGGACACGACACCGGCCGATGCGACCGATCCACCAACCCTTTTAGGCCGGCGGCCTCATACCGGGCCAACCAGGTATGCAGCGTTTTCCGCGACACCTCATCGGCAGTCACAGCCATCACCGCTTGATGCCGCTGCCAAGCCGCGCTCAACTGCTTCATTCAAAGGACTGTCAAGGATCAACGGAAACAACTGTCAAGCATCACCCGGAACACTGTCAGGCATCACCCGAAACAGAAATGTCAAGCATCAACCGAGCTAATACAGACCGAAAGTGCCCCCGGCAGGATTCGAACCTGCGACACCGGCTTTAGGAGAGCCGTGCTCTATCCCCTGAGCTACGAGGGCGGGGACGTTGTTGAATACCTGACCAAACCTAGTCGCTGGCGGCGGTGTGAGTGTAGCGATGCCGCCGACTGAGCCGCATCAGGCACGTCACCGCGCAGACACCTCGATGATGCCGTGGGCGCCGCGTTCGGCGTCGACCATCGCGTGCGACACGAACGGGTATCGACCGGGCTGCTGGAAGGATAGTTCGACGAATCCGCCTTGGGCGGCGAACAATCCGAGCGTCTGCGCACCGCCGGCACCTGGCCGCAGCCGGTAGTCGCCCTCGGTCCACACGGTGTCGAACTGGCCACCAACCACGTGGAACGAGGTGCCTCGGTTGGGTCCGGCGGCAAGCACCCAAATCCGGACCCGCTCGCCAACCCGGGCGGTCAGCGGCGTGTGGTCGTACTGGCGGGCATAGCCGTTGAACACCACCAGGTCGGGCTTGTCTGCCGCGACCTTGTCCGTATCGGCATCTTCACCCGGCGCGCCGAGGTACATCTCGGACTGCACGATCACGTACTCGCGATCGACGCGCGGCAGATCCGGCGGGTCGATGATCACCGCCCCGAACATGCCGTTGGCGATGTGCAGCGACATCGGCATGGTCGAGCAGTGGTACAGCCAGATACCTGCGCGTGTGGCGGTGAACCGGTACACCAGGCGCTCGCCGGGCTGGATTGTCCGCATCGGCTCGTCGGGGGCCAGCGCCCCGGCGTGGAAGTCGATCGAATGGCCGGTGCTGCCGTCGTTGATCAGAGTGATTTCGAAGGCGTCGCCAATCTTGCCGTGCAACGTGGGTCCGGGGGCGGTACCGCCAAATGTCCACAGCCGCTGGGTGATTCCGGGAGAGACCTCGCGTTGAATCTCGGTTACCGGCAGCGTCAGACGGTGCGCGGCAGTCGCCGGCGGCAGCGCGGCGTCACGCGCGTTGAAGGCCGGACCCGGGTCTGCGCCAAGGCTGCGGGCGATGTCGGCAGCCGCGATCGGCGCGACGTGCCCCGGCCCCTGGTGATCTGGGTGCGCGGCGTGTGTCGGCGCGCCAGTCACCCGAACCGAAAACGTCATGCCCATCTGGCGGTGTCCGGCCACGGCGCACCAGCCGTCGAGGCTGGAGCCGATCACGCCGGCGTTAAGGACGGCCGATTCACCCGGTGCCAACCGTCCGGTGCGGGCGCCGTTGGACAGCACCAGGTCGTGTTGGTTGGTGCCGGTGTTGGCGAGGGTGATCAGCAGCCGGTCTCCGGCCGGCACGTCCACCGTGTCGGGCACGAAGCGCATGCCCTCGACTCGGACCGATGCTGTGGTGGTGTGCCCGGTGGCCGCCACGGCAACCTGGGGCGTGGTGGGGATACCGATCGCGGCGGGATCGGCGGCCACGCCGGCTGCGGCGGCCAGCACGACGGCGGCCAGTCCCGCGGCGGCGGCGCCGAGTCGCCGTGCCGGGTGTGGTCGGTCGGCAGGCGACGGCTTGTCGCGATCCCGGTGTGCCCGCCACACCGCCCGGACCAGCAGCGGCAGGAAGGCCGCGTAGGACACCAGCACCAGCATCGATGACGCAACCCGCACCAGGCTCGGTATCGGAAGGACACACAGCAGCAGCCCGGCGTTGGCGACGGTGAGCCGCCACCCAGCTCCCCGCTCGAGCTCGGCTCCGGCCGCCAGCGTCGCCGAACGGCCGCGCATCACTACCGGCGTCAGGTACGTCAGTGACCCGAGCAGCACCTGCACCAGGAAGCCGGCCAGGACCGGAGCGGTGAGCGCGCCGAGCGCCGCCACCGCGGCCGGCCAGGTCCGCGAAATCACCAGTGCCACCACGGCGGAGGCCAGCGACCCGATCAGCCAGGCCACGCCCGCCAAAACCGACAAGGTCGCAAAGTCGTTGGGCCGCTTGCGCCGAATCTCGTCGAGGTGCGGCCGCAGCACGATCACCGCAGCACCGAGATAGCCGAGGGCGCCCAGTCCGGTAATCAACGGTGACCCCACTACCGCACCAGCGGTGGCCACCGCCAGGGCGATCATTAGGGCCGGCAGGCCGTCGCGGGCGGCCGCCTCGACTCCGGTGGCCATCCGGGTGCGCAGCATCGTCGGCCACAGCGTGACCAGTGTGCCCAACACCGTGAGTCCCACCCAACCGAACAAATTCAGCGCCGCATGCGCAAGGATGAACCGCTCGTGGATGCGCCCGGGCAGCGCCGAGTTCGCCATCGCCACACCAAGTCCGGCGCCGGCAGCCAGACACGCCGTCGCGGCGACGTAGTAGCGAACGGTGACACCGAAGCGGGCGGGCAACGCGGTACGCAACTGCCGTAGCAGTGCCGCGCCGTGCGCCAGGGCGACGACGGCGACCACGACACCTCCCGCCAAAACCACCGGCCACCACCGACCCAGCATGCCCGCGACCACTGCGCCCGCACCGACGTTAAAGGCCAAGAGGCGCAACACTTCTGACTTCCGGGCCGGGTCCGGAGCTGTGCGCAGCAATGCATCTGCGAAATGCCGGCTCCAGATTAGGATCGCATTACCGGCTGCGCCCAGCGCCAACAGATGGACCAGTAGCCAGCCGGACAGCGGCAGGAACCGGTGCCCCGCCGCCACTGAGACGAGCGCGGCGAGCCAGGCGAAAACGACCGCCCCGACCCGTAAATGCCATCCCGAGCGATTCATGCCGGCACCCGACGGGCTGCGCGCATCGCCGAATAGCCTGCGACGGCAATGAATCCGAGGACAGCCACGATGTTCAGGACGCTGCCCGCCTGCACGGCCCAACGCAGGCCGCGTGCATCACCAACCGCCAGCCTCAGCAGCAGGGACAGGTGCAACAGCGCCAACGGCCCGTACATCAAGCCGGTGTAGGGCAGCGGGCGACGCAACACGGCGGGCAAGATCACGGGTGCGTGCGCCATGATCATCGACAGCACGAAGCCCAGCATCACCGCGTGTACTACCGCGTCATAACCTGCGCCGGAACGGATTTGGCCGGTGAGCAGCCAGGTCAAGGCCGGCACCAGCAACCACACATAGCCGGCAAGCAGGCACACCGCGATGTATCGGGTCAGGCCCGTCGCACGTACGGTGTGGCGGGCGACATCGAACCAGTACAGCCACAGCGCCGTCGCCAGCAGCGTCGCGCCGAGCAACGGGTAGCCGGGCGCCGGCCACAACAATGCGGCGACGGTGCCGGCGACCATCGCCGCAGCGAGGACGATCAGCGTCCCTTCGGCCGGGGTGCCGGCCATGGTCAGGCGGGCGAGCTCAAGGCGTTCCCCGACGATCGTCAGGATGAGAAATCCCGACAGCCAGGGCAATAGGTCGGGGACCGGCACGCCACCCAGCCACAACAGCGCCGCGCCCGTCGCCAGCACCGCACCGGCGACCTGGACCAGAATCGCCGAGTCGGCAGAGCGCCGCCACAGCGACGCGTATACCGCAACCAACACCGCGGATCCGGCGACCAACAGGACCCCGCCCAGGTTTCGGGGTGTCCGGGTGACGAGAAGCACCGCTGCGGCGCCCAGGAACGCCGGGCCCAGGTAGGCCCACCACCGGTGTGCGGCCACTGCTCGCTCCAGCGCAATCACCGTGCCGACGAACCCGAGCACCAGCAGGACGCCGTGCACTTCGGCCAGCTGGGTCGTCTTGAACGGCGCGGGCAGGCCGAGCAACAGCAGCGCCGCATCGAGTCCGGCCAGAAGCGCGAACCCGCCGGGGACAAGCAGCAGCGCCCGGGACGGAATGCGTCGGTCAATCACCATGTCGCACCACGGGTTCTGGTAGGAACAGCCGGCAGGCGCCGGGTTCGGCGAATGGAATGAGATCGAGCCCCTGGCCGCTGGGAGCGCCGAGCCGCTCCAGCATTCCCTCGACGATGCCGAGGTGGACCTGACAGACGATGGTGGGGTAACGCCGCGCTGCCTCCAGCAACGGGCAGCGACGCAGCGCGATACCCCCGGCGCTCGGCGTGCCCTCGTCGTCCGGTGCGAAGCCGAGGCGGGTCAGCACGTCAAGCACGGTCTGTCGCGGATCACCGCCGGCTTGGCTGTCCTCATCGATGAGTTCGCGTCCCCACTCGATACCGGCAGCCTGCGCATCGCGCTCGGGGGCGGCGCTGGTCCGAGCCAGATGACCGGCCAGTGCGGTCGCCAGGCCCGCGTAATCGCGAACGGCGACGGCCGGATCGGCGGCCGACACGCGATACAACGTGGCCGGCCGCCCGCGCCCGAGGGCGGTTGCCGTGGAGCGCTCGACGAGCCCGAGCCCGGCGACCGCGTCGAGATGTTCGCGAACGGTGTTGGGGTGCAGGTCAAGTGCGCCGGCGGCGTCGCCGACCCGGACGGGGGAGTGCGCACGCACGTACTCGAGCACCCGTAGCCGCTGCCCGGACAGAGCCACGGGCGTCCGAACCACCGGCGCCGGTTCAGGGCCGAGGGCCAGGCGGTCTTTTTTCACGGAAATTACTGTAGTAAATTCTTGAACGAAGCGCATAGGGCAATGAGTCACATTCGTTCAGCGGAGCCTGCGGACTCTGCGGAAAGGAACCAAGATGTCGGCCAACGATGTGGTCGTCGCGTCAACAGCCGCTGACGCCGCGGCGGTCGATGCGATCAAGGGCCATCACGCGCAGCTCGCCGGGCAACTCGCCATGCTCACCGATGGCATCGTGTCGGCGCTGGAGCGCGGCGCCGACATTGAGCCCGCGCGAGCCGCGGCCCTGGCTTTCCTGACCGGCGAGCTGCTGCCGCACGCCGCCGCCGAAGAGGCGCGGCTGTACCCGGCCGCCAGCCGCACCGAGCGTGCCCGGCCTCTGGTCGAATCGATGATCGCGGCGCACCGCGTCATCGGCTCCCTCGTCGACGGCATCCGCACGGAATCGCCGGTGCGCGCGGCCGGTTCCGCACAAGCCCTGCGAGTGCTGTTCGACGCACACCTGGTTGACGAGAACGAACGGATTCTGCCGATCGTGGCCGCCGATCCCGACGTCTCGCTCGCTGAAGTCGCCGGCGGCATGCACGAACTCCTCGGCCATGCCCACCGCGCCGACGGTGCCGTGTCGTCACATACCTGCGGTTGCTGCGAAGCCGATGCCGACGATCCCGTGCTCGACGTCCGTGAGGTGCCGCATTCGATCCGGCATGCCACCGTGTTCGGCGCATTCGACGCCGTTCCCCACGGCGGCGCGCTGGTGCTGGTGGCACCTCATGATCCGATCCCGCTGCTGCGCCAGCTCGATCATCGCGCGGCCGGCCGGCTCGGGGTCGAGTACGAGCAGCGCGGACCGGAGGCGTGGCGGCTGCGGCTGGTCAAGGGGTAGCTGAACCAGCCAGTTCTTCGCGCGATAACGCCGCGCGAGGGCATGCTTCGATGGCCTGTTCGAGTCAAATCCGCACGCCGAATCCGTTGTCGGCCAACAGATCCGCACGCAATGCTGGTTTATACAACCCGTATTGTGTAAACTCCGAACCATGGCATATGTGATTGGCGAGCCATGCGTTGACGTGATGGACCGG
This sequence comes from Mycobacterium szulgai, assembly GCF_002116635.1. Classification (GTDB taxonomy): domain Bacteria; phylum Actinomycetota; class Actinomycetes; order Mycobacteriales; family Mycobacteriaceae; genus Mycobacterium; species Mycobacterium szulgai. The sequence continues at coordinate 69,706 of NZ_LQPW01000143.1, read as the reverse complement.
GCCTGCGTCGAGGAGTGTCCGGTTGACTGCATCTACGAGGGTGGCCGGGCGCTCTACATTCATCCGGACGAGTGCGTTGACTGCGGAGCGTGCGAGCCCGTTTGTCCAGTCGAGGCAATCTACTACGAGGATGACCTGCCCGAAGAGTTGCAGCCCTATCTAGCCGACAACGCGGCGTTCTTTTCCGAAACCCTGGCGGGCCGCGACGAGCCTCTCGGATCACCGGGCGGAGCCGGCAAATTGGGTCCGCTTGGCGTCGACACTCCGTTGGTGGCACGTCTGCCCAAGCAGGATCCACAGCAGGCCTGACTGCGGTGGCCATATCGCGGGAGGAGACGTCTGGGCGCCGTCGTGATGTGCTGCGCGTACTGAAGGCTGAGCGGGGTCCGCTGAGTATCGCTGCGATCGCCAGAGTGCTTGACGTGCACTCTAATACGGTCCGCTTTCACCTGGTTAAATTGGTCCGTGACGGCCAGGTTGAGCACGTCGAGCCAAGAGGCAGACAACCGGGACGGCCACCGCTGATGTTTCGTGCCGTCGCGCAGATGGACCGCACCGGACCCCGCCATTACCGGCTGCTCGCCGAAATCCTGGCGGCGACGCTGGCCTCCGGCCGTAATCCGTCGGCCACGGCGCAGGCCGCGGGGCGCGCGTGGGCGCGCCAGTTCAAAACGCCAGCGCCACAACAGAAGAAGACGACTGCGAAGAAATCGGTCCAACACCTCGTCGGTGTCCTCGACGAGTTCGGGTTCGCGCCCGAGCATCGCAGCTCCGGGGGGCAGCAGCAGATCGGCTTGCGGCACTGCCCATTCCTCGAACTTGCCGAGAGTCAAAGCAAGGTCGTGTGCTCGATTCACCTTGGACTCATGCAAGGAGTTCTCGAAGGTGACGCGGCACCGGTCACCGTCGACCGACTGGAGGCGTTCGCCCAACCTGATCTGTGCCTGGCTCACCTGAGGCCGCAGGGAGGCTCCGGCTGAACGGGCAATGTAGATTGCCTGGTATCAATCAACTTCCGCAGCGTGACCACCTGCTGTCGTCCATTCCACGACGCGTTCGAGGCTGCGTCGCGGCGTGGCCGGCAACGGATCGGCGTTGACCGGCGCCCAGCCCACCCGCAACAACATCTGCGGATTGCAGCAGCTGCCGAAGACTTCGGTGCGCACGGCTTCACGTGTTGCCGCAATCTCGAGCGGCTCGGTGACAGCGCAGCTGGCCAAGCCCAGCGATGTGGCGGTCAACAGCACCACACTGGTGGCTTCGCCGGCGCGCAGCCAGTCCAGCCGATCGTCGGTCGAGGTGCCCAGCGCGAGGATGGCGGCGTTGTCGTCTGTCGGTGACGCACCGGCCGGCTGCGCCAGCGCCGGACCGGCGAAGAACCGGCCAGGCAGCGGAGACGCACAGTCATGCGCGGGCGTGTTATGCGCCGGCACACCGGCTTTCGAGTCGTACCGTCCACTCCAGACGGTGAGCTCGTTGAGATACTCACGGTCGCTCATATGAGTGCGAACTGCGTGGGTGACGATCCGCTTCAGCGTGGCTAAGGCGTCGACCTGGCGCAGCGTGACACCGAGCCGCGCAGCTCGCGCGCCCATCAGCGCGATATCAGCGGCCGCCACCGGCCACGAGCCGTAGTAGCGGCGGTCGGTTCGCCGCTGCGGTATCGCCGCGGCCAACGCCATGTCGACCGGATCGGCGGCGTCGGCATGCACCTCGATCGTGGCCAGGTGGTCGTGGTTGGCGGGATCCGGCAACCGGTGGACCTTGCTCCGCCATCCCATCGCCGCCAAGGCGATCGCGCAATGGTTAAGTGCCGCACCACAACTCACGATCAGGTCACGTCCCTCGGGATCGGTGACCGGCAGCTGCCTGCTTGGATCGGCGTACAGGTTCAGCATCTGGTTGTCCACCCGCCAACGCCAGGGCTGGGTGTTGTACACCGAAGGTGCGCGGATAGCCAGGGTGAGGATCGAGCGCATCGTCTCGGTATCGGGGAAGTCCATTGACTGTGCTGCCTTCGTGCTTTGCAGATCGTGTGCTACTGCCACCATGTCGCGGCGCGGCGAGCCGCGCTAGAGCCGAAGTGCCCTATCTGACAAGGCTTTGGGCACGCTCTACGCTCTACGCTCAACGCAGTTCGGCGATCACCTTTCCGAAATTCTCGAGGTGGTTGTCCTGCACGGTGAAGTATGTGACTCCATACTTTTCGCGGTAGCCAAGTAGCTGGTCGGCCATTTCGCGCGGCGATCCGCTGAGCACCGAATGCATGGCCATCAACTGCTCGTCGGACAGGTTCGGTGCGTTGCGGCGGGTCAACGACAGGTTCGGGATGCTCTCGCCGGCGCGCGGGACGGCGGTGATCACCAGATTCAGCTCAAGCGAGTCAGCCCGTTCCCCGGCGGCCTGCCGAACGAACGAGATGCGTTCGGCCAGTGGGTCCTCGACGTCGCGAACCTTGGCTCCAGTGAGCGCGATGATGTGGGCGTGCCGGGCGGCCAGGGTCATCACCCGGTCGCCGCTGCCGGCGATCATGAGCGGCACCGTCGGTTGGTGCTGGGCCAAATACTTCGTCACGTGTTCGAGGTAGTCGACGCGGGCTCCGGCACTGGGATACGGCAACTCGGCGGCCTCGAATTCCTCTCGGACGTAACCGGTACCGAGGCCTACCTCCAGACGGCCGTCGCTGAGCACGTGCAGCGCGTCGACGTCCCGAGCCAGCAGGGCTGGCTTGTAGAAGGCGGCGTTGAGCACGTACATGCTCACCCGGATCTTGCTGGTAGTCATGGCGACTGCGGTCAGCGCTGGAAACGGCGCGATGGCGCCCAGGTGATCGGGCACGCACAGCACGTCGAAACCGAGGTCTTCGGCGTGCTTGGCCGTCTCTTCCAGCGCCGCACGCGATTTGATGAAGCGCATACTCAAACCGAAGCGAAAATCCTTAGCCACCAACAACCTCCGTCGAATGAATCGCTAAAGCCAGGACCGAGCGGCGGAAACCAAGCCATCCACCAACCCCGCAGTAACCGGTGACCAGCCATCCGCCCCAGACTCAGGCTGGACTGTCCGGCTCTCCCCACCAAGCGGGCGGTACCCCCACCTCAGGCCGTTCCGGCCCGCATCGTCGCCGAACAGTGGGCTGCGCGGGCTGAGCCCCCGGACGCGAACCGACAATTCCAACTGCGTCCCGCCGTCGCGCACCCGATTCACCGGGTTATCCGGATGCAGCCCCCGCAGCTCCAGCGGGATGGCGTCGAGGTCGGTGACGACGTGATACCCGGGCAGCTGAATATGCCGGGCCAGGTGGTCGGCCAGCGCACGATTGCGGCCTCCGGCCAGCAACTGCGTGCTGCGCCCGATGCGCCCGTAACCGTGTAGCGAGACGGCGACGTCGACGTGCTCGAGAAACTTCGCCAGCAGAAGCGAATCGGTCGGGTCGTACCGCGCCGACGGCAGGTGATGCGGATATCTGTCGGGATGGCGCACCACGTATACCGACGCGTCCGCAGCCTCGGCGGCACGTTCGGCGATCACATCGGTCATCTGTTCCAGCCCACCGCCGTGGATGGCCAGAAAACCGAATCGCGACCGCAGCCGGCTGAACTCGGCCACTCCGGGTTCGGTCAGCAACGCCGAAAGCGATTGTGGCGCGGGTTCATTCGATGATACCGGCCGTGGCCAGTGCGCTGGGTCCCAGCGGTGCAGGAAGTCGATCCAGCGTTGCGGCAACCCGTGGTGCCTGGCGCCGTCGATGATGCGCGGCAGATAGCCGGCCCGTGGCGCACCCGGGGTCACCCGGTGGTCGATGTACACCCAGGCCGGGGCGGGCCCGCTATCGGTGTGCACGGTCAGCCGGTCACGGCGGTATCGCACCGGAACTCCCTCGGCGCTGTCCAGCGCGATCAGGTCGTGGTCGGAAAGTTGCCACAGCACCCCGTGGACCTGATTTCCGGCGAACGGCTCGACGGTGGCCACCCCGCGCTGGTTGATCAGCCAGTCGTGATCGGACAGCACCGCTGGCCGCGGATCACCGGCGTCGGGACAGCGTTTCGCCATCTGCCGGACGCACAGGTTGGACCCGTATGCGAAGTATGGGTGCCGGCGGACCGGCATCTATCCCGTCACAGTCAGATAAATCAGCACCACGTTAAGCAGACTAATCATCACCGCGACCGCCCAGCCAACAACGGTGGTGACGCGATGGTTGATATCGCTGCCCATCACCTCGGCACTACTGGTCAATCGGACGAGCGGAAGCACGGCGAACGGTATGCCGAAGGACAACACCACCTGCGATAGCACCAGCGTCCGGGTGGGATCGAAGCCCAGCGCCAGAATCGCCACGGCCGGGCACAACGTGATGAAGCGGCGCACCAGCATCGGCACCGACCAGTGCAGCAACCCCTGCATGATCATCGCGCCCGCGTACGCGCCCACCGATGTCGACGCCAATCCCGAGGCCAGCAACCCGATCGCGAACAACACCGCGATTGTTGCCCCCAAGGTGTCGTGGACCGCGGCGTATGCGCTCTCGATCGACGCGGTATCCCCGCGACCGCGCATGTTGAGGGCCGCAACCAGCAGCATCGCGGCATTCACCCCGCCGGCCACGACCATCGCCAGGCCGACGTCCCATCGCGTGATGCGCAGCAGCCGGTGCCGGAACGGCCCCGGCTCGGGATGGCCGTGCCGGTCTCGGGCCAGGCCGGAATGCAGGTACACGGCGTGCGGCATCACGGTCGCCCCGAGTATCGCGGCGGCCAGCAGCACACTCTCGGTTCCCTGGAAGCGGGGGACCAGGCCGGCGAGCACAGCGTCGGAGGGCGGCGTCGCGACGAAGAAACTAGAGGTGAAGCCGACGGCGATCACCAATAGCAATCCGGTGATGACGCGTTCGAACAGGCGCTGGCCGCGGCGATCCTGGACGGTCAGCAGCAGCAGCGAGATCACCCCGGTGATGATCCCGCCGAGCGGCAGGGGCAGGCCGAACAGGATCCGTAACGCGATGGCACCGCCGATCACTTCGGCCACATCGGTTGCCATTGCGACTATTTCGGCCTGTGCCCAGTAGGCCAGCCGGGCCGGGCGTCCCATCCGGCTGCCGACGGCCTCGGGCAGTGAGAGGCCGGTCACCAGGCCCAGCTTCGCCGACAGGTACTGCACCAGTCCCGCCATCACGTTGGCCACCACGATGACCCATAGCAGCAGGTAGCCGAATTGGGTGCCGGAACTGACATTGGCGGCTACGTTGCCGGGGTCGACGTATGCGATCGCGGCAACGAACGCCGGCCCCAGCAGATACCAGCTGGTCTTGAGCGAGGCTTGGGTGTCCTGCGCCAACTCACCCGACTTTCATCCGCATACCCGAATAAGAAAGTGAGGGTATCCGAAACCGAGCGGTTGCGGCCACCGCCTAGCTGTTGTAGCCGGAGTCAGCTCGCAGCAAGCGCGCGGGCTTTGCCCATCGGGTGGCATTGCGCGATGCGCGTCATTTCCTTGATGAAGACATCCTTGGCAATGGGTGGCTTATCCAGCACATAGCGGATCGTGGTGCCGAGCAGCTGGATCATGAGCCACGAGGCGGCCTCGACGTCCATGTCGGTGGGCCGGTCGGCGGATGCGAGGGTATAGCCCCTGATGATTTCGCCGATCAGCCCTTCAATGGGCCTGAGCAGCTCTGCTCCCGTGGTTCCGGGCATTTGCCCGGCGATCACCTGGAGCATTTCCGGCTGTTCGAGCATGGCGTCGACCTGTGTTGCCACCGCCGCGGACACCAGGCCGGCGGCGTCGTAGTACATATGCTTGTCCAGATTGCTGGACACGCGGTGGAGCAGCTGCTCGGTGTATTCGGCGACCATGGCGTTCAGGATCGCGTCCTTGTTGGCGAAGTACTGGTACAGCGAACCAGGGCTGATACCGGCCGCCAGGGCGATCCGGTTCGTTGAAAAGCCTTCGTAGCCACGCTCTTTCAGAACGCGTGTCGCGGCGTCGAGAATGCGCCGCACAGTCTCTCGCGACCGTTGCTGCATCGGTGCTTTGCGTGCCGTAACGCTGGATCTGGGGGCCATCGGTGATCTTTCCTGGACCGAGATTGTCATCTTTGGTTGAAAGTCATACTTGGTTGACAATTGGAGATTAGGGGCAGTTGCTTATGCTGTCAACCATGGTTGCCACACCTAAGTACCGGGCACCGCAGACAGATCTTGGAACCGCAATGCGGGTGGCTTGGTGGAGTTACGTCCGGCGCGTTGATGACGAGATGGAGGCTGCGGGGTATCCCGACCGCAGCTATTCCATCCTTTACGTATTCGTCCTCTATGCCCAACCGGCTCCGATCACCATTTCAGAGATCGGGCGACTGTTCGGCATCAGCCGGCAGGCGGCCAGCAAGGTGGTCGCCGAACTGCGCGATCGCGGCTACGTGCAGACCACCACATCGAGCACCGACCAGCGCGAGAAGGTGGTCGAGCTTACCCAGAAAGCGCTGGACTTCATGACCGCACGCCTGCGCACCGCGGGCGCTTTAGATCGGGCGATCCGCAAACGCATCGGTGACGACGGCCTTGAGGGACTGATCAAGGGGCTCCATGCGGTCACCGAAGTGGCCAGGGGGACAACAGAATCCGAACCCGGCTATATTTTCCGTCCGCCCAAGCTGTGGTAACTCACAGATCCGGTACGGGGATGTCCAGATTGGGGAAGGTGAGGCCGCCGTCGACCTCCAGTATCTTGCCGGTGAGGAAAGCGCCGGCCGGAGAAGCCAAATAGACTGCTGCAGCTGCGATATCGACGGGATCGCCCAGCCGGCGCAACGGCGTCGCCTGCTCCATCGGCGCGCGCAGCTCGTCATTGGAGGCCACCACATCCAGCGCCGAGGTCAGGATCGACCCCGGCGCGATGGCATTGACCCGAATGCGCGGGCACAGGTCGAGCGCCGTCAGCCGGGTGTAATGGGCCAGCGCGGCCTTGGCGGTGCCGTAGGCGGCGAAGCCGCGTCCAGCCAGCCGGCCGATTGCCGAGGTGATATTGATGATGCTGCCGCCGCCGGAGTGTTCGAGCATCAACGGCACCGCCGCGACGGTCAGCGCGTGGGCGGTGCCCACGTTGAAGGTGAAGGCGTCCTTGAGGTCCTTGGTCGACGTCGTCAACAAGGTGTTGGGCATGCTTCCCCCGACATTGTTGACGACGATGTCTAGTCTTCCGAACGCCGCTATAGCCTGACCCGCCAGCTGCGCGGTGTCCTCCGGATGGGCCAGATCGGCGGCGACCACGTGGGCGCGGCGGCCGAGGCCACGCACCTGTTCGGCGACCTCGTCCAGTTGGGATTGGGTCCGCGAAGCGATGACGACATCGGCGCCGGCCTCGGCGAAAGCCAAGGCGATGGCCGCACCCAGGCCGCGACCGGCGCCGGTGATGACGGCGACTTTGTCGTCGAGACGGAACCTGTCGAGGATCACTGCGGCCTCGTTTCAGATGTCGGCCGAAACGGCAGCGGTCCTCGCCGCCTCGGGAGGGGGCTTTTCTGTAACAGGTTCTAGTTTGTCACAGGTGCCCGCGAAGACAACGCGCACGGTGTGCCCACAGCGAAAATCTGTTTGAATTCAGTGGCCGGAGAACTCGCCGAAATTGATGTCGCTATCGACCGGGACGTGGCGACAGCAACTGTTTCATAGGAGGTCACTTGTTGTTAGTGTGGCTTCAAGGCTGCGAGGAAAACGGCTGGTTGTATTGACCGGGGCCGCGGCTTACGGGTGGCGGCAAGGATGTTTCATCTCTACCGTTAGGAACTGAATTGAAACTCAACCGATTTGGCGCCGCGCTCAGTGTCCTGGCTTCTGGTGCACTGGTCTTGACAGCGTGCGGCAGTGACAACAACTCATCCGGGGGAAACTCAACGAGCGGGCAGGCCGCCAGCAATGTCAATTGCGGCGGCAAGAAGACGCTGAAAGCCAGCGGTTCGACGGCCCAGGCCAACGCGATGACCCGCTTCGTCAAGGCTTTCGAGCAGGCCTGCCCGGGGCAGACGCTGAACTACACGGGCAACGGCTCGGGTGCCGGAATCAGCGAATTCAATGGCAACCAAACCGATTTCGGCGGTTCGGACTCGCCGCTCAGCAAGGAGGAAGCCGCCACCGCGCAGCAGCGTTGCGGTGGGTCACCGGCGTGGAATCTGCCGGTTGTGTTCGGTCCTATTGCGGTCACATACAACATCAATGGCGTCAGTTCGCTCAACCTGGACGGGCCCACCCTGGCCAAGATCTTCAACGGTGCCATCACCAGCTGGAACGATCCCGCAATCCAAGGGCTCAACTCGGGCGCCAGCCTGCCCGCGACACCGATCCATGTGGTGTTCCGCAGCGACGAATCGGGAACCACCGACAATTTCCAGCGCTACCTCGATGCGGCGTCCAACGGCGGGGGGGGCAAGGGCGCGGGCAAGGCGTTCAAGGGCGGCGTCGGTGAAGGCGCCAAGGGCAACGACGGCACCTCGGCGGCTATCAAGGCCACCGAAGGATCGATTACCTACAACGAATGGTCGTTCGCTCAGGCACAGCACCTGAACATGGCCAAGATCATCACCTCAGCCGGCCCGGACGCGGTGGCGATCAGCACCGACTCCGTCGGCAAGACGATCGCCGGGGCCACCATCAGCGGGCAGGGCAACGACCTCGTACTCGACACGGTTTCGTTCTACAAGCCGACGCAGCCCGGTTCGTACCCCATCGTGCTGGCCACGTATGAAATCGTCTGCTCGAAGTATCCCGACGCCCAGGTCGGCACGGCGGTGAAGGCGTTCCTGCAGAGCACCATCGGCGCGGGCCAGAATGGCTTGGGAGACAATGGATATATCCCGATCCCGGATGCCTTCAAGTCGAGGTTGTCGACTGCTGTCAACGCCATCGCTTGATCTGAGGTCAATGTGGTCAAAGGCCCGCTGGCCAAGTCTGAGCTAGGGGCGGTCGACGCGCGGGCTTCGCGGCGCGCCGATCGGCTATTCAAGTTCCTGGCCGGAGCAGCCAGTTCGACGATTGTGACGGCAATCGTGCTGATCGCGGTATTTCTGTTGATCCGCGCGGTACCGGCGTTGCGCGCCAACAACGCAAACTTCTTCACCAGCGCGACATTCGACACCGCCGACGACGACAAGCTGGCATTCGGTATCCGTGACTTGTTCATGGTCACGGTGCTCAGTTCGATCAGCGCGCTGGTGCTGGCGGTGCCGATCGCGGTCGGGATCGCGGTGTTCCTCACCCAGTACGTGCCGCGGCGGCTGTCGCGTCCGTTCGCCGCGATGGTCGATCTGCTGGCCGCGGTGCCGTCGATCGTCTTCGGGCTGTGGGGGATTTTCGTGCTGGCGCCCAAGCTGGAACCGATCGCCAGCTTTCTGAACCGGCATCTCGGCTCGGTTTGCCTGTGGCGCAAGCACGACTGGCTGTGCCTGTTCAAGCAGGGCAACGTGTCATTGGCCGGCGGGGGCACGATCTTCACCGCGAGCATCGTGCTCGCGGTGATGATCTTGCCGATCGTCACCTCGGTGTCGCGAGAAGTGTTCCGGCAGACCCCACTGATCCATATCGAAGCGGCGCAGGCGCTGGGTGCGACGAAGTGGGAGGTGGTGCGGATGACCGTGCTGCCGTTCGGCCGCAGCGGTGTGGTGGCCGCGTCGATGCTGGGATTGGGCCGCGCGCTGGGTGAAACCGTGGCGGTGCTGATCATTCTGCGTTCGGCCGCCAGGCCGGGGAGTTGGTCGCTGTTCGACGGCGGCTACACCTTCGCATCCAAAATCGCCTCTGCGGCTTCCGAATTCAGCGAACCGCTGCCTACCGGCGCCTACATTTCGGCCGGATTCGCGTTGTTCGTCCTGACTTTCATGGTCAACGCCGCCGCGCGGGCGATCGCGGGCGGAAAGGTCAACGGGTGAGCACCGATGACCATTGACGCGCTCGACCAGCCGGTCAAGGCGGAGGTCTTCCGGCCGTTGAGCTTGCGGCGGAGGGTCACCAACAGCCTTGCCGCAACGTTTTTCTTCGCCTCGTTCGCTGTCGCGCTGGTGCCGCTGTTCTGGCTGCTGGGTGTGGTGATCGCGCGAGGCTGGTATGGCGTCACCCGGTCGACCTGGTGGACCCACTCGCTGCGCGGCGTGCTGCCCGAGGAATTCACCGGCGGCGTCTACCACGCGCTGTATGGAACCGTGGTGCAGGCCGGGGTGGCCGCCGCGCTGGCGGTGCCGCTGGGCCTGATGACCGCGGTGTATCTGGTGGAGTACGGAACCAGTCGGCTGGCGCGGGTGACCACGTTCATGGTCGACGTACTCGCCGGGGTGCCCTCGATTGTGGCGGCGCTGTTCATCTTCAGTTTGTGGATCGCCACCATGGGGTTTCAGCAGAGCGCATTCGCCGTCTCGCTGGCATTGGTCTTATTGATGTTGCCGGTGGTGGTGCGCTCGACCGAGGAGATGCTGCGTCTGGTCCCCGACGAATTGCGAGAAGCCAGCTATGCGTTGGGTGTTCCCAAATGGAAGACGATCGTGCGGATCGTCATTCCGATCGCGATGCCGGGCATCGTGTCCGGCATTCTGTTAGCGGTCGCGCGTGTCATCGGTGAAACCGCACCGGTGCTGGTGCTGGTGGGCTACAGCCGCTCGATCAACATCGACATCTTCAACGGCAACATGGCCTCGCTGCCGCTGCTGATCTACACCGAACTCACCAACCCCGAACACGCGGGCTTCCTGCGCATCTGGGGTGCGGCGCTCACCCTGATCATCATCGTGGCGGTGATCAACTTGATCGCCGCGGGAATCCGCTTCGTGGCCAGCCACCGGAACTGACCCGGCAACATCACTGCGCGAGTTTGAGCACCCTGCCGTTGCCGCGGTCGGCGACGTAGACGTTGCCCTTCTTGTCCACCGCCACCGACAGCGGGGTGTTGAGCCCGGTGAACGGCAGTTCGGTCGAGGCGGTGCCGCCGGCGGGCAACTTGGCCACCACGTTGGTGTCGTGTTCGGTGATGTAGATGTTGCCGGCGCCGTCGACCGCGATTCCCCAGGGCGCGCTGATGCCGGTGAACGGCAGCACGCTCTGGTTGCTGGTGCCGGCATCGAGTTTCAGCACCCGGTTGTTGTCGGTGTCGGTGACGTAGACGTTGCCGTCGGTGTCCACCGCCACGCCGTCGGGATTTTTGAGGCCGGTGAACGGCAGCACGGTCTGGGCATTGGCGCCGGGGGCCAACTTCACCACCCGGTCATTGCCACGGTCGGCGACATACACGTTGCCCTGGGCGTCCACCGCCACACCCTCGGGATAGTTGAGGCCGTCGAACGGCAGCACCGTCTGGTTGTTGGAACCGGGCGCCAGCGCCACCACCCGGTTGTTGAAGTCGCTGACATAGATCTTCCCGGAGCCGTCGACCGCCAGCCCTTGGGGCTCGTAGAGCCCGTTGAACGGCTTGACCACCGGCGTCGAGGAGTTAGCCGGCAACGCCACCACCCGTCCGTACATCGTCTGATTGGTGATGTACACGGTGCCGGAGTCGTCAAGGGCCACCCCGCCCGGGGAGAGGCGGAAGTTGAGGCCGGTGAACGGCAGCACGGTTTGTCCCGTCGCCGCCTGCGTCGAGCCGCCGCTTCCCTTCGGCCTGGTCACCACGAAGGCCGTGATGGCGGCGATGGCGATGAGGACCACCGCGGCTACCGCGCCGATGATCAACCCTTTTCGGCTCTTCCGGGGCGGCGGTGTCGTCGAAAGAGGTTGCGAGGGGCCATAACTGGGCGGGCCCGCCGGACCGCCGCCGGACGGCGCGACCCCGGGTTGGCTGGGCCAGCCGGCGGCGCCGGGCACCGGAGCGGCCTGCGTCCATTGGTCGGACTGGTTGGGCGTCGATCGCCAGCCGCCGGTGTTCGACGGCAGCGGGCGGGCCATGGTCTCGTCGCCCGTCGGGTACTGAGGCGGTGGCGTCAAGTTCTGCGGGGCCTGCACGTTCTGCGGTGCCTGCTGGGGGCCCGAGCCGCTGTAGTTGGTCCAGCCGCTGGCCACCTCCGGGGTGACGACCGGTGCCATCAGCGTCGCATTGTCACCCTGGCGCAGAATGGTCGCTTCCTGGTGCTGTTCGGGCGTGGTCAGCGCTTCGTGGGCGGCGATCGCCAGATCGCCGGCACTCATGTAACGGTCTGCCGGTTTCTTGGCCATGCCTTTGGCGATCACCTGGTCCAGCGCCGGTGGGATCCGCCCGGGCCGAATCTGGCTGGGCCGCGGGACGGGTTCCATCAGGTGTGCGGCGATCAGCCGCTCGACGCTCTCACCGCGATACGGTGGCGCGCCGGTCAAACACTCACCCAACACGCAGGCCAGCGCATAGATGTCGGCCCGGTAGGTGACCTCGTCGCCGGTGAACCGCTCCGGGGCCATGTAGTTGTAGGTTCCCACCGCCATCCCGCTCTGCGTCAGCCCCGGGTCGGCGGCGTTGCGGGCGATGCCGAAGTCCACCAGATAGGCGAAATCGCTTTGGGCGATCAGGATGTTTTCCGGCTTGACGTCGCGGTGGGTGATGCCGCTGCCGTGTGCGGCGTCCAGTGCGGCCGCGATCTGGCGCACGATGGCTACCGCCCGGGCCGGGGCCAGCGGACCGAACTGGGTCAGCATCGACCGCAACGAAACGCCTTCGATCAGCCGCATCTCCACGTAGAACTGGCCGTCGATCTCGCCGTAATCGTGAATCGGCACGATATGTGGCTCGGTCAGCCGCCCAGCGATGTCGGCCTCGCGCTGCATGCGCGCCAGGAACGTCGGATTGCCGGAGTATTGCGTGGAAATCAGTTTCAGCGCCACCACCCGGCGTTTGCGGGTGTCCTCGGCCTCATAGACCTCGCCCATGCCGCCGCGGCCGATCAGGCGCACCAGCAGATACGGTCCAAAGCGCTGCCCCACCCGCGAATCCGGCCCGGTGACGCTCACCGTCGACGCTCCCTTCGCTAGGCCACCCGATACGCAGAGGCCGAACCGGCCGCCGTATCAAACGGATGGTTAACCCACGGTAAATCCTCGGAGAGTGGGCACACAACAAAATCTCGCCACTCACAGTGAATTTTGAATCACGAGTCAGTAACGACGTTCCGACCGCCAGGATACGGTTTCGGGCTGAGAAATCGCTTAATGTATTAAAGCCGTTCGGGCCCTTGGCGATTCGGCCCGAGTCGCCAAGGGTTGCCGGTCCGCGGCACCCGCTTACGCAATACTGTTCACCACCGGAACTAATTTCGATTGAAACGTGGACGGCAGCGGAATGTATCCATACTCGTCCAAACCGATTTGGCCCTCGCCAATTGTGGCCTGCATAAAGGCTTTTACCGCGGTGCCGGTCGGGGCGTCCGGATACTTCGAGCAGACGATCTCATAGGTCACCAGCACGATTGGATACGCCCCGACCAGCGTCGGCCGGTAGAACGACGACGTATCGACCACCAGGTCATTGCCCTCGCCGCGGAAGGTGGCTCCGGCGATCGTCTTACCCACGGTTTCGGCGGTGATCGTTACCGGATTCGGCCCGGCCGAGGTGATGATCTGCGCCATGTTCAGCTGATGGCCGACGGCGAAGGACCATTCGTTGTAGGTGATCGAGCCGTCCGTTCGCTTCAGCGCCTGCGAGGTACCGTCGTTTCCGCTGGCGCCCTCCCCGACGCCGCCGTTGAAGGTCTGGCCGGTGCCTTTGCCCCACGCGCCGTTGGATGCGGCGTCCAGATACTTCTGGAAGTTGTCGGTGGTACCGGATTTATCGCTGCGGAAGACGACGTGAATCTGGGTGCCCGGCAGATTGACGCTCGGGTTGAGGCCCTTGATCGCCGGATCGTCCCACCTGGTGATGGCGCCGTTGAAGATCTTCGCCGTGGTGGGCCCGTCCAAACTGAGCGAACTCACTCCATTGATGTTGTAGGTGACCGCGATCGGGCCGAACACCACCGGAAGGTCCCAGGCCGGCGATCCGCACCGCTGCGCCGCCTTGTCGGGTTCGCCCTTGGCCGGATCCATGGGTGAGTCGGAACCCGCCAGATCGGTCTGACCGTCGAGGAACAACTTCATCCCGGCGCCGGAACCGTTGGCGTTGTAGTCCAGCGTGTAGCCAGGGCAGGCCCGGATGTAGGCGTAGACGAACTGCTCCATCGCGTTCTTCTGGGCCGTCGAGCCCGCAGCCAGAATCTTCTTCTTGCCGCCGCAGTTGACGGGCACCGCTGGAGCGCTGGACCCCGATGAGGATGCCGCGTTGTTCGAATGCCCACCGCATCCCGACAGCACCAGAGCGGTAACGATGATCAGGCCCATGCCAAATCGAGCGCCAGATCGAGTGAACTTCACGCAAATCTCCTCTTGAAGACTCGGGTTCGGCAGCACGATGAGCTTACGCCCGCGTCAAGACTTTGACGCTGCTTTGGGTCGTGCCTTCTTCGCCGGCGCCTTCTTGGGCGCAGCCTTTTTGGCCGTCGACTTTGTCGCCGTTGATTTAGCCGGGGCCTTCTTGGCCGGCGCCTTTCCGTCACCCGAGCGCGCCTTCACGCTGGCCTCCAGCTTGGCGAGCAGGTCCGACACGTCCTCGGTCTCGTCGAGCTCTTTCGGCTGCTCCTCGACGGTAAACGCCTCTCCGCCTTCGAGTTTGGCGTCGACCAGCTCCTGCAACTGTTCCTGGTAGGTGTCGTGGTAGCGATCCGGGTTGAACTCGTCGGCCATCGACTCGACTACCTGGCCGGCCATCTTGAGCTCTGCCGGTTTGATGTCGACCTTCTTGTCCAGCACGGGGAAATCGGGGTCACGGATCTCGTCGGGCCACAGCAGGGTGTGCACCACCATCACGTCGCGCTTGCCGAAGTCCTTGACGCGCAACGCCGCCAGCCGGGTCTTGTTGCGCAGCGTGAAGTGCACGATCGCCATCCGGTCCGTCTCGGCGAGCGTCTTGGCAAGTAGCACATAGGATTTGGACGATTTTGAGTCGGGCTCCAGGAAATAGCTGCGGTCGAACATCATTGGGTCGACGTCGCTGGCCGGCACGAACTCCAGCACTTCGATCTCGCGGCTGCGTTCTTCGGGCAACGTGGCGATGTCCTCGTCGGTGATCACCACCGACTGGCCGTCGTCGGATTCGAAGGCCCGGGCGATGTCACCGTATTCGACGACCTCGCCACACACCTCGCAGACGCGCTTGTAGCGGATTCGCCCGTTGTCCTTGGCATGGACCTGATGGAACTTGATGTCGTGGTCCTCGGTGGCGCTGTACACCTTGACCGGGACGTTCACGAGCCCGAATGCGATCGAACCCTTCCAGATGGAGCGCATATACCAGTATGCCCACAGCAATGGGCCGGTAAGCAGCTAGCAGGCCTGGGGTGTCGCTACCGCCAACGCCGAGAACCCGTGGCCGGGCGCGATGTGCGCCGTCCCCGTGGCCGGAAGGCGTCTTTGATCTTCTCGCCGGCATCCTTCAGGTCGGCTCGGCGCTGGTCGCTTCGGCCTTCGGTTTCCAGCCTGCGGTTGCGCGTGGCTCGCCCGACGGCTTGTTTGGCCATCCCGCCAACTTTGTCGAATTTATTCCTGATCTTGTCCGCACCAGACATGGGAGTCGGGTACCCACCAGGGCCGCCGGGATAACCCTCAGGCCGCGGAATCGGCTACTGTGCCGCGGCGTCGAGGGCGGCGCGATCGGGCAGGTCGGCACCGGGGCGTGCGACCGTCAGCGCCGCGCACAGGCTGGCCACTTCGAGCGCGCGCCCCAGCGCATCGAGTCCGATCCGGTGCAGATCAGCGCGCCGGTCGGCGCCCAGCAAGCCCAGTTCCCAGAGCGTGTCGAGCAGGCCCACCAGGAAGGCGTCGCCGGCCCCGACGGTGTCGGCCACCCTCACCGAACGGGCGTCAGCGCGGGTCTGGCCTGCCGCGCAGAATGCCACCGCGCCGCGGGCGCCTATGGTCAGCGCCACGATCGCGGGTCCGGACGCCAACCAGGTCTGGGCGGTGTGTTCCGGGTCGTGCTGAGGATTGAGCCAGCGCAAGTCCTCGTCGCTGGCCTTGACGACGTCGCTGCGTTCGACGAGGCGCTCGATGCGCTCGCGCGCCTGATCCCGGTCGACGATCAGTGACGGCCGCACGTTGGGGTCCAGCGTCACCGTGGCCGACACGCGATAGGCATCCAGCAGCGCCACCACCGCCAAGCATCCCGGTTCGCGTACCGCAGCGATGGATCCGGTGTGCACGAAGAGCGGCGGCCTGACGGGTGGGGTGCCGGACAGCTGCCAATCGAGGTCGAACTCGTAGCGCGCCGACCCGTCCGGCGCGATCTTGGCCACCGCGGTGGGCGTGCGCGCAGCCCCGATGCTTCCCGGAACAAGTTGTGCGCCAGACTCTTTGACGTAACGGACGATGCTTTTTCCGGGTCCGTCGTCGGCGATATGGGTGAGAAAATCGATGTCGCGGCCCAGCCTGGCCAGCCCGACGGCGACATTCAGCGGGCTGCCGCCCACATGCTCGCTGATATTGCGGTCTTTGGCGCCCTCGACGATGTCGATCAGCGCTTCGCCGATCACCATCCCGCGCGCCATGCCGACAGGTTACGTTGACAACATGGGCTCGGCGGCAGCGCGGCGGGTGAAGCTCACCAACGCCGACAAGGTGCTTTACCCCGCGAGCGGCACTACCAAGGCAGACGTCTTCGATTACTACACCCGTATCGCCGAGGTGATGGTGCCGCACATCGCGCGCCGTCCGGCAACGCGCAAGCGCTGGCCCAACGGCGTCGAGGAGGCCTCGTTCTTTGAGAAGCAGCTGGCGTCGTCGGCGCCGGACTGGCTGCCGCGAGCCAGCATCACCCACCGCTCCGGCACCACCACCTACCCGATCATCGACGACGACGACGGGCTGGCCTGGATCGCGCAGCAGGCGGCGCTGGAGGTGCACGTGCCGCAGTGGCGGTTCGTCGCGCAGTGGACGCGCCGCAAGGCCGAAGAGTTCAAGCCCGGCCCGGCAACACGATTGGTGTTCGACCTCGACCCGGGTGAGGGTGTGACCATGGCGCAGCTGGCCCAGGTGGCCCGCGCGGTTCGTGACCTGATGACCGATATCGGGCTGACCACATTTCCGCTCACCAGCGGTAGCAATGGGCTGCATCTCTACGCCCCGCTGGCCGAACCGGTGAGCAGCTCCGGTGCCACCGTGCTGGCCAAACGCGTTGCGCAGCAACTGGAAAAGACGATGCCAAAGCTGGTCACGTCGACCATGACCAAGAGCCTGCGGGCGGGCAAGGTGTTCTTGGACTGGAGCCAGAACAACGGGGCGAAGACCACCATTGCGCCGTATTCACTGCGCGGACGCGAGTTTCCGACGGTTGCCGCGCCGCGCACCTGGGCCGAGCTCGACGACAAGAAGCTGGGTCAGCTGCGCTACGACGAGGTGCTGGCCCGGGTGGCCCGCGATGGCGACCTGCTCGCGCCGCTGGATGCCGACCTGCCCAGCCGGGACCGGTTGACCAAGTACCGCAGCATGCGCGACGCGGCGAAGACCCCGGAGCCGGTGCCGAGCTCGAAACCCGCGGCAGGGCAGAATAATACGTTTGTCATTCAGGAGCATCACGCCCGCCGGCTGCACTACGACTTCCGGCTGGAACGAGACGGGGTGCTGGTGTCGTGGGCGGTGCCGAAGAACCTCCCCGAAACCCCATCGGTGAACCATTTGGCGGTACACACCGAGGACCATCCGCTGGAATACGGCTCGTTCGAGGGCACCATCCCCAAGGGCGAATACGGCGCCGGCAAGGTCATCATCTGGGACTCCGGCACCTACGAGGCCGAGAAGTTCCTCGATGATGAAGTGATCGTGAATCTGCACGGCAATCGGATCTCCGGGCGGTATGCGCTGATTCAGACCGATGGCAATCAGTGGCTGGCGCACCGGACCAAGGATCAGAAGGTCTTCGACTTCGACGCGCTTACGCCCATGTTCGCCAGCCACGGTTCGGTGGCGGGTTTGACCGCGGGCCAATGGGCCTTCGAGGGTAAGTGGGACGGCTACCGGCTGCTGGTCGACGCCGACCACGGCAGGCTGCGGTTGCGTTCCCGCAGCGGCCGCGACGTCACCGGGGAGTATCCCCAATTGAAGGCGCTGGCCGCAGATCTCGCCGATCACCACGTGGTCATCGACGGCGAAGTGGTCGCACTCGACCAGTCCGGCGTGCCCAGCTTCAACGAGATGCAGAATCGGGTCCGCGCCACCCGCATCGAATTCTGGGCGTTCGACCTGCTCTACCTGGACGGCCGCTCGTTGTTGCGGGCCAAGTATCAAGACCGGCGCAAGCTACTGGAAACCCTGGCCAGCACTGGCGGTCTCATCGTTCCGGACCTGTTGCCCGGCAATGGTGCACAGGCGCTGGAGTACTCGGGCAAGCGCGGCTGGGAAGGTGTGGTCGCCAAGAAGCGCGACTCCACATATCAGCCCGGACGCCGTTCGGCGTCGTGGATCAAGGACAAGCATTGGAACACTCAGGAAGTGGTCATCGGCGGCTGGCGAGCCGGTGAGGGCGGGCGCAGCAGCGGCATCGGTGCGCTGCTGATGGGCATTCCCGGCCCGGATGGACTGCAGTTCGTCGGCCGGGTCGGTACCGGCTTCACCGAACGCGACCTGGCCAATCTCAAGAAGACCCTGGCGCCGCTGCACACCGATGAATCACCGTTCGACGCAAAGCTTTCCACCCGCGACGCCAAAGGTGTGACGTACGTCGAGCCGACGTTGGTGGGGGAGGTGCGCTACAGCGAATGGACGCCGGACAACCGGCTGCGGCAAGTGAGCTGGCGCGGACTGCGGCCGGACAAGAACCCTAGTGAGGTGGTACGGGAATGAAGTGGGTGACATATCGAAGCGACGCCGGCGAACGCACCGGTGTGCTCTCCCGCGACGGCGGCTCGATCCATGGGGTGCCCGCCGGAGTGACGCTGCTCGAGCTGATCGGGCGCGGCGCCGACGGGCTGCGCGCGGCCGGTGAGGAAGCCCTGCGTGCACCGGCCGAGGTGATCAGCCTGCAGGACGCGACTCTGGCGGCGCCCATACCGCGGCCGCCGTCGATACGGGACTCGCTGTGTTTTCTGGACCACATGCGCAACTGCCAGGAAGCGACCGGCGGCGGCCGGATACTGGCGGACACCTGGTATCGCATCCCGGCGTTCTACTTCGCGTGCCCGGCAACCGTGCTCGGCCCTTATGACGACGCTCCGATGGCGCCCGGAAGTGCTTGGCAGGACTTCGAATTGGAGATCGCTGCCGTCATCGGTACGCCAGGCAAAAACCTCTCGGTGGAACAGGCGCAAAGCTCGATCATCGGCTACACGATTTTCAACGACTGGTCGGCACGGGACCTGCAGATGCTGGAAGGGCAGCTGCGGATTGGGCAAGCCAAGGGCAAGGACAGCGGCGTCACGCTGGGCCCGTACCTGGTGACCCCCGACGAACTGGCGCCCTACCTGCGCGACGGCAGGCTGACCCTGTCGGTGACCGCGCTGGTCAACAACACCGTGATCGGCTCCGGATCGACGGGGCAGATGGACTGGACCTTCGGCGAAGTCATCTCCTACGCCTCGCGCGGGGTGCCGCTGCACCCCGGCGACGTGTTCGGCTCCGGCACGGTGCCTACCTGCACGTTGGTCGAGCATCTCAGGGAGCCCGAGTCCTTCCCGGGCTGGCTGCGCGACGGCGACGTGGTGACGTTGCGGGTCGAGGGGCTGGGCGAAACGCGCCAGACGGTTCGGGCCAGCGCCCCGCCCGTGCCGTTGGCGGTGCGGCCCAATCCAGATGCCGCGCCGGCCCGGCCCCGGGTCAATCCGGCGAAGTCCAAGGTCCCGTACACCCGCGGGCTGCACGAGGTGGCCGAGCGGGTCTGGGCGTGGACGCTGCCGGACGGCGGATACGGTTGGAGCAACGCCGGTCTGGTGGCCGGCGACGGCGCGTCGCTGCTGGTGGACACCCTGTTCGACCTCGCGCTCACCCGCGAGATGCTGGCCGCGATGCGGCCCATCACCGAGCGCGCACCCATCGCCGATGCCCTGATCACCCACTCCAATGGCGACCACACCCACGGCAATCAACTGCTGGATCCCTCGGTGCGCATCATCGCCGCCGCGGGTACCGCGCAGGAGATCGAACACGGCCACGGCCCCGAGATGCTCGCACGCATCCAGACCGCCGATCTGGGGCCCGTCGCGACCCGGTATGCGCGAGATCGCTTCGGGCACTTCGACTTCAGTGGTATTACTGTGCGCAATGCCGATGAGACCTTCGACCGCGAGCTGACCATCGACGTCGGCGGCCGACAGGTGAATCTGCTCAACCTCGGCCCCGCGCACACCGCCGCCGACTCGGTGGTGCATGTACCCGACGCCGGCGTGCTGTTCGGCGGGGACCTGTTGTTCATCGGTTGCACGCCGATCGTCTGGGCCGGCCCGATCGCCAACTGGATCGCGGCCTGCGACGCGATGATTGCCCTCGATGCGCCCACGGTGGTTCCCGGCCACGGTCCGGTTACCGACCCCGACGGAATACGTGCCGTGCGTGGCTATCTCGTGCACGTGAGCGAACAAGCCGAAGCCGCCTTCCGTAACGGGCTGTCGTTCGAAGAGGCGGTCGATACCGTCGACCTCGGCGAGTATGCGTCTTGGCTGGATTCCGAACGCGTCGTCGTCAACATTTATCAGCGCTATCGCGAACTGGATCCGAACACCCCGACGCCGGAGCTGTATGGGCTGATGGTGATGCAGGCCGAGTGGCTGGCCAAACGCGAAACGGCCTAAATACCGGCATGCCCAAATACCGACATGACGGGTGAGAGCGATCTACGCTGTCGCCGATGACAAACATGCTCGCGCAACCCGCGGCGATGGCGGCCGCCGCCGCGGATATTGCTGGGCTGGGTTCGGCGATCAGCGAAGCCAATGCGGCCGCGGCGACGCGGACTACCGGTGTGCTGGCGGCAGCCGCCGACGAGGTGTCGGCGGCGACCGCGATGCTCTTCAACGACTTAGGCCAGGAATACCAGGCGGTCACCCGGCTGATCGAGGGCTATCAACGCGACTTCGTCGCTGCCCTGGGGGGTGCCGCTAATGCGTACGCGGGCACCGAGGCCACTAGCGCGGGCGCGCTCGCCGCGGCGGCCACACCGCCGTTCACCTTTCCGGCCAACTACGCATCGGTGTTCATCTCCGGCAGCGGCAACGGCATGCCCAGCCCGGACTACATAACGACCGTTCTGGCCAACTACATCAAGCCCGCCTTCCCCGGCGGACTGCTGAGCAACGCGTTCGCGATGTTCACCCCGGCCGGGCTTTACCCGTTGACCGGCACCACGGTCCTGACACTCAACGAGTCGGTGGCCCAAGGCCTGCAGATCCTGGACACGACGCTGTTCGGGACGGCGGCCGGCCAGCATGGGCTGATCACTCCCGGCGGTAATCCCGTTGTCGTGCATGGGATTTCACAGGGTGCCATCATCGCATCGCTGGAAATGCAAAAGCTGTTGAACATGCACAGCCCGCTGACCGACCAGCAACTCGGTTTCCAGCTCCTGGGCGACCCGATGAATCCCAATGGCGGCCTCTTCGCGCGCTTCCCAGGCCTGAGCTTTCCCAGCCTGGGGCAGACGTTCTACGGCGCGACGCCGTCGAACACCGTGTGGCCGACCACCATCTACACCCTGGAATACGACGGCATCTCCGACTGGCCGCAGTATCCGATCAACGTGCTGGCCGACCTCAACGCCTTCGCCGGGTTCTATTACGCGCATCCGTTGTATCCGAGCCTGAATCCGGCGGCGCTGCCCACCGGCTACGAGCTGAAGATGCTGCAACCGTCGCAGGGTTATACGGGCAACACCACCTACTACATGATCACCAACCCGAATCTGCCGCTGGTTCAGCCGTTGCGGTCAATTCCGTTGCTGGGCAACGCAATGGCAGATCTGATCGAACCGGATTTGCGGGTATTGGTGAACCTCGGCTACGGCGATCTGGCACACGGCTACTCGACCGGGCCGCCCGATGTACCTACCCCGTTCGGCGTCTTTCCCTCCGTCGATCCCCAAGCCCTGCTGGGCCACCTGGCTACCGGCACGCAGCAGGGCGTCACCGCTTTCGGAAACGACTTGGCGGGCCTGACCCTCTCCGACGTCGCGGACGTCTTCAAGTGGAATCCGGTGTCGGCGATCAGTGGTGTGCTACCGGCCAACTTCACCGACGCCTTCGCCAAGGTGCAGCCGACGGTGAACATCGCGACCGCCCTGCTGACCGCGGTCCCTGCCTACGACGCCCACCTGTTCCTGGACGGGGTCCAGCAGATGATCAACGGCGCCCCGGTCGAAGGCCTGGTCAATGCGATCGGCCGGCCGATCGCCGCCACTGTCGGCTTGTCCACGCTGCTGGCCGGTTACGAACTGTTCGTTCTCACCGGCGCCTGGTACCCGCCGCCGACGCCTTTGTGACGTTGGCGGTGACGACTCAATGCACTACCCGTCAAACGGGTTCGTCGTCGTCCCCGTCGCAGAGGAGCTTCTCCGGGTGATGGTAAAGATTAGTTCGCGGCTGTCCGCGATCTAGGTGTGCCGGCGGTATCCATTGGGTCTCGCCTTTGCCGTTCTTTCGGGTGGTCCATCCTTTCTCGGCCAGTGGGTGATGCCCGCCGCAGGCGAAGGTGAGCTGGTCGATGTCGGTGCTCTGGATCGCCGCCCACGGCGCCACGTGGTGGACTTCGCAGTAGTACCCCTTCACGTCGCAGCCCGGTGCCGAACAGCCACGTTCCTTGGCGTACAAGACAATTCGCTGTGCTGGTGAGGCCAGACGCTTCGTGTGGTACAGCGTCAGCGGCTTGCCCTCGTCGAAGATCGCCAGATAGTGGTTTGCCTGGCGGCCCAGGCGGATCACGTCGGACATGGGCAGGATGGTGCCGCCGCCGGTGAGGCCGCGCCCGGCCGCAGCCTCTAAGTCCTGGAGTGTGGTGGTGACGATGATCGAGGCCGGTAAGCCGTTGTGCTGACCCAGCTCCCCGGACATCAATAGCGCCCGTAGCCCGGCGAGCAACCCGTCATGGAAACGCTGGGGTTTGGACCGTAGGTCCCGGCGCGCCGCTTCTGCGGAGGGCTGGTCATCGACCACTGGGGCTTCGTCGTCGCGGTTACACATCCCCGGTGCGGCCAGTTTGGCTTCGACGGCTTCCAGGGTGGCCCGCAGCTCGGGATCCACATAGCCGCTCAGGCGCGACATGCCGTCGTGTTCCTGCTTGCCCAAACTCAGGCCGCGTTTGCGGGCGCGGTCCTCGTCGGTGTAGTTGCCGTCGGGGTTAAGCCAATCCATCAGCTGTTTCGCCAGTCCGGCCAGATCGTCGGGGCGCCGGCTGGCGCCCAGCTGGGCCAGCTGGGTTTCGGCGGCCGTGCGGGTACCCAGGTCGATTGCGGCGGGCAGCGCGCGCAGGAAGTCGCGGATCACCTTGACATGCCCGTCGCCGATCAGGCCGTCGCGCTGGGCTTCGGCGGTCGCGGTCAACTGCGGCGACAGCGGCTCACCCGTCATAGCGCGGCGCTCACCCAGATCCGCGGCCTCGGCGATGCGCCGGCCGGCCTCGGCGGGGGTGATGTGCAACCGGTCGGCCAGCGCGCAGCGCAGCCGGCCCCCGAGTTCTTCGTCAGACGACTGCTCGCCGATCTGATTTATCAACGCGTGCTCAGGAACGCGCAGCCGCCGCGCCAGCCGCTCCAATCGTTCGAGGAAGGCCATCCGCTCCGGCGTGGTCAGCACGTCAAACGTCAACCCGCACAAGCGATCCTCGTCATAGTCGAGCGCGTCGAAGACCTCGACGATCTCCTCACGCGTACTCGAACCCATGCCCGAATACTATGAGCAGCCACCGACAAACCCTGCTCGCCGGTAACGTGCGGGGATATGTCAGCAGTTGAATTGCAAGCTCTGGACAACGACATCGCCTGCGTCACGCTGAATCGGCCCCGGGTGTTGAACGCCATCGACGGATCACTGATCAACGCGATGGACGAAGCGCTGGACACGCTCAGTAAAGGCGACTTCCGGGTGGCGATCCTCACCGGAGCCGGACGCGGCTTCTGCGCCGGCGCCGATTTGAGCGGCACCGGTGAGCCCTGGACGGCAACCAGGGAAACCGCCCCGGCGTTCAAGACCAGCTACGACGCCCAGGTCCGACTGGCCGAACAATACCTGCGGCTCTACGAGTTGCCCATCCCGGTGATCGCCGCGGTCAACGGGGTGGCCGTCGGCGGTGGGCTGGCGTTCGCACTGCACTGCGACATCCGGATCGCCTCCGAGCAAGCCCGGTTCGGCTCAGTGTTCATCAAGGCCGGCTTCTCCTCGATGGACATGGGCACCAGCTACCTGCTACCCAAGATCGTCGGCGCCGGGGTGGCCCGCGAACTGATGCTCACCGGACGCATCATCGACGCCGCCGAGGCCTACCGCATCAAGCTGGTACACGAGGTGGTGGCGCCGGACGACCTCATGACGGCGGCGCTGGCCAAGGCCCGCGAGATCGCCGCGAACAATGCTTTTGGCGTGTGGCAGACCAAGATTGGGCTCAATGCCGCCCTGGACGCGCCCAGTTTGCGCCATGCCATCGAGATCGAGAATCGCACCCAGATACTCACCGGCTTCACCAACAATCCGGCCGAAGCCGCACGGGCACACCGGGAGAAGAGGGCTCCGAAGTGGGATCGACTGTAGCGCCTAGCCGCCGACCAGCGCGTTGATGCTGATGTGAAGCTGCTGCACGGTGCGCACCGACACGTTGTCGTAGACGAGCCCATCCGTGTCGACCGTGTAGTCGGGGATGCGGGCCAGGAATTCCTCGAGGGCTACCCGCAATTCGAGCCGGGCCAGGTGCGATCCCAGACAGCGGTGCACGCCGCTGCCGAACGCGAGGTGGTGGAATCGGCCGCGGTCGAAGTCCACCCGCAGGGGGTCGGGATACGCGGTGGGGTCGACGTTGGCGGCGGCCCAGCTGACGTGGATCGCTTCGCCGGCCCGGATCGTCAGTCCGTCACCGAGATCGATGTCGGCGGTGGCGTAGCGGATGCTGCTGGGCGCCGGCGATTCGTAACGCATCAGTTCTTCGATCGCCCTCGGGATCGAGGCCGGTTCCTCGGCCAGGCGACGTCGCTCGTATGGGTGTTGGCCCAGCCAGGCCAACAAACATGACATGGACGCGGTGACCGTGTCCAGGCCGGCGAACATCAGCAGATAAATGATGTTGAGCAGTTCGGCGTCGCTGAGCGGTTGATCGTCGATCCGCGCGCGCAGCAACACCGAGAGAACATCGTCTCCTACCGCGCCGTCGGCACGCCGCTGGCCCAAGAAGCCGGCGAAGTAGTCGAAGAGCGCCGCCCCGGCGCTGGCCTGGCTGGCCCGGATCTGCTCGCGTGTGTTCCCCTGCGGATGCAGCACACCGTCTTTGAATCCGATGAAGAACTCGAGGTCCTCAGCCGGTGCGCCGAGAAATTCCAGAAAAGTCAAACACGGCAACGGAATACAGTAGGCCTCATACAGCTCGGCGGCGGGTTCGCCGGCAAAGCCCTCGACCAGTTCCGCGGCGCGCTTGCGTACCAAGCCCTCCAGCCGTGTCATCTGTTTGGGCGCAAACAGCGGATCCAGTAGCCGTCGCCACTTCTTGTGGTCCTCGCCGTCGATCTCCAACGGAATCAGCGGATTGTCGTTGCCGAAGTTCCCGCCCCGACCGCCGGCGCCCAGCACCGCTGGGTGACGGTTGACCCGGACCAGGTCATCGCGACGGTACAGCGTGATCACGCCCGGCTGGACGCGTTCGGCCCGCACCTCTTTGGCCTTCTCGTGGTACACGGATTGCGGGCCGGCCATGTTCTTTACCGCCAACGTCAACGGCGCCAACCGGGTAACGAACCGCTCGCTGTCTTCCATTCACACCTCACTCGTAGCGGTTCGCTCCTCGGCGATTCGCAACGCCTCGGCGATCAGCGTCTGCACAATCTGTGACTCGGGCACGGTCTTGATCACCTCGCCGTTGACGAAGATCTGTCCCTTGCCGTTGCCGGAGGCCACGCCCAGGTCCGCCTCGCGCGCCTCACCCGGACCGTTGACGACACAGCCCATTACCGCGACCCGCAACGGAATCCCCAGCCCGTCCAGGCCGGCGCTGACCTCATCGGCCAAGGTGTAGACGTCGACCTGGGCGCGTCCACAAGCCGGGCACGACACGATCTCCAGCGATCGCGGTGCCAGATTGAGCGATTCGAGGATCTGGTTGCCGACCTTGACCTCTTCGATCGGTGGGGCCGACAGCGACACCCGGATGGTGTCGCCGATGCCCCGGGATAGCAAGGCGCCGAACGCGACTGCTGACTTGATGGTGCCCTGGAACGCGGGCCCGGCCTCGGTGACGCCCAGGTGCAGCGGATAGTCACACTGCGCTGCCAGCAGCTCGTACGCGGCCACCATGATCACCGGGTCATGGTGCTTCACGCTGATCTTGATATCGCCGAAGCCGTGCTGTTCGAACAACGACGCCTCCCACAGCGCGCTTTCCACCAGCGCCTCGGGGGTGGCTGTGTTGTACTTCTGGATGAATCGCCGGTCCAGCGAACCGGCGTTGACGCCGATGCGGATCGGGATGCCGGCATCACCCGCGGCCATGGCGACTTCTTTCACCCGGCCATCGAATTCTTTTATGTTGCCCGGGTTTACCCGCACCGCGGCGCAACCGGCGTCGATCGCGGCGAAGATGTACTTCGGCTGGAAATGGATGTCGGCGATGACGGGGATCTGACTGCGCTTGGCGATCTCCGGTAAGGCATCGGCGTCTTCTTGGCGCGGGCACGCCACCCGGACGATGTCGCAGCCGGCGGCTGTCAGTTCGGCGATCTGCTGCAGCGTGGCGTCCACGTCGTGGGTCTTGGTCGTCGTCATTGATTGCACCGCAACGGGATAGGCACTGCCGATGCCCACGTTGCCGACCATCAGCTGACGAGTCTCCCGTCGCGCGGCCAATGTGGCAGCGGGCGCAGTGGGCATCCCAAGGCCGATGGTCACGGTGAATCCAGTTGTAGGCGCATGAGACACGTTGCGCTGATAGCGGGTCCAGACAAGCCGCACTCGCTAAGGATCTGGTTGCGCCCGGCGTGTGCGATGTAGTCGCGCGGCAGGCCCAGGCTGTGGATACGGGTACGCGCAGACATGTTTCCGATGTGGTGGTTGAGGCGTGTCCCGATTCCCGCATCGGCAACTCCGTCCTCCACACATATGGCGGCGCGGTGTTGGCCGGCAAGCTCGGTGAGTGCGGGGTTGAGCGGCCACACCCAACCCGGGTCGACAACCGTCACGCCGACTCCGGCCTCGTTGAGGCACTCAGCGGCGTCAATGCAGGGGCGCGCCATGGCACCCACCGCGATCAGCAACACATCGCGCTCGGATGTCCCGTTGCCGTAGAGCACGTCTATCCCGCCAACGTGGTCGATCGCGGGAATATCCTTGCCTGGCGGTCCTTTTGGGTAGCGCAGCGCGTTTGGCGCGGTGTCTGCCAATGCCGCGGCAAGTTGCTGGCGTAGTCGCGCCGCGTCGCGCGGGCATGCGATACGTAATCCGGGCACATTGGTCAGCAGCGCCAGATCCCACATGCCGTGATGGCTGGCGCCATCCGGGCCGGTGATGCCCGCTCTGTCGAGGACCAGCGTGACGGGCAGGCGATGCAGTCCGACGTCGAACAGCAACTGGTCGAAGGCTCGGTGCAGGAACGTCGAATACAGTGCGACGACCGGGTGTGCCCCCGCGCTTGCCAGGCCCGCGGCACATGCCAATAGATGTTGCTCGGCGATGCCCGAGTCGAATACCCGGTCGGGATATTTGCGCGATAGTGCGCCAAGGCCGGCGGGCAGGCGCATCGCCGCGGTCATCCCGACGACCTCGGGTCGTTCGTCGGCGATGCGGACCAGTTCTTCCCCGAACACTTCGGTCCAGCTTGGCGGACTGGCTGTAGTCGGCCGGCCGGTGGCCACATCGATCACCCCGCACGCATGCATGCGGTCGTCCTCGTCCGCCTCGGCCGGCGGATACCCGCGCCCCTTGGCGGTGACGGCATGGACGACGACCGGTTTGTCGAGCGTGGCTGCTCGCCGCAATGCCGAGCACGTCGATGCGATGTCATGTCCGTCGACTGGGCCGATATAAGAAAAACCCAATACCTCGAACAGATTCGGGCCTGCGCTGACACCACTGCGCAGCGCCGCCAGGTGCGTGGCGATGGCGCCCGTGGTGGGATCGTAGGAGCGGCCGTTGTCATTGAGCACGATGATTGCGGCGCGTGCGGCACCGCCCAGGTTGTTCAGGCCCTCCCAGGCGACCCCACCGGTCAGGGCCCCGTCACCGATGACACCCACCACATGGCGATCACGACGCCCCTGCAGGGCCAGTGCTTTGGCGATGCCGTCGACCCACGCCAAACTCACTGACGCATGCGAGTTTTCGACCCAGTCGTGGGCTGATTCGCTGCGGTTGGGATATCCCGATAACCCGCCGGACTGGCGCAGCGCCGCGAACTGCTCGCTGCGGCCGGTGAGGAGCTTATGCGGGTAAGTCTGGTGCCCGGTATCGAACACCACGATATCGCGCGGTGAACAGAACACCCGGTGCAAAGCGATGGTCAACTCGACGGTACCCAGCCCGGCGCCGAGGTGGCCCCCGGTGCTGGTCACCGTTTCGATCATGCGCCGACGAATCTGGTTGGCCAACAGGGGCAATTGGTCATCGGCCAGAGCCTGGACATCCTGCGGGTCCCGGATGGCGGAAAGTAGGTCAGTTTGATCGGCGTGCAACGCGAGGGTCACGACATGCGCACCTTTCGCGGCAGGGCGAAGCGCACCGATTCCGTTGTAACCGGGTCGTCGATCACAGTGATCGGACCGCGCGAACGCAGCGTCTCGACTACCTGCTCAACCAGTCGCGCGGGGGCCGAGGCGCCGGCGGTGATGCCGATCGTTGCCGACGAGTCCAACCAGCCGGGGTCGATGTCGTCGGGGCCGTCGATGAGGTATGCCGGAGTGCCGCGGCGCCGCGCGAGTTCGACCAGCCGTTGCGAGTTCGAGGAGTTCTGCGACCCGACCACCAAGAGGACATCGCATTGCCGCACAATGGCTTCCACCGCCTGTTGCCGATTGGTTGTCGCGTAACAGATGTCCTCCGAGGGTGGTTCGCTGAGCCCGGGAAATCGTTTGCGCAGGGCGTCAACGATGTCTGTGGTTTCATCGAGCGCCAGCGTCGTCTGGGTCAGGTAAGAAACTTGGGCGTCTTCGGGAAGGTCCAGTGCCGCAACATCGTCGGCGCTTTGCACCAATAGGGTTGAGTCCGGAGCAACGCCCAGGGTGCCGTCAACCTCTTCGTGTCCGGCGTGCCCGATCAACAGCACGGTGTCGCCGCGTTCGGCAAACCGGGCGGCTTCCGCATGAACCTTGGTGACCAGTGGACAGGTCGCGTCGACCACGTCCAGTCCGCGCCGCTTGGCGGCGGCGCCCACCGCCGGGGAGACGCCATGAGCGGAGAAGACCACGACGGCGCCGGGTGCGGGCGGATCTGGAATCTCATCGAGCTCATCGACGAAAATCGCGCCGCGCTCGCGTAATTCGGCGACGACGGTCCGGTTATGCACGATCTGCTTGCGCACGTATACCGGTCCGCTGGCACGGTCGAGTACCCGCTCGACCGTCTCTATCGCCCGCTGCACACCAGCGCAGAACGAGCGTGGTGACGCCAACAGGACCGTGGTTTCGGTCATCGAGACTCCTGTTGCACCAACGCCTTCAAGCACATGGCAGTGGTTACCGCGCGGCTTCCCCAGATCCGGGCGTGGTTGTCGAGTAGTGGGATGGCTTCCCAGGAGCCGTCCGGAAATTGGGTGTGCCGAAGCAGGGCGGCGTCTTCGGCGTCGGGTGTGCAGTCAGCATTGGTCATCGCCAGCATCGCCAGGGCTCGATTGAGCGGATCGGACGCCGGCGCCTGCCGGAGAAAGCGCACGGCACGGTCTATCGCCGATTGGTAGCCGCCCGCGGCAACCAGCTGGCGCACCACGACATACGTGCTGTAAGAGGTCCCCACGTACCATGCCGCACGCCAAAAGCCCATCGGTTGTTGCTGAATCGTCAGCCACTTGGTGGCGAGTTCCAGCAAGGGTGTCAACGCCGAGTCGCCCACTTCGTCTTGATAGAGCGTTGCCCCATACAGGAGGTTGGCCACCACTTCCGCATCACGGCCGCTGTCGTCGCGCCCACGCCCCCATATCTTGTTGACCAGAACCTTGTCCTCCGGATCGGTTGCGAAGAAGGTGCTTATCGGACCGTCTTCCCACGCATTGAGTGCTGCTAATTGGAAAGCGCCGGTGAGTATTTCAGGCGTCGCGCGCCCCGCTCGAACAAGTACCTGCGTTATCTGGCCAAGGCTGTCGGCGTCGTAGGGCAGTGGCTCAAAGCCCGGAAAGTAGCGCCACGATATTTCGTCCCGGCAGTTCAGTAGATAGTCGACATTGTCGTCGACCATCCGCCGGCATTCCGAATACCCCGCTTCGACGGCATCTTGCAGGGCGTCGGTGATCATCGCCACGTGATACGCCTTGTTTTCGCAGGCGAATGTGGAGAACTTGCGCACTTGTTCTTCGGTGAGGTCGAGATGACCCGCGGCCAGTTCGACGAACTTCGCGGTCGAGTACGCACCCATCTTGTGTACGGCGTTCGGATAGCCGATGGCGTGCTGCTCGGCCAAATACGTTATCGCTCTCCGGATATGTGTTGTCACTGCACTCTCCACGGCGTCGGTAGCGAACTGGCTACGCATCAGCTGCTGGCCGCTGCCTGGTTGCTTGCCGACGCCGCGCTGGCCGCGACGGCGGCGGCGGAGCGGCCCGCGGCGGTGAGACGCAACATGGCGATACCGGTAATCGGAAGCCACAGGTAGAGCACAAAATACGGAATCAGGCTGATCAGGCCCATGGGGGCGGCCGGCCCGGCATCGGCCAGCAAGAACAACGGGCCGACAGCGAGGGGCAGAGCCGCCCAGGTCGTGCCGATCGCCAGCCACCTGGGGAAGGCAGCGCTGCGACGCATCGCCATGCCCGCAGAGAAGAGCATGACCGCCGCGCTGAGCAGAACGCCAAGGTAGCCCGAGGTAACCAGGAAGTCGCAGGCGAACCGGGTCAGCTGCGGTGAAAAGCCTCGTAGGCCGGCAGTCCAGTAAATGCCGTTGCCGGTCAGCAGCGCCATCGTTGCCACAGCTGCTGACGGGACGATCAGGTCGCTGTACAGCGATGGTCTGGTGTCGGTGAGCACCGCCCGTTTCACCCCGGCGACAGCCCATAGCAGTAGCACGAACCCAGCACTCGTCAAGAAGATCTGCACGGCGATTGCGGATTGCTGGCCCGCGAAGTAGTCGACGATCCGCTCGTCGGTCCAGCCCCAATTCGGGTACGGCTCCAGCGGGGTGCCAGTCAGGAAGTTCACCACGATTCCCGGGATGACGGCCAGAATGCCTGCCCACCCCGCGGCGCGGATATCCCGTGCCTCTATCGCGTCCCGGATGCCGATCATCATCACTGGTCTCCAATCGTGAGGGTTTGACCTGTCAACTTGCCGATTCCATAGCGTGGGGACTTATGCCACTCGATGGAGTCGGCGTACCAGCGTTCCTCTCGGTCGAGAAGCGCTGTGACGGCGGCTAATTCGTCCGGCGTGCCAATGCCGATCCGGGGAAGCTGCTCCTTAAGGCGAAGGTAGGCAAGGGTTTCCCGCTTGATGAGCTCCCCGACCTCGTCAACGGCTTGCTGTAGGACACACCCGAGGTCTTTCTGCAAGACGAGGGCGAGATTCATGGGGGAGCGCTCGCGCAGTTCTTTTGCCAGCGACAGCAGGTCATTGCTCCACAGCACACAATTGAGCAGCATCATGCGGAGTTGCCGGACTGCGGGATGATCCAGCCGGCGGGCAGCCGCAGGCATCCCGAACAGCAACGGATGCAGCTCTAGCAATGGGACGGCCATGGAACTTTGCCGACGCAACTCCGGGTACACCGCCAGCGACGGGACACTTCCGGTTTGCAGGTGATCGAGCTCCCACATCCGCGCCTGCATGGCGCTTTCGAAGGCAATCCGGAAGCCTTCGACAGCAGCCTGACCGCCCGCGTCGGTGAGGAACCGCTGCACCGGACGAAGGAGCTGAGCGAGCTGGCGGGCGTGGGGATCCTCGCTGTCCGCTCCTGGTGTATAACGTTGCCCGTAGCCGTCTTTGGGCTCCGACCACTCGTCCAGAACGGAGAAGACGACGAAGTACCAGCTGACGGCTTGCAAGCCGGCCGCGGTCGCGTCGGGGTAAAGGCGTCCGGCGTAGTCCACCAGATGTATGCCCGAGACGGCTCGCTGCACCAAAGTGCTTCCGTTGCGGTGCAGGGCTGCCGTTATCGCCTCTTCGACTTCGGTTGCAGCCGGGTGGCGGGAGTGCGCGAAGGCTGCGGGAAACGGGCAATGGAATTCGGGCAGAGCGAAATCCGCCATAAGGGTCGTCAGCGCCTCGGAGTCAGCCAATTTCCCGGCTCGCCTGAGTCATTTTGGGCTGTTCGAGAATTCGGTCAACCGTACGAGCAGTGGCGCGCAGGCGGAGTCCGTGTGGCCGCAATGACGCTTCGGCGACGGGGCGGACGCGCGTGCCGCCAACGGGCTCCATCCGCCAGTTGGCGGCAATGGTAGCCAGCGCGAGCACCGCCTCGGTGTTGCCGAACTGGTCGCCCATGCACCTGCGCGCCCCGCCACCGAAGGGGATGAAGGCATCGCGGCGGATGGCCTTGGCTCGCTCGGGAAGCCAGCGATCGGGGTCGAAGCGTTCCGGTTCGGGGTAGAGGTCAGGTCGATGGTGGATCAGGTATGGGCTGAACATGACCGTCGCCCCGGCCGGGACGCGGTGGTCACCAAGCTGAGTATCGGTGGTGACCAGTCGGCTGATGATCCACCCCGGCGGATACAGCCGCAGAGTCTCGGTGATGATGCGGTTGACCAACCCGAGGTGGGGCAGGTCGCCGTAGGTGGCGGCCCGGCCGGCCAGTACCGCATCGACCTCGGTGTGCAAGCGGTGTTCGATGGCCGGATGCTCGGAGAGTAAATGCAGGGCCCACGCGATGGTAAGTGCGGTGGTCTCGGTGCCCGCAACGAAGAAGGACACCACCTGGTCGACGAGTTCCGCATCAGTCAAGGCGCCATTGCCGTTATCGACATCGCGCGCGGTCAGCATTGCTGACAACAGGTCACCATGATCACCGCCTTGGGCACGGCGGCCGGCGATTGCCGAACCGACGGCATCACGCAGCCGGCTGCGGGCACGTT
The DNA here is from genome assembly GCF_002116635.1 of Mycobacterium szulgai. Taxonomy (GTDB): domain Bacteria; phylum Actinomycetota; class Actinomycetes; order Mycobacteriales; family Mycobacteriaceae; genus Mycobacterium; species Mycobacterium szulgai. Next base: position 36,308 of record NZ_LQPW01000143.1, on the reverse strand, counting down.
GATAGCGACGGTTGCCGGGGGTGGGCAGCCGATCCAGCGGCGGCGGCGTCAGCATCCGCCAGTACAGCACCTCAAAGATCGCGGCGACATCGTCGAGTGCGCCGCGCAATACCGGGCCTGGCAGGCTATCGGAAAACATTGTGGCGAGCAGGGTTTGGCTGGTGATTGTCATCATCTCGGCGGTCACGTCGATGACCTGGCCGTCGCGCCAGCGGGTTACGACCGCATCTACCTGGGTGACCATGGTTTCTGCGTAGCCAGGCAGCCGCTGCGAGTGAAAGGCCGGTTGCAATAGGCGGCGCTGTCGGCGATGCAGGCTGCGCGGGCAGGTGCCGATACCGTCGCCGAGCAGCTCGCGAAACCTGTCGAAGAAGAGGCCGCCTTTGTCGAAAGTACGGTCATCGCACAGGACATCATGGGTGAGTTCGGCGGTGCACGGGACTATGGCAGCGATCGGGCCGAGCCGGATCCGCACCACGTCTCCCAGAGCGGGCAGCGAGGACAAGAACGACAACGGGTTACGCAGCAACGGCAAGGTATGGCCGAGTAGCGGCATCGCACGCGGCGCAGTGGGAATCGGCCCAGTCATTGCATTTCCCCCTACTTGTCGCGACCGGTTACCAGCTGCGCCAACGCAACAAGCTCACCCGATCTCATCGACTCGGGCAGCGCCGTCAGTGCGGCATGCATGCGCTCGTCGGCGTAGCGGTGCGCGGCCTGCTTGCCTCCGGCCGCCTCCACCAGCTCGGCCGCATGAAGAACCTCACTTGCGCTCATCGCGTGGTCGGACTGATACAGCTTCGCCAGTTCGGCTGCAGATTCGCCGTCGGCGTTGAGCGCCACGACTATCGGTAGTGTCGCCTTACGCCGGGCCAAATCGTTGCCGGCCGGTTTTCCCGTCGCAGCAGGATCACCCCAGATCCCGATCAAATCATCGACGATCTGAAACGCGAGGCCGAGCTCGTAACCGAACCGCTCCATCGCGGCTACCGTTGCTGCGTCCGCGCCGGCGCTCAGCGCGCCCAACGCGCACGCGCATCCCATCAGCACGGCGGTCTTCCCGGCGGCCATGCGTAGGTAATCCGGAACCGTTATGTTCGTGCTCCGCTCGAACGAGCAGTCTTCCTGTTGGCCCACGCACAGGTCGAGACAGGTCTGCTCGAGTCGCGCGATCGCGTCGACGGCCACAGTGTCTCTGAGCGATTCGGTCAAGATCCGCATTGCCAAGGCATGCAGCGCATCCCCGAGCAGGATCGCGTTGTTGACTCCCCACACTCGCCACACGGTTGCTCTGCCTCTGCGAGTGGAATCACCGTCCATGACGTCGTCGTGAAGCAACGTGAAGTTGTGAATCAGCTCGACCGCTGCCGCTGCGGGCATCGCGTCGCCGCCATTTCCGCACGCACGTGCCACGCCGAACACCAGGGCCGCCCGAATCGACTTTCCCGGCGCACCTGGCGCATCACACCTATTGGCATCCCACCAACCGAAGTGATACCCGCCCATTGTGGCCAGCGGTTCAGGCAGCGATCCAATTGCCTTCCGCAGCAGCGGATCACATTCGATCTGAGCGCGTTTCAGAACAGCTGATCCAGCCTGAGACACCTCGGTTACCTGCGTTGTATCAACTGACATCCACATGCGCCATCCGATAGCCCTTGCCCTGGTCCCGCTTCGTCGCGGTGACATGCCAAGAGATGGTCGCGCTTGGTGGACTGGCCGGGATCAGTCAGATGACTCAATCGCGCCCGGTGCAGCATCGAAGGCCTTCAGGGCGTCATGCAATCCGGCGCGTCTGGTGACACCCAGCTTCGGGAACAGCCGATAAAGGTGCGCACCGACGGTGCGCGAGGACAGACTGAGCTGCCTGGCGATCTCTTTGTTGGTCAGGCCTTTGGCGGCCAATTCGGCGATGCGCCGTTCCTGTGCGCTCAGTGGGGCCGGGCCCCCCGCGGCTGAGTGATGCAGGGTGGCGCCTGCCGCGCGAAGTTCATTCCGGGCCCGCTGGGCCCACGGTTGCGCGCCCAGACCGGCGAAGATCTCCGCGGCGGCACCCAGCGCGACGCGAGCGCCGGTGACCTGGCGCGACCGGCGCAGGCGCATGCCGTAGGCCAGGCGAACGCGGGCGTGTTCGAACGGGAATGAGTGGATCCCGGGGTGCTGCAATACCTCCTCGAACAGCGCGGGAGCCAGCTCGTCCGAGGCGCACATGGCCGCCGCTGCACGCGTCGCGATAGCCAGCCGCGGCGAGGCGTCAGCAAACTGAAGGCGCTCGGCAGCCTGCGCGTGCCGGTGCGCCTCGTCCAGCCGGTCGGTGTGAATGGCGGCTTCGACCAAGTCGAAGAGGGTGCGGGGGGCGTGCAGCGAGTAAGGCGGGAATTCGCCCGGTGCAGTGATCGTCGCGGCCTGCAGGTAGGCCGATTCGTAGTTGCCTTCGCCAAGGCTGCATAGGACCCCGATCTGCTGGGCGTTGCCTATCAGGAAGCCCACCCTCCTCGGCTCGGCCCATACTCTTACCTCCGCGGCAAGCTCGGCGGCCCGCGCGACATCGCCCTGGCAAGCTGCCAGCAGCCCCATGTAGCTCTTGAACTGGCAGTCGAACAACTCGTATTTGTGCCGGCTGCACAACGCCATTCCGCGCTGGCCCGAGCGCTGCGCCTCGGCCCACTGACCGCTGGCCATCTGATGGACCATTACCAGCGCGAGCGTCGCGAGTGCGATAGTGGCTGCGCCACCGTACATTTCGCGTTCAACGACGCGGTCCAGTGCTGGACGGAAGTCATCGATCACGTCAACGTAGTAGCCCGCCAGGGCAAGCCGCATCAGATCCCACGGCTGCAGCTCCGGCAGTCGATTCAATTGCACGTTCAGTCGCGGTCGCACGCTTTGGCTGCGGCGGGCCGCGTCGGCCCAGGCGTCGCGGTAAATCAGGGTCAGTTCGCCCAGCCTGTCGACGAGTGAGTCCACGAGGCCATCGGTGATGCCCCACTGAACCGGGTCGCCACCGAACATATTTGCCGCTAGCAGCAAATTGACCATGCGAGAAAGGGTTTCGGCGTCGAGGTCGTCGGATGATCGCAACCGTTCGACAAGGCGCCGATGCGTTGCGGCCACATCGCCGTAGCGATACAGCGAGATGAATGACGAGGTCAGCACGGCGGCACCGGACGCGCGCGCACCCAGATCCACCTCAGCGAGGAGTTGCTCGGCTTCGTCGAGCTGCGCGGCTTGCAACGCGACGAAGGCCGCGTAGGCCAACAGGTCTTCTCGCCGCCGCAGTTCCTCGGACAATTCGGCTGCGCGCCTGAACAATCCGATCGCCTGCCGCGCGCCGCCACGCCGGATCGTCAGTTCAGCCGCCTTGGCCAGGGTATCGGCAACGGCCTGATCGGGACCGACGGTGGCGTCGGCGAGGTGCGCTGCGCGGCGAACGAGATCATCGGGATAGAGGTCGGCCAGCAGTGCGTGAGCGGCCCGGCGGTGTTCGGCGATCGAGGCTTGGATTACCGCGGCACGTACCAGCGGATGCCTGAACACCATTTCGCCGCGGTTGTCGACCATCAGGATGCCGTACTCGACAGCGGCCTCGACACCCCGCATTACGTAGCGGGTTCGCAGCGGGGCCGATGCCACGCCCGCGGTGGCGGCACCGTCGAGGGCCCCGCGCAGCAGCTCGGCCCGCGCGGCCTCGTCGAGGCTTTTGAGCCGGTGGCCGAAGATTGCGACCAGGCGTTGCGTAAGCGGCAACGGTGTGTCGGGGGTCCACGCGTTCTCCAATGCACACCGGGAAAGCTCTGCCAGCGCCAGCGGATTGCCGGCGGCCTGCTCCAGCACGGCAAGACGTGCCGTTGGCCCCAAGTCGATTCCGAGTTCGTCGAGAAAACTCGCGGAGTGCTCGGCACCGAACGGACCCAGCGTCAGCTGTGGCCATCCGCCGTCGGCCAGCGGGTTAGGTACCTCGTTGCGGCATGCGCCGATCAACCGAACCGCTGCCACATCCAGCCGGCGGCCGGCCATGCCGATCACCCGTGCGCTGACATCATCGAACCAATGCGCGTCATCGATAACCACCAGTAACGGCTCCGCGTCACCCACTGCCGTCAACAGGCTCAGCAAAGCGAACGTCAGCCCACTCACCGAGGGTGCCCTATCGCATGACGCGCCCAACACGGTTTGCAAGGTGCGCTGATCCTCGACCCCGAGGCCGCCGATGAAATCGCGCAGCGGATAGACGAGCTGGCTCAGGCCGGCCAGCACGAAGGATGCCTCGGCTTCGACGCCGCTACAGCGCAACAGCCGCCAGCCCCGTGCGGCCGCTCTGTCCGACAGCTCCTGGATCAGCATCGACTTACCGACCCCGGCGTCGCCACGGAGCAACAGGCCACCAGGAGAGCCGGTGTCATCGAGGAACGACTCCAGCGCGACTAGTTCATCCACCCGGTCGATCAGCTTCTCGCCGCCGAGCTGCGGTTCCCTCGAGAAAGTGGACACCGCTAGCTTGCTTCCGTGGCGGAGCTAAGCGGAGACTTGTGTACAGCAGCGCAATTAGCAACTGCCACAACGAAATCCGATTCCAACCGGTGGCTCGCATCGAACGGCGCCGCCCTCGGGGTGGCGGGCGCGCGTTCGCCGCGGATCGCACACAGATACATATCGCTCGTCCCGCTGCTCAGATCGGTGATTCCGGACCGTCCAACCGTGTCGATCCGGCCCTCGATCAAAGCAGCAGCTGCCCCTCTCCTCCCGATACTCGGTGTCAGCTCCCATCGCCTCCAGGCGGCGCCGCACACTCTTCACCAATGGCGCTAGGGCCGAACGCCCGTCAAATCACTTTTACAGCAGATTCACAGGCGATGACTAGCGCTCACGTAGAAAATACAACGATTTGCCATGTGATTAGCGGGCCGGGCGGGGGATGGGTCCCGTGGGTTCGCCGGGCCCGAACTGGCGGGCGATGTTGTTGAGTCAAATGACTCAATTGTGTCGGGTGCTGCGTCGAGACCCTTAAAACGGCGGTGTTGTCGTGTTAGCGTCGGCGCCCATGGCCTCACCGGTCGAGTGTCAGAAGAACTTTGGGAAGCGATCCCCGCGAATCCTGCTCGCCGAGAACCGAAATGACCCTGAAATGACCTTGAAATGACGGTCGCGACTCCATCAACGCTGAGCACACCGCCGCTGGCCCCCGGACGGCTGCCGGGCCTGGGGCATCTGGGCGCACTGGCCCGTGACCCACTCGGATTCATGGCACGGCTTCGCTCAGTGGCCGATGTCGTCACCATTTACCTGGGCCCACGTCCGGTCTATCTGGTCACCTCGCATGACCTGGTGCGCGACATGATGGTCAGTCAATCCGATTACTTCACCCGCGGAGCGGTTTTCGAGCGCGCCGGCAAGGCCCTCGGCCAAGGGCTGCTCGTCTCCGACGGCGAGCTCCACCGCCGTCAACGTCGGCTGCTTCAGCCCGCTTTCCAGCAACGGCAGATCGCCCGCTACACCGCGGTCATGGCGGAGGCCGCCGAGACCTTGTCGCGGACGTGGCGCCCCGGCCAGCCGATCGAAGTGACCCACGAAATACACACCATGGCCCTGGCGGTGGTGTGCCGGGGACTCTTCCAGACCGATCTCGGCCACTGTGCGGTCTCCCGAGTCGAGCGGGCGCTGACCGGAATCAACCAAGGGGTGATCTGGCAGACCCTCTACCCATTCGACTGGCTCACCCGGTTGCCCATTCCGGTAAATCGCCGGTTCCAGTCCGCGATCACCGACGTACGCGCGCTGGTCGGGGACCTCATAACCGCATATCGCACCACCGGCGAAGGTGGCGAGAGTGTGCTGGCCATGCTGCTCCAAGCCCGTGACGCAGACACGGGCCAACCCATGGATGACGACCAGGTGCGAGACGAAGTGCTCACGCTCCTACTCGCAGCAACCGAGACGTCTTCCACCACCCTGTCTTGGCTTTTCTACGAGCTGGACCGGCACCCCGAGATCGAGCGCGCGGTAGCCCACGAACTCGACGACAGGCTGGCCGGGGGGCCCATCACCTACGACAACCTGCGCAACCTCGAGCTTGTCAAACGGGTTGTCAACGAGACTCTGCGGCTGCACACGCCGAACTCGATGCTGTCCCGTCGAGCCGTGCGGGAGGTTCGACTCGGGCAGTTCCGGCTTCCGGCCGGGGCAGAGGTTGGGTTCAGCCCCACCGCAATTCACCGAGATCCAACGGTCTATGACGACGCCCTCGCCTTCAAACCGGACCGCTGGGCCCCGGAGAACTCGGCGCGCCTGCCGCGACATATGTTCATTCCCTTCGGAATTGGCAAGCACAAGTGCATCGGCGACTCGTTCGCCATCACCGAAATGCATGTCACGGCCGCCACCGTGTTGCGCGACTGGCGGCTGTCACTTGAGCCCGGCGCCCGCGTCCGGGAACGGCCCTGGGCAATCGTGCAACCGCACGGCCTGCGGATGACTCCATCGCCAAGACGTACGGCCCTGTAGCTCAACACGATTCGTGACAGCAGCCCAGCCGCCGCATCGCCTGCCGACCCGAAAGCGCACCCAATGTCGACCTGCACAACGATCCGGACCGCACCCGAGGTTTTCCTGAACATCGCCGGTGAACGACGCGACGCCGGCAGCGGCGGATTGTACGAACACGTGAATCCGGCAACCGGGCTGGTGGACGCCACCATTCCGCTGGCGGGACCCGCCGAGGTCGATCAAGCGGTGCGTGCGGCGGATAAGGCGTTCGACAGCTGGCGACGGACCAAGCCCGCCGAGCGCCGGGCGATCCTCACGCACTTCGCGGACCTCATCGAAGAGCATGCGGCGGAATTCGCCAGGCTGGGAGTGCTCGACAACGGAACCCCGATCACCACCGCCGCCGCATCTCCGGCGATCGCCGCGGAATGGACCAGGTACTACGCAGGCTGGGCGGACAAGATCGAGGGAAACACGACCGCGTCGTTCACTGCTGATGGTGAGCTCGGTCTGACCCTGCGGCAGCCCTATGGGGTGATCGGGGTCGTCGTCACCTGGAACAGCCCGCTGATCTCGTTGGCGATGAAGGTACCCGCGGCGCTCGCGGCGGGAAATACGGTGGTGGTCAAGCCATCTGAGTTGAGCCCGTTCTGCTGCGGCCTCTACGCCGAGCTGGCGCAGCGCGCGGGCATACCCGACGGCGTGCTCTCGGTTGTGCCCGGCGGCGCTGCCGCGGGTGCCACCCTGGTCGGCCATCGGTCGGTGGCGAAGGTGAGTTTCACCGGGGGGCCGGCAACCGCGCAACGGATCCTCACCGATTGTGCGGCGACCATGAAGCCCGCGGTGCTCGAACTCGGTGGCAAGTCGGCGAACATCGTCTTCGCAGACGCGGATCTGGACTCGGTGTGCCTGCACGGCACGTTCATGTCGATCGGTCTTTTGAGCGGCCAGGGTTGCGCGTTTCCCACCCGCATGATCGTCGCGGAATCGATTTATGACGAGGTGTGCCAGCGGGTGGTCAACATTGCCGGGAACCTGGCGGTGGGCGACCCGTTCGACCCGCAGGTGGCCTCCGGGCCGTTGATCACCGAGGCCGCACTGAGGCGGGTGCGCGGCACGGTCGAACGAGCCCAGGCGACGGGTGCGCGGCTGCTCACCGGCGGGCAACGGCTCGGAGGTGACCTGACCGACGGCTTCTTCTTCGCGCCAACCGCTTTCGCCGACGTCGACCCCGTGTCCGAGCTGGCGCAGCAGGAGGTCTTCGGGCCGGTGCTGGCGATCATGCCGTTCCGGGACGAGGACGAGGCGGTTTCGATCGCCAACAACACCCGCTACGGGCTGTCCGGCTACATCCAGACCCGTGACCTGAACCGCGCGCTGCGGGTGGCCGAGGAGCTGCAGACCGGCGAGGTGCTGATCAATGGCGGGTCCAACGTTGCGGTGTGGCGGCCATTCGGCGGGCTCGGCATGAGCGGGCAGGGCAAGGAGGGTGGCCGCGCCGGCATCGAGGAGTTCTTGCGACTCAAAGGTGTCGGCGTTGGAACGACTGCCGCGCTGCCGTTCGGCTGAACACAGTGCTACCGATACGTCAGTTCAAGGAGGACGGGATGAGCGGATTGCAAGGACGTGTCGCCTTCATTTCCGGTGTTGCGCGCGGACAGGGGCGAGCGCACGCGATCCGTCTCGCTCGAGACGGGGCCGACATCATCGGATTCGACATCTGCCAGGACATCGCGACGATGGACTACCCGAACGCCAGCGAGGAGGACCTCGCCACCACCATCAAGATGGTCGAGGCCCAGGGCCGCCGCATGGTCGGCCGCAAGGCTGACGTGCGTGACTACGGGCAGGTCGCCGAGGTATTTCAGGAGGGATTCGCCGACTTCGGCAGGGTGGACATCATCATCGCCAACGCGGGGATCGTCCGCTACGACCCAGAGGAGGATTTCGTCGCGGAGTGGAAGGACGTCATCGACGTCAACCTCACCGGTCCCTTCCAGACGGTCCGCGCGGCGTTGCCCTCGATGATCGAGGGCGGCCGGGGCGGCTCGATCGTGCTCACCAGTTCTACCGGCGGGCTGAAGGGCAGCGCGACCCACGACGCGGCCATGCAAGCTTACGTCGCGGCCAAGCGCGGGCTCGTCGGATACATGCAGACCATGGCCAATGATCTTGCCCCGCACTGGATTCGGGTCAACACGATTCACCCGACCGGTGTGCTCAGCGGCATGACCGACAACGAGGCGCTGCCGCGGGCGGCGGCCCGCAGTCCCGAAGGCATCGCCGCGATGCAGAACGCGCTGCCCATCGAGATCCTGCAGCCCGAAGACATCGCTAACGCGGTGGCCTTCCTGGTTTCCGACCAGGCGCGCTTCATCACCGGTGTGCAGTGGCCCCTCGACGCCGGCTTCTCAATCCGCTAGCCGCTGCGCCTTGGAGGAAGGAACGCCCATGCACAAAGATGACATGATCCTGATCAGCGTCGACGACCACACCATCGAGCCACCGGACATGTTCGAAAACCATTTGCCGGCAAGGTATTCGGCCGAGGCGCCCCGGCTGGTGCACAATCCGGATGGTTCGGATGTCTGGAAGTTCCGGGACAGGGTGATTCCGAATCCAGCGCTCAACGCGGTAGCCGGCCGGCCCAAGGATGAATTCGGGCTGGAGCCGCAGGGTCTGGATGAGATCCGGCCCGGCTGCTACCAGGTCGACGAACGGATCAAAGACATGAACGCCGGCGGCATCCTGGCTTCGATTTGTTTTCCCTCCTTCCCCGGCTTTGCCGGGCGGCTGTTCGCCACCGAAGATTCCGACTTCTCCCTGGCATTGGTTCAGGCCTACAACGACTGGCACATCGATGAGTGGTGCGGGGCTTACCCGGCGCGGTTCATCCCGATGGCGTTGCCGGTGCTGTGGGATGCCCAGGCATGTGCGGCGGAGGTGCGGCGGGTTTCGAAGAAGGGTGTGCACGCGCTGACTTTCACCGAGAACCCGGCGGCGATGGGTTACCCGAGCTTCCATGACGCTTACTGGGATCCGCTGTGGAAGGCGCTGTGCGACACCAACACCGTGATGAACCTGCACTTCGGTTCGTCCGGCAAGTTGGTGACGACGGCACCGGACGCGCCGATAGACGTATTGATGACCCTGGGCCCGATGAACGTCATTCAGGCGGCCGCGGATCTGTTGTGGTCCAAGCCGATCAAGCAGTATCCGGACCTGAAGATCGCGTTGTCCGAAGGGGGCACGGGATGGGTCCCGTACTTTCTGGAGCGAGCGGACCGCACCTACGAGATGCATTCCACCTGGACCCGTCAGGACTTCGGCGGCAAGGTTCCATCGGAGGTGTTCCGGGAGCACTTCCTGACTTGCTTCATCAGCGACCCGGTGGGTATCCGGCTGCGCAACATGATCGGTATCGACAACATCGCCTGGGAGGCTGACTACCCACACAGTGACTCGATGTGGCCGGGCGCCCCCGAGGAACTCTGGGATATGCTGTCGCTCAACGACGTTCCGGACGATGAGATCGACAAGATCACCCACCGGAACGCGATGCGCTGGTACTCATTCGACCCGTTCACGCGAATCCAGCGCGAGCAGGCGACGGTTGGCGCGTTACGTACGGCGGCCACGGGCCACGACGTGTCCGTTCGGGCGCTCAACCGGCACCAGGCGGGGCAGCGGGCCAGCATCCTGGTCGAACCCTGACCGCTCTGCGAGCCCGCGGTGGTTGTCACATCACTGTCACATCACGGTGAAGCCGGCGTCGACCGGCAAGCTGACACCGGTGACATATCGCGCTTTGTCGCTGGCCAGCCACACCACCGCATCGGTCACATCCTGGGCTTCGATGAGTGAAACGGGTAGCAGGTTGGTGGAGACCTTGGCTGCCGTCGGACTGCCCTGAAAGGACTCGGCAGCGTAGTCGTTGGTGACCATGGGCGTAGCCACCCCGGTGGGATGTACCGTGTTGACCCGGATGTTGTGCTGCGCATAGGCATTCGCGGCAGAGCGCATCAGCCCCACGACGCCGTGCTTAGAGGCCGCGTAGGCGAACATGGCCGCGGAGCCGTCGCCGCCGCGGCCCACCAGTCCCTGTGTCGAGCCGGTCAAGATGATCGAGCCGCCCCGGCCCTTGCGGATGATCGATGGCACGGTCGCGGCGATCGTGTTCCACACACCGAACAGGTTGACTTCGACGACGTCGCGGTACACCTGTTCGTCATGCGGGTCGGTCTTTCCGACGCCCACCACACCGGCATTGGCCACCACTACGTCGATGTCGCCGAGTTCGGCGGTACCCAACTGCACGCACTCCCGCAGGTCGGCCAGCTGGCGCACGTCGGCGAGATAGGTGGCGGCCCGTCGCCCGGTGTCGCGCACGAGTTGTGCTGTCTCCTCGAGTTCTTCCTTGGTCGCCAACGGATATGGAATTGATTCGATGTCGGCGGCGATATCGATGGCGATGATGTCGGCACCCTCGCCTGCCAGCGCGACCGCGTGACTTCGGCCCTGCCCGCGGGCAGCTCCGGTAATCAACGCGACTCGGTTCGTCAACTCTGCCATCGCCGTCCTCATCTCAATTGGCGCACTTGATCAAGGACTATGTCTCGCTTGGTGATTCGTTTGATCAGTCAAATGACTCAATTGTTGGATGTGCGGCATCACAAGCCTTAAAAACGCGCCGTCGCCCTGTTAGCGTCGCACCCATGAGCCCATCGGTTGCCCAACTCTCAGAAGAACTCGGGGAAGCCTTCCGCGTGTCGACGATGGATGATCCCTATTCGGTGCTCGCCCGGCACCGGCGCGAGACGCCGGTGATGAAGGGCGACATCATGGTTGAACTCGGAGTTCCGTCCTTCATCGGTGACCGCGCGGACGAGACGTACACGGTGTTTCGCTACGACGACATCATGGCCGTCCTGCGCGATTCGGAAACCTTCTCGAGCAGCATCTGGGAAGTCTCCCAGGGTGCTTTGATCGGGCGCTCGATCCTGGCGCTGGACGGCGCCGAGCACCGCCAGTGGCGCGGCTACCTGCAATCGGTTTTCGGCGGCAAGCTCCTGAATGCGTGGGACGAGAACACCTTTCGGCCACTGGCCGCAAAGCTCGTGGCGGAGATGGCTTCCAAGCGCGGTGCGGACCTCATCGAAGTGGCTCTGGAATACCCGTTGCGGGCGACGTATGAAATCTTGGGCCTGCAGGACCACGAAGACAGCTACGAAGAGTTCGAGATCGATGGACTGAGCATCCTGCTGGCGGGGTGGTCCACCCCAGATCCGGTGCAAGCAGAGCAAGTTCGGCGCAGGTTCGACCGAGCCGTCGAGGCCTCGGAGCGGCAATGGCATCGCCTGCTGCCGGTCGTGCAGCGCGCGCGGGCAGCCGGTGCGTCGCGAAACGACCTTGTCAGTTCCCTTATCCGAGCCGAGTATGACGGCGGCGTTCTCGACGACGAGCAGATCACGTCGTTCATGCGGGCGCTGCTGCTGGCGGCGACGGATAACACGACCCGCCAGTTCTTGAACACGTTGACGCTGCTGCTGCAACGGCCAGACGAGCTGGAACGTATCCGCCGGGATCGCAGCCGCCTGCAGCTGGCGCTCGTCGAGGGCGAGCGCCTCGAATCGCCTGCGGTCTTCTTGCCGCGCATCACCACCCGCGAGGTTGTTATTCGAGGCACGAAGCTCGCTGCCGGAACGCCGCTGCTGGTGGCCATCGGGTCGGCCAACAGGGACCCCGAGGCTTATCCGCCCGATCCCGACGAGTTCCGCATCGGGCGCACGGGACCACACCACGTCAGCTTCGGTTTCGGTCCGCATATCTGCACGGGCATCAACACCACTCGGCGCCAGATCACGGCACTGATCGAGGCGATGTTGGACAACCTGCCCAATTTGCGCTGCGATCCCGATGCGCCGCCGCCGTTGATCACCGGCATGCACTTCCGCAGGCCGTCGGCGCTTCCGGTGGTATGGGACTAGTCAGCCGAGCGGCTATGGCAGCAGAACTCGAAGGCAAGGTTGCGATTGTCACCGGTGCATGCGGTGGTATCGGATTAGAGACGTCGCGGGTGTTGGCGCACGCGGGTGCCCATGTTGTGTTGGCCGACCTGGCCGAGACCGACCTCGCCGGCGCAGCCGCCGCCGTCGGCGAGGGAGCCGTCCACCACGCGGTCGATCTCACCGACGAAGCATCAGTGCGCGCCCTGATCGATTTCACCGTCGACACATTGGGCCGGCTCGATGTCGTGGACAACAACGCCGCGCATGCCGACGTCGCCGACGCGCTGGTCACCGAGATGACAGCCGATATGTGGGACCAGACCTTCGCGGTCAATGCCCGCGGCACCATGCTCATGTGCAAGCATGCGATTCCCCGGCTCATCAGCTCGGGCGGGGGCGCTATCGTCAACATCTCTTCGGCAACCGCCCATGCCGCCTACGACATGTCGACGGCATACGCCTGCACCAAGGCCGCTATCGAAACCCTGACCCGTTATGTGGCAACGCAATACGGGTGCCACGGTATCCGCTGCAACGCGATCGCGCCCGGTTTGGTGCGCACCCCGAAACTCCAGGTGGGGCTGCCGCAGCCGATCGTCGAGATTTTCACCGCCCACCACCTTGGCGGGCGCATCGGCGAACCGCGTGACATCGCCGAACTGGTCTGTTTCCTGGCCTCGGACCGGGCGGCGCTCATTACCGGGCAGGTGATCGCCGCCGACAGCGGCCTGCTTGCGCACTTGCCGGCCATGCCCCAAATCCGAGCGCTCCTCAGCGAGAATTCCTGCAGTGCTTAGACTTTGGACATCACTTTGTCGGCGTACTTCTCCAGGTTGCGGATCTTGCGCTCCAGCGGCTCAGTGTCGGGTCCGTTGATGTAGGGCCAGCGAAAGCCGACGATGACGTCGGTGACGCCCTTGTCCTCCAGGCGCTTGATACCGTCGACGGTGTAGCTGTCCATCGAGATCACGTGAATCTCGAACGGGCCCGTTTTACCCTCTTCGGCGCGAAACTGTTTGACGCGCTTGATGAGTCGATCGAGTTCCTCGGGGTCGCTGCCGCCGCCGTGCATCCAGCCGTCCAGCCGGGCCGCGCGCCGCAGCGCCGCATCGGCGTGACCGCCGACCAGAATCGGGATCGGCTGGCTGGGAGCCGGGGACATCTTCGTCTTGGGAATGTCGTAGAACTCGCCGTGGAACTCGAAGTACTCGCCGGTGGTGAGTCCCTGCACGATCTCGATGCATTCGTCCATCCGCTTGCCGCGCTTGGCGAATGGGACACCCATCAGCTCGTAGTCCTCGGGCCACGGGCTAGTGCCCACCCCGAGGCCCACCCGGTTGCCGATCAACGCGGCCAGCGAACCCACCTGCTTGGCCACCAGCGCCGGTGGGCGCACGGGCAGCTTGAGCACAAAGAAGTTGAACCGCAGCGTCGTGGTCACCGCCCCCAACGCCGCTGTCAAGACGAAGGTTTCGACGATTTCCTTGCCGTCGAGAAACTCGCGGTTGCCGTCGGGGGTGTACGGATACTTCGAATCCGACTCGTAGGGGTAGGCGAGGCTGTCGGCGATCGTCATGCTGTGGTAGCCGGCCGCCTCGGCCGCTTTGGCCAGGGGAATATAGAAGGCCGGGTCGGTCAGTGATTCCGCGTAACTGAACCGCACGTCAAAGCTGGTTTTCCGGGCCGATGACCGCCCAGACCGTTTTGCCCGACGAGGTGGGCGTGCTACCCCACGCTCGCGACAGCGCGTCGACGATCGCCAAGCCGGACACGTCAATGCCCTTCGGGGGTGAGGACAGCCGCACCGCCGGCGCCCCGCTGCCGTCGGACACCGCGATCGTGGCGGTCGGACCGTCGCACTCGACGCGCACCACCGGGTCGCTGCCGGTGTGTTCCAGGACATTTTCGATGAACACGTTGACCACGACCAACGCCACCGGAATCAGCCTCGGCTTCGACCAGGCGGTAAGCCACTCGCGTACCAGCCGGCGGGACTCGCGAAGGCTGGTCAGGTTGGCCGGCAGTTGGGCTTGGGCATGGCGGAAGTTGCGGCGCGCGATCTTCGCGAGGCCTTTACTGGCCCCTTTCACGGTCGGATACACCGGCATGAAGCGGGTGACCCCGCTGCGGGTGATCGCCTCGCGGGCCGCGCGGTTGCCGCAGACCAGGACGATCGGCACGTCGGGCCGGGTGTCGACCTGCCAGCGCGCACTGATGAAGACCGTCCAGCCGGCGTCGTCGGCAACCTGAAGCCCTGTCACGTCGATGACGACGGCCGACGGCTCGTCGAGGGTGGCCTTCATGACCGTGTCGCGGAGTTCGGCGGAATTGTTGGCGTCGAGCACTCCGTCGGCTGTCAGGAAGACGGTCGACTCCTCAGTTCTGGCCGCAATGGCTAACGAGTTCGAGGACTTGGCTACCGCGTTCACTGAAGCCACCCTCGCACGAACCGGCCTGCCAGCGCTATCGGGTCGTCCGGTTCCATCGCCTGCTCCTCGAACTCCTGCCCCGCCAATTGCTTGAGGATGCCGCCTCTCGTGCTGCACGTTTGACGGCGGAAATTCTATCTTCGGACAACGGCCCCGATTTGTGCACCTTGTTGCGCTGCAACCTGGGCGCGGGTCGAGTAGCCGACTCGACCGCGCCAGTCCGGAGCACCGACCGCCACTACGCCGAACATACCGTTCTCGTTTGCCCTGTAGTCTGCTGCAGCACACGCCACCCAGCAGGATTACCCACTAACAGCGTGCGGCCAACCTGTTGCCTGGGAGATCCTCAGCCTATCGGGATTCTGACCGCCGAAAGCGGTGAATTCGCACATCAGACGACGGATGTGCGGGTGGCGTCAGCGGCCACTGCGGGCATAGGGCGGTGTGCCCACGCCGGCGACCGAGTGTGTGCCCCACGGTGTTTCTTCGATGATTCGTGCAGGCGCGCTGTGTTCGCCGACGGTGAGCGTGGCCGCCCGCCCGTGCTTGAGCGACTCCAGCGGCAGCCGCACGAACACGGTCCCCTGCCAGTGGTAATTGCCGTCGATCGGGTCAAGGTGACCGGTGAGCCGGACGCGCACGGCGTGGCGGACGCCACCCAGGTCCAGGGTCGCGGTGCCGTCATAGCCGCAATGACCCTCCGCTGAATCGGGGGCGTCCGAGGACATGTCGAAAGCGGCCGCCACCGGCGGCGCGGCGGCGGGTGTCAGCTGGGCGCGCTCGTTGAACAGCTGCTGGCTGCTGCGGCGCACCTCGATGCGGGTGCTGGCGGTGTGGTTCATGAGTTGCAGGCACTCGGCGATATAGCTCGCCTGGGTACCGAAATCGGGCCCGGTCAGGAAGAAGTAGTTGGGGAAGCCGTGCACGGCCACGCCGAAAAACGGCTCCATGCCGTCGTCCCAGGCCTGGCGGATGGTCACCCCGCGCGAGCCGACCAGATTCCAGTCGGAGTCGCCGACGGCGTAGCCGGTGCCGTAGATGATGACGTCGGCGCGGTGCTCGACGCCGTCGCTGGTGCGGATACCCGACGACGTCACGGCCTGGATCGCCGAATTCACCCGTCGCACCGCCGGCTGCGCCCGCTCGCGCCGGGTATGGCGGCGCAGCCAGCGCCTGGCGCGGGTGGACGGCAGCGGTATCTCGGTGATGAAGCGGCGCGGCGCGTGGGCGAAAGCTGTTACCGATCTCGCCGATTCGGTCAGCCCGCCGAGGTAGTGGGCGGCGGCCGCGTCGGTGCCGATCACCGCGATGTGCTTGCCGGCTGGATCGAAATCGGCGTCCCAGGCCGCCGCGGCAAACGACTGACCCCCGAAGACGCCGGGGAGTTCGGGTATCCACGGCGTATAGCCGGCCGGATCGGTGGCGAGGACGACGCCCGCGCGCACGGTTTGGTCGGCCGTGCTCAGCACCCAGGTGTCGGTCGAGTCGTCGAAGACCGAACCGAGGACTTCATCGCTGGGCAGAACCAGGGCTGCTGCGGGCAGACCGGCGGCTGGGTGGCCGACAACAACGACGTGGTAGTGCGCCGGCGCCTGGGTCACAGAAACCTGCTGCGCTTCCAGCCGCGGCGGGCGATCGGGCCCATCAGGCCCACCTCGGTCAAAAACGCTGCCAGCGGAGCGAAGCCGGCAATCTGCGTTTCCCGGCGATGCTCGCTGGTGCGCGCGGTCCGTCGCGCCCGCTTTGCGTCCAGGCCCGTGCGTGCATACGGAATCGGGTTGCTGAACAGGTAATTGAAGAAGTACCCACCCAGCCCGTTGATGTTGGCCATGAACCAGCGGTTGAACCGCGGCATTTCGGCCGCCCGTTTGCGCGCGCCGTCACGGGCGAACTGGATATGGCGGGCCTCTTCGGTGACGTGAATTCGCATGAGCCGCTGGATGATTGGCTGCAATTCCGGATCATCCATCATCTGCCGCTGCAGCGAGTCGAAGATCTCCTCGCCGATCAGGGCCGCCACCCACAGCATCGAGCCCCGCTGGAAGGCCAGCGGCAGCGCATTGATGACCCACCGGTGGAATCGCCGCGGGCGCACCGGTTTGGCGCCGATACGTTCGATGGCCTTGCCGAACATCACCATATGCCGGGTCTCGTCACCCAGTTCGGTCAGCTTGTAGTGCGTCGACCGGCTGGTCGGGTCCTCGTGCAGGATGGTGCGCAACAAGGACTGATTGAGCATGTTCTCGAACCAGATTCCGGCCGAGAGCGTGTTCACCAGTTCCTGGCGGGACAGCTCGATTTGTTGCTCGCGGGTCATCTCGTCCCACATCGGCGTGCCGTACAACGACACCAGGCGGGGCGGCAGATAGAACTTGTCCGGTTCGAGCGGGGCATCCCAGTCGATATCGACGACGGGTTCGTAGGACTTCTTGACCGAGCCTTTGAGCAGGCGCTCTGAGAACTCTTCACGACTCGGCCCACTTGGTTTCACCGCAGTGGTCATCGTTGACGTCCCTTCGCGATCGGGTAAATCCGACGTTAGGCAGATCACACTACTTAGTCAATACCTCTGGTACCGGGTACCGGCGGTCTCGGATAGGTAACGGACGGTCTCCACTAGTTTGACCGGCATGGGCCGGCATATCCACGTCATCGGCATCGGCGCCGGGGACCCCGACTATGTGACCGTCCAAGCGATCGACGCGCTCAACGACACCCAGGTGTTCTTCGCGATCGATAAAGGTGAGGCCAAGAGCGACCTGGTGGCGTTGCGCCGGAAGATCTGCGCGCGGTTCATCCGCGAGCCCGGCTATCGATTCGTCGAGCTGCCCGACCCCCAGCGGTCGGTCGAGGCCGGCTATCGGGAAGGGGTTTCGCAATGGCATGCCACCCGCGCGCGGATCTGGGCGGCGGCCATCTGCGACGAACTGCAGCCCGATGGCGTCGGCGCCTTTCTGGCCTGGGGCGATCCGTCGCTCTACGACAGCACACTGCGCATCCTGGAGGTCGTCGCCGCTGAAGTCGACATCAGCTACGACGTGATTCCGGGCATCACCGCGGTGCAGGCGCTGACCGCCCGGCACCGCATTGCGCTCAACGAAGTTGGCGAGCCCGTCCTGATTACGACGGGAAGACAGCTGCGCGCGCACGGGCTGTCCGGTTCGGCGGTGGTCATGCTCGACGGCGAGTGCTCGTTCCGGTCCTGCCCGCCGGACACCCAGATCTGGTGGGGCGCGTATCTGGGCACCGACGACGAATTGCTGGTAGCGGGCACGGTCGGGGAGGTGGGGGAGCGAATCGTGGCACTGCGCGCCGACGCCCGCGAGCGGCACGGCTGGCTCATGGACATCTATTTACTGCGTTCGGCGCAGGGCGAATCGCACAGCTATCGCGCCAATTTTTGATACGAGAGTACAAATTTCTCCGAAGCGGCGGACTAGCTCTCGTAACGCGATAACATCTGCTCCCGAATGAGTAATGTGTCGTGGATCACTGGCGGTGGCGGGGCCGTCGAGATGGTGGGAGGTCGTAGATGTCGTGGGTGATCGCAGGTCCCGAGTACCTATCGGCCGCGGCCAACGACCTCGCCGGTATCGGGTCCACGATCAGCTCGGCGAACGCGATGGCGGCTTTCCCGACCACGGCTCTGGTTTCCGCCGGCGCTGACGAGGTGTCCACGGCGCTGGCCATGTTGTTCGGCGCGCACGCGCAGGCTTACCAGACGCTCAGCGCCCAAGCGGCTGCCTTCCACGACCAGATCGTCTCGCTGCTCAGCGGCGGCGCGGAGCAATACGCCACCGCCGAGGCGCTCAACGCATCGCCGCTGCAGGCGGTCGTCGCCGCGGCGTCCACCGACCCCTTCGTGGCGCTGACCGGGCGCCCGCTGATCGGCAACGGCGCGAACGGGGTCAACGGGACGGGCGGGGCCGGCGGCCCTGGCGGGTGGTTGTACGGCAACGGCGGCAACGGCGGATCCGGGGGAGTCGGTCAGAACGGCGGCGCCGGTGGATCGGCCGGCTTCTTCGGCAACGGCGGCAGCGGCGGTGCGGGCGGTGCGGGTGCAAACGGTGGGACCAATCAACCCGGCCAGGCGGGCGGCAATGGCGGTGCGGGCGGCGCCGGTGGTTTCCTCTATGGACTGGGTGGCAATGGTGGCGCGGGCGGTTTGGGTGGTAATGCCAGCGGCGCAGTCGGCGGTGGCGGCCTGAACGGCGGCAATGGCGGTGCCGGCGGCGTAGGAGGGGCCGGTGGCCTGCTGTTCGGCCAGGGCGGAATCGGCGGGCTGGGCGGCAACGGCGGCAACGGCACCGGCGGGACAGGTGGGCAGCTTGCCGGCAATGCCGGGGCGGCCGGCAATGGCGGCAATGGCGGTCACAGCGGCTGGCTGTACGGCGACGGCGGTGCAGGTGGCAACTCCGGCAATGGCGGCTCGTTCGTGGCCGATAACACGGTCGCGGCCGGCGTGAGCGGCGGCAGCTTCGGCGCCACCGCCGGCAATGGCGGCAACTCCGGTCTGTTCGGCAACGGCGGCGCCGGGGGTAATGGCGGATTGGGCGGGGCGGGCCAGTCGGTCACCATCGGCGCCACCGGTACTGCCGGTGAGGGCGGTGGCGGCGGGTTCGGCGGCAATGGCGGTGACGGCGGGTTTATCTACGGCAATGGCGGGCAAGGCGGCGTCGGCGGCCTGGGCGGCAACGGGGGCAACTCCGCATCCGGCTTCTTGAGCTTCAACGGCTTCGGCGGCTTCGGCGGCTTCGGTGGTAACGGCGGCCAGGGCGGCCTGATCGGCAACGGCGGCAACGCCGGCAACGGCGGCGGCGGCGGGAACTCCGGCACCGGCGGAGACAACAGCGGCGGAGCCGGCCCAGGGGCGCTGGGTGGCTTCGGCGGCAGCGCCCAGCTGTGGGGCAACGGCGGCAACGGCGGCGCCGGCGGCAACACCGGGGCAGTCGGTGCCGGAAGTGCCGCCGTCGTGAACCAGACGGCCGACGGCGGCAATGGCGGCGACGGCGGCTTCTTCTACGGCAACGGCGGCAACGGCGGATTCGCCGGAACCATCCCACCCGGCTTCTTCGCACCCACCGGTAACGGCATCGGCGGCAATGGCGGTAATGCCGGGCTGGTGGGCAACGGCGGCAACGGCGGCCCGGGTGCCGGAGCTGCCCAGGGCGGTACCGGTGGCGAGGGCGGCACCGGCGGCACGCTATTCGGCCAGCACGGGGCTAACGGACCCGCGTAGTTCGAACCAAGTTTGCGGAACGCACGCTCCGGTAGGGGGTAGCTGCGATAGCATCTCCTGGCACGTGCTGCAACGATGCGGCCGGTGGTCGGGAGGTTCTCGGATGTCGTTCGTGTTTGCATCGCCTGAGTGGGTGGCCTCGGCTGCAACGGATCTGGCGAGTATCGGCTCATCGATAACCCAGGCCAATTCGGCCGCCGCAGCGCCGACGGCGTCGGTCCTGGCCGCCGGCGCCGACGAGATATCTGCGGCGGTCGCGGCGTTGTTCGGCGCCCACGCCCAGAGCTATCAGGCGCTGAGCGCTCAAGCGGCGACATTCCATCAGCAGTTTGTGCAGTTGATGAACTCGGGCGCTTCGGCGTACGCGACCGCCGAGGCCGCCAGCGCCTCCCCGCTGCAGCAGCTGCTCGACCTGATCAATGCGCCGACGATGGCGCTGCTGAACCGTCCGCTGATCGGCAACGGCAGCGACGGCGTCGACGGGACCGGGGGCGCCGGCGGGGCCGGCGGCATCCTGTGGGGCAACGGCGGCCGCGGTGGGTCCGGGGCGATGGGCGGAAACGGCGGCGCGGGCGGGGCCGCGGGTTTGATCGGTAACGGTGGAGCCGGGGGCGCGGGCGGCGCCGGCGCAACGGGCTCACCGAGTTCTGGTGGGGTCGGCGGTGCGGCCGGCAATGGGGGTGCCGGCGGCGCCGGTGGTTGGTTGTACGGCGTTGGCGGAACCGGCGGGGTCGGTGGAATCGGCGGGGGCGCGATAAACCTCGGTACCGGTGCAGGTTTCAACGGTGGCGCCGGCGGCGCCGGAGGTGCCGGCGGTCACGGAGGGCTACTGTTCGGCACCGGTGGCACCGGTGGGACCGGCGGTCAGGGCGGGGCGGCGACGGGGGCCACGAACCCTCTTGAACTCACCGGTGGCACCGCCGGCCGCGGCGGCAGCGGCGGCAATGGCGGCAATGGTGGATGGCTCTACGGCGACGGAGGTGCCGGCGGCAACAGCGGCGCCGGCGGATCCTTCGTAGCCGACGCGACCGTCTTCCATGGCGCAAATGGCGCCGGCCTCGGCAGCTTCGACGTGTACGGCGGTAACGGCGGCGATGCCGGCCTGTTCGGCCGCGGCGGGGCCGGCGGAAACGGAGCGTTGGGCGGAGCCGGCCAGGCCAGCGTCGTCTCCGGCGGGGTGGGCGGTTTCGGAGGCTTCGGCGGCGGCGGTGGCAATGGCGGCCACGGCGGGTGGATTTGGGGCAACGGAGGCGCAGGAGGCGTCGGTGCCGCGGGCGGCGCCGGTGGCGACGTCACCGCCACGCCCGGCAGCTTCGCTGGCATGGGGGGCTTCGCGGGATCGGGTGGCTCTGGCGGTAAGGCCGGATTCATCGGCGACGGCGGTGCCGGCGGGGGCGGCGGGCACGGCGGCAATGGTGGCACCGATGGCGTGCACGCCAACCAGGCTGGTTTGGGGGGCTTCGGTGGCTACGGGGGCGACGCGTTCTTCCTCGGTAACGGCGGCGTCGGGGGCAACGGCGGTGATAACGGGACCGGCTTCGTGGTTCAGATCTCCAACGGCGGTGGCGGCGGTGACGGCGGGCTGCTGTACGGCAATGGCGCCCGGGGTGGCAACGCAGGTACTGCGGCGTCGGCCCCGAGCTTCGAGGGTGGTGTCGGCGGTGCCGGGGGCAACGCCCAGTTGATCGGCAATGGCGGCAACGGCGGGGCCGGGTCCGGCGCGCCCTTCGCCGGTGTGGGCGGCGCGGGCGGTCGCCGTGGAGTGCTGTTCGGCACGCCGGGGGCGGCGGGGCCCGCGTAACAAGCGGGTGGATGGACACCCGTCGGCCGTGATCGGCAGACTGGACGGGTGCCCGAACTCCCCGAGATCGAAGCGCTGGTCGATCACTTGCGGCGGCACGCCGTCGGCTTGCCGGTGGGCCGCGTCGACGTGGCCGCGCTGTCGGTGCTCAAAACCTTCGACCCGCCGATCAATGCCCTGCACGGGCAGGTCGTGGATGAGGCCCAGCGCTGGGGCAAGTACCTGGGGCTGCACGCCGGCGACCTGTTTCTGATCGCCCACCTCTCGCGCGCGGGCTGGCTGCGCTGGTCCGATCAGCTCGCGCCGGCGCCGCTGCGGCCCGGCAAGGGGCCGATCGCGCTGCGCGTGCACCTGGGCACCCCGGGCAGCGCACCGGGCTTCGACCTCACCGAAGCCGGAACCCAGAAGCGGCTGGCGGTGTGGCTGGTCGACGACCCGGCCAAGGTGCCGGGCATCGCCGCGCTTGGTCCGGATGCCCTGGATATCAGCGCCGACGACCTGGCCGGGCTATTGACCGGCAACACCGGCCGGATCAAGTCCGTCATCACCGACCAGAAGGTGATCGCCGGAATCGGCAACGCCTACAGCGACGAAATTCTGCATGTCGCCCGGCTGTCACCGTTCGCCACCGCCGGGAAGCTTTCGGAGAAACAACTGATCAGCCTCCACGACGCGATGGTGTCGGTTTTGACCGACGCGGTGACCAGGTCCGTCGGCCAGCAGGCCGCCACCCTCAAGGGGGAAAAGCGCTCAGGGCTGCGGGTGCATGCCCGCACCGGGCTGCCTTGCCCGGTCTGCGGCGACACCGTGCGCGAAGTGTCGTTCGCGGACAAGTCTTTTCAGTACTGCCCAACCTGTCAGACCGGCGGCAAGGTGCTGGCCGACCGGCGCATGTCGCGGCTGCTCAAGTAGTCGCCACGCTGCCTCGATATGCTGCCCGAGTGACTCGCCAGAAGATCCTCATCACCGGTGCAAGTTCCGGCCTGGGCGCCGGAATGGCCCGAGCCTTCGCCGCCAAAGGCCGCGACCTGGCGCTGTGCGCCCGTCGCACCGAGCGCCTCGACGAACTGAAAGCCGAACTGACACAACAATATCCAGATATCAAGGTCGCGGTGGCCGCGCTGGACGTCGACGACCACGACCAGGTGCCCAAGGTGTTCGCCGAATTGAGCGACGAGCTCGGCGGCGTCGACCGCATCATCGTCAATGCCGGCATCGGCAAGGGGGCGCGGCTGGGCTCGGGCAAGCTCTGGGCGAACAAGGCCACCATCGAGACGAACCTGGTGTCGGCGCTGGTGCAGATCGAGACGGCACTGGAGATGTTCCAGCAGAGCGGGTCCGGCCATTTGGTGCTGGTCTCCTCGGTACTCGGCAATAAAGGCGTGCCGGGAGTCAAAGCCGCTTATGCCGCAAGCAAAGCCGGGCTTAGTTCCTTGGGTGAATCCCTGCGCGCCGAATACGCCAAGGGTCCCATCAAGGTCACGGTGTTAGAGCCCGGCTACATCGAATCGGAGATGACGGCCAAGTCCGAGACCACAATGTTGATGGTGGACAACGAAACTGGCGTCAAGGCGCTCGTCGGCGCCATGGAGCGCGAGCCCGGGCGAGCCGTCGTGCCGTGGTGGCCGTGGGCGCCGCTGGTGCAGCTGATGCGGGTCCTCCCGCCCCCGCTGACCAAGTACTTCTAGTACCGCGAG
The DNA here is from genome assembly GCF_002116635.1 of Mycobacterium szulgai. Classification (GTDB taxonomy): domain Bacteria; phylum Actinomycetota; class Actinomycetes; order Mycobacteriales; family Mycobacteriaceae; genus Mycobacterium; species Mycobacterium szulgai. Next base: position 12,651 of record NZ_LQPW01000143.1, on the reverse strand, counting down.
CGTACATCTGCGCACGGTTCGCGCGCCCGAAAAGTCAGCTTGCGCGGCCTCTTTCGGTCCGGTAGCGACGTACCAGCGCGTCGGTAGAGCTGTCCGATTGCGGCTTGGGCGAATTGTCGCTGGTGATCACCGGCAGCAGCGCCTTGGCCTGCGTCTTGCCCAGCTCCACACCCCATTGGTCGAACGAGTCGATACCCCACACCACGCCCTCGGTGAACACCTGGTGCTCATACAAAGCAATCAGCTGGCCCAGCACCGACGGCGTAAGCCGGTTGGCCAGAATCGATGTCGACGGCCGATTGCCGGGCATCACCTTGTGTGGCACCACATCGGCGGGGGTGCCTTCTTCGGCGATCTCCTCGGCGGTCTTGCCGAACGCCAGCACTTGAGTCTGTGCGAAGAAGTTGCTCATCAACAGGTCGTGCATGCTGCCGGTGCCTTCGGCGGTCGCCAGGTCGTCGAGAGGTTCGCTGAACCCGATGAAGTCGGCCGGCACCAGCCGGGTGCCCTGATGCAGCAGTTGGTAGAAGGCATGCTGACCGTTGGTTCCCGGTTCGCCCCAAAAGATTTCGCCGGTGTCGGTGGTTACCGGTGTGCCGTCGGCGCGAGTGGACTTGCCGTTGGATTCCATGGTCAGCTGCTGCAGGTAGGCCGCGAAGCGGGCCAGATCGTTGGAGTAGGGCAGCACGGCACGTGATTGCGCATCAAAGAAATTGGAGTACCACAGGCCGATAAGGCCAAGCAGTGCAGGCGCATTGGACTCCAGCGGAGTCGTGCGGAAGTGCTCGTCGACGATGTGGAACCCAGATAGGAAGTCGCTGAACGCTTCTCGGCCGATGACCGCCATCACCGACAGCCCGATCGCCGAATCGACCGAATAGCGTCCGCCCACCCAATCCCAGAAGCCGAACATGTTGTCGGTGTTGATGCCGAATTCATCGACCAGGCGGCGGTTGGTGGAGACCGCGACGAAGTGCTTGGCCACCGCGGCATCGCCGAGTGCGCCGGTCAGCCAGCGGCGCGCGGCGGTGGCGTTGGTCAGCGTCTCCAGGGTGGAGAAGGTTTTCGAGGCGACGATGAAAAGCGTTGTAGCAGGCTCTAAGTCGGCAAGCGTGGCAACCAGGTCGGCGGGGTCGACATTGGACACGAAGCGCGCCGAGATTCCCGCGTCGGCGTAGTGCCGCAGCGCCTGGTACACCATCACCGGGCCAAGGTCGGACCCGCCGATGCCGATGTTGACCACGGTGCGGATCCGTTCCCCGGTGGCTCCGGTCCATGCGCCGCTGCGCAGCCGGTCGGTGAAGTCGCCCATCGCTTCCAGCACCTCGTGCACCTCTTTGACGACGTTGGTTCCGTCGACGGTCAATTCGGCGTCGCGGGGCAACCGCAGCGCGGTGTGCAGCACCGCGCGGTCCTCCGAGGTGTTGATGTGTACACCGGAGAACATCTCGTCGCGACGCTGTTCCAGGCCGGCTGCCCTGGCCAGATCGACTAGCAGCTTGAGGGTCTCCCTGGTGACACGGTGCTTGCTGTAGTCGATGTAGAGGTCGCCGACGGTGACCGTGAGTTCGCGCCCGCGAGCGGGGTCGTCGGCGAAGAACTGGCGCAGGTGGGTTTCTCCGATCTGGTTGTGATGCCTGCGCAGGGCGTCCCACGCCGGGGTGGCGGTGATGTCAGCGATGGATTGCTCGGAGGTCATGCCTCGACATTAATGCGGAGGCGCTGGCGCGGTGGCAGCCGTGAGCCAGGACAGCGGGCACCGAGCCTGCGAAATCGCCGGGCCTTACTCGTACATTGCCTGCAAAAGTGCAGCCTCGGCACTGGTTTAGGCCGCGCCCAAGGTGCGCTGTAGGTCAGGCAGCATGGCTTGGAGTTGTTGGCCCCAGTACGACCAGGTGTGGGTGCCGTTGTCGGGGAAGTTGAATACCCCGTTGCGCCCGCCCTTGGCTTGATACCGGCTCTGAAAAACCTTGTTGCTGATCCGCGTAGCGCTTTCCAGCAGGCTGGCGTCCAGCTTGGTGCCCAGGTCCGATTCCCCGCCGTTTCCGGTGTACACCCAGATGCGGGTGTTGTTGGCGATAAGGCTCTTCACATTGACGGTGGGGTCGTTAGCCGCCCACGCCGGGTCGGTGGGCGGCCCCCACATTGCCTCGGAGCGGAAACCACCGGCGCCTAGTTGCACAGCGCTGACCAACGATGGCCAGTTTCCGGCGGACAGGTTCAAAAAGCCCGACATCGACGCCGCATAGACGAAGTTCTGGGCATGTTTGGCCGCCAGGATCAGTGCCGCCGAGCCCGACATCGATGCGCCGACGACGGCGTTGCCGGTTGCGCTGATCCCCTTGTTGGCCGCCAGCCACTGCGGCAGCTCCTGGGCGAGAAAGGTCTCCCATTTGTACGTCGACACACCGTTATTGCCGATGGCCGGTTTGTACCAGTCGGAGTAGAAACTGGCCGTTCCACCGGTGGGCATTACCAGCGATAGCCCCGACGGCTCGAACCATTCGAACACCGGGAGGTGAATGTCCCAGCCGTTGAAGTCCTCTCGGGCGCGCATCCCGTCCAGCAGATACACCGCGTGGCTGCCGCCGCCTTGAAACTCCACCTTCACTTGGCGGTTCATCGAGGGTGAGGGGACCATCAGGTACTCGATCGGCAGACTGGTCCGTGACCACGCCGACGAGGTCGCCGAGCTTGTCGAGAGCCCGCACACCAGCGCGAGCAACATCGCCGCCGATACGAGCATCAGCCGGCGCAACGGCGAAGCCCCAGTTGCCACTGCCGTAACCATTTCCGGCGAAATTTACCTCAGCAAAGCCGAGATCGGCCGAAGGTCACGACGGTAGTAACCGTTTAGTGGCCGAGTCGTCCCCTGCCCAAGCGCAACAGCAGAATCGCCAGGTCCTTGCCGTCGGGCCCGAGCTCGCTGTAGCGCTCGATCACCTTCATCTCACGGCTGTGCACCAGGCGGGTGCCTCCGGACGCCATCCGGACCTTGCCGATCGCCTGGGATACCTCGACGCGGCGTTTGACCGCGGCCAGGATTTCGGCGTCCAACCGATCGATTTCTTCGCGTAACTCGTCGATATCGAGCTGTGGAGTATCGATTGTCTCGAGGTTCATTTCTGCTAACTCCGCGTTGTCGTGAGGTGGGGGTTCTGGTCTCATCCGGTTCGGGCCTCACACAAGAGACGAGCCCCGTATCCGGTAGCGGACCACGGGGCTCTGCGAAAGCAGCTACACCACGGGCACCGCTGGCCGGTACCCGTAAAAAAATCGGCGCTGCATGTTGAGCACCAATCGAGTGTGCCATCCTGCGCCGTGCCTGCGCAAAAAGATGCGCAAATCGCTCGTTCCAGCAAGCCAACTCGATTTGCCGAAAACGCACGTTTTCTCCGTCCCGATGGCCTTAGGCTTCCACTCGCTGGCACTCAGACAGGCCCGGTGAGGAAGGACGTTGTTCATGAACTTTTCGGTGTTGCCGCCAGAGATCAACTCTGTGCTGATGTTCTCCGGCGCGGGATCGGCCCCCATGGCGGAGGCGGCGGCGGCCTGGGAGGGACTGGCTGATGAGCTGGGTGCGGCGGCGGACTCATTCGGTTCGGTGACCTCGACGCTGGTGAGCCAGGCTTGGCAGGGCCAAGCGTCCGCGGCGATGGCGTCGGCGGCCGCTCCCTATGCGGGCTGGCTGAGTGCGGCGGCGGCGCACGCGGCGGGGACGGCTGGGCAGGCCCAGACGGTGGCCAGCGTGTTCGAAGCCGCGCGGGCGGCGACGATCCATCCGATCGCCGTGGCCGCCAACCGTTCTGGGTTTGTGCAGCTGGTCCTTTCGAACCTGTTCGGTCAAAACGCGCCGGCGATCGCGGCTGCCGAAGCCGTATACGAGGAGATGTGGGCTCAGGACGTCGCGGCGATGTTCGGCTACCACAGCGGAGCGTCGGCGGTGGCCGCGGCGCTGACCCCGTGGGAGCAGGTGGTGCAAGCCTTCCCGGCTCTGGGTGCTATCTCGGCCGTCAGCAATATCGGCACCGGGAACTTAGGTCTGGGCAACATCGGCAGTATCAACCTAGGGAGCGGCAATACCGGTAGCGCCAACTTCGGTAGCGGCAATAAGGGCTTGCTCAACTTCGGCAGCGGAAACGCCGCCGGCAATATCAACCTCGGCGACGGAAACACCGGCAGTTTCAACCTGGGTTCTGGAAACGTCGGTAGCAGCAACCTGGGCGGTGGCAACCGCGGCAGCGGAAACCTGGGCATCGGGAACTTCGGCAGCGGCAACACCGGCGGTGGAAACAGCGGCAGCGGCAATATCGGCAACGGGAATACCGGTAGCTACAACAGGGGCAGCGGCAACTTCGGCAGCTTCAATATCGGCTTCGGCAACGAAGGTAACCAGAACTTCGGCTTCGGCAACACGAACAACTTCAACATCGGCATCGGCAACAAAGGCCTGAGCAACCTCGGCTTCGGAAACCTCGGTAACAACAACATCGGCTTCGGGAACACCGGCAGCAACAACTTCGGGATTGGGCTCACCGGTAACAACCAGGTCGGGATCAACCTCGCCGGCCTGAACGGCGGCACCGGGAACGTCGGCCTGTTCAACTCCGGCAACAACAACGTCGGCTTCTTCAATTCGGGCAACGGAAACTGGGGCATCGGTAACTCCGGCAACTTCAATACCGGCTTCATGAACACGGGCGCCACCAATACCGGCTTCTGGAACACCGGCGACATCAACACCGGGTTCTCGAATACTGCCGACACCGGAGTCGGTTTCGCCAACTCCGGTCACGGCGACGTCGGCTTCTTCAATGCCGGCCACGACAACATGGGCTTCGGCAATGCGGGCAGCTTCTCGATGGGCGGACTCAACGGCGCATCCAGCGGCACCCTCGGCTTCGGCAACTCGGGCAACAGCAGCGTGGGCTACGGCAACTCCGGATTGGGTAATACCGGATTCGGAAACTCGGGTAATTTCAACACCGGCTGGGGCAATTCAGGCAACACGAATACCGGCTTCGGCAATGCCGGCGACGTCAATACGGGCTTCGGCAGCGCGACCGACACCGGCCTGACGAACTCCGGCTTCGGCAACACCGGTACCAATAATTCGGGCTGGAACAACAACGGAAACAACAACTCTGGCTTCCAGAACGTCGGCAACGACAGCGAAGGCTATGGAAATACCGGGAACCAGCAAACAGGTTTCCAGAACACGAACGGCAAGAACACCGGCTTCTTCAACTCCGGCACCAATGACGTGGGCATCTCGAACTCTGGCAACCTCAGCGTCGGCTATGGCAATGCCGGCACCGCGGGCAACGTGGGCTTCATGAATGTGGGCCTGGACAACGGCGGCTTCGGCCAGTCGGGCGACCACAATTCGGGCTTCTCCAATTCGGGTTCACACAGCTCGGGCGGATTCAACAAGGGAAATCAGCAATCGGGGTTCGGCAACTGATCTCGATCCACCGGTCGGCTGGTTAGCCGGACAACCCGCCTGGTCCGCCAGGTTGTCGGTGGTCGGCGGTAAGTTTGGACGGACATGAGTGTGCAAGCGACCGACTCCGACCAACTCCTCGAAGGTCTCAACCCTCAACAGCGCCAGGCGGTGGTGCATGAGGGTTCGCCGCTGCTGATCGTCGCGGGTGCGGGCTCGGGCAAGACGGCGGTGCTGACCCGGCGCATCGCGTATTTGATCGCCGACCGCGGCGTAGGGGTCGGGCAGATTCTGGCCATCACCTTCACCAATAAGGCCGCCGCCGAGATGCGTGAACGCGTGGTGAAGCTGGTCGGCGACCGGGCCCGGTACATGTGGGTGTCCACCTTCCACTCCACCTGTGTGCGCATCCTGCGCAATCAGGCATCGCTGATCGAAGGTCTCAACTCCAACTTCTCCATCTATGACGCCGACGATTCGCGGCGGCTGCTGCAGATGATCGGCCGGGACATGGGCCTGGACATCAAGCGTTATTCGCCGCGGCTGTTGGCCAATGCGATTTCCAACCTGAAGAACGAGTTGATCGACCCGCACCAGGCCGTGTCCGACCTCACCGACGAATCCGACGATCTGGCGCGCACCGTCGCCTCCGTCTACGGCGAATACCAGCGGCGGCTGCGCGCGGCCAACGCACTGGACTTCGACGACCTCATCGGCGAGACGGTCGCGGTGCTGCAGACCTTCCCGCAGATCGCTCAGTACTACCGGCGGCGCTTCCGGCATGTGCTCGTCGACGAATACCAGGACACCAACCACGCGCAGTATGTGCTGGTGCGGGAATTGGTGGGCCGCGGCAGCGAATCGGCAGATGACGTGCCGCCCGGGGAGTTGTGCGTCGTCGGCGACGCCGATCAGTCGATCTATGCGTTTCGCGGCGCCACGATCCGCAATATCGAGGACTTCGAACGCGACTACCCCGACGCCACAACCATTCTGCTGGAACAGAATTACCGCTCGACGCAGAACATCCTGTCGGCGGCCAACTCGGTGATCGCCCGCAACTCCGGGCGCCGGGAGAAGCGGCTGTGGACCGACGCTGGAGAAGGCGAGCTGATCGTCGGCTACGTCGCCGACAACGAGCACGACGAGGCGCGGTTCGTCGCCGAAGAGATCGACGCGCTGGCCGAGCGCGGCGACATCACCTACAACGACGTGGCCGTCTTCTATCGCACCAACAACTCCTCGCGGTCGCTGGAAGAGGTGTTCATCCGGGCCGGCATTCCCTACAAAGTCGTCGGGGGAGTGCGCTTTTACGAACGCAAGGAGATCCGCGACATCGTCGCCTACCTGCGGGTGCTGGACAACCCCGGCGACGCGGTCAGCATGCGGCGCATCCTGAACACGCCGCGGCGTGGCATCGGCGACCGGGCCGAGGCGTGTGTGGCGGTGTACGCCGAGAACACCGGTGCCAGCTTCTCCGATGCGTTGCTGGCCGCAGCTCAGGGCAAGGTCCCGATGCTGAATTCCCGTGCCGAGAAAGCGATTTCGAGTTTCGTCGAGCTGCTGGATGAATTAAGGGGCCACCTCGACGAAGACCTCGGCGAGCTCGTCGAAGCGGTGCTGGAACGCAGCGGATACCGCCGCGAGCTGGAATCCTCCACCGACCCGCAGGAGCTGGCGCGGCTGGACAACCTCAACGAACTCGTCAGCGTCGCACACGAATTCAGCATCGACCTGGCCTTGCAAATTAAAGAAGCTGAGGCGATGACACCCGAGAACGAAGACGTGCCGGACACCGGTGTGCTGGCGGCGTTTCTGGAGCGGGTGTCGCTGGTCGCCGATACCGACGAGATACCCGAGCACGCCGCCGGTGTGGTCACGTTGATGACATTGCACACCGCGAAGGGTCTGGAGTTCCCGGTGGTGTTCGTAACCGGTTGGGAGGACGGCATGTTCCCGCACATGCGGGCGCTCGACGATCCCACCGAGCTGTCCGAGGAGCGGCGGCTGGCCTACGTCGGCATCACCCGGGCCCGGCAACGGCTGTATGTGAGTAGGGCGATTGTCCGTTCGTCTTGGGGCCAGCCGATGCTGAATCCGGAATCCCGGTTCCTGCGCGAGATTCCGCAGCAGCTCATCGACTGGCGGCGCCTGGCGCCCAAGCCGTCGTTCAGCGCGCCGGTGAGCGGCGCCGGCCGGTTCGGGAGCACGCCCCGCCCGTCACCGACTCGCTCCGGAGCGGGCAAGCGTCCGCTGCTGGTCTTGCAGCCCGGCGACCGCGTCACGCACGACAAGTACGGCCTGGGCCGCGTCGAGGAGGTCTCCGGCATGGGCGAATCAGCGATGTCGCTGATCGACTTCGGCAGCTCGGGCCGGGTCAAGCTGATGCACAACCACGCCCCGGTCAGCAAGCTCTAGCCGGCTCGCCGAACGTGTACTCACTGCGAAAAAATCGCGAATTGTTCGCAGTGAGAACACGTTCGGCGACGGGGGTCGGACCCTAATCGCCCCACAACACCCAGCGCTTGGTCTGCGGGTGCAGCGCCAGCAGCACGCTGGCGATGGGCAGCACCGGTAGCGTGTGCACGATCCACCCGACGCGGGCGCCCGCGATGAACACGCCGCCATAGGTCAGCACCGCCACCACCGCACCCGCCGCGATCAGGTAGCGCCCGACGGGACGCCGCAGCAGCAGCGTGATCACCCCGGAGACCGTCGCTATCGCGAAGACCAGGGCGAGAAACCCGACGGCCACGCAGAATAACCGGTCGGTACGCCACCAGCCGGCGATCAGGTCGGTGGCCACCACCGAGGTGGCCCAGCCGCTGACGATGCTGACGGCGCAAGCGGCGACGGCCGTGCGGGAACTCGGCTCCAGCAGCGACGTACTCGGCAGCCGGTTCGCGCGGATGGTCGCATCTTGCGGTGGTAGGCCACGCCCGCCGGGCAGCTGGGTGGTCTCAGAAGCGGACACGGCCGGCAGCGGTCCGGTCGGCGCGCGACGGATGATCCGCGTCCGGGGTTCGGGGGGCATCCGGGGTTCTGGGGGCAGCGCCTTCCCGGCTTCAGGCTCGGGCGGATTCTCGCGCGCAGGGGGGTCGTTCGGCGCCGTCACCGGTTAGCCGGCGTAATTCCCGACGAAGAGTCCCCGTTTGGCCAGCCACGGCACGGGATCGATGCGCTCGCTGCCGCCCAGCAGTACTTCGAAGTGCAGGTGGGGGCCGGTGGAATTGCCTCGGTTGCCCATGGTGGCGATCTGGTCGCCGGCCATCACGCGCTGCCCGACGCTGACCAGCGTGGTGTTGACGTGGCCGTAGAGGGTGACCGTGCCGTCGGCGTGCAGCAGCTTGACCCACATTCCGTAACCCGCGGTGGGACCGGCGTCGATCACGACACCGTCGGACACCGCAAGGATCGGCGTCCCGATCGAGTTGGCCAGGTCGATACCGGCGTGCAGCACACCCCAGCGGTATCCGAAATTCGAGGTGAAGATGCCTTTGGTGGGCATGACATAGAGCGGCTGCTGCAGGCGTGCCTCACGCTGGGCGCGCTCCTGGGCGAAGGCCACGCCTCGCGCCAACTCCTCGTTGTGCACTGCGACATCCGCCGCCGGCTGGGAGGCGATCACCTGGACACCGCGCGGCGCGTTGGCGCCCGAACCGCCGTTGAGCGCCGACGCGTTCGCGGTCAGTACGGTCTCGGTCCTGGGGGCGTCCGAGTGGTGGGTCACGCTGTGCGCTGCCGCGGCGGCCGCGCCGGCGGCCATGGCCGAGATCAGCAGGCGTCCCTTGGCCGCGCTGGTCGGCTGCTTGCGGTGCTGTCCAGCACGGCGGGGGAGGGGAATGACGTTGGTGATCTCCACGTCCGAACCGTCGGGACCGGCGGGACCGGCACCGGGGACCGTCAGAACCAGCACCTCGGTGGGCGCGGTGAGGTCAAAGGGCGTCGGATCGTCGGCCTCGCTGAGGTCGTCGAGTTCTGGAGCGTTTAGCAGCTCGGCTTCGTAATCGAAGGTGTACTCGTCACCGAAATCCAGCTCATCGAGGTCGGCGAGTTCCAGATCGTCGAATTCCTCGAAATCCAGTGCAATGATTTCGGTGACTTCATTGCGGTGATGGTGCAACCAACGATCGCGGGGTGCGCGAGCCGAACCAACGGCGGAGCGGGCGAATCGGTGCTGGGACAACCTGAATGTCCTCGGATCGTGACCATAACGTTATCTGGACCCTGAGCACGGTATCGGTTGACGGCTCGAACTGGCAACCTCGGTATGGAATCTCGCCAATAATGTGACTTGGATCACGTTTCAACCGAATGAACGTTCGATGACCTGCGCCACACGGGTGGATGCGAACGCTGAGTCGTTTTCCCGCCTCGATACAGTTCCTCCGTGCGAGTTGCCCAATCCGGCAGCGCTTACCTACTGGCCTAGCAACAAGTCGACGAAGACAGTGAGCCCATGGACCTTTTCGAGTACCAAGCCAAGGAATTGTTCGCCAAGCACGGTGTGCCCGGCACTCAGGGCCGAGTGACCGACACCGCGGAGGGGGCAAAGGCCATAGCCACCGAGATCGGTGCACCGGTGATGGTCAAAGCCCAGGTCAAGACGGGCGGCCGGGGCAAGGCGGGCGGCGTGAAATACGCGGCGACGCCCGAAGAGGCCTACGAGCACGCCAAGAACATCCTGGGCCTGGACATCAAGGGCCACATCGTGAAGAAGTTGCTGGTCGCCGAGGCCAGCGACATCGCCGAGGAGTATTACCTGTCTTTCCTGCTCGACCGGGCCAACCGCACCTACCTGGCGATGTGCTCGGTGGAGGGCGGCATGGAGATCGAAGAGGTGGCCGCCACCAAGCCGGACCGGCTGGCCAAGGTTCCGGTGAATGCCGTCACGGGTGTCGACCTGGCGTTCGCGCGGTCCATCGCCGAGCAGGGCCACCTGCCGGCCGAGGTGCTCGACGCCGCCGCGGTCACCATCGAGAAGTTGTGGGGGGTGTTCGTCGGCGAGGACGCGACCTTGGTCGAGGTCAACCCCTTGGTGCGCACCCCTGACGACAAGATCTTGGCGCTGGACGGCAAGGTCACCCTGGATGCCAACGCCGACTTCCGGCAGCCGGGTCACGCCGAGTTCGAGGACCGCGCGGCCACCGACCCGCTCGAGCTCAAGGCCAAGGAGCACGACCTCAACTACGTCAAGCTCGACGGTGCGGTCGGCATCATCGGCAACGGCGCGGGCCTGGTGATGTCGACGCTGGACGTCGTGGCTTACGCCGGTGAGAAGCACGGCGGCGTCAAACCCGCCAACTTCCTGGACATCGGCGGCGGCGCCTCGGCTGAGGTGATGGCCGCCGGGCTGGACGTGATCTTGAGCGACCCGCAGGTCAAGAGCGTGTTCGTGAACGTCTTCGGCGGCATCACCGCGTGCGACGCGGTCGCCACCGGCATCGTCAAGGCGCTGGAAATCCTTGGCGACGAGGCGAACAAGCCACTGGTGGTGCGTCTCGACGGCAATAACGTCGACGAAGGCCGGCGAATCCTGGCCGAAGCCAATCACCCATTGGTGACGTTGGTACCGACGATGGACGAGGCCGCCGATAAGGCCGCCGAGCTGGCGAGCGCCTGAGATAAGGAGACAAGACCCCATGGCTATCTTCTTGACCAAAGACAACAAGGTCATCGTTCAGGGCATCACCGGTAGCGAGGCCACCGTCCACACCGCTCGGATGCTCAAGGCGGGCACCCAGATCGTCGGGGGCGTCAACGCGCGCAAGGCCGGTACCACGGTTACCCACGAGGACAAGGGCGGCAGGATCGTCAAGCTGCCGGTGTTCGGCGGCGTCGCCGAGGCGATGGAGAAGACCGGTGCCGACGTGTCGATCGCGTTCGTGCCGCCCAAGTTCGCCAAGGATGCGATCATCGAGGCCGTCGACGCCGAGATTCCGCTGCTGGTCGTCATCACCGAGGGAATCCCGGTGCAGGACACCGCATATGCGTGGGCCTACAACCTGAACAAGGGCGGCAAGACCCGCATCATCGGCCCCAACTGCCCGGGCATCATCAGCCCCGGCCAGGCGCTGGTCGGTATTACGCCGGCCAACATCAGCGGTCCCGGTCCGGTGGGGCTGGTGTCCAAGTCCGGCACGCTGACCTACCAAATGATGTACGAGCTACGCGATTTCGGGTTCACTACCTCGATCGGTATCGGCGGCGACCCGGTGATCGGCACCACCCACATCGACGCAATCGAGGCCTTCGAGAAAGACCCCGACACCAAGCTGATCGTCATGATCGGCGAGATCGGCGGTGATGCCGAAGAGCGAGCGGCGGAGTTCATCAAGGCCAACGTGTCCAAGCCAGTCGTCGGTTATGTCGCGGGATTCACTGCGCCGGAAGGCAAGACGATGGGTCACGCGGGTGCCATCGTGTCCGGGTCATCGGGTACGGCGGCCGCCAAGAAGGAGGCGCTGGAGGCCGCGGGCGTCAAGGTCGGCAAGACTCCGTCCGCAACGGCGGCGCTGGCCCGGGAGATCCTGAAGACTCTCTAGCCGGGTGTGACGCCGCTGCGGCCGTTCGGACCGAACACCAAGTAGCCACCGAAGCCGCCGGGCGCGCCGATGCCCGGGGTGGCTCCGATGCCGCCGTTGCCGCCGGCGCCACCGATGCCGAAGAAGATGCCGCCGTAGCCGCCCTGGCCGCCGTTACCGCCGAACGCCAGGTCGGACGCACCGAAGCCATTGCCCCCGGCGCCGCCGAGCCCGAACAGGATGCCGCCGAGGCCACCCAGCCCGCCGACCCCGCCATGGCCGCCGGTCTGGGCGGCCCCGCCGGCACCTCCGGCGCCGCCGATGCCGAAGATGGCGCCGCCGTCGCCGCCGTACCCGCCCGGCCCACCATGCCCGGCGGTCAGCGACGCCCCGCCGGCCCCGCCGTTGCCGCCGAAACCGAAGAGCTGGCCGGCGCCGCTTCCGCCGGTGCCGCCCTGACCGCCAATGTTGTTGATGCCGGGCGCGGCGCCGCCGGCACCGCCGTCGGCGCCCGTGCTGATCAGGTTGAACAGGAGGTTGCCGCTGCCGCCAGTCCCGCCTATGCCCGCGATCCCAACGGTGTTGTTGGTCGCGCCGCCGGCGCCGCCGGTGCCGCCCAGGCCGAAGAGCAGACCGAGGCCGTCGCCGCCCTGGCCGCCCCAGCCGGCAACGCCGCCGATCCCG
>NZ_LQPW01000142.1 GCF_002116635.1 Mycobacterium szulgai | reverse complement strand
GTTGTGCGCCGATCTCATCCAGCGCGGCAGCAGCGCGGCGCAGCACCTGAATCCCCTCGTCGCGATTGGTTGCAGGATTGCGTTCCGTTTGAGCCACTATTCCACTATAGTGGCCCGCATCGCGGATTTAAAAGAACCGAAATGTGGATCAAAGGAGTTCCAGGATGAGCGCTCTACCGGCCGGGCGACACTACTTCCGCGGTGATGACGAGTACGAAGCGGCCCGCCGCGGAACGGTCTGGCACCAGCGTGTGCCTGCACGGTATCCCGAGGTGATCGTGCAGGCCGCCGATTCCGACGACATCATCGCGGCTCTGCGCTATGCCAAGGCCAACGGACACAAGGTCAGCATCGTTTCGGGAGGGCACAGCTTTGCGGCCAGCCACCTCCGCGACGGCTCCCTGCTACTCGACCTCAGCCGCCTCGATCACGCCAACATCGACGCCGAAAAAGGCCTGGCCGTCGCCGGCCCGGGCAAGGGCGGCAGCCTACTGATGGCCGACCTGCAGGCACAGAACCTGTTCTTCCCTGGCGGCCATTGCAAGGGCGTATGCCTCGGCGGCTATCTACTGCAGGGCGGATACGGCTGGAACAGCCGAATCTACGGGCCGGCGTGCGAGAGCGTGATCGGCTTGGACGTCATCACCGCCGACGGTGAGCAGGTCTACTGCGACGAAGACAATCACCCCGACCTCTACTGGGCGGCCCGCGGCGCCGGTCCCGGCTTCTTCGGCGTCGTCACGTCGTTTCACCTGAAGCTGTACCCCAAGCCGCCCGTGTGCGGTACCAGTGTTTACGTCTACCCGTTCGACCTTGCCGACGAGGTCTTCACCTGGGCCCGAGCGGTCAGCGCCGAAGTCGACCCGCGCGTCGAGCTGCAGGCCGTCGCCTCTCGCGGCGAACCGAACATGGGCATCGACGTCCCCGTCATCACGTTCGCCTCACCCGCGTTCGCCGACTCCGAAGCGGAGGCCGAGCAGGCCCTCGCCCTGTTCGGCACCTGTCCGGTCGCAGACAAGGCAC
>NZ_LQPW01000141.1 GCF_002116635.1 Mycobacterium szulgai | reverse complement strand
ATCCGCTTGTGAACCGCTATAAAACGAGGGACGGCAGGTGGATTCAGCTGGTCTTCCTGCAGCCCGACAAATTCTGGGCCGGTTTCTGCCAACGCATGGGGCTCGCGCAGCTGGCCGATGACGAGCGGTTCGTGCCGTCGAAGAACCTCATCGCGAATGCGGCCGAAGCAACGGAAATCTTCGCGAATGCGTTTGCCGGCCATGATCTTGCGCATTGGCAGAAGGTGCTGCACGACGAGCCGGGCGTGTGGGGCGCCCTGGCGACGCCGCGAGAAACGCTCAATGATCCCCAAGTTGAACCCAACGGCTATGTGGTAACCAATGTCGATGACCGGGGCGAGAAATACCGGATCGTTGCTGCGCCCATCCAATTCAACGAAACTCCACCGGATCCCGCCCGTGCGCCCGAGCACGGTCAGCACACCGAGGAGATACTGCTTGAGCTGGATGTGAACTGGGACGACATCGCCCGGGCCAAAGATCTGGGCGCCATCCTGTGAATTCGTGCGATTCATCGGGTTTCGCCGAGCCGCCGAGCAAAATCGTTTACCGCGTTCGACTTTGATCTCCGTCGATCTCCGTCGTTACCGTATCGGACCAAACCGGTATGAAAAAGGGCACGACAAAGAACGCCAAATGCGCGGTCTGATCGCTTGATCGCGATACTCTTTGCCCAGGATTCGGTGGTGGCCGGGCGGTGCCCGGGGTAGCGGGCGCGGGAGGTCCTCATGTCGTATCTGATCGCGACGCCGGAGTTTTTGACGGCCGCGGCATCGGATTTGGCAACTGTAGGTTCATCGATAAGCGCGGCGAACGCAGCCGCGGCGGCGCCGACGCTGTCACTGGTGGCCGCCGGCGCCGATGAGATATCGGCCGGCATCGCGGCCTTGTTCGGCGCCCACGCGCAGGCCTATCAAGCGCTGAGCGCCCAAGCCGGACTGTTTCATCAGCAGTTTGTGCAAGCTCTTAGCGCTGGGTCGAATTCGTATGCGGTCGCCGAAGCGGTCAATGCCTCGGCACAATCCATCGAGCAAGACCTGCTCGCCCTGATCAATGCGCCCACCAACTTCCTGTTCGGTCGTCCCCTGATCGGCAACGGCGCCGACGGGATCAACGGCACCGGGGGAAGTGGCGGCGACGGTGGATTCCTGTACGGCAACGGCGGCAGCGGCGGTTCCGGTGGACTCAACC
>NZ_LQPW01000140.1 GCF_002116635.1 Mycobacterium szulgai | reverse complement strand
GCAATGGCGCGGCCGGCGCCACCGGATTGGCCGGCGGGTCGTTGTTCGGCAACGGTGGGCCCGGAGGTTCCGGCGGAGCCGCGTTGGCGGGTATCAACGGCGGAAACCCGGGGCAGGGCGGCAATGGCGGCAACGCCGTCGGATACGTCGGCAACGGCGGAGCGGGCGGGCAGGGTGGCACCGGGCTCGCCGGATCAAGCGGTGCCGTCCCAAACCCCAACGGCACGGCCGCCGCGGGCAATAACGGTGCCAGTATTTCTACTTCGGCTACTGGCGCCGTCGTTGGCGGCGATGGCGGCCCGGGTGGCAATGGCGGGCCCGGCATTACCGGCGGAACGGGCGGCAATGGCGGCACCGCGGTCTCCAACGACAATCAGGCTGTCGGACCGGTCGTCGGCGGTGCGGGTGGTGACGGGGGTGCCGGTGGTGATGGCGGGGCCGGCGGCAATGGCGGCAGTGCCGGGCAGCTAGGTACCGGTTCCGTCACTGGTGGAGCGGGCGGTAACGGGGCACCCGGCGGAACGCCTGGCGGCGCCGGTGGCAACGGTGGCGTCGGAGGCGCCGCGAGTACGGTCTCCGGTGCTGCCACCGGGGGTAGCGGCGGTCAGGGCGGTAATGGTGCGTCCGGTGCGTCCGGCGGTGACGGCGGCACCGCTGGCGCGGGCGGTAATGGTGGCAATGGCGGGTGGCTGGTTGGCAATGGCGGCGCTGGTGGGCTCGGCGGCGTCGGGGGTCAAGGGGGCGCCGGCGGCACCGGCGGTGCGGGCGGCGCCGGAGGCAGCCCCATCAACTCGCTGCCCAATAACAACAACACCCAGTTCTTCAATGCCGCTGGAACTGAGATCGTTCAGGCCGGGGCCGGCGGTGACGGCGGCAGCGGCGGCAACGGCGGGTCTGGCGGACACGGCGGTGCCGGAGGCGCGGGAGGTGCTGGTGGTGCCGCATCGCCGATCTTCGGTGCCGGCGGGTCCGGGGGTGCAGGCGGTGCCGGCGGCGCTGGTGGTGGCGGCGGCCTTGGTGGTGGCGGCGGCGTCGGCGGCACTGGCGGCAACGCCTTCGTCATCGGTCCCGGTATCGGTGTCGGCGGCAATGGCGGCCTCGGAGGTAGCGGCGGTGGTGGCGGCGACGGCGGTGACGGCGGTGGCGCCGGCGCCGGAGGCGCGGGTGGGCCGGGAAGCGTCTTAACCGGCCGGTCGGGAACCAGCGGCGCCGCAGGAGCCGGCGGTGGTGGCGGCCTGGCCGGCAACGGGGTCGCCGGCGCCAAGGGCGGCGGCGGCGGTGCGGCTTCTGCTGCCGGCATTGACGGCGTCGACGGCGCCGCGGGGGCCAACGGCACGCCGGGCACACCCGGCTAGCGTGTCCGCACCCGGCTCGGGTCGGGGCGGCGGCGACCATAAAGCCGGGTTCTCACTATTTTGGACTAGAACATGACCGCCAACCGTGTCCCCGTGCTCGTCGTCGGCGCCGGCGCCGGTGGCCTCGCCACGTCGGCGCTGCTGGCCAAGCACGGTGTTCGTTCGATGCTGATCGAAAAGCGCAACGAGGTCTTCATCTACCCGAAAGCTCGCAACCTGAGCTTTCGCAGCTTAGAGATTTTGCGTCGTCTCGGCGTGGGCGATCAGGTGCACGCCGTCGCCGAGCAGGTATCAGACATGGTGGCCAAATCGGCGTTGAACAGCGCAGCGGAACAGCAGGCGATGGACATCGACGCGATCTTCGGCGGCCTGGACAACCTCAGTCCAGAGCCTTCCGCGCAATACTGCCCGCAGAGCCGGCTTGAGCCGATCCTGCTGGCCGAAAGCCGCCGCCACGGCAATGCAGTGCACTATGGCAAGGAATTATCGTCGTTTGAGCAAGACGACACGGGTGTCACAGCAATCGTGCGTGATCTGGCGTCAGGTGAGTCAGAAACGGTGCGTGCCGAGTATCTTGTCGCGGCCGACGGTGTGCACAGCCGGATCCGCGAGTCGCTCGGCGTGACGACTTCGGGTTATGGCGCCGTCCCGATCTTTGTGGTGTTCATCTACTTTCGGGCGCCGTGGCGGCAATTTGTTCCCCGCCTTGGCGACGGCGATGCAGTGCAAGTCCAAAACCCCGACGTCCAAGGGATTTTCCTGGTCGTCCAGGATGACCTCGGCTTGTTCATCACCACCTACTTTCCCGACAAGGGCGAGACCGCAACACAATTCACCCCACAGCGGTGCACCGACGTCCTGGACAAGGCAATCGGCGAGCCGATCGAAACGCAGATCGTCGACGTCGCCGCGTGGCAACCCTACGAACTGGTAGCCGACCAATTCCAATGCGGGCGAATCTTTCTCGTTGGCGACGCGGCCCACACCATGCCGCCGTTCAAGGCCGGGGGAGCCAACACCGCTATCCAGAGTGCGGACAATCTGGCCTGGAAGCTGGCCGCAGTCGTGCACAAAACGGCCGAGCCGGCTCTGCTTGGCACTTACCACGCCGAGCGACACCCCGTTGGGCGCTTTTCCGCTCGCCAGTCGCTGACCGGCCCGGCGATCGCGTTTCTCCGGTTGGGCGACGACCTACCGCGATTGCCGGCCGACGAGGAATGCTCGATGTTTGAGCTGCTGATCGGCTACCGGTACCGCTCACCGGCGGTGGTGACAGACGAGCCCATGTCAGCTGGTGGCGTGCAGCTTGTGACGGAGTTGCGCGCACAGCCCGGGACGCGAGTCCCGCATGCGTGGATCAGTTATGGCGGCCAGCGCGTCTCGACACTGGACTTGCTGGGGCCGCAATTCACCGTGCTCAGCGGCGACCAGCGATGGCAAACTGTTGCGGCGTCGGTGTCTGCGGCCCTGGGCATTTCGATCGCCATGCGTTGCATCGTCGACGACGATTGGTTGGCCGTCACCGATCTCGGTCCAAGCGGTGCGCTGCTGGTTCGCCCGGACGACTTCGTCGGCTGGCGTGCCGATGAGTTGCCGGATGACGCTGAAAGCCGCCTACAGCAGGCGCTTTCGACGATCCTGTGCCGCTGACGCCGAGCAGACGCAGAATCGCAGGCGCGCGGGCGCGCGCGTGCGATTCTGCGTCTGCTCGCCAGGGTTAGCTGGCCATGCGCGCGCGGGCGAGGTGGATGGCGATTCGCTGGGCGAGGCGGTAGGGATGTCGCCTGACATCGTCGACGACGATCGGGATGATCGTCCACCCGAGCTCTTGAATCCCGCCCCAGCGCGTCTTGTCGCGGAGCATCTCGTCTCGGCCCGCATGCCAGTCGATGCTCTCGTATTCGGCCGCCAAATGTGCTTCCGGCCAGGCGAAGTCGAGTCGCCACAGCTCACCATCGCAACCGTAGATCGGATACTGAAGCTCTGGACGCGGCAAGCCATGATCGATCATGACGAGCCGTGCCTCGCTTTCCATCGCGGATTCCGCACGTCCGTCCGCGAATTCGAATAGTTCACGCACGGCGACGATGCCGCGCCGTCGGCGCTGTTCAGTGATGGCGGCTGCAATATCCCTGCGAGAGTATTGGTTTGAGCGCAACGCGGCGTCAAGAGCTGCCAGTGCTCGCGGCCGGCGCAACTGTCGTGCGACCTCGACGGCTGTCCAAGCCGGCGCCGTTGCTAGACGACCCGATACGCGCTGTAGCCGGGCGCCGGTGCGTTGGTGAACCATGAGGCCACGCGTGGGGCGCATCCGTACCCCCGGATCCAGCACGTGCACTGCGGTGGTGTTCTCCAAGTCGAACCCGTACAGAGCGGCGGCTGTGCCCATGCACGCAACGGCATGTTGTCCCATGAAAATGTCGAGTGCGGCCAAGCGCCCCAACAGATCTGGTTCGCGGGCCGCATAGACGCCGTACCAGACGCGGGCGAGGCCACCCTTTTTGATTTGAACGTCGAGCTGTTGGCGGGTCATAACCGTCAAAAGCTGCGCAGTGGTGGCAAACCCGCCGGCCTTTTTCAGGACTTCCAGCGCCTCTGCATGCACTGCCTGATCATGCGGGCAGCTCCGCGATTGGGCTAGTCACGTTGGAGATGACTGTGGCGAGCAGACGCAGAATCGCACGCGCGCGGGCGCGCGCGTGCGATTCTGCGTCTGCTCGGCGGTAGAAACTACAGCGGAATGTTCTTGTGGCGGCCGCGGCGTGCCGGCGCCTGGGCCAGCGCCTCGGTGAGTTTGCTGCGGGTGTGCGCAGGGTCGATCTTCTCGTCGACCACACCGATGTCGATGGCGCTGTCCACGCCACCGGCGATCCGCTCGTGCTCGGCGGCCAACTCGTCGTGCAGCGCTTCGCGCTCGTGGTCGGGTGCGGCGGCGAGCTTGCGCTTGTGCAAAATCCCAACGGCCGCTTTGGCGCCCATGACCGCGACCTCGGCGTCCGGCCACGCGAACACCTTCGTCGCGTTCAGCGAACGGGAATTCATCGCAATGTAGGCACCGCCGTAGATTTTCCGGGTAACCAGGGTGACCCGCGGAACCGTGCACTCGCCGAACGCGTGCAGCAGCTTGGCGCCGCGGCGAACCACGCCGCCCCATTCCTGGTCGACACCCGGCAGATAGCCGGGCACGTCGACGACGACCACCAGGGGAATGCCGAAAGCGTCGCACAGGCGCACGAAACGCGCTGCCTTCTCGGCGCTTTCGGAGTTCAGGCAGCCACCTAGGCGCAGCGGGTTATTGGCCAGCACGCCGACCGTGCGGCCGGACAACCGGCCCAGCCCAACCACCATCGACGGCGCCCACTTCTCCTGGAACTCGTCGAACGGTGTGTCCTCATCGAGGATCGCGCTGACGATGGGGTGCACGTCGTAGGCCCGTCGCGGCGACTCGGGCAGCAGCGCCAGAATGTCGGTGTCGCCGGCTTCGGCCTTGGTGCGGTCGAAATGCCCCTGCTGGCAGAACAATCCGACTAACCGGCGGCCGCGCTCGTAAGCGTCGAGTTCATCGTCGGCAACGATGTGGCACACCCCGGACTTCTTGTGGTGGGTCTCCGGCCCACCGAGCGAGGCCATGTCCACGTCCTCGCCGGTAACGCTGCGCACCACGTCGGGGCCGGTGACGAACACCCGGCTTTCCGGAGCCATCACGATAACGTCGGTCAGCGCCGGTCCGTAGGCGGCGCCGCCGGCGGCGAAGCCGACGACCACCGAGATCTGCGGAATGTAGCCCGATGCGCGGATCATGGCCTCGAACACGGTTCCGACGGCGTGCAAAGCGCGCACCCCCTCGGCCAACCGGGCACCGCCGGAGTGCCAGATGCCCACGATCGGGCTCTGCTCCTCGATGGCGGTGTCGTAGGCGTTGACGATGTGCTGGCAGCCTTCAGTGCCCATCGCGCCGCCCATCACCGTGCCGTCGGTGCAGAACGCGATGGTGCGCATGCCGTTGACGGTGCCCGCCGCGGCCAGCACACCCGAACGGTCGCGCTCGTGCAGCAGTTCCACGGTGCCGTCGTCGAAGAAGTTGCTCAGCCGCAGCAACGGATCGCGGGGGTCGAGCGACTCGCCAACCGCCTCGGGGGCCATGAGTGTCATCGCAGGTCTCCTGTTATTCCGGTGTTGCTCGGATTAATACCGTCCAAAGGCGATCGCCACATTGTGCCCGCCAAATCCGAACGAATTGTTGATGGCGTACTTGTAGTCGCCCGGCCGCGGCTTGCCCGCGACCACGTCCAGATCGATCTCAGGGTCGAGATTTTCCAGGTTCAGTGTCGGCGGAACGACCTGATCCCGCAACGCGAGCACGGTGAGGATGGACTCGACCGCGCCGACCGCACCCACCGAGTGGCCCAGGGCGGCCTTCGGCGCGTAGACCGCCGGCTTGTTGCTGCCCAGCGCGTTGTTGATGGCCCTGCCCTCAGCCACGTCGCCCACCGAGGTTCCGGTGGCGTGTGCATTGACGTGGTCGATGTCGCCCGGCGTCAGACCGGCGAGTTGAACCGCACGCGACATGGCATGCCCGGCGCGTTCACCGTTGGGGTCCGGTGCCACCATGTGGTAGCCGTCCGAGGTGATGCTGGCGCCCATGATGCGGGCCAGAATGTTGGCCCCACGCGCCTTGGCATGCTCCTCGGTCTCGATCACCATCAGCGCACCGGCTTCACCGAACACGAATCCGCTGCGGTCCCGGTCGAACGGGCGACAGGCACCGACCGGGTCATCGTTCTTGGTGGACATGACGATGCGCATCTGGGCGAACGCCGCGATCGGAACCGCTTCGATTCTGGTCTCGACGCCACCACAGATCGCGATATCGGCCTCCCCGAAGACGATATTGCGCCACGCCTGAGCGATGCCTTCCGAACCCGACGCGCACGCCGACACGGGCGTGATGACCCCGGCCTTGGCGTGCCGTTCCAGACCCACCGCCGCAGCCGCGCCGTTGGGCATGTACTTCTGCACCCCCAGCGGAGAGACAGCCCGCATGCCACGAGCGCGCATGTCGTCGTAGCTGAAAACCATCTCTTCTGAGGAACCCAGCCCGGTACCGATGGACACCATCAACCGGTTGGAGTCGACCTCAGGCGAGCCGGCGTTCTCCCAGACCCGGCGGCTAAGGACGGTGGACATCCGTTGCAGGTAACCCGTCCGGCGCAGCTCGACGCGGGTGAGCTGACTGTCGAACTCCTCTAACAGGTGACCGCCGATGCGCACGGGCAGGTCGAATTCCTCGACGAACGGGTCGTCCAGAGTCCGAATCCCGCTTTGACCGTCAAGCAACAACTTCCACGTATTTTCCGCGTCAGTTGCCACTGCTGTCGTCATGGCGACGCCGGTGACAACTACGTTCGGGAGTGTTTTCCCGGTAACCAGCTCCGTCATAGGTCTAGCCAACGTTCCTTCCCATATCTGTCCGGCTGCTTCCCGGGCTGTTGCCAGGCCCGCATCGTCGCCGAACGCCGTGCTCAGTAACGCCCGAACGCGAGCGCTACGTTGTGACCGCCGAACCCGAACGAGTTGTTGATCGCGTAGCGGAAGTCGCCGTAGCGCGGTTCGCCTGCAACAACGTCAAGATCGATCTCAGGATCCGGGGTCTCGTAATTCAGCGTTGGTGGGATGACTCCGTCCCGAAGGGTCAGCACCGTTAAAACAGATTCGAGCGCGCCCACCGCGCCGATGGAGTGGCCCAGCGCCGACTTCGGCGCGTAGACCGCGGCATGTTCGCAACCAGCGGCCCGCAGAGCGTTGGCCTCGGCGGCATCGCCGATTGGTGTGGCCGTACCGTGCGCGTTGACGTGGTCGACGTCCTTGGCGGACAACCCCGCCAACTCCAGCGAACGTGTCATGGCCCTACCGGCCCGTGCACCGTCGGCCGCGGGCGCCACCATGTGGAAGGCGTCCGAAGTAATACCAGCACCCATCAACCGGGCCAGCGGCTTGGCGCCGCGGGCCTTGGCGTGCTCTTCGGTCTCGATGATCATGAGAGCGCCGGCCTCGCCGAACACGAAGCCGTCCCGGTCCTTGTCGAAGGGCCGTGATGCACGCTCCGGTTCGTCGTTGCGCGTGGACATGGCCCGCATCATGGAGAACGCTGCGATGGGCAGCGCCTCGATGGGGCCCTCGACACCGCCGCACACGGCGATGTCCGCGTCACCCATGACGATCTGACGCCATGCGTGGGCAATGGCCTCCGAGCCCGACGAACAGGCCGATACCGGAGTGATTACCCCGGCGCGGGCCCCGAGCTGCAGACCCACCACCGCCGCGGCGCCATTGGGCATGATCATCTGGACGGCGAGCGGCGACACCTTGCGGGGTCCGCCCTCGTTCATCAGGTCGTAGCTCTCGATGACGCGCTCGGCGCCACCCAAGCCAGTGCCGACGACGACCGAGAACCGGTCCGGGTCGACCTCGGGCGAGCCTGCGGACTCCCACAATTGGGCGCTCAGCCACTTGGACATCCGTTGGACATACGACATGCGTCGCATGTCCAACCGGCCCATGTGGTTGTCGACCGACTCCTTGAGGTGCCCACCGATTCGGACTGGCAGGTCCCACTTGGTGATGAACTCGTCTTCGAGGACGTGGATGCCGCTTTCGCCGGCCAGCAAGCCCTTCCACGTGCTCTCGATGTCCGGCGCGATCGATGTCGTCGCCGTGACGGCGGTTACCACAACGCTGGGGTAACCGCCATTAGCAGTGGAAGGCTTGGTCACTTGCTCTCTGCTTCCAGCCTCGCCTTGACGTTCGCAACAGCCTCGGGGTTGTCGGTCTCGAGCTTTGCGCGCAGCGCCTCGGCAGCCTCGGGGTTCTCTTCCTCGAGCTTCTGGATGTAGGCGACGACGTCACCGACGGTGCGCAGACCGGCGAGGTCCTCGTCGGGGATCTTCACGCCGTACTTGTCCTCGGTCTGCACGGCGATCTCAACCATCGACAGCGAGTCGATGTCCAGGTCGTCAACGAACGACTTCTCCGGGGTGACCTCCGACGGCTCGATACCGGTGACCTCTTCGATGATCTCGGCGATACCGGCAATGATTTCTTCCTGGCTGACGGCCACAGCGTCTTTCCCTTCGTAATGTGTTGTTTTAAATCGGTTTTGACGTGCTTTTGTGGTTCTGGGCAGAGCTGGCGGCTAGAGGTTTGCCAACTCGTCCAGATCTGCGGGTGACTTGACGGCTCGCGTCGGAACCCCCCGAAGTTCTCGTTTGGCGATCCCGGTGAGAGTGCCCGCGGGCGGGAACTCCACGATCGCCGTGACTGGGCTCTCTGCGTGGTCACGCAGATAAGCCGTGCACAGATCCCAGCGCACTGGCTGGGTGAGCTGTGAGACTAGGGTCTCCATCGCCGCGGCCGCTGACTCGACCGGCTTACCGTCGTGGTTCGACAATAGCGTGGCCGTGGGCTCGGCGGTATCGACGCTGGCTGCGGCTGCGGCGTAGCCATCCAGGGCGGCGGCCATAAACGGGGTGTGGAACGCACCGGCCACGCCCAGAGCGCGCACCCGCGCCTTGGCGGGCGGGTCCTCGGCCAGCTTCTCCAGCGCGGTCAACAGGCCGGCCGCGACGATCTGTCCGGCGGCATTGCGGTTGGCGGGAATCAGGTCGAGTTGCTCGAGCCGGCTCAGTACATCGGCTTCGTCGCCGCCGAGCACCGCGGACATGCCGGTCGGCTCGGCCGCGCAGGCCTTAGCCATCTCGGCGCCACGGGTAGCAGCCAGCGCGACGGCGTCATCGGCGGCCATCACACCGGCGATCGCGTAGGCCGCGATCTCGCCGACGGAGTGCCCGGCCACGATCAGCTCTTGGTCGTTGAACAGCCCACGCTTGGTCAGCTCCTGGTGAGCCAGCAGGGTGGCGGCAACGATCAATGGCTGGGCAACCGCGGTATCGGTGATCTCCTCGGTGGAGGCTGTGGTGCCCAGACGAGCCAGGTCGAGGCCGCTGGCCTTCGACCACATCGCAACCTGGTCTGCTGCCCCGGGCAGTTCCAGCCACGGCGACAGCATTCCTTCGCTCTGGGAGCCCTGTCCGGGCGCAAGTAACGCAATCACGTGTCTAAGAGAACACTGTGAAGACGGTTTTGCGGGGTGTAACAGATTATGAACCTCGTCTTAGGTTTTTGTATACACCCCACAAAACAGGTCCGTAAGCTACATGTTTGAGATCCGGCCGCGATCTGTTGGCTAAATCACTCTGCGCCAGACGGAGCTACCGTACCCCCTCTGAGCGGCAGCGGAACGGCTGAGACCGCATTGTTATTGACGTTGGAATGATGCGTCGGGTAGTTGAGTTGGCCTACCGTCGCGGCCACTCGCAGGACATACGCGTCGCGCGGTTGCGTGGGATCACGCCCGGTGAAGTCGGTGATCCGCTTGAGCCGGTAGCGGACGGTGTTTGGATGAACGAACAACTTCCTGGCGCAAGCCTCAATGGCGCCGCCGGAATCTAAGAAAGCGTCCAGAGTCTCGACGAGCGTTGGGCCGGCGTCGGCCAGGGGGCGCATGACGTCGGTGTGCAACGCCACGATCGCCGACGCGTCACCCATCAGGGCGCGTTCGGGCAGCAGTTCTCGCGCCAGTACGGGCCGGGGCGCCCCGCGCCAGCCGGCCACGGCGTTCATCCCCGAAATCGCCTCGCTGGCACTGTGATACGCCGCTGTCAGCATCGGCGCCGTCGGCCCGATAACCACTGGGCCATCGGAAAATGCTTCCAGCAGATCCTTCAAGAACTTCTCCGTCGGCGACAGCGGGCCCGACACGATGGCTACCAGCCAGGTGCCGTGCACGTCGGTCAGCGCGGCCCGGCCGTGGCGCGCGGCGATGTCGCGCAAGGTCTGGCTGGCCCGCTCGCTGCTGGCCTGACTATTAGGGCCGTCGCGGCCGGGTGCGGGGGTACCCACCACCACCGTGGCCGGTGCAGTCGTATCCCAGTTCAGCGCCGCGGCCCGGGACAGCAGCTCGGGACCGGTGTCGCCGCGGACGACGGCATCGACGACGCTGGCCTCCATCCGGCTGTCCCAGGTGCCGCGCGCCTCGGCCGCGTCGGCGTATGCGGTGGCGGCGGTAAAGGCCAGGTCACGGCTGTACTTCAGGATCCCCACCGTCAGGGCGGTCAACTGTTCTTCGGAGCGGGCCAGCAGCGGCACGACTTCCTCGAAGAACTCCATGGTGACGCGGACCATGTCCACGGTGTGGCGCAACGCGATGCGCCGGGTCAGATCCTGAGGCACCAGCTCGAATGCTTGAGCGGTGTAGCTGACGTTGCTGTGCGGGTCGTGCATCCACTCGACGAAGTTCACCACCGCGGTCTGCACCACCAGCGCCACACTGGCGCGCTGGGAGGCTTCCAGGTCTGCGAAGAACGGCAACCGCTCCTGCATGGCCGACACCGCTTCGGTGGCCAGCCGGCCTGAGTACTGCTTGAGCCGGCGCAGCAGGGAATCCGGCACGGTGTCGAGCAGTTCCAGCGGCGATCGCGGCCTGGCGGCGAAGGGGCCGGCAAACTGATTGTCGTTCACTCCTAAAAGCTACGCCTGATTTCTGGAAGATCCCGCCAAAGGCGCGGCCGCTGGGATCGTCGAGGCCCGGGGCGACGAACGTGCGGCCAGCTTCACGCCGGGCGCCGAGCGTGCTGCCAGCTTCACGCTCGGCGGGGCGGTGGGTTAGGCGACGCCGGGATCCGACGTCTGCTCGGGCGCGGCCAACACGTCGTCGATCTTGTATTTGCGGGCCGCCTCGATCGACACCGACTCGTCGAGTTCGCCGTCGCGGGCCAGCGCCTCGAGCACCGCGACCACCACCGATTCCGCGTCGGTGTTGAAGTAGCGCCGCGCGGCGGGCCGGGTGTCGGAAAAGCCGAAGCCGTCGGTGCCCAGCGTGACGTAGGTGCCCGGTACCCACGGCCGGATCTGTTCGGGCACCGCGCGCATCCAATCCGATACGGCGACCACCGGGCCGCTGCTGGCGGAGAGAACTTTGGTCACGTACGCCTCCCGCGCCGGCCGGTCGGGGTGGCGCAGCCGCTCAGTCTCGATGGCCACCCCGTCGCGGTTGAGTTCGCCCCAACTGGTGACCGACCACACGTCGGCGGCCACGTTCCACTCGGCGGCCAGCATCTGCGATGCCTGCAACGCCGCGGGCATCGACACGCCTGAGGCCAGGATCTGGGCCTTGTGGGGGCGTTCGTCGGTGACCGCGCGGTAGCGGTAGATCCCCCGCAGCACGCCTTCGGGGTCGAAGTTCTCCGGCTCCGGCGGCTGCACATATGGCTCGTTGTAGATGGTGATGTAGAAGTACATATTTTCCGGGTCCGGCCCGAACATGCGGGCCAGTCCGCTTTCGACGATGTATGCGATCTCGTAGGCGAACGCCGGGTCGTAGGAGACCACCGCTGGATTGGTGGCGGCCAGCAGCAGCGAATGTCCGTCGGCGTGCTGCAGCCCTTCACCGGTCAGCGTGGTGCGGCCGGCGGTGGCGCCCAGCACGAACCCGCGTGCCATTTGGTCGGCGGCTGCCCAGAACCCGTCGCCCGTGCGCTGAAAGCCGAACATCGAATAGAAGATGTAGATCGGGATCATCGGCTCGTTGTGCGTCGCATACGAGGTGCCGACTGCGGTGAATGAGGCGCACGACCCAGCCTCGTTGATGCCCTCGTGCAGAATCTGGCCGATCTCGCTTTCCTTATAGGCCAGCATCAGTTCGGCGTCGACGGCGGTGTACAGCTGACCGTTGCGGTTGTAGATCTTCAGCGACGGGAACCAGGAGTCCATCCCGAAGGTACGGGCCTCGTCGGGAATGATGGGAACAATGCGCGGCCCAATTTCTTTGTCCCGCAACACTTCTTTGAACGTTCGGACCATCGCCATGGTGGTGGCGACTTCCTGGTTTCCCGATCCCTTCTTCAACGCTTTGTAGATGTCGCGGCCCGGAAGCTGCAACGCCTTGGTCTTTGTCCGGCGTTCGGGCAGGAAGCCGCCCAGGGTGCGCCGGCGGTCGAGCAGATAACGGATCTCCGGTGCGTCGGGACCGGGGTGGTAGTACGGCGGGAGATAGGGGTTCTCCTCCAGCTCGGCGTCGCTGATCGGGATACGCATGGAGTCCCGGAAACGCTTGAGGTCTTGCAGCGCAAGCTTTTTCATCTGATGGGTGGCGTTTCGGCCCTGGAAGTGCGCACCCAGCGAGTAGCCCTTGATGGTCTTGGCCAGGATCACCGTCGGCTGGCCCCGGTGGTCGATGGCGGCGCGATAGGCGGCATAGACCTTGCGATAGTCGTGGCCGCCACGCTTGAGGTTCCAGATCTCGGAGTCGCTCATGTTCTGCACCAGCGCCTTGGTGCGCGGGTCGCGTCCGAAGAAGTGGTCGCGCACGTACGCGCCGTCGTTGGCCTTGTATGTCTGGTAATCCCCGTCGGGGGTGGTGTTCATCAGGTTGACCAGCGCGCCGTCGCGGTCGGCGTGTAACAGGGCGTCCCATTCGCGGCCCCACACCACCTTGATGACGTTCCAGCCGGCGCCCCGGAAGAACGACTCCAGCTCCTGGATGATCTTGCCGTTGCCGCGCACCGGGCCGTCGAGGCGCTGCAGGTTGCAGTTGATGACGAAGGTCAGGTTGTCCAGGCCTTCGAGCGCCGCCACGTGTGCCAGGCCCCGGCTTTCCGGTTCGTCCATCTCACCGTCGCCGAGGAACGCCCACACGTGCTGATCGGAGGTGTCCTTGATGCCCCGATCGTGCAGGTAGTGGTTGAACCGTGCCTGGTAGATGGCGTTCATCGGGCCCAGGCCCATCGACACCGTCGGGAATTCCCAGAAGTCCTTCATCAGCCGCGGGTGCGGATAGGACGGCAACCCGCCGCCGGGGTGACTGTGCTCCTGGCGGAAGCCGTCCAGCCGGTCGGCGGTCAACCGGCCCTCCAGGTAGGCGCGTGCGTAGATCCCCGGCGAAGCGTGGCCCTGGATGAACACCTGATCTCCGCCGCCCGGATGCGCCTTGCCGCGGAAGAAATGGTTGAAACCGACCTCGTAGAGCGCCGCTGAGGACGCATACGTCGAGATATGACCACCCACGCCTACGCCCGGACGTTGTGCGCGGTGCACCATGATGGCCGCATTCCAGCGAATCCAGGTGCGGTAGCGGCGCTCGACGTCCTCGTCGCCGGGGAACCAGGGCTCGAGTTCGGTCGGGATGGTGTTGACGTAGTCGGTAGACGTCAGCGCGGGGATGGCGACCCGCTGCTCGCCGGCGCGTTCCAGCAATCGCAACATCAGATAGCGCGCCCGCGATGGTCCCGAACGTTCCAGCAACTCGTCGAACGACTCCAACCACTCCGACGTTTCCTCGGGATCGATGTCGGGCAGATACGAGGCGACGCCTTCGCGGATCACCCGCACACGGTCGGGTTCGCCTGCGTTGTTTGAGGTTTTGGCCAGATCTTGCCGTGCGAACTCGGTGGTCAACGCACTACTCCTCAGTTGGCGGAGATGTTCCCTCTCCCTATCGTGCCGCACCACTGTGCCGGGCGGATAGGCGCCAGTAGCAAGCGGAACGCCGAATCCAACCCGGTACAGGTGGGACAGATGTGGCCACCACCCGGTAACGTCATGAGCCGTGCTCATCGGATGGCGTGCCGTCCCTCGCAGGCACGTGGGGGTTTTCTCGGATCGAGGCCCCAGGCGAGGCGCGCTGGCGCTTGGTTGTACCGCGGTACTACTGATGGGAATCGTCGGCTGTACCAGCGTCACCGAAGGAACCGCCACCCCCGACACCAGCGTCGCCGGTGCCTACCGCTCGTCGGTGTCGGTGTCGATATCGGCGTCGTCGGTAACGTCCAGCGTGCGGGAGTCCCAACGCCAGCAATCGTTGACTACCAAGGCGATTCACACCTCTTGCGACGCGCTGGCCAGCACCAGCAAGGACGCCATCGACAAGGTGAACAACTTCGTCGCGGCCTACAACGCCGGCCGTAGCACGGGCCCGACCGAAGGCCCGGCGATATCGGCGCTCAACGACAGCGCCTCTTCGGTGACCGGCAGTCTCAGTGACGCGCTGTCGTCGCAGATGCGCGACGCGCTCAACGCATACTCCGACGCGGCCCGCGCGGTGGCGAACGCCATCGGTACGCACGCGTCGACGGGGGAGTTCAACAAGCGAGTCGATCAGCTCAATGACACGAAGACAAAGGCTTTGAAGCTCTGCACGGCTTCCTACTGAGGTAGCCGTATGGACCGGGTTGTGGTTGTGCGACGATAGGCCAATCGCGCAGTCGTGCGGATGGTTAAAGGAGGTTCCACGGTGGTCGCGGCGGATCACGCCCCGAGCTACGGTCGCAAACTGGGCATCGAACGAGACCAAGTTGTCCAGGAGTGGGGCTGGGACGAAGACACCGACGACGACATTCGCGCGGCGGTCGAAGAAGCGTGCGGCGGTGAGCTGCTCGATGAAGACACCGACGAGGTCATCGATGTTGTGCTGCTGTGGTGGCGCGACGGCGACGGGGATCTGGTCGACACCTTGATGGACGCGATCGGCCCACTGGCCGAAGACGGTGTCATCTGGGTGTTGACGCCCAAGACCGGCAAGCCCGGTCACGTGCTGCCGGCCGAGATCGCCGAGGCGGCCCCGACTGCGGGCCTGATGCCGACCTCGTCGGTCAATCTCGGCAACTGGAGCGGCAGCCGACTGGTCCAGCCCAAGTCGCGGGCCGGAAAGCGCTGATGCTCGACGTCGGAGCCACCGCACCCGACTTCACGCTGCGCGACCAGAATTACCAGCCGGTGACGCTCAGCGGCTACCAAGGCGCCAAAAACGTGCTGCTGGTGTTCTTCCCGCTAGCCTTCACCGGGATCTGCCAGGGCGAGCTAGATGAGCTGCGCGATCATCTGCCGGAGTTCGAGAACGACGACAGCGCGGCGCTTGCGATCTCGGTGGGCCCGCCACCAACCCACAAAGTCTGGGCCACCCAGAGCGGGTTCCTATTTCCGGTCTTGTCGGATTTTTGGCCGCACGGCGAGGTCAGTCGGGCCTATGGCGTGTTCAACGAGGTAGCGGGTATCTCGAATCGCGGCACGTTCGTGGTCGACCGCTCGGGAATCATCCGGTTTGCCGAGATGAAACAGCCCGGTGAGGCCCGCGATCAGCGGCTGTGGACTCAGGCGCTGGCGGCTTTGCGGGGGTGAGCGTTTTGGGGGGTTGGCTTTTTTGCGTGTAGCCTGCCCGGCGGATCCTCCGGGCTTCAAGGGCGCGTAGCTCAGTGGTAGAGCTCTGGTTTTACACACCAGCGGTCGGCGGTTCGATACCGTCCGCGCCCACTCGGTAGCCGGCAGGCGTACGGCGGCGTGTGAGCGTAGCGTGGCTGCGACTTCGTGGCCTGGCTTTCGCACTGGCGTTACGCTCGCGCCCTAGGTGATAGTGCTCGATATGAACGCAACCGGATACGACTTCATCGTGATCGGGGCCGGCTCCGCCGGTTGCGCGGTAGCCGGGCGGTTGACCACGGAATCGTCCTGCCGCGTGCTGTTGATCGAAGCCGGGGGATCCGACCGGCGGCTGACGGTACGAGCGCCACTGGCATTTTCCCGTCAGATCGGCACCTCACTGGACTGGGGCTACGAGAGCGAGCCCGAACCCGGGTGCGCCAACCGCCGCCTCCCGCAGCCGCGCGGCCGGGTGCTCGGCGGGACCAGCGCGATGAACGCGATGGTTTGGGTCAAGGGCAGCGACCTCGACTACGACGGCTGGGGGCTGCCCGGCTGGAGCTGGAATGACGTGGCGCCGGTATTCGCACGGATCGAACGCGGTCCGATGCACGTCGCCCCGGTGCCCTATACCGATGAGTTGTCGCACCGCTTCGTCGCCGCGGCGCGCGCCGCAGGCGTTCCCGCCAACGACGACGTCAGCGGACCTCACCTCGACGGCGCGACGATCACCCCGGCCACCATCCACAACGGCCAGCGCTGGAGCGCCGCGCGTGGTTACCTGCGAGACCAGAAGAATCTCACGATCGTCACCAAGGCCATGGTCCGCCGCGTGATCGTGCGCAACGGCCGGGCGGTCGGCGTCGAGTACCGCCGCCACGGACGTGTTCGCCAGGCTTTCGCCGGCAACGAGATCATCCTGTGCGCCGGCGCATTCGGCACACCGCAGCTGTTACAGCTATCCGGCATCGGTCCCGCCGATCACCTGCGCCGCGTGGGCATCACGCCGCTGGTGGACAGTCCCCGGGTTGGCCAGGGTCTGACCGACCACCCCAACGCGTTCGCCATCTGGGCCCTGGCGCCCGGCTATGTCGGCCTTGCCGATGCCGCGCATCCAAAATGGTTGCTGCAGTGGCTATTGCACCGAACCGGCAAGCTGACCAGCAATGGCACCGAGGCGGTGGCCCACGTGAGGTCGACCCCCGACCTGCCGGCCTGCGACTTTCAGCTGGTGTTCAGCCCCGCCGACGGGCTGGCCGATCCGCGTGGCGGCAAATTCACGCCCGCGGTGACCATGCTGCACTCGTACTGGACGCCCAAGAGCCGCGGCAGCGTGCTGGTTCGTTCGCCCGACCCGGCCACACCGCCGGCGATCCGGCTGAACATGCTGACCGAGCGCGACGACATCGAGGCATTGATCCGCGCGGTGCAGCGCAGCCGCGAAATCATCGGCACCGAGCCGATCGCGTCGGCCATCGATCGTGAGCTACTGCCCGGGCCCGGCATCGACGTCGAAGCCTCGATCAGGGACACCGCGACCACGACGGCACATCCGGCCTGCAGCGTTGCGATGGGCAGCCACCCCGGCAGCGCTCTCGACGAGCAGCTGCGCGTGCGCGGGGTGCAGCATCTTCGGGTCGCCGACGCGTCGGCGCTGCCTCAGATTCCCCGCGCCAACACCAACGCGCCCTCGATCATGATCGGCGAACGATGCGCAGATTTCCTGCTGGCCGGATCTGCCTTTGGACGTGCCTCAGCCGGTATGGCAAGGTCGTGAGCGTGAGCGAGCTTCCTGGTTCGAAGAGCGACAGCACGGCGCGGCAGACGTCGAAACCACCCGTGCGGCCATTGTCGTCGGATCAGCAGCCGGCGACCAAGGCGGACCTGTATGCCGCGGTGGATGCGATGCGCGCCGACATGCGTGAGCTGCTTGAGCAGATCAGCACCTTGATCAAGGACGCGAACAAGCCATGAACATGGGCTAGTGAAGCCGTTTCGCATAGCCGTCCCCGAGGACGTGCTCGATGACCTGCGATCGCGGCTGGTGCGTACCCGCTGGCCGGAAGCCGAATGTGTGGACGACTGGAGCCAGGGCATCCCGCTGGCTTACACCCAGGCCTTGGCGGCGTATTGGGCCAACGAGTACGACTGGCGCTCGCGCGAGGCGGCCCTGAACCGGTTCGACCAGTTCAGCACCGAAATCGACAGCCTGGATATTCATTTCATCCATCAGCGGTCCCCGCATGAGGACGCTTTTCCGTTGGTGATCACCCACGGCTGGCCCGGCTCGATCGTGGAATTCCACAAGGTGATCGAGCCGCTGACCAACCCGACGGCTTACGGCGGGCGTGCCGAGGATGCCTTTCACGTGGTGTGTCCGTCTCTTCCCGGGTATGGCTTCTCCGGCAAGCCCAGCCGCACCGGCTGGGGGGTCGAGAAGATCGCCGAAGCATGGGAGACGCTGATGCTGCGCCTGGGCTATCAGCGTTACGGCGCCCAGGGCGGCGACTGGGGAGCCGCGGTGACCAACCAGATCGGTCGCAACGGCGGCCTTGGAAACAACCACTGCGCGGCCATCCACCTGAACATGCCGCTGGGCCGGCCTACGGCTGAGTCTCTGGCCAACCCCACCGAGGAGGAACAGCAGGCGATGGCCGCGCTGGCCCAGCACCGCAAGTGGGGCACCGGCTATTCCAAGCAGCAGTCCACCCGGCCGCAAACGGTGGGCTACGGCCTCGTCGACTCGCCGGTGGGCCAGTTGGCGTGGATCATCGAAAAGTTCTGGGCCTGGTCGGATTGCGACGGTCATCCCGAGAACGCGTTCAGCCGAGACGAATTGCTGGACAACGTGATGATGTATTGGGTGACGGGCACGGCGGCCTCTTCGGCCCGCCTGTACTGGGAGAGCTTTCGGGTTTGGGGCCAAATGGACCGCGTGGAGTTGCCCACCGGTATCGCGGCCTTCCCGAAGGAGCTGCTGCGGGCGCCGCGGTCGTGGTGCGAGCCCGTCTACAACATCACCCACTGGACGACCATGCCGCGCGGCGGGCATTTCGCCGCGTTCGAGCAGCCCGAGCTCTTCGTCGAGGACCTGCGCGCCTTCTTCGCCACGGTGCGCTGACGCTCTGCTCGCCGAGTGTGAATGTGCCGACGCGACAGGCCCTAGAAGCGTCGTGATCTAGACAGTCGACGCCCAGGCGCCGGGCGGACGATTGCGCCGCGTGGCACGCTAAGCGCCATGCACCTGATAACCGGCACCCGGGATCCGGCGAGCAGCTTTCCGCTGGCGATTGCCATCGACGACAGTGACGAGCGCCGGCAAGCCAATCGCGCTGTCGCCGTGGGCGCGGTGGGCTTGGCATTGACGGGTCTGATCGAGTTCGTGGTTGCTCTGCTGTCCGGCTCGGCGGCGTTGCTCGGCGATGCGCTGCACAACTTGTCGGACGTGACGACCAGCGCCGCGGTGTTCGGTGGCTTTTGGAGCTCACGCCGAGTGGCCACGTCGCGCTATCCATACGGCTTGGAACGCGCCGAGGACCTCGCCGGGATCGGGGTGGCGCTGGTGATCTGGGCCAGTGCCGTGTTCGCCGGCTGGGAAAGTGTGGGAAAGCTCCTGCGGCACAGCCCAACTCAGCAAGTCGGTTGGGGTATTGCGGCCGCATTGGTCGGTATCCTCGGCAACCAGCTGGTCGCCCGGTACAAGCTCGTCGTCGGCCGCCGCATCCAGTCTTCGACCCTTATTGCCGACGCTAGGCATTCGTGGCTGGATGGCCTGTCATCGGCGGGCGCCCTGCTGGGTTTGTGCGGAGTCGCCGTGGGCTGGGAATGGGCCGACGGCGTCGCCGGAATTGTGGTGACGGGTTTTATCTGCCACGTCGGTTGGGAGGTGACCTCAGACATCGGCCACCGGTTACTCGACGGCGTGGATCCGTCGGTGATCGAGACCGCCGAATCGGTGGTCGCCGACGTCGAGGGGGTCATCCACGCGCATGCGCGTGCCCGGTGGACCGGACGCACGCTGCGGGTCGAGGTGGAAGGCTGGGTTCCCTCCGACACCACCGTGGCTGACGCGGATTGCATCGGCCGGCGAGTCGCCGACCGACTTTCGGTGCAGCTGCCGCAGATGCGCAGCTTCACTTGGGCAGCGCGCGGCGTACCGCCGGGCTAGACGATCCGCCGGCCGCGGCGAGCGCGAAACCGCATGTCCCACAGATACAGCTGGTAGCCGAAGAGCCAGGCCCGGTGCGGGATCAGCCGGTCGGCCAGCCGCAAGGCCGACAGCAGCCACTCGAACCGGCGCTGCTGGGCTTCCGACCAGTCCAGCCGCATCATCGCCCGGAACTCCGGCGCCAAGAACCCCGTCGTCGCAAACAGGTTGAACCGCCCGGCCAGAGCCCGTAGCGGCAGCGGCAGAAACGCTACCGACGCCACCCCGCGCAGATGCTCACGGACCGGCGGGTCGATGTGCAGTTCGTCGAGTGAGCGTTTCCAGTACTCGTCGAACGCGACCCGGTCCGGCGGCCACAGCCGCTCGGGCACCTGCAGGGTGGTTCCCAATCGGATGGCATCGCGATAAACCGCGTCGGCGGCCGCATCGTCGAGCGGGCCGTGCAGGAACTCCTGCTGATCCACGAAGTAGCGATACAGACATGCCGCCACCCACAGCTGCAACTTGGGATCGAAGGCGTTGTAGGACACCGGGCTCGACGGTGTGGAGCGAACCTGCCGGTGCGCGACGTCCACGGCGCCGCGCATCAGGGCCCGGTCGGAGTCGGTCCCGACCGTCGCAACCGCAAGATAGGTGCCGGTGGTGCGGGCCCGCTTGAACGGATGCTTGTAGACGTTGCCGCTGTCCACCGGGCTTTCCAGCACGCCGTACCCCACGCCGGGCAACGACAGCTGCATGATCACGTTCGCCGCCGGCAACAACAAAGCCGCGGGATTCAACAGGTCGGCGAGCCGAGTCGCGGGTCGCTTCATCGCAGATGCCCCATGAGATCGAGTAGACCACGTGTGCGACGCCACAGGTTAGATCGGCTGAAACCGGGCACATTCGACACATGTTGATTGAACCGTCGCCTCCAGACATTCCGAATCGGGCGCGATGCAACTTCAACCCCGCGCTGGCGGGTTGGTACTTGTTGGCTGTCCAGCTCGTCGTAGTCATCGCGCTCATCGTCATTTTGACGATGTGAGACGCTGCCGGGGTGTTTGCCTCGACGCGGCGGGCCCGGACCATCGGCGTGCTGGCCGGGTTCCTGGCCGATCTTGTCGTCGGTGACCCGAAACGCTGTCATCCGGTCGCATGGTTCGGCCAGGGCGCAGCCAAGCTGGAGCGGCTGACCTACCGCGACAGCAGGCTCGCCGGTCTCGTGCACGTCAGCCTGCTGGTCGGCGGTGTCGGTGTGCTCGGCGCCGCCCTGGAACGTGGGCGGTGGCCAGCGGCGACGGTGACGGCGGCCACCTGGGTGTCGCTGGGCGGCACCTCGCTGGCACGCACCGGCTGGGAAATGGCGGAGCTGCTGCAGTGCCGCGATATCGAGGCGGCCAAGGGGCTGCTGCCGTCATTGTGCGGGCGTGATCCGGCCTGGCTGGATGAGGCGGGGCTGACCCGGGCCGCGCTGGAATCGGTGGCCGAGAACACCTCCGACGCCCAGGTGGTGCCGTTGCTGTGGGCGGCGACCGCGGGTGCGCCCGCCGTACTGGGGTATCGCGCCGTCAACACCTTGGATGCGATGATCGGCTACCGCTCGCCGCGGTACCTCCGATTCGGTTGGGCTGCAGCACGATTGGATGACCTGGCCAACTATCTCGGTGCGCGCGCGACCGCGGCGCTGACGGTGCTGTGCGCCCCGGCCGTCGGTGGGTCGCCGGCCGGGGCGGTGCGGGCCTGGCGTCGTGACGCTGCCCGGCACCCCAGCCCGAACGCCGGCGTCGTCGAGGCAACCTTCGCCGGGGCTTTGGGGGTGCGACTCGGTGGTCCCACCCGCTACCACCATGAGCTGCAAATTCGGCCGAGTCTCGGCGACGGGCGGGTCCCCTCGGTGTCCGATCTGCGCCGGGCGGTGATGTTGTCTCGCTTGGTGCAGCTGGCGGCCGCGGCGCTACTGGGATTGTTCAGTTACCTGCGGCGCCCGTAGCGGTCGGCGAGCTTCTCCTCAACGGTCATGGGCTGGTCAGGCGGCGCGGCCAACTCCTTCTCGCGGCGCCGGACCCGGATCTCGGAATAGACGAAATAGCCCAGCCCGATGGGCGCCAAGATGCCGAACGAGATCCATTGGATGCCGTAGGACAGGAATGGGCCTGCGTCCAGATGCGGGATGCCGAGCACGCCCAGCCCACCCGGCTGGTCTTCGACCAGCTGCAGATACGAGCCGGTCAACGGGATTCCGGTGAGCGCCGAGACTTGTCCGGTGCTGATCGAATACACCTGCTGGACACCGTCTCGGGTAAACGGCTCCTTGTCCGGCAGGGTCGGCTCAGAGTCGCGCAGCCGCGCGGTGATGGTCACCGTTTGATCCGGCGGGCGGGGGATCGGCGGTACATGCGAACCCGGCTCGGGCCGTACGTAGCCACGATCGACCAGGACGGTTGGCCCCCCGTCGACGACGAATGGGGCCAGCACCTCGAACGCCTGGTCTCCTTCGACCGCGCGCAGCCGGGCCACCACCTGTACCTCCGCCAGGTAGTGGCCGGTAGCGTTCACCCGGCGCCACTGTGCTGCGGGTGCCGACGAATCCTGTTGTGGTAGAAGGGTTTTCAGCGGAACCGGGGGAGTGTTGAGCGAGGTTGCGATTTGGTCGTTCTGCCGCGAGGTCCTGCTGTTCTTCCCGAGCTGCCAGGGTGCGAGCACCATGAAGCACAGATAGGTGAACGCGATGACCACCAGGGCCAGCGCCAGCCAGCCTGGCCGCAGCAGGAAGGCCAGTCGCCGCATCAACCACTCCCGTTTTGGGCGAGTCGCTGATCGACCCAGTCGTGCAGGCCGGGCAGGGCCGCCTCGATGACTTCGAAAACCTGCTCGAAGTCGTCGTGCTCGCCGTAGTAGGGGTCCTCGACGTCGAGTGCGTGGGCGCCGGAGCGTGGGTCGAACGAGCGGAGCATGCGGATGCGGTCACTGTCGACGCCGAGCTGTCGCAGCAACCGAACATGGTTGCGGCCCAAGGCTATTACCAGATCGGCCGCCAGGTGGTCGGTGTCGAGCTGAGCGGCGCAGTGGTCGGTGGGATAGCCGTGCGCACGCAAGACCCGCGTTGCGCGTTCGTCGGCGCAGTTGCCGACGTGCCAGTTGCCGGTACCCGCGCTGGTGACCCGCACCGCGCCGGCGAGCCCACGCTCCTGAATCTGGTGGGCGAACATCTTCTCGGCCATCGGCGAACGGCAGATGTTGCCGGTACACACGAACGTCACGTGCAGGGGGTCAGACACCCAGCGTCCCCCTCAGGTCGGCCATCGTCGCGGCAAACGTCACGCCGGCGGCATCGATCAGGTCGGCGAAGTCGGCCTGTCCGTAGCCCCAGCCGACGACCACCGTGTCGATGCCGTGCGCGGCCGCCCCGTCGACGTCGTGGCTGCGGTCGCCGACCATCAGCACCCGCTCGGGCAGGGGCTGGAGCTGATCGAGCGCATGGGCTAGCACCTCGGTCTTGCTCTTCCGCGCACCGTCGGCACTGGCCCCGGCGATCACCTCGAAGTGGTGGTCCAGCCCGAAGTGGTGCAGGATGCGCCGCGCCGTCGTCTCCAATTTCGAGGTCGCCACCGCGAGCCGGACGCCGGAGGCCTCCAGGTCGGCGAGCAGCGGCGCGATGCCGTCGAACAAGGTGTTCATCGCCCAGCCCCGGGCGCCGTATTCGGCGCGGAAAGCCGCGATCGCCTCGTCGGCACGTCCGCCGAGTTCCATCGCGTGGAAGGTGTCGTCCATGGGTGGTCCGACGATCTGTGCCGCCAGGTCGCCCTGCGGCACTTCGGCCCCGATGTGGGTCAGGGCGTGCAGAAAGCAGGCCACGATCCCTTCGGCGGAGTCGGTGAGGGTGCCGTCGAGATCGAAGATCACCAGCTGCGGAGTTGCGGTCAGCGCTGCTGCGCGGATCGAGTCGGTCACCGCTCCATTGTCTCCATAAGCCCTCGTCGCGGCGTCGGGGGGCCGCGCTAGCGGTGAGTTTGGTTCAATCGCCACACAGCCCGCTGCGCATTGCCTTTACTTTGGGCACTGATTCTTGGAGGCTGGGCGATTCATGTCGGTGCCGCGGCCCACTAGTGTTTCACGGATGGCGGGTCTGCAGATGAGCCTTGCGGCGGCGCGCTATCACGGTGATCAAGACGTGGTACCCGGCATGCTGGATTTCGCCGTCAACGTCCGCCATCCGCGGCCGCCGGCGTGGTTGGTGCAGCGCCTGGCCGAGCGATTGCCGGAGCTGGCCCGCTATCCCAGCGTCGAGGACGTCCACCGCGCGCACGCGGCGATCGCGGACCGGCACGGTCGAGCCCACGACGAAGTGCTGCCGCTGGCCGGCGCGGCGGAGGGATTTGCGCTGCTGAGCAACCTGCGGCCCACCCGGGCGGCGATCGTCGCCCCCTCGTTCACCGAGCCGGCGGTGGCCCTGCGGGCGGCCGGCG
The DNA here is from genome assembly GCF_002116635.1 of Mycobacterium szulgai. Classification (GTDB taxonomy): domain Bacteria; phylum Actinomycetota; class Actinomycetes; order Mycobacteriales; family Mycobacteriaceae; genus Mycobacterium; species Mycobacterium szulgai. The sequence continues at coordinate 54,387 of NZ_LQPW01000140.1, read as the reverse complement.
TCCCGGTGCATCACATCGTGCTGCAGCCACCGTTTCGGCTGGACGGGGTGCAGGTGCCCGACGACGCCGACCTGGTAGTGGTCGGCAATCCGACCAACCCCACCTCGGTGCTGCACACGCGTGCACAGCTGTTGGCGCTGCGCCGGCCCGGCCGGATTCTGGTGGTCGACGAGGCGTTTGCCGATGCCGTCCCCGGGGAGCCGGAGTCGCTGGCCGGAGACCCGCTGCCCGATGTGCTGGTGCTGCGCAGTCTCACCAAGACCTGGTCACTGGCCGGGCTGCGGGTGGGCTATGCGCTGGGCTCGCCGCAGGTGCTGTCCTTGTTGACCGCGCAGCGCGCGCACTGGCCGGTGGGCACCTTGCAATTGACGGCCATCGCCGCTTGCTGCGCTGCGCCCGCCATCGCCGAGGCCGCGGCGGATGCGGTGCGGCTGGCCGCCGTGCGCACCGACATGGTGGCCGGTCTGGAATCGGTGGGTGTCGCGGTGGTCGACGGCCGTGCGCCGTTTGTGTTATTCAGCATGCCCGGAGCAGACCGACTTCGAAACATGCTGCAGTGCAACGGAATCGCGGTACGCCGCTGTGACACGTTCGTCGGGCTGGACGAACGCTACCTGCGGGCGGCGGTGCGCCCGGAATGGACCCAGCTGGTTGACGCGATCGCAGGGGTGCTGTCGTGACTGTGCGGCTGCGCGATGTCATCGAGGTGCTCGACGAGGCCTACCCGCCGCGGCTTGCCGAGTCGTGGGATTCGGTGGGACTGGTCTGTGGCGATCCCGCCGACGTGCTGGAATCGGTGACTATCGCGGTCGACGCGACGCCGGCTGTGGTTGACCAGGTTCCCGAGGCCGGGTTGTTGCTGGCTCACCACCCATTGCTGTTGCGCGGGGTCGACACGGTTGCGGCCAGCACCCCCAAGGGAGCGTTGGTGCACCGGCTGATTCGTACCGGGCGGTCGCTGTTCACCGCCCATACCAACGCCGACTCGGCATCGCCTGGCGTGTCCGACGCCCTGGCGCGTGCGCTTGGCCTGCGGGTGGACGCCGTGCTCGACCCGGCGGCGGGTGCGCCCGATCTGGACAAGTGGGTCGTTTACGTGCCGCGGGAAAACTCAGAAGCGGTGCAGGCAGCCGTTTTTGCGGCCGGCGCCGGACATATCGGCGACTATTCGCACTGCAGCTGGAGCGTCACCGGGACCGGACAGTTCCTGCCGCACGACGGGGCGTCGCCGGCGATCGGCAGCGTCGGCACCGTCGAGCGAGTGGCGGAGGACCGGTTCGAGGTCGTCGCGCCCGCGCGAGCGCGGGGCGCTGTGCTGGCCGCCATGCGCGCCGCCCATCCCTACGAGGAGCCGGCCTTCGACATCTTCGCGCTGGTGCCGCCGCCGGGCGACGTCGGACTGGGCCGCATCGGCACACTTCCGGCACCAGAGCCATTGGGCGCCTTCGTTTCTCGGGTGAGCGCAGCATTGCCGCAGACGTCCTGCGGAGTGCGCGCGGCGGGCGATCCCGACCTGCTGGTGTCGCGGGTCGCGGTCTGCGGAGGCGCCGGGGACTCGTTGCTTGGCGCCGCGGCCGCCGCGGAGGTGCAGGCGTACGTCACCGCCGACCTGCGCCACCATCCGGCCGACGAGCATTGCCGGGCATCGCAGGTGGCCCTGATCGACGTCGCGCACTGGGCAAGCGAATTCCCGTGGTGCGGCCAGGCGGCCGATGTGTTGAAAGCCCGGTTCGGCGCGTCGCTGCCGGTGCATGTATGCACGATCCGCACTGATCCGTGGAACCTCGACAACCAGACGGGGAGTAATCAGTCATGAAAGCCGAAGTAGCACAGCAACGTTCGCTACTGGAACTGGCGAAGTTAGACGCTGAATTGTCCCGGATCGCGCATCGGGCCACCCATCTGCCGCAGCAGGAGGCCTATCAGAAGGTACAGGCCGAGCACGGTGCCGCCAGTGACCGGCTGGCCGCCGTTCGAATCGCGTTGGAGGACTTGGACGCTCAGATCGCCCGCTTCGAATCCGAGATCGACGCGGTGCGCAAGCGCGAAGACCGGGACCGGTCGTTGCTCGCGTCGGGGGCAACAGACGCCAAGCAATTGTCGGATCTGCAGCACGAGCTCGAGACGCTGGAACGGCGGCAGGCCAGCCTGGAAGATTCCTTGCTCGACGTGATGGAGCGCCGCGAGGAGCTGCAAACCCAAGAAAGCACCGAAGCGCGGACCATCGAGGGCCTGCAGGCCGACCTGGTCAGTGCTCAGCAGGAACTCGACGCGGCCCTGGCCGAGATCGGCCAGGCCCGCGCTGAACATTCGGCGCGGCGCGACGAGCTGAGCACGACGCTGGACCCCAATCTTTCGGCGCTCTACGAACGTCTGCGGGCCCGCGGCGGAGCGGGCGCCGGCCCCCTGCAGGGACACCGGTGTGGCGCCTGCCGTATCGAGATAGGCCGCGGCGAGCTGGCTCGCATCACCGCGGCCGCCGAAGACGAAGTCCTGCAGTGCCCGGAATGTGGAGCAATCCTGTTGCGGGTCAAAGGGTTTTCCCAGTGAAGGTTGTCATCGAGGCGGACGGCGGGTCACGGGGAAACCCCGGGCCGGCCGGGTATGGCGCCGTGGTGTGGACCGCGGACCGCTCAACCGTGCTGGCCGAGACCAAGCAGGCCATCGGCCGGGCAACCAACAACGTCGCTGAATACCGCGGCCTGATCGCGGGTTTGGACGACGCGGTGAAGATGGGCGCCACCGAAGTGTCCGTTCTGATGGATTCCAAGCTGGTGGTGGAGCAGATGTCGGGGCGCTGGAAGGTCAAGCACCCCGATCTGGTGGAATTGCACGCCCAAGCTCGGGTGTTGGCGTCGAGGTTTCACCGGATCAGCTACACGTGGGTGCCGCGGGCCCGCAATAGCTACGCCGACCGGTTGGCCAACGAGGCGATGGATGCCGCCGCCCGCGCTAACAGCACGGTGGACAAATCCCCGGTGCCGATCGCCGAACCCGTCAGAGTCCCCCGCGCCGATCCTCCACCGGCACCGGGCTGGACCGGCGCACGCGGCACACCGACCCGGTTACTGTTGTTGCGGCACGGGCAGACCGAGTTATCGGTGCAGCGCCGCTATTCCGGCCGCGGCAACCCGGCTCTCAACGAAGTCGGTTGGCGCCAGGCCGGTTTGGCGGCGCGGTATCTGGCGCAGCGCGGCGGAATCGCCGCGGTGATTTCCTCGCCACTGCAGCGGGCTTACGACACGGCGACCACGGCGGGGCGAGCGCTGGGCCTGGACGTGGCCATCGACGACGACGTGATCGAGACCGACTTCGGTGCCTGGGAGGGACTGACGTTCGCCGAGGCTTCCGAACGCGATCCCGAGCTTCATCGCCGTTGGCTGCGCGACACCAGTACGACGCCACCCGGCGGTGAAAGCTTCGATGCGGTGCTGCGGCGCGCGCACCGGGTGCGCGACCGGGTGATCGCGCGCTACGAAGGCGAGACGGTGCTGGTGGTTTCGCATGTCACGCCGATCAAGATGTTGCTGCGGATGGCATTGGACGTCGGGCCGGGTGTGCTGTACCGGTTGCATCTTGATCTGGCGTCGTTGAGCATCGCCGAGTTCTATCCCGACGGAGCGTCCTCGGTGCGGCTGGTTAACCAGACCGGCTACCTATAACGTCGCCCGGGGCCGCATCGAGGGTAACCGACGCTGATTCAGCACAGACCGCTGGGAATCCCGCGCGCCGGGCCAGTTTCCTGTCCTGGCATCACCTGCGGGTAGGGCACCCGATAGGGAATGGCATACGGCACCTGGGTCACCGGATCGGGATTCAGCCCAGTGGTTCCCAGCAACACGTTGGGTATGCATTGCGGCAGTTTCGGTATCGCGTCGAGCACGGGGTGATCCAACTTGGGGCGCGACGGGTTGGGCGGGGAGGCGAAGTTGAACGTCGAGGTCATATCGCCGACAACGCCGTCGCGCCAAGCAGTTTGGTTGGGCACCGGCACACCGAAGCGCTTGGTGATGAACTTCAGTTGCGAAGTGTGGTCGAGCACGTCGTGGACCATCAGCGGGCCGCGGCTGTACGGCGAGATCACGAAACACGGGACACGGAAGCCCAAACCGACGGGTCCACGTATGCCGCCAGATCCCGACACACTGTCGACGTCGGCGACGGTCAAATATTCACCGGGTGTCCCCGGCGGCGCGGTGGGCGGTGTGACGTGATCGAAGAAGCCGCCGTTTTCGTCATAGGCGACGATCAGCGCGGTCTTCTCCCACACCGCCGGATTGGAAAGCAGGATCTTCAGCAGTTGCACGATGCCGATCGCGCCGACGGCCGGCGGAAATGCCGGATGTTCGGACTCGGGGGTGTTCGGGACGATCCAGGACACCTTCGGCAGCCGGTTGGCTTTGACGTCGGCGGCGAAGTCGTGCGGATAGGTCGGGGCGATGCCGAAGCGAGCCAAGTCCGAGCGCGGGTTCTGGGCTTGCTTGAAGTACATCAGTATTCGGTCGTAGGTGTAGTTCAAGTAGTTGCTACCGATGGCCCCAAGGCCCTTGTTGCGATACAGCTTCCAGCTGACACCCGCGGCGCTGAGATTGTCCGGCATGGTCGCCCAGCTGAACTGACCGATCGGTTCGGAGGCTGGACTGGTGAGTTGCGGCCCACCATTGGTGCCGGCGGGGTCGATCGAGGCGCTGATCCAATACAGCCGGTTGGGCAGGGTGGGGCCGAGAACCGAGCAGAAATACTGGTCGCACATGGTGAACGTGTCGGCCAGCATGTAGTGGATCGGAATGTCTTTGCGCGTGTAGTAGCCCATCACCACGGGGACGTTGCCGTTCACCGGGCTGTTGCCGACCTGCGCGGGCAGCCAGCCGTCGTTGGCGCCGTTGTTCCAGGACTTGTGCATCCCCTTCCAGGAGTGGTCGGGGTCGTTGAGGCATTGGCCGTCAAGGACGAGCCGGGTGGTGTCTAAGCGGAAGGGGATGGTGACGCCGGCGGGGTCGAGCTGCTGCGTCTGCGGATTCCAGCCCTTCTGCTGGAACGCGGGCGACGCGGTGTTGAAGCCGTCGGTGGCCGACAGCGTCCCGAAATAGTGATCGAAGGATCGATTCTCCTGCAGGAACAACACTATGTGCTCGATGTCGGACAAATGACCCGAGCATGGGCCGGCTCCGTAGGCCTTTTCAATAACCGGACCGGCGAACGACATTAGAGCGCCAGTACTCCCGGCGGCGACTTTGGCCAAGAACTCTCGACGAGACATTCCGCCGAATGGGCCTTTGCTCACCCTAATCCTTTCCGCTGCGCATTTGCGCTCACGGTATATTTGCCAGGATGATTATTCGCGACACGCCGACCGGCGTGTCGGTGTGAATTTTAGGTGTCGCAAAGGGACGGCAGTCATGCCGCGTCGTGAAAAATTAACCCCAGGGCATAACGTTCGCCAGAACGGATCATCGAAATGCCGTGCCGCACTGGCGCAGCCGACCAGCCCCGCGCCGAGCGCACCGGCCGCTCACGGGTGGTGAATACATAACCCCGCCCCTGCGTCAATTGCGTTGCCGTGCCACGGGATTGAGCCCGGTAGCGTTGTTCGACGAGGAGAAATTCGCCGCCGGTGTAGTCAACGTCGGGGCGGCTCAAGTTGATCACCACTTGAAGCGGAAACACCAAGTGTCCGTAGAGATCCTGGTGCAGGGCATTCCAATCGTTGGGGCCGTACTTCAGCATCAGGGCAGTCGATTTGGTTTGGCCGGCGGCATGGCACGCGGCCAGCCAGTCGTCGAGGCCGTCCGGCCACAGCGCGTCGCGGCCAAGCTTGGCCCACCAGTCCCGGGCGATGGGCAGCAGTCTGGGATACAGCGCCTGTTTGAGTTTTTCGATCGGCTCGGGATAAGGGGCATGAAAGTAGCGGTATTGTCCGGCGCCATAACGTTTTGGCGCCATATTGACCGTCGAGCGGAACAAGCCCTCGTCGGCGTAAAGCTCGCGCAACCGCAGCGCTTCGCTGGGGCTGATCAATTGCGGCAATAGCGCGCCACCGTATTCATTGAGCTCGGCGGTGATGGCGTCCCAATCACCGGAGTCGACGCGCTTTTTCCAACGCGACATCAGCGCGACAGCGTAATCGCCTGTTCCGGGCAGTTCTGTTCGCCGGCCGCGGCTTGGGCCTCGAGGTCGCCGCTGACGTCCTCGACGAGCACGACGGCGTGGCCGAACTCGTCGGAATCGAAGACGGCGGGGGCCAGGGTGTAACAGCGTCCGTGGCCGACACAGCGGTCCGCGTCCACGAAGACGCGGGTCATCGAGCCGACACCGGGAACATCAGTGGCAGCGCTTCCACCGAGCGCAACGCGGCGGTGTAGGTCAGCTGGGTGCCCGGCTTGATCTCGTACTCCGGTATGCGGCGGTGGAATTCGCGCAGTGCCACCCGCAGCTCCATGCGGGCCAGATGGGAGCCCAGACAGCGGTGCGGACCGCCGCCGAACGCGCGGTGGCGGTTGGGGCTGCGCTGGAAATCCACGAGTTCAGGATCTGGGAACTCCGCCGGGTCGGTGTTTGCCGCGCCGAGCAACGGGCTGACCCGGTCGCCTTTGTGGATTGGGCACCCGGACAGCTCGACGTCTTGCATCGCGACGCGAGCGACCCCGGGCACCGGCGTCTCCCAGCGCAGTAGCTCCTCGACCGCGTGCGGCAGGATGTCAGGCTGCTCGACGAGCTGGCGGCGGTGCTCGGGGTGTCTAGCCAGATACACGAAGAAGCAGTCGAGCGAGTCGGTGACGGTGTCCAGACCCGCGATCAAGAACAGGAAGCAGATATCGAGCAACTCCTCGCGCGATAGGGGCCGGCCTTCACTGGCCACGTTTGCCGCGATCATCGCCGACAGCACGTCGTCGCGGGGACTGGCGATGTGATCGTCGATGGCACGCTCGAAGTAGTCGTAGATCTGGTGCGCTACCGGCGCCGAGGACTCGTGGCGGCGGTCGTAGCCGGAATCGCCCTCGGGGCGGATAACGCCGTCCTTCCATTCCAGGAACTTGTCGAGGTCTTCCAGCGGCAGGCCGAGTAGCTGCAGAAAAACCGTGCAGGGCAGCGGTACGGCGAACTCGGCGTGGAAGTCGCATTCGCCCCGGTGGGCGAATCCGTCGATCATCTCGTTCACCAGCGCGGTGACGCCCGGTTCACGCCGGGCCATCTCGCGCGGCGTGAACAATGGATCGAGGACGCGACGGTACTTCGCGTGCTCGGGTGGGTCGACCTGCAAGGGGATCAGCGGCCTGATGGTGCCGAGATCGACCGCGTCCATGTTCGACGAAAAGAGCTCGGTGTGCTTGAGTGCCATCTCGATGTCGGCCAGGCGGCTGAGCACCACGGCCTGCGGCGAGCGGAAAACCGGGGCCGATTCGCGCAGCGCCTTATACATCGGTTGCGGCTCGGCAAGACCGACGACGGCCTGGTCGACGAATCCTTGGGCTGGCGAGGCTTCGGTCATCTCGTCAGCCTGGCACCAGCGTCGCGGCAGGGCAATAACTTTGCCTGGCTTACTGAGGCTCACCGCTGGCTCCGGCATTGCGCAGCGAGTACCGTGTTCGTCGCGGACGAGTTGGCCGGGCGGCCGCGGCTCGAGTCGGTTCGCGAGAACCGGCGGCGGGTCGAGGAAAGTCCGGACTTCACAGAGCAGGGTGATTGCTAACGGCAATCCGAGGTGACTCGCGGGAAAGTGCCACAGAAAACAGACCGCCACCCTCGCGGTGGTAAGGGTGAAACGGTGCGGTAAGAGCGCACCAGCATCCCGGGTGACCGGGGTGGCTAGGCAAACCCCACCCGAAGCAAGGCCAAGAAGGCCGCGCCAAAAGTGCGGCCGCGCAGGCGTTCGAGGGCTGCTCGCCCGAGCCTGCGGGTAGGCCGCTCGAGGCACCCGGCAACGGTGTGTCCAGATGGATGGTCGCCGCCGTGCCGCCGCTGGTTCAGCCGCGGCGGTGGGGAACAGAATCCGGCTTACAGGCCAACTCGTCCGCCTTCGAAGCCGCATCCGCCATAGCCACTCCAGTCCAGGCGTCGGCGGGCATGTTGCGATCCGAAAGGCGATATCGCATGCGGTATCGCGTTTGCAGTTCGATCCTGGAAAGCCTCGCCGGTGCCACTGTGACCAATGTGACTGAGATTGGCTGAGGACCGTCAGCGCCGCGCTCGGCGCACCGATTTGTCGAGCTTGCGCAGCGCGGCGTCGAGCTGTGCATGGCACTGCTCGGCGAGGTCGGCCTCCTGCTGATACAGCAGACCGTAGGTGAAGGTGTCCTCGCCCGCGGCGTGGGCTGCCTCGACCTGGTGGATCAGGTGTTGGCGGCTGACCACGCTGTCCTGATGGTCACCGAGCAACGTCTGGATGGCCTTGGCCTGCTGGGAAACCTCGTTGGCGCCGGTGGCCGAGGCGGTGTAGCGCAGGCTTTTCGCGCGCTTGCGGATTCGGTGCAGCGCCTCGTCGGCGTCGTTCTCGGCGGCAGCTGCCCGGGCGGCCTTGCGGACGCGCCGGTAGGCCGCGTCAATCGTCAGCGGTGCCCGGTCTTGGCCGACAACGGTGACCGGCTCTTCGGCCACCAGTGAATCGAGGGCGTCGAGCAGCCGGAAGTACCGCTTCGACCGCATGGCGATCAAGGAGCGCCGCAGGCCGGCTTGATAGCGGCGCTGGGCTCCGGCGACCAAACGTTCCCGAACCGGCCCGCGCACCAGGTCCGGTGCCAGCCGGTCCAATTCGCGCTGGTAGCGCTCGCCAAGCACCTCGGCATCGCGCGCTAGACCCAATACCGCGGCGAGCTCACGTAGCTCGTCGATGACCCACGCTCCGTCGGCCAATCCGAACGAATCCTGCGAGTCCTTGAGCAGGCTGCGGATCTTGCGGGTAATAACCCGCATCTGGTGGACCGCGTCGAAGACGTCGGCGCGCACGGCGCGATCCCACACCAGCAACTCCTCGACCTGCTGGGCCACCGCCCGATGTACCGGGTCCGCCGCCGGCGCACGCGGTGCCGGGGATGTCGTCCCCATGACATGTGCGAGTTTCGAGCCGTGTCCGGCCGGGGCTGCGCCGGCGTCGAGGAGCCGGTTGCTCAGTCGGTTCAACAGCTCGTGGTCAGCGCTGCCATTCGCGGCGACCAGCTCGAGTTCCCATTCACGCCATTGCTGTTCGGCCGGGCCCTCGTCGGCTCCTTCCGCACTGGGCGCGCCGTGAGCTGCCCGCCAAGCGGTGACCCGGTCGTTGCTGAACTCCGCCAGGGCAGTGCCGTCGATGCTGTAGAGCACCTGGCTCTGGCGTTCGGTGGTGATTCGCGCAACCGGCTCAATCGGGCGATCGCGCACGATCGCCAGCACCACATCCAGCAGCTCGGCAGGCACGTCGTCCCCGGGGCCGGTGATCGGGGCGTGGATCTCGGTACGCGCGTCGGGTCCTGCCGGCAACTTCAGGTGCCAACCCGCGTCGGCCCCGCCGGTGCGCCGCCGTAGCGTGATCCGGTTGCGCGACAGGTCCTGCGTCGCGGTGTCGAAGTACACCGCGTCTAGCGATTGAGTCGGTGATTTCTCGACGCGCGCTACCGCGGCGATGCCCTCGAACGAGGGTGACACGGTCGATTCGACAACGTCGAACTTGCGCTCGACCTCCAGATGGCGCGCCGCCTTTGGCGCTTTTGCAGGCATTTTCGTCTCCGGTGAGACCGCGCCGCCGCGGTCATGATGGTGATAGGCCTCCATAGAGTGCCATATCAGGGTTACGCGTCCGTCACCTATCCGCTTATCGTGTCCGGTGCGGGATACCGCTGTGGTGACGGCTTTTGGATATCTGATGAAGGAGCTGTGCATGTTGTTCTTCGGTCGTGCCCTGATTGGCGGCGCGGTAAGTGGCGCAATGCTTTTCGGGGCCACTGGGCTGGCCTGGGCGGATGAGGATCCGGTGCCGCCGCCACCGAACTGCACCGCCGCGGACCTGGCCGGAGTGTCGGCCGGCGTTGCCGCAGCGACCTCGGCTTACCTGTTCGCCCATCCGGACGTGAACGATTACTTCACCAGCTTGAAGGGTCAGCCCCGCGACAACATCCGCGACCAGCTGCAGCAATACATGGATGCCAACCCGCAGACCCACTCAGATCTGCAGGGCATCCGGCAACCACTGATGGATTTCCGTGCCCGGTGCGGGCAATAGAGCTAGAAGCAGTGCTCGTCGGCCGGGAACGTCCCGGCGGCCACCTCGGCTGCGTATTGTGTTGCAGCGCGGCGTAATTCAGCTCCGACGTCGGCGAACTGCTTGACGAAGCGCGCGGTCTTGCGCCCGCTCATTCCGGTCATGTCCTGCCAGACCAGGACCTGGCCGTCGCAGTGGGGACCCGCGCCGATCCCGATCGTCGGGATGGTCAGCTTGCCGGTGATCTGGGTGGCCAACTCGGCCGGCACCATTTCCATCACGACGGCGAACGCGCCGGCTTCGGCGACGGCGATCGCGTCGGCAACCGTCTGTTCGGCGGCGTCGCCGCGGCCCTGCACCTTGAAACCACCCAGAGTGTTGACGCTTTGCGGGGTGAAGCCGATATGAGCCATCACCGGAATGCCCGCCGCGGTCAGACACGCGATCTGTTCGGCTACCCGCTCGCCGCCCTCCAGCTTGACGGCATGTGCGCCGCCTTCCTTCATGAAGCGGGTGGCCGAGGCCAGAGCCGCCTGGGGTCCGGCCTCGTAGCTGCCGAAGGGCAGATCGGCGACGACCAGCGCGTGCGGGGCGCCGCGCGCAACGCCGCGCACCAACGGGATCAATTCGTCAATCGAGATCGGTACGGTGGTGTCGTAGCCGTACACGACGTTGGCGGCCGAGTCGCCGATCAACAGCACCGGGATGCCGGCGTCGTCGAAGATTTGGGCCGTCGAATAGTCGTAGGCCGTGAGCATGGCCCACTTATGGCCTTCGGCCTTCCATTTCTGCAAGTGGTGGGTGCGCACCTTGGTGCGCGGCGCCGAACTGTTTCCAGCGCTGATGGGATTAGCCCCATAGACATGCTGTTCAGACATCATTGTCCCTAGTGGTGGTCGGGTCGATCCTCGTGGCCCTCAGGTTTTCGCCTGGACAGGGTCCCCGGGTTCGTCTGACCCCAACAGTCTGCCATCTTGTCGATACAAATGCACCGTGGGGTGTGCCACGGGGGCATACCATCTGCGGATGCAACGGCTCAGTGGCCTCGACGCCAGCTTCCTGTACCTGGAAACCTCCTCCCAGCCGATGCATGTTTGCTCGATCATGGAGCTGGATACCTCGACCATGCCCGGTGGCTACACCTTTGACCGGCTGCGCGATGCAATGTCGCTGCGCGTCAAAGCGATGCCCGAGTTTCGGGAAAAGATTGCCAACAGCCCGTTGAACCTGGACCATCCGGTCTGGGTCGACGACGAGAACTTCGAACTCGACCGCCATCTGCACCGCATCGGGCTGCCGACGCCCGGCGGGCGAGCGGAGATGTCGGAGATCTGCGGCCACATCGCCTCGCTGCCGCTGGATCGCAGGCGGCCGCTGTGGGAGATGTGGGTCATCGAGGGCGTCGCCGGCACCGATTGCCATCACAAGGGCCGCATCGGGGTGATGACCAAGGTGCATCACGCCGGGGTCGACGGGGTGACCGGCGCGAACCTCCTGTCGCAGCTGTGCACCACCGAACCCGACGCGCCGGCGCCGGAGCCCGTCGACGGCGTCGGCGCTGGCAGTGGCTGGCAGATCGCCGCGGGCGGCCTGCTCAGGTTCGCCACCCGGCCGCTGCAGCTGGCCAATGTATTGCCCGAGACGGTGAACTCCGTGGTCGCCACGGTGCTGCGGGCCCGTGACGGCCTGACCATGGCACGCCCGTTCGCCGCGCCGCGAACCGTTTTCAACGCCAGCGTCAGCGGCCGTCGCAACATCGCCTATGCCCAACTGGACCTCGCGGACGTCAAGACGGTGAAGGACCAGTTCGGCGTCAAGGTCAACGACGTGGTGATGGCGCTGGTCTCGGGGGTGCTGCGGCAATACCTGGCCGAGCGGAATTCCCTGCCCGACACGTCGCTGGTGGCCTCGGTCCCGGTGTCGGTGCACGGCAAGTCCGATCGCCCCGGCCGCAATCAGGTTTCGGCGATGTTCGCCAGCCTGCATACCCAGATCGCCGACCCGATACAGCGGCTAAAGACAATCGCTGAAGCGAATTCGGTTGCCAAGCAACACAGTTCGGCCATCGGGGCCACTCTGTTGCAGGACTGGACGCAGTTCGCCGCCCCGGCCGTTTTCGGGATCGCGATGCGGTTCTATGCCAGCACCCGGTTAACCGAGAGCCTGCCGGTGCACAATCTGGTGGTCTCCAATGTGCCGGGGCCGCAGATTCCGCTGTACATGCTGGGTTGCGAGGTCAAGGCGATGTATCCACTGGGGCCGATCTTTCACGGCTCGGGACTCAACATCACCGTGATGTCGCTGAACGGCAAGCTCGATGTCGGGCTCATCTCATGCCCTGACCTGCTGCCCGACCTGTGGGAGATGGCTGACGAGTTCGCCGTCGGAATGGAAGAACTGCTGGCGGCAAGCCACTAATCGGCCGCTCACCAGCATCTTGGGCCTTCTCTGGCACCATAGGTTGCCATGTGCCTGACTCGCCGCGACACATTCGCGCGCACGCTGCTGATCTGGACCGCGATCGCGGCCGTCGCGATGGTTTCCGCGGGCTGCATCCGCGTGGTCGGCGGCCGGGCCCGCATGGCCGAGCCGAGGCTGGGCCAGCCGATCGAATGGACGTTGTGCCGCTCCTCGAATCCGGGAGTGAAGATCCCCGGCGGCGCACTGTGCGGCAAACTCGCCGTGCCCGTCGACTACGCGCATCCCGATGCGGATGTGGCGACGCTGGCGCTCATTCGCTTTCCGGCGACCGGCGACAAGATCGGCTCTTTGGTGATCAATCCGGGCGGCCCCGGGGAATCGGGCATCGAGGCCGCGTTGGGCGTTTTCCAGACACTGCCCAGAAAGGTCCACGAGCGTTTTGACCTGGTCGGGTTCGACCCGCGCGGAGTGGCGGCCTCGCGGCCGGCGATCTGGTGTAATTCCGACGCTGATAACGACCGGTTGCGCGCCGAACCGCAGGTCGACTACAGCCCTGCGGGTGTGGCGCGCATCGAAGACGAGACCAAGCAATTCGTGCAGCGCTGTGTAGACAAGATGGGCAAGAACTTCTTGGCCAACGTCGGCACCGTCAATGTCGCAAAGGACATGGACACCATCCGCGCGGCGTTGGGCGACGAGAAGCTGACCTACCTGGGCTACTCGTACGGCACCCGGATCGGCTCGGCCTATGCCGAGGCCTTCCCGAAGCGGGTGCGGGCAATGATTCTCGACGGCGCTGTGGATCCCAACGCCGATCCCATCGAGGCAGATCTGCGTCAGGCCAAGGGTTTTCAGGACGCGTTCAACGACTATGCCGCCGAATGCGCCAAGGATTCCAGCTGCCCGTTGGGCACCGACCCGGCCAAAGCCGTCGAGGTCTACCACAGCCTGGTCGACCCGCTGGTCGACCCCAACAACCTGTGGGTGAGCCGGCCGGCCAAAACCAATGACCCGCGCGGGCTGAGCTATAGCGACGCCATCGTGGGCACCATCATGGCGCTGTACTCACCGAGCCTGTGGCACCACTTGACCGACGGCCTGTCCGAGCTGGTCGACCATCGCGGCGACACGATGCTGGCCTTGGCCGACATGTATATGCGCCGCGACTCGAAGGGCCATTACAACAACTCCACCGACGCGCGGGTGGCGATCAATTGTGTTGACCAGCCACCGATTACCGACCGCGCGAAGATCATCGACGAGGACCGCCGATCGCGCGAGGTGGCGCCGTTCATGAGTTACGGCAAGTTCACCGGTGATGCTCCGCTGGGGTCCTGCGCCTTCTGGCCGGTGCCGCCGACCAGCAAGCCGCATGTGGTCTCGGCGCCGGGTCTGGCTCCGACCGTCGTCGTGTCCACGACTCACGACCCGGCCACGCCTTATCAGGCCGGGGTGGATCTGGCCAACCAGCTGCACGGCTCCTTGTTGACCTTCAATGGAACCCAGCACACGGTGGTGTTCCAGGGCGAAAGCTGTGTCGACGACTACGCGACGGCTTATCTGATCAACGGCACCACGCCGCCCGCCGGCGCCACCTGTTAGTTCGCCGGGCGCGTCAACACGCTCGGCGAGAGCGAGATGAGATCAAGGCGTGACCGTTTCGCGCCTCCACGCGGTACTGACGGGTGACAAGATCAACGGCCATGTGGCGCCTGAGAACGTTGAGCTCGGCGCTGCTGTCAGTTGGTCTGACGCTCGCTGGGCAATCGGGGGGACTGCCGTCGGCCGGCGCGACTCCGGAAGCCGACACCGGTCAGACGCAGAGTCCAGCGGCCCCAGTCGCGGTGCCGCAACAGAATTGGGGCTCCTGCCGCAGCTTCGTTGATGACGTCGCCGATATTCCCACCGCTCAGTGCGCGACGGTGTCGGTTCCGGTCAACTACGACAAACCCGGTGGGGCACAGGCCAAGCTGGCGGTGATCCGCATCCCGGCGACGGGCCAGCGGATCGGGTCGCTGTTCGTCAATCCGGGCGGCCCGGGGGCGTCCGCGGTCGACATGGTGGCCGGGATGGCACCCGAGCTCAAGGACACCGAAATCGCCCGCAACTTCGATCTGGTGGGCTTCGACCCCAGAGGCGTCGGCCACTCGACGCCGACGTTGCGGTGTCGCACCGATGCCGAATTCGACGCCTACCGGCGCGACCCGATGGTCGACTACAGCCCGGCCGGGGTGGCCCACATCGAGCAGGTCTACCAGGAATTGGCCCAGCATTGCGTCGACCGGATCGGCCAGGAGTTCCTGGCCAACGTCGGCACCGCGTCTACCGCCCGCGATATGGACATGGTCCGCCAGGCGCTGGGCGACGAGCAGCTCAACTACCTCGGCTACAGCTACGGCACCGAGCTGGGTACGGCCTACATCGAGCGGTTCAGTGCGCACGTGCGGTCGATGGTCCTCGACGGCGCCATCGACCCGACCGTCGGGCCGATCGATGAAACCATCAACCAGATGGCAGGATTCCAAACGGTTTTCAACGACTACGCCGCGGACTGCGCCAAGTCGGCGGCCTGCCCGCTGGGCACCGACCCGGCTCAGTGGGTCGCCCGGTACCACGCTCTGGTCGACCCGCTGGTCGCCAAGCCGGGCAAGACGTCTGATCCGCGCGGCCTCAGCTACGCCGACGCAACCACCGGCACCATCAACGCTCTGTACACCCCGAGTCATTGGAAGTACCTGACCAGCGGACTGGTCGGATTGCAGCGCGGCACCAACGCCGGCGACCTGCTGCTGCTCGCCGACGATTACCAGGGTCGGGACCGCCAGGGACACTATGACAACGACCAGGACGCCTTCAACGCGATCCGTTGCGTCGACGCGCCGACGCCAACCGATCCGGCGCCCTGGGTCGCGGCCGACCGCAAGATTCGTGAGGTGGCTCCGTTCCTGTCCTACGGTCAGTTCACCGGCGCGGCCCCGCGCGATCTGTGCGCGATGTGGCCGGTGCCGGCCACCTCCACGCCGCACCCCGCGACACCGGCGGCGCCGGGCAAGGTTGTCGTGGTCTCCACCACCCACGACCCCGCCACCCCCTATCAGGCCGGCGTGGACCTGGCCCGCCAGCTGGGCGCCCCGCTGATCACCTTCGACGGGACACAGCACACCGTGGTGTTCAACGGCAACCAGTGTGTGGACACCGCTGCGGTGCGCTACTTCCTCGACCTGACGCCGCCTGCGGCCAACGTGCGGTGCTGACACGCGGAACGCAAATCCGGTGTCCTAGCAGCTTGCAACGCGTCTGACCGGGCGCCCGTAACACCGAATTAACACAACGTGCCTACTGTTCGGGTATGGACCGACAGAAGGAATTCGTCCTCCGCACCCTGGAAGAACGGGACATCCGCTTCGTCCGGCTCTGGTTCACAGACGTGCTCGGTTACCTCAAGTCGGTTGCGATCGCACCCGCGGAGCTCGAAGGCGCGTTCGAGGAGGGCATCGGCTTCGACGGATCGTCGATCGAGGGCTTTGCGCGGGTGTCCGAATCCGACACCGTGGCACACCCGGATCCGTCGACCTTCCAGGTGTTGCCCTGGGCCACCGCTTCCGGCCACCATCACTCGGCGCGGATGTTCTGCGACATCACCATGCCGGACGGCTCGCCCTCCTGGGCGGACCCGCGTCATGTGCTGCGGCGCCAGCTCACCAAGGCCAACGAGCTCGGTTTCTCCTGCTACGTGCATCCAGAAATCGAGTTCTTTTTGTTGAAGTCCGGACCGGACGACGGCTCGGTGCCCGTTCCGGTGGACAACGCCGGCTACTTCGACCAAGCCGTGCACGACTCGGCCTCGAACTTTCGCCGGCACGCGATCGATGCGCTGGAGTTCATGGGCATCTCGGTGGAGTTCAGCCACCACGAGGGCGCGCCCGGCCAGCAGGAGATCGACCTGCGCTTCGCCGACGCGCTGTCGATGGCCGACAACGTGATGACGTTCCGTTACGTCATCAAGGAGGTCGCACTCGAGGAGGGTGCGCGGGCGTCGTTCATGCCCAAGCCGTTCGGGCAGCACCCGGGCTCGGCGATGCACACCCACATGAGCCTGTTCGAGGGCGACGTCAACGCCTTCCACAGCGACGACGATCCGCTGCAGCTGTCCGAAGTCGGCAAGTCCTTCATTGCTGGGATCCTCGAGCACGCATCGGAGATAAGCGCGGTCACCAACCAATGGGTCAACTCCTACAAGCGGCTGGTGCAGGGCGGCGAGGCGCCCACCGCGGCGTCGTGGGGGGCGGCCAACCGGTCCGCCTTGGTACGGGTGCCGATGTACACGCCGCACAAGACCTCGTCGCGGCGGATCGAGGTACGCAGTCCCGACTCGGCGTGCAACCCGTACTTGACGTTTGCCGTCTTATTGGCGGCCGGTCTGCGCGGCGTGGAGAAGGGGTACGTGCTGGGGCCGCAGGCCGAGGACAACGTCTGGGATCTGACCCCCGAGGAACGCCGCGCCATGGGTTACCGGGAGCTGCCGTCCAGCCTGGACAGTGCGCTGCGCGCCATGGAAGCTTCCGAACTCGTCGCGGAGGCGTTGGGGGAGCACGTTTTTGATTTCTTCTTGCGTAACAAGCGCACCGAGTGGGCCAACTACCGCAGCCACGTCACGCCCTACGAGCTGAGCACTTACCTGTCGCTGTAGCCGGTCGCAGCCCGCATTCCATTTTGGAGGGGCAGCGACGCCGTGCGCTACCGTCATGGTCGTGACCAAACCGGCGACGCAGCGACCGAAGTTGCCCAGCGTCGGGCGGCTTGGCTTGGTCGATGCCCAGGCCGAAGCCCGGCTGGCGCAACTGGGCTGGACCGAGCGCGACGACCAAGCCCATATCGACCTGCTGTGGTCGCTGTCGCGGGCCGCCGATGCCGATGCCGCGCTGCGCGCCATGGTCCGGCTGGCCGAGAACCCGGACACCGGATGGGACGAGCTGAACGCGGCCCTACTCAGCGAACGCAGTCTGCGCGGACGGCTGTTCGCCGTGCTGGGTGCATCGCTGGCGTTGGGGGACCACCTGGTGGCCAACCCGCAGTCGTGGAAGTTGTTGCGCGGCAAGGTGAATCTGCCCAGCGGCGATCAGCTGCGCCAGTCGTTCACCGACTGTATCGAGGAATCGGCGGAGGAGCCGAACTCGCTGCTGCACCGGTTGCGCGCCCGCTACCGCGACCACCTGCTGGTGCTGGCCGCACTCGACCTGGCCGCGACGGTCGAGGACGAGCCGGTGCTGCCGTTCACCACAGTCGCCGCGCAGCTGGCCGACACCGCGGACGCCGCCCTGATGGCGGCGCTGCGGGTGGCCGAAGACACCGTGTGTGGGGACCGTGCACGGCCGCGTCTAGCCGTCATCGCGATGGGCAAATGCGGTGCGCGAGAACTGAATTACGTCAGCGACGTCGACGTGATCTTCGTTGCCGAGCGCGCAGACGCACAGAGCATCCGTGTCGCCGGTGAGATGATGCGGGTGGCCTCGACCGCGTTCTTCGAGGTGGATGCCGCGCTGCGCCCGGAAGGCCGCAGTGGCGAGCTCGTCCGCACGCTGGAATCACACGTCGCCTACTACCAGCGCTGGGCAAAGACCTGGGAGTTCCAGGCGTTGCTGAAAGCCCGCCCGGCGGCCGGTGACCCGGAACTCGGTGAGCGCTACGTGGCGGCGCTCATGCCGATGGTCTGGACGGCATGCGAGCGGGAAGATTTCGTGGTCGAGGTGCAGGCGATGCGGCGCCGCGTCGAGCAGTTGGTGCCCGCCGAGGTTCGCGGCCGGGAACTCAAACTCGGTAGTGGCGGGCTGCGCGATGTCGAGTTCGCCGTGCAGCTGCTGCAGCTGGTACACGGCCGGCGCGACGAGTCCCTGCACGTGGCGTCGACGGTGGACGCGATGGCGGCGTTGAGCGAAGGCGGGTACATCGGACGCGAGGACGCGGCGAACCTGACCGCCTCCTACGAGTTCCTCCGGCTGCTCGAGCACCGGCTGCAGCTGCAACGGCTCAAACGCACACACCTGCTGCCCGAGCCGGACGACGAAGAGGCGGTGCGGTGGCTGGCGCGTGCCGCCCACATCCGGCCCGACGGCCGCCACGACGCGGCCGGGGTGTTGCGGGAGGAACTCAAGCACCAGAACGTGCGGGTGTCCCGGCTGCACGCCAAGCTCTTCTATCAGCCGCTGTTGGAATCGGTCGGGGCCGCCGGTCTGGAGATCGCCCATGGCATGACGTCGGAGGCCGCCGAACGCCAGCTGGCTGCCTTGGGCTACGTGGGTCCGCAGACCGCGCTGAAACACATGTCGGCGCTGGTCAATCAGAGCGGACGGCGCGGGCGGGTGCAGTCGGTGCTGCTGCCCAGGTTGCTGGACTGGATGTCATATGCGCCGGATCCCGACGGCGGGCTGCTGGCCTACCGGCGACTCAGCGAAAGCCTGGCCACTCAGAGCTGGTACCTGGCGACCCTGCGCGACCGGCCGGCGGTAGCCAGGCGGCTCATGCACGTGCTCGGTACCTCCGCGTATGTGCCGGACTTGTTGATGCGCGCACCGGAGGTAATCCAGATATACGGCGACGGGCCGTCGGGACCGAAGTTGCTCGAGACCGAACCCGAGGCGGTGGCCAGAGCGCTGATCGCCTCGGCCGGCCGTCACCCCGAGGCAGATCGCGCGATCGCAGCCGCGCGCACGCTGCGCCGTCGAGAACTGGCGCGCATCGGTTCGGCGGATTTGCTGGGACTGCTCGAGGTCACCGACGTCTGCCGCGCGCTCACCTCGGTGTGGGTGGCGGTACTGCAAGCTGCCCTGGATGCGGTGATCCGGAACAACCTTCCCGCAGACGGCCGGGCACCGGCGGCTATTTCGGTCATCGGCATGGGCCGGCTGGGTGGCGCCGAGCTGGGCTACGGGTCGGACGCCGACGTGATGTTCGTCTGCGAGCCGGCCGCCGGCGTGGATGACTCGCAGGCGGTGAAGTGGTCGACATCGATCGCCGAGCAGGTTCGAGCGCAGTTGGGAACACCCAGCGTCGACCCGCCGCTGGAGGTGGACGCCAATCTGCGTCCGGAGGGGCGCAACGGTCCGCTGGTGCGCACTCTGGCTTCGTATGCGGCCTATTACGAGAATTGGGCGCAGCCCTGGGAGATCCAGGCGCTGCTGCGTGCGCATGCGGTCGCCGGCGACGCGGAGCTGGGGCAGCGGTTCCTGCTGCTGGCCGACAAGACGCGCTACCCGCCGGGCGGCGTGTCGGCCGAGGCGGTGCGCGAGATTCGCCGTATCAAGGCACGTGTCGAGTCCGAGCGGTTGCCGCGTGGCGCCGACCCCAACACGCACACCAAGCTGGGTCGTGGCGGCCTGGCGGACATTGAATGGACCGTGCAGCTCATGCAGTTGCGCTACGCGCATGAGATCCCGGCTCTGCACAACACATCGACGCTGCAGTCTCTGGATGCGATCGCCGCCGCCGGCCTGGTGCCCGAGGACGAGGTGGAGCTGCTGCGCCAGGCCTGGCTGACCGCCACCCGAGCCCGCAACGCGCTGGTGCTGGTGCGCGGCCGACCCACCGACCAGCTGCCCGGGCCCGGGCGCCAGCTCAACGCGGTCGCGGTCGCGGCGGGCTGGCCAAACGATGACGGCGGTGAATTCCTGGACAACTATCTGCGGGTCACCCGGCGGGCAAAAGCGGTGGTGCGCAAGGTGTTCGGGACTTGAAATCGGAGAGGATGGTCGGGTTGGACGCCACGTTTGAGGTCCTGAACGACGACGAGCTGGAGCGGGTGACCGCCGTGTATGCCCCGCTGGCCGACGCTGTCCGGGAGCTCATCGACGCCACCATCTGGACCCTGGCCGAGGACGAGGTGATCGACGAAGCGCGCAGCGCAATAGAGGCGGTGACCCGGTCCCTGCGTCAACGGACCCGGCCCTTTCGAATGAGCTATGTCGTCGACGGCCGTCCGTTGCCACTGGGCAACGCGGCGATCGGTCTGTGCAATCCGGTTGCACCGCCGCTGGTCGTTCAGCACGAGGGCGGCGGGCGGTGCTGGAGTGAGTTCGTGCTGGGATCGGCCTACGAGGGTCCGCCCAGTCTGGTGCACGGCGGTGTCTCTGCCCTGGTCCTCGACCACATGCTCGGCGAGGCGGCCAGCCAGGGCATGACCAAACCGCTGTACACCGGAACCATCACGTTGAAGTATCTGCGCGGTACTCCACTGGGACCGCTGCGCTCCGAAGCCTGGATTGACCGCGTGGAGGGCGTGAAAGCCTTTGCGCGCGGCTTCATTTCGGACGATTCCGGGGTGACTGTGGAAGCCGAAGGGGTTTTCATCAAGCCCGCATGGGCCCGTGATGCCGAATGAAGTTCTACGTCAGCAGCGCCTTCCTCGACACCGTCGAGATCATCGAAATAGCCAAGGCCGCAGACGAACTCGGCTACGACGGCATCGGGATCCCGGACCACGTCGTCAATCTGGAGGCGCTGGACACCCCGTATCCGTACACCAAAGACGGGCAACGGCGGTGGCAGCCCTTCACCGACTGGCCCGATCCTTGGGTTCTCGTCGGGGCGCTCGCCCAAGTCACATCCCGGCTGCGGTTCGTCACCACGGTCTACATTCCCGCGATGCGCAATCCATATTCGGCGGCCAAAGCCATTGGTACCGCGGCAGTTCTGGCGTCGGGCCGGGTGGAGCTGGGCATCGGCGTCGGCTGGTGCCGCGAGGAGTTCGCGTTGATGGGCGAGCAATTCGAGGCCCGTGGCAAGCGCACCGACGAAATGCTCGCCTTGATGCGGGAGCTGTGGTCTGCGGGCTGGAGCGAATTCGACGGCGAGTTTTACCAGACACCGCGGCTCGAGATGCAGCCGACCCCGCCGCCGATACCGGTCTACGTAGGTGGGCTTAGTGAGGTCGCGTTGCGCCGCGCCGCCCGTCATGACGGCTGGATCGGGGATTTGATCAAGACCGATCGCGCCATCGAAGCGGTAGGGCGGCTGCGGGAGCTTCGCAGTGAAAACGGTCTATCGCTAGACGATTTCACGATTCTGACGCCTTTGACTGACGCCTTCACGGTGGCCGACTATCGGCGGGCCGAGGATGCCGGCATCACCGGCATCATCACCATGCCGTGGATGTTCTACGCCGGGCCGGAAGCCACCTTGGCCGAGAAGATCGACGGCATGGCGCGCTTCCGCAAAGACCTCGCGCTCGACGCGTAGTGGCGTACACAACACGCCGCGGGCTCGCTGGTTATCTCTGCGCGACGGGGAAGCTCGGAAAGAAACAACCCGCCTGGCGCGTGCGCCAGGCGGGTTGTCTGTATTCGGTGACTTAAACGTCGTAGTACAGCGCGAACTCGTACGGGTGCGGCCGGATGTTGACCGGCTCGATCTCGTTCTCGCGCTTGAAGCTGATCCACGTCTCGATCAGGTCGGACGTGAAAACGCCGCCCTCGGTGAGGTATTCGTGGTCGGCCTCGAGCCGGTCGATCACCGCGGCCAGCTGGGTGGGAGCCTGCGGAATATTCGCAGCCTCCTCCGGCGGCAGCTCGTAGAGGTCCTTGTCCACCGGTGCCTGCGGCTCGATCTTGTTCCGGATGCCGTCCAGGCCGGCCATCAGCATCGCCGAGAACGCCAGGTACGGGTTGCCCGACGAGTCAGGGCAACGGAACTCCAGCCGCTTGGCCTTCGGGTTGCTGCCGGTGATCGGGATACG
Organism: Mycobacterium szulgai; assembly: GCF_002116635.1. Lineage (GTDB taxonomy): Bacteria > Actinomycetota > Actinomycetes > Mycobacteriales > Mycobacteriaceae > Mycobacterium > Mycobacterium szulgai. Next base: position 32,068 of record NZ_LQPW01000140.1, on the reverse strand, counting down.
CACACACGCCGAGCGGTTGCGCTGGCTGTACACCAGGTTGATCGGCGCCTCGTAGCCAGGTACCAGTCGCTTGTAGGAGTTCACCGTCGGGTTGGTGAACGCCAGCAAGGACGGCGCGTGGTGCAGCAGGCCGCCGATGTAGTGGCGCGCGGTGTCCGACAGACCGGCGTAGCCCGTCTCGTCGTACATCAGCGGGCTGCCGTCCTTCCACAGCGACTGGTGGGTGTGCATACCCGAGCCGTTGTCGCCGAACAGCGGCTTGGGCATGAACGTCACGGTCTTGCCGGCCTGCCACGCGGTGTTCTTGACGATGTACTTGTACAGCTGCATGTCGTCAGCGGCGTGCAGCAGCGTATTGAACTTGTAGTTGATCTCGGCCTGACCGCCGGTGCCCACCTCGTGGTGGCCCTTCTCCAGGCTGAAGCCGGCGTTGATCAGGTTGGTCAGCATGGTGTCGCGCAGGTCGACGTAGTGGTCGACCGGGGCCACCGGGAAGTAGCCGCCCTTGGGGCGCACCTTGTATCCGCGGTTGGGGCTGCCGTCTTCCTCGGTCGGCGAGCCGGTGTTCCACCACCCAGAGATCGCGTCCACCTCGTAGAACGAGCCGTTGGTGCGCGAGTCAAAGCTCACCGAGTCGAAGATGTAGAACTCGGCCTCGGCGCCGAAGTACGCGGTGTCGGCGATGCCGGTGCTGACCAAGTAGTTCTCCGCCTTGCGAGCCACGTTGCGCGGATCACGCGAGTACGGCTCGAGCGTGAACGGGTCATGCACGAAGAAGTTGAGGTTCAGCGTCTTGGCGGCACGGAACGGGTCGATCTTTGCGGTCACCGGGTCGGGAAGCAGCAACATGTCGGACTCGTGGATCGACTGGAACCCGCGAATCGACGAGCCGTCAAAGGCCAAGCCGTCTTCGAATACGCTCTCGTCGAAGAACGAAATCGGGATCGTGAAGTGCTGCATGGTGCCGGGCAGGTCACAGAACCGGACGTCGACAAATTCGACGTTCTCGTCCTTGGCGAGTTTGAAGACGTCGTCGGGCGTCTTATCCGTCACAGAGTGCTCCTTTACTTGGTGATTCGCGGCCGACGCTAGGGAGCGGTTGTTGCCCGTCAGTCAACCCCGTGTTGCGCAGACGTTACGTGACCACGACGCCCACAAGAGAAATCCGGGTGGCCCCGGGGCCCTATTGTGAAGCCATGGCCGACGAGATCGTATCTGGTGCGCTATGGCGGCTGCGCGGGCTGTGCCGATGACAGCGGAATCGCCTCCCGGATACCCCGGCGAAACGCTCGGCCTGCCGCGAACGGGACCGGGTTCACTGGCTCCGACGGGCCGCCGATTGGTCGCGTTACTGATCGACTGGCTGATCGCCTATGGCCTGGCCGCGCTGGGTTTAGCGGTAGGCGCCGGCTCCCAGGCGACCTTGTCGACCGCGGTGCTGGTCATCTGGCTGGTGCTGGGTGCGGTATCGGTGCGCCTGTTCGGTTTCACGCCGGGCCAGTTGGCGCTAGGTCTGACAGTGGCGTCGGTGGACGGGCGGCTTCCGGTGGGGATCGGCCGGCTGGTGGCCCGAGGGCTGTTGATTGCCCTGGTGGTGCCGCCGCTTTTCACCGATGCCGACGGGCGGGGCCTGCAGGACCGCATTACCGGCACGGCGGTGGTTAGGCGCTGAGAAGCGGGTTACTTGCGGCGCACAGTGCGCTGGACGCCGCGCATCTTGGCGTTGGTGGGCATCGGGCCCTTCGGCATGACTCCGGCGCCGGTACGTGAACCGAGCGCACCGAGTCGCGACTCCAGGGTGTCGATCTGCTTGACGCTGATGTTGGCCGGTAGGCGCGTCAGATGGCGTTCCAGCTTGGCCAGCGGAACCTCGCCGTCGCCGTTGCCGACGATGATGTCGTAGATCGGCACGTCGCCGACCAGGCGCGCGGTGCGCTTCTTCTCCTGGGCCAGCAGCGGTTTGACCCGGGCCGCCGAGCCCTCGGCGACAAAGATGACGCCGGGCCGGCCGATCACCCGATGCACGGCGTCGAAGTGGCCGGTGGCTGCCACCCCGGGGGCCACCCGCCACTTGCCGCGCATGTTATCGAGCGCCCAGGCGGCCGCGCCGGTTTGGCCTTCGGCTTTGCTGTAGACCGATTTCTGGGCCCGGCGGCCGAAGATGATGAACGCCACCAGCGCACCAAGGAGCACGCCCAGCGGGATCATCGTGATCATGGTCAACCCGCCCGACCACACCCCGACGCCCACCGACACGCCCACGATCAGCACGAAGGCGCCGATCATGTACGGCAGCAGCCGCTTGTCCTCCTTGCGCTGGATGTTGAAGGCCTGCCACAGCTGACTGCGGCGCTGCCGAGCGGCGGCCTTGCTGGCAGCCTTTGCCTGCTGCTTGGCGGCTTTGTTCTCGGCGGCATTACGGGGTTTCGCCATAGTTTTCAAGAATACGTACGGGTGCGAGCCTGCTGGTAAAGCCGTCCGGCCCGGTAAGACGATCGCACCAGCGGGCCGGCCAGAACTCCGGCGAAGCCCAGACCTTCGGCGTACTGCGCGTGCTCGACGAACTCCTCGGGCCGGACCCAGCGCTCAACCGGATGGTGGCGTGCCGATGGCCGCAGGTATTGGGTGATGGTGACGATGTCGCAGCCGGCCTTGTGCAGGTCGGCCAGCGCGGTGCGCACTTCCTCGGGGGTTTCACCCAGACCGAGGATGAGGTTGCTCTTGGAGACCAGACCGGACGCGCGCGCCGCGGTGATCACGTCCAGGCTGCGCTGATAGCTGAACGCGGGCCGGACTCTCTTGAAGATGCGCGGCACGGTTTCGACGTTGTGCGCCAACACTTCTGGACGGGCTTCGAAGACCTCCTGCAGCAGGCTGGGCTCGCCGCGGAAATCGGGGATCAGCAGTTCGACGCCGGTCTGGGGGTTGAGCGCTTTGATGGCGCGCACGGTTTCCGCATAGAGCCAGGCTCCGCCGTCGGGCAAATCGTCGCGGGCGACGCCGGTGACGGTGGCGTAGCGCAGTCCCATCGTCTGCACGCTCTCGGCGACCCGCCGCGGCTCGTCGCGATCCAGTTCAGCGGGCTTGCCCGTGTCGATCTGGCAGAAATCGCACCGGCGAGTGCATTGGTCGCCGCCGATCAGGAAGGTCGCCTCCCGGTCCTCCCAGCATTCGAAGATGTTGGGGCAACCGGCCTCTTCGCAGACCGTGTGCAAGCCCTCGCGGCGGACCAGGCTCTTGAGCTCGGTGTATTCGGGTCCCATCCGCACCCGCGTCTTGATCCACGGCGGTTTGCGCTCGATCGGGGTGGCAGCGTTGCGCACTTCGAGGCGCAGCAGTTTGCGTCCTTCGGGTGCGACAGTCACGAGGACCAGTTTAAGCCGAAGCTGCGCGCGTGGCGGGGTGAGCACGCACCGGCAGCGCACCATCCAGCGCCGCGCAGACCGCGTCGGCGACGGCCGGGCGGACTTCGTCGACGGTAACCCTGCGTCCCAGTTCGGCCGACAACGATGTCACCCCGGCGTCGGGGATGCCGCACGGCACGATCGTGGTGAACGCGCCCAAGTCACAATCGCAGTTGAGCGCAAACCCGTGCAGCGTGGTCGCGCGTGCGACCCGCACACCGATCGCGGCGATCTTGCGTGCGGGCCGGCCGGGCAGCCAGACACCGGAGCGCCCGTCGACGCGGCCAGCATCCAGGCCCAGTTCGGTGCACACCTGGATCAGCGATTCCTCTAGGCGCCGAACGTAATTGACCACGTCGAGAGGTTCGGCAAGCCCGATGATCGGATAGCCGACCAGTTGCCCTGGGCCGTGCCAGGTGATCTTGCCGCCGCGGTCGGTGTCTACGACAGGAGTGCCGTCCCGCGGGCGTTCGTGCGGCTCCGTACGCCGTCCGGCGGTGTAGACAGCGGGGTGTTCCAGCAGCAGCAGGACGTCGGGGCCGCCGGCGATGCGGGCATCGGCCAGCTCACGTTGCAACTGCCAGGCTTCCCGGTAGTCGACTGCTCCCAGCTGGCGCACCTCGATCGGGGCGGCGCCGGAGCGGATGGAAGCCGTCACACCCGCGAGGTTACTCGGCAACTGTCGAGGGTTGCGCCGTTAATCTGCCTCCAATGAACTTCATCGAAACCGTGGACGTGCTTGGCGCGGTCGTCGACGGCGTGGGCGTCGCCGTGATCATCGTCGGTGCGCTGGTCGCCGGCGCGCGCTTCCTCTGTCGTGTGCTGCGCAAGGCTGACGGAGCTTACCGAATGCTCCGCACAAATCTGGGTCGCTCGATTCTGATCGGACTGGAGTTCCTGGTCGCCGGCGACATCATCAAGACGATCGTCGTCACACCTGATGGCCGCAACGTCGCCGCATTAGCCGGCATTGTGGCAATCCGGACATTCCTGAGTGTCTCGCTCACCGTCGAGATGACTGGCCGGTGGCCCTGGCAGCGCGACCAGCCGTCTTAGCGTCCCGTAGATAGCAGCCGACTGCAGTCCACCGAACGCATTTCGGCCATGAGTGACAAATTCTGCTGTGGGTCAACCGGAGCGTCGATTATGTGCACCCCGCCAGCTCGTGCCGCGTGGTCGAGTATTTCGCGAAACTGGGCCGGGTGGGCCAGACGATGGCCGGTGGCGCCATAGCTGTGGGCGAAGGCCACGAAATCGGGGTTCGCGAAGTCCACGCCGTACCTGGGATAGCCATCGGCGGCTTGCTTCATCGCGATCATGCCCAGGCCGTTGTCGTTGAAGACCACGACGATGAGGTCAAGGCCGAGACGGACAGCGGTCTCGATGTCCTGGCTGTTCATCGCGAAACCGCCGTCGCCGGTGAGCACCACGACTTTGCGCTCAGGATGCACCAGTTTGGCGGCGATCGCCGCCGGCAGACTGATACCCATGGATCCGAGCGCGTGATCGATGAGCATGGTGTTGGGCCTGCGGGCATTGAAATTCCGGGTGGCCCACATCATATGAACGCCGTTATCCAGCGACAGGATGTCTTCGTCGGCCATGAAGTCGCGCAGAGTGGCGATCAGATGACCCTGCTTGGCGGGGAACGAGGTGTCCGAACTCGCGCGCTTGATGCTGTCCCGCATGGCTTTCGCGATTTCGCGGAAACCGTCATGATCCCAACCCGGGTTCTTGTCGAGTTGTTCGGTCAGGCGCTGCACAGCGTCGGCCATGTCACCGACAAGCTGTACCTGAGGGAAGTAGCTGTTATCGCCCAGCGCGGCGAACGGATTGAGGTGAATGACCGTGCGGCCGTCATCGACCTTCATGAACAGGGTGGGTTTTTCCATCACATCGTGGCCGACGTTGACGATCACGTCCGCCGCTTGGATGGCGCAGTTCGGATAGTCGCCGGGCAGGATCGAACATCCGAGGTAGTTCGGATGGTCCTCGTTGGCCACACCTTTGCCCATCATGGTTGTGACGAAGGGTATTTGAGTCTTCTCTATCAGTCCCCGTACGGCCGCGGCGACTTCGGGACGATTGGCGCGGGTGCCGCCGCCTACCATGATCAGGGGCCGCCTGGCCTTCCGGATCAGTTGTGCCGCAACGACGATGCTCGCCTGGGTCGTCACCGGGATGTCGCCCTGCCGGCACGGAACCGATGGACCAAGCTCGGTTTCACGTGCCACGTCGTCGGGCAATTCAAGATGCGCCGGGCCCTGACGTCCGCCTAGCGCCGACATCATTGCCTGCCGCAGCAGGGAACCGGCCATCTTGCCCGACGGTATGCTGGCGGCGAACTTGGTGATCGGTCGCATCACGTCGACGACGTCGACCAGCTGGTATTGGCCCATGGGATTGTCGTGCACGGCCTTTTGGCCGGTGATGACCAGCATCGGCATGGCCGCGAGGTACGCGTGAGCGACCGGAGTGGTCAGATTCATCGCGCCGGCGCCCAGCGTCGACATGGCAACAGCAAGCTTGCCTGTCAAGCGTCCATAGGCCGCAGCCGCGAAGCCCGCGGCCTGTTCGTGACGAAACAAGATGAATCTGATGCGCCCGTCGTTGCGCAGCGCCTCCATGAAATGCAGGTTCTCATCGCCCGGGATGCCGAAGACGTATTCGACACCTTCGGCGGCCAGCGCGCGGACCATCTGCTCGCTGGTGTTGGCCGGCGCGCTCATCGTTCGTTCCGACGTTTCTTGACCTGACCGGTGTTTCGCGCAACGTCGTGCTCGGGGTTGTCTTGGCGCGCCGTGACATCGCGGGTGCAACTGGCGACCCGGTAAAGGTTCAGTTCTTCCTGGTCTCGCACCGGGCCGTCGGCGGGAATGGCTGCTCTGCGGATGTATTCGACTATCCACGCGGGATCGATGGTTGTCCGGGAGGGGGCCCGGTCGGTCAATTGCATGATTCAGTCCGGCATGTTCTCGCGCATGTAGTCGATCGCCAGCTTCATTGCAGTCATCTTGATCTTGTTGCGCTCCATCATTTTTGCGTTGTGTTCTTTGATATTGATGGAGTAGGGGTTTTCCTGAAGCAGCTTTGCGGCGAATAGTAGGTTGAGCGCGGTCAGCTCGGCATTGCGGCGCACGTAGGGCGAGAGCTCGCCGCCCGCCTCGATATAGCTGGCTCCCGGCCCGGCATCGCCGACCCAATAGAGATCGGTATTGGGCGGCACTGTGACGCCGAAGTGCAGCAGGTTTGCGAAGGTATTTGCCACGCAATCATGACTGCCGTCTTCGTTGCCGGTAACCACGCAGCCGGCGACGGTGCCATAAAGCGGAAATTGCCCGGTGCGTTCGCACATTACTGTCTTCGTTGTGCCGTCGAGCCGCTCGATGACCCGCTGCATCACAGAGGAGCGCACTCCCATCCAGATCGGCATCGCGGGCACAATGATGTTGCAGCGCTTCACTTTTTCCAGAATCTGCGGCCATTCGTCGCCGTCGCCCTCGTCGTTTCCGATCCCGGGCGCCACGTTGTAGTCGACTACTCGGACTATCTCGGTTTCTATGTCCGGCTCATGGGCTTTGAGTCGTTCGATGAGCAGATTGCATAGCGCTTCGGTGTTGGAAACTGCCGGCCCTTTTTTCAGGGTGCAGTTCAGAAAGAGCGCGTAAAGCGGCCCTTCCTTTTTCATGTCATGGAAGATCGAGTACGCCACGCGTCTCTCCAGGTGTGTTGGTCGGCCGTCTTACCGGAAGCGAAGATTACACGACACGCCATGTAGTCGACGGGTATTTCGCCGACTAGTCGTGGTCGCGTCGAGCGGTTACGTAACTGAGCGCCTCGCCAATTGTGTTGTGGTGGAATTGAAAACCAGCCTGCTCCAAGGCCCCGGGAATGGCGCGCTGACCAGTGAGCAGACCTTCGTCGGCAAACTCGCCGAGCGCGGCGCGTACCGCGAATCCGGGCAGCGCCAATGGAGTCGGGCGGTTGAGTGCCCGGCCGAGCGCGGTGGTGAACTCGGCATTGGTGACCGGGGCGGGACCCGTCATGTTCACCGGCCCGGACAGCGTGGGGTGCGCGATGGCGAACAGCAGCGCGCGTACTTCGTCTTCGAGGCTGATCCACGACATGTACTGGCGGCCGTTGCCCAGCCGGGCCCCCAGGCCCACCGAGAACACCGGTCGCATCATCCGCAGCGCGCCACCCGCGGGGGCCAGCACCAGCCCGGTGCGGGCCAGGACGACACGGGTGCCGTCGTACTGGGCCGGCAGCGTCGCGGCTTCCCAGTCCACGCACAACTGCGCCAGGAAACCGCTTCCCGCAGAGTGGTTTTCGTCTACGACGCGGTCTCGGGTGTTGCCGTAATAGCCCACCGCACTGGCATTGATGAGGGTTCCGACGCCGGCATCGGCGACCGCGGCGGCGAGTACTTCGGTAGGCGCGATCCGACTGTCGCGCAAGCTCTGTTTGAACGCGCCGGACCACCGGCGCTGGCCGATGTTGACGCCGCACAGGTTGACGACGACGTCGACGTCGGTGAGTGCGTCGGGATCGAACTCACCGCTCTCGGGATTCCAGTGCAGTTCTTCGGAATTGGCCGGCGTTCGGCGCACGATGCGCAGCACCGGATGGTCGGCGGCGCGCAGAGCCGCGGTCAAAGCTGAGCCGATCATGCCAGACGAGCCTGCTATGGCGATAACGGCTTTGGCCACGTCGCGGAGCCCTTCCTAAGCCTTTTAAAGCCCTCTTAAAGCCCTAGATCGGCCTCGAAAGCTCCCTCTTCGAGTCGGTGCTTGACAGTGGTGAGGAAGCGTCCGGCATCTGCGCCGTCGATGAGCCGATGGTCGTAGGTCAGCGGGAGATAGCAGATCGACCGGACCCCGATCGACTCGTTGCCGACCTCATCGACAACCACCCGCGGCCGCTTGACGATGGCTCCGGTACCCAGCATCGCCGCCTGCGGCGGAACCAGGATCGGGGTATCGAACAAGGCGCCCTGGCTGCCGATGTTGGTGATGGTGAAGGTACCCCCGGACAACTCGTCGGGTTTCAGGTTGCCCGACCGGGCGCGCGCGGCGATATCGACTATCGCGCGGGCCAGGCCGGCCAGCGACAGGTCGCCGGCATTGTGGATGACGGGGGAGAGCAGACCCTGATCGGTGTCGACAGCGAAGCCGAGGTGCTCGGCGTCGTAGTAGGTGATCTCCTTGGTGTCCTCGTTGTAGCTGGCGTTGATGTTCGGGTGAGTCTTGAGGGCGTCGATCACCGCTCTGGCGATGAAAGGCAGGAAGGTCAGGTTGACTCCCTCGCGCTCGGCGAAGGCGTTCTTGGCCTTGGCCCGCAACGCCACGATCTTGGTCATGTCGACCTCGTGGGTCTGCGTGAGCTGGGCGGTGGCCTGCAGAGATTCCCGAGTCTTGTTAGCCGTGATCTGACGGATCCGGCTGGCCTTCTGCGTAGTGCCGCGCAAATGGGCCAGCGCCGGTGCCGGGGTGGGCGCCTTCGCCGCCGGCGCAGCCGCAGGAGCTTGGGCCGCCGGGGCCGACTTGGCGGGTTCCCTCTTTTGTTCGGCCCTTTGTTCGACGGCCGCCAGCACGTCCTGCTTGCGGATGCGACCGCCCACACCGGTGCCCTTGACTGCGGCGAGGTCGATGTTGTTCTCGCTGGCCAACTTTCGCACCAGCGGCGTCACATACGGGGAACCGTCGGATTCGGCGGCCGGCTCAGCAGGTGCCGGTTCGGCCTTGGGCTCAGGCGCCGGTTCCGGTTTGGGCTCGGGCTTTGGCTCGGCCTTCGGTTCCGGCTTGGATTCGGGCTCGGGCTTGGGCTCGGGCTTGGGTTCCGGCTTGGGTTCCGGTTTGGGTTCGGCTTTCGGAGCCGGTGCGGCGCCGCCCGATTCGGAACCGGAGCCGATCCGCGCCAGTTCACCGCCGACCTGGACGACGTCGTCCTCCTCGGCGGTGATGGTGACCAGAACGCCGGCCACCGGTGACGGGATTTCGGTGTCGACCTTGTCGGTGGACACCTCCACCAGCGGCTCGTCGACCTGGACCGAATCGCCTACCTTCTTCAGCCAGCGAGTCACCGTACCCTCGGTCACCGACTCACCCAGTTCGGGCATCAGCACGGGTTTGGTCTCGCCGCTGGGCGGAGGTTCGGATTTGGCTTGAGCCGGCGCCTCTTGGGGCTCCGGCTTTGCGTCTTCCTTGGGTGCGGGCTCGGGTTCCGGTTCGGGCGCGGCTTCCTGCGCGGGTTGCTCGGCCGCCTGGCCGTCACCTGCAGAGCCGTCCGCGGCGTCGCCGATGACGGCGAGCTCGCCGCCGACCTCGACCGTGTCGTCCTCCTGGGCGACGATCTTGGTCAGTACACCGGCGGCCGGCGATGGAATTTCGGTGTCGACCTTGTCGGTCGAGACTTCGACCAAAGGCTCGTCGATTTCGACCGTGTCGCCTTCCTGCTTGAGCCAGCGGGTGACGGTCCCTTCGGTGACGCTTTCACCAAGTGCCGGCATCTGGACTGAGAAGGCCATCTCTATTGACTCCTGGATCGTCGTCGGTCGGCACAGGTCGATCTCTGGCTTACCACACCGTCGCGAACCGGGTGCGGAACCCAACTAGATGTCGAAACTATCCTGTCACTGCGCCTTTGTCGGCGCACAGTCAGGGCCGGATGACTGTCGGGAGCCCTTGCTACGGTGTGGCGACCACAAGATAAGTGCAAGTCGCGGGTGGGCGGAGGTCCGATGTCGGCAACTAAACAGGCACCCCAGCAGTTCGTCGACAGCGCCGACGGCACTCGGATCGCGGTGTACGAGGAGGGCAATCCCGAGGGGCCGACAGTGGTGCTGGTGCACGGCTTTCCGGACTCGCACGTGTTGTGGGACGGTGTCGTTCCGCTGTTGGCACAGCGGTTCCGGATCATCCGCTACGACAACCGGGGGGTTGGGCTGTCGTCGGCGCCCAAGCCCGTTTCCGCCTACACCATGGCCCGTTTCGCCGATGATCTCGGCGCGGTCATCGGTGAGCTGAGCCCCGGTCAGCCGGTCCACGTGCTGGGGCACGACTGGGGTTCGGTCGGCGTATGGGAGTACCTGCACCGGCCCGGTGCCGGCGATAGGGTCGCCTCGTTCACGTCGGTGTCGGGCCCGAGTCAGGACCAGCTGGTCAACTATGTGTTGGGCGGTCTGCGACGGCCGTGGCGCCCGCGTACCTTCGCCCGGGCGATCAGCCAGGCCCTGCGGTTGAGCTACATGGTGCTGTTCTCGATACCTGTGCTGGCGCCGCTTGTCCTGCGGGTGATGCTGTCGAGCGCTGCCGCCAGACGCAAGATGGTCGACAACATCCCCGACGACCAGATCCATCATTCCGACAGACTGGCCAGCGATGCCGCCCACTCGGTCAAGACGTATCCCGCCAACTATTTCCGATCGTTCTCCGGCAACCGCAGGGTGCAGGTCGTCGATGTGCCGGTGCAGCTCATCGTCAACACCAGGGATCCATATGTGCGGCCCTACGGGTATGACGAGACCGCGCGCTGGGTGCCGCGGCTGTGGCGGCGCGATATCAGGGCCGGTCACTTCTCGCCGATGTCGCACCCGCAGGTGATGGCGGCCGCGTTGCACGACTTCGCCGACCTGGCCGAAGGCAAGCCGCCAGGCCGCGCCTTACTGCGTGCCCAGGTGGGCCGCCCACGCGAGAGCTTCGGCGACACGCTGGTGTCGGTCACCGGGGCAGGCAGCGGAATCGGCCGAGAGACCGCGCTGGCGTTTGCGCGCGAGGGTGCCGAGGTTGTCGTCAGCGATATCGATGAGGCCACTGTGAAGGAAACGGCCGCGCAAATCGCCGCGCGCGGCGGCATCGCGCATGCCTATGTGCTGGACGTATCGGATGCCGATGCGGTCGAGGCGTTTGCCGAGCGAGTCAGCGCCGAGCACGGCGTCCCCGACATAGTGGTCAACAACGCCGGCATCGGGCAGGCAGGAGCCTTCCTGGACACGCCCGCCGAGCAATTCGACCGCGTTCTGGACATCAACCTGGGCGGTGTGGTGAACGGTTGCCGGGCCTTCGGGCAGCGCCTGGTTGCACGGGGGACCGGCGGGCACATAGTCAACGTGTCGTCGATGGCCGCATACGCGCCGCTGCAATCGCTCAGCGCTTACTGCACGTCCAAGGCGGCGACGTACATGTTCTCGGACTGCCTGCGTGCCGAACTCGACGCCGCCGGCGTGGGGCTGACCACGATCTGCCCCGGGGTCATCAACACCAACATCATCCAAGCCACCCGCTTCGACGCGCGGATCGACAAGAGCGAGCAGGTCGATGACCGGCGCGGGCAGCTGGAGAAGATGTTCGGGTTGCGCAGCTACGGACCGGACAAGGTTGCCAATGCGATCGTCTCCGCGGTGAAGAAGAACAAGCCGATTCGCCCGGTCACCTTCGAGGCATATGCGCTGTACGGCCTTTCCAGGGTGCTGCCGCAGGCGCTGCGCAGTTCCGCCCGGATGCGGGTGATCTGACCTCAGACGCCCGTCGTTGCGCCTTCGTTGCGCCGGACCAGCAGCGCTCCCGCTATCCCGACGACCCCGATAACCGCCAACGGGATGGTCCACATGCGCCGGCCCGATATGGCCGACTCACATTGGGCAACGAAATCGGTGTGCGGGACGATCTGGTTGAGAATCGGGATGTTGGCCCCGTTCTGATCGTTGGCCGCCCTCGCCCCTGAAAGATCCGCCGCAATCCCGTTTCCGCAGGAAACGGAGCCGCCGTTGCTGTTGGACACCGTCACCGGCACTAAAAGCCCAATTACGCCGGCCACCAGGAGCACGGCGCTTACCGCGATGATCAACCGTCGTACAGTCACAATCCGGCCTTCCCGTGGGTTGTTTGTCGTGCGTTAAGTAGCCGCACCGCCCCGCGGCTAAACCTGAAAAGTTTGCCAGCGAATTGAACCGCCCAGTTTCGTAGTACTTCCCCGGCGGCTGGGTATCCCCCCGGAGATCGTGTTGGCTACCGGGAGGATTTGATGACAGCGACTCAAGAACTGGCCGCCATCCGCGAGGTGGAGGCGTCCCGCCAGGCCGTGTGGGATGTGCTGGCCAACGGCTGGACCTACTCGCAATGGGTGGTGGGCAACAGCCGGACCCGCGCCGTCGACTCGCAGTGGCCCGAGCCGGGGTCGGCCATCCGGCACTCGATCGGAGTGTGGCCGTTGGTGATAAACGACCAAACCGTCGTCGAGAGTTGCACCCCCGGAGAGGAATTGGTGCTGCACGCTGGACTCGGCTTGTTCGGCGCCGCACGGATAACGATGCGCCTGAGCGAAATCCCAGGTGGATGCCGAGTGGCGATGATCGAGGTGCCGGTGGAAGGGGCGATCGGCCTTATTCCCGACCGGTTGGCCCTGGTTGGCATCTACCCACGCAACCGTGAATGCCTGCTGCGCCTTGCGGCCATGGCCGAACGTTTCGAGCCCAGTCAGGTCCGGTAACTGTGGAAACGGCTGACGCGGTCGTGATCGGTGCCGGACATCACGGCCTGGTGGCGGCGTCGATGCTGGCCGATGCCGGCTGGGACGTGCTGGTGCTGGAAGCCCAGCCCGATGCGGGCGGTGCGGTGCGCAGCGCCGAAGTGACCCCCGGTTACGTCACCGATTTGTTCAGCTCCTTTTATCCGATGACCGTGGCCTCACCGGCAATGGCGGCGCTGCAGTTGGAGGACCACGGCCTGAAATGGTCGCATGCCCCTGCGGTGGTGGGGCATCCGCGCAGCGCAACCGATGATGACCCGCCCGTGCTCTACCGCGATCCGGCCCGTACCGCGGCGGAATTCGAGCGTCGCGATCATGCCGACGGTGAAAACTGGTGGCGCGTGGTCGCTTTGTGGAACAAGATCAAGTCGCCGCTGCTGGACGCGATGCTGTCGCCGTTTCCGCCGGTGCGGGCGACCATCCAGTTGCTCCGGCGGCTCGGCACCGCCGAGGCTGTTCGGCTTGCACATCTGCTGGTGCAGCCGGCCAACACCATGGTGGATCGGCTGTTCGTCGGTGAGGCACCACGAATGCTGTTGCTGGGCAACGCAATGCACGCCGACATCCCGCCGGATGCGCCGGGCAGCGGGGTAATGGGTTTCTTGATGACCATGCTCGGCCAGGACTGCGGCTGGCCGGTCCCGGTCGGCGGGTCCGGACAATTGACGGCAGCCCTGGTGAACCGCGCGTGCTCGGCCGGCGCCAAAATCGAATACCACCAAAACGTTTCCCGCATCCAGGTACGAGGCGGGCGCGCGGTCGCGGTGACGACGAGTGCGGGGCGGACGGTTCGTGCGCGCAGGGCGATCGTGGCCAACGTCACGGCGCCGCGACTGTTCTGCGACATGCTGCCCGCTGACGCGGTACCGCGTTCCCTGCGTGGCGAACTCGAGCACTATGTCTGGGATCCGCCGGTGGTGAAAGTCAACTATGCACTCGACGGGCCCATTCCCTGGCGATCGAATAGCTTGCACAGCGTCGGCACGGTACATCTCGGGGCCGACGCGGACGGGTTGGTCCGCTGGATGGCTGATCTCAATACCCGTGTCGTGCCTGAACATCCGTTCATGCTGCTGGGCCAGACCACCACAGCCGATTCGACCCGATCGCCGAAAGGGACCGAAAGTGTATGGGCCTACACGCATTTGCCGCGCAACATCGCTGACGACGCGGCGGCCGAGCGGCTGGCCAAATCGGTAGATCACGTCATCGAAGAACATGCGCCGGGTTTCGGTGCCCGGGTGATACACCGCTTCGTACAGCGCCCGTCGGACTTGGAAGCCAGTGATGCCAACTTGCATCTGGGTGCGCTCAACGGCGGAACCGCGCAACTGCAACAAATGCTGATCTTCCGCCCGGCCGCCGGCATGGGCCGAGCCGAGACTCCGGTCGAGCGGCTTTACCTGGGCAGCGCATCGGCGACCCCCGGAGGTTCGGTGCACGGTGCATGCGGACGCAACGCTGCCCAAGCCGCCCTGTCCGCCGACGGTGTGACCGGCTGGCCGCGCCGCACCATGCGCCGAGCGGTGACGTCGCTGCTGACCAAGTGAGGGCCGGCTAGCCGTTCTGGGCGATGTCCTCGAGCACCGCGAACATCGTCCGCGCCGGCACACCCGTGGCGCCCTTGGGGGTGTAACCCCACGCGCCGCCGGTGTTGTAGGCCGGTCCGGCCACGTCGATGTGCACCCACTGCACCGAATCGGCGACAAACTCCCGCAGGAATACCCCCGCCACCAGCATTCCGGCGTAGCGCTGCCCGCTCACGTTGGCCAAGTCGGCCACGGTCGACTTCAGGTCGTCCTTGAGTTCATCGGGCAGCGGCATCGGCCAACCGTTTTCGCCTACTCGCTGCGAGATGGTCGCGACCCGGTCGCGGAATGCTTCGCTGCCCATCACCCCGGGTATCCGCGCGCCCAGCGCCACCGTCTGCGCCCCGGTCAGGGTGGACGTCTCGATGAGGTAGTCCGGACCGTCCTCGCAGGCGCGAACGATCGCGTCGGCCAGGATCAGCCGGCCCTCGGCGTCGGTATTGAGAACTTCCACCGTGGTTCCGCCGTACTGCGTCAGGACGTCACCGGGGCGCTGTGCGGTCGCCGAGGGCATGTTCTCCGCCATTGGCACGGTGGCGATCACGTCGATGGGCAGCTCCAGCTGCGCGGCCAGCGTCACGGTCGCGATAACCGCGGCCGCCCCACCCATATCCGAGGTCATGTGGTGCATGGACGCCGCGGGCTTGATCGAAATCCCACCCGTATCGAACGTGATTCCCTTGCCCACCAACGCCACTCGCTTGGCCTTCTTCGCGCTCTTGGCCAGCCGCGACCCCCGATAGCTCAGCCGCACCAGCCGCGGCGGCCGCGACGAGCCCTGGCCCACCCCGATTACGCCGCCATAGCCCGCCTTGGCCAGTGCCTTTTCGTCGAGCACCTCAACTTCCAGGCCCACCGATTCGCCCAAAGCCATTGCACGCTTGGCGAATTCGGCCGGGAACAAGTGGCTCGGGGGAGTATTGACGAAATCGCGAGCGGTGCCGACGGCTGTCGCGACGGCCGCGCCGTGCGCACTCTGTTTCTTGGCGTCCTTGCCGTTCTGGGCCGTAGACAGCACCGTGATCTTGCTCAGCCCAGCGTCTTTGGGTGCGGTCTTGGCGCTGCGGAAGGCGCTGAACCGGTAGCTGCCCAGGATCAACCCCTCCACGGCGGCAGAGCAGACGTCTTCGCCGGGCAGCTCGCCCAGCGTGGTGATCACCGCTTCGGCGCTGCCCAGCGACCGCGCGGCCACCCCGGCAGCGCGACGGATCGTATCGGCGGGCCACTCGGGGCGGGCTTTGCCCAGGCCGATGGTCAGCACGCTGCCTACCGGCAGCGAGGACACCACCAATCGATGTACCTGTTCGCTGCTGCCGGTGGCGCCCAGCGCCCGCAGCCCGGCCTCGATTTCGGCCACCGCAGCCGCGGACAGAAACGGCTCGCCCGAAGCTAGGACTGCGCCGGGTCGGTCGTCATCGCCGGCCGATATGACGGGGACGAGCAAGACCGCCGATGCCGTACCACGTTTGGGTAGCGACGTGGCGACGTTGACAGCAGGGGATCGGTAGCCCGGTTCGTTGGTCACGGGCAACCACCCTAGTCACCGGGTAGGTGATTAGCTCGGCAGCGTCGTCTGCGCCGGGTTGCCGAGCAGTTCGAAGGCGGGAACTGGGGCGTCGAAACCCTTGAGTGTCAATGGGCCACGGGCGGCCGCGGGCCAATCCGGCAGTTGCTCATGCAGCGCTGCGTCGGTCAAGACCTGCCCCGGGGCCGCGGATGCCACCAAACGCGCGGCCAGGTTGACCGGGTTGCCGAAGTAATCGCCGTTGATGGCCAGCGCGGTGCCATAGGCAAGTCCGGCCCGCACCTGCAGCCCTTCCTCACGAGCCCGCGGATGGCTGACCAGATCCACCGCCGCTCGCGCGAGCCGCTCCGGAGACGAGCTCACCCACATCACCGCGTCGCCGATGAACTTCACCACCCTGCCGCCGTCGGCGTGCACGACGTCGGCGACGGTGGCGCCGAACTCGTTGAGCAGCGCCTGTAACTCCGTGGGCGTCAGTGCCTGGGTCAAAACGGTGAAGCTGGACAGATCGGCGAATCCCACGCCGCAGCGCACGCTGGCCGAGGCGTCGCGCACGACGTCCTCGAAGTGGGTCCGCGCGCTGGTCAGATGATGTCGGTGCACGATGTCGATCAGGGCCCCGATCCGGGGCACGAACTCCGCGACCGAGCGGTAGGCCTGCGCCGTTGCCAGCTCATCGCGGGTGTAGGTCATCTGGATGTCCGGGGTTCCGGCGCGGATCATCGTCGACTCGGCTTCGGCCAGCCGGGCCATGGCGGCGCCCAGAACGCGCAGCAGGCCGAACGCGCCGTCCTCGCCGACCACCGACTTGAGCGCCACCCACGTCGCCAGGGCGTCGACGTCGGCCTGGCTGAGCACCGGAACGTCGGGACCGGCGGCGGTCAGGCCCAGCAGCGCCCAGGCATGCGCAACGTCGTCGGCGGACAAGCCGAGTTGCTCCGCTGCCGACTGCAAGGTGTGGACCGGGCGTCCCGACCACTGCAGGACGTCACCTGCCAGCCCGAACAGCCGGCCTCGGCTTTCGGCCTCGGCCATCTCGTCGAGCGTGAAACCAAGGTCGTCCAGATACTTGATCAGATCGGATCGCTCGCGCGGGTTAGCGATTCCCGCTGCTTCCAGCGCTTCGAAGTCCAGTGGCGATCGCAAGGGCGGCGACGCCGGGCGCCGCGGGTCGCCACCATCGGCCAGTGGCGATCGCAAGGGCGGCGACGCCGGGCGCCGCGGGTCGCCACCATCGGCCAGGGAATCGGACATCTACCAAAGTGTGCCAGCCGCGGTACTCGATTAGGGTGGGACGCCGTGAGCGCTGCGCCAGAACTGTTACAGGGACCGCTGCAAGACCGCCACCGCGAACTGGGCGCAAGTTTCGCCGAATTCAGCGGCTGGTCGATGCCGGTGTCGTATGCCGGCACCGTCAGTGAGCACAACGCCACCCGAAATGCCGTCGGCCTGTTCGACGTCAGCCATCTCGGCAAGGCGCTGGTGAAAGGACCCGGTGCCGCGCAATTCGTCAACTCCGCACTGACCAACGACCTGACCCGCATCGGTGCGGGCAAGGCGCAATACACGTTGTGCTGCACGGATTCCGGCGGCGTCATCGACGACCTGATCGCCTATTACGTCGCCGACGACGAAATCTTCTTGGTGCCCAATGCCGCCAACACCGCAGCGGTCGTCGATGCGTTGCAGGCCGCCGCGCCGGACACTTTGACCATCACCAACCTGCACCGGTCCTATGCGGTGCTGGCGGTACAGGGGCCACGGTCGACCGACGTGCTTGGCGCGCTGGGACTGCCGACCGGCATGGACTACATGGGCTACGCCGACGCCACGTATTCGGGCGTGCCGGTGCGGGTCTGCCGCACCGGATACACCGGCGAGCACGGCTACGAACTGCTGCCGCCGTGGGAGTCCGCGGGCGTGGTGTTCGACGCCCTGGTGGCCGCGGTGACGGACGCCGGCGGTGAGCCCGCCGGTCTGGGCGCCCGCGACACCTTGCGCACCGAGATGGGCTATCCGCTGCACGGTCACGAACTTTCGCTCGACATCTCGCCCCTACAGGCCCGATGCGGTTGGGCGATCGGCTGGAAGAAGGCGGCATTCTTTGGCCGTGATGCGCTGCTGGCCGAGAAGGAAGCGGGGCCGCGGCGGCTGTTGCGGGGACTGCGCATGGTTGGTCGCGGTGTGCTGCGGCCCGGGTTGACGGTGCTCCAAGGCGAGCGCGCAATCGGCGTCACCACGTCCGGAACGTTTTCTCCGACATTGCAAGTGGGCATCGCGCTGGCGTTGATCGACACCGACGCGGAAGTGAATGACGGCCAGCGAATCACCGTCGACGTCCGCGGACGTGCCGTGGAGTGCGAAGTGGTGCGTCCGCCGTTCGTCGAGCTGAAAACGCGCTAGCGGCCGGCTCGCATGGCAAAAACCCGTTGGCGCACGGATATAGAATCAGCGCCATGACCAGCGGTTCCCTTGAGTTCACGGTTTCGCGCTCGCAAAGTCCGGCCACCGAGGACCAGCGGGTATCGATCCTGGCTGACCCTGGCTTCGGCAAATACCACACCGACCACATGGTTTCGATCGACTACAGCGTGGGCAGTGGTTGGCACAACGCGCGCGTCATCGCGTACGGTCCCATCGAGTTGGACCCGTCGGCCATCGTGCTGCACTACGCGCAGGAAGTGTTCGAAGGGCTCAAGGCCTACCGCTGGGCGGACGGCTCCATCGTGTCGTTTCGCGCCGACGCCAACGCCGCCCGGTTGCGCTCGTCGGCCCGGCGGCTTGCAATTCCGGAACTGCCCGACGAGCTGTTCATCGAATCCCTGCGCCAGCTGATCGCGGTCGACGAGGCCTGGGTACCCAGAGCCGGTGGCGAAGAGGCCCTGTATCTGCGGCCGTTCATCATCGCCACCGAGCCCGGACTGGGCGTGCGGCCGGCCAAGGAATACCGCTATCTGCTGATCGCCTCGCCGGCCGGCGCGTACTTCAAAGGCGGCATCAGCCCCGTATGCGTCTGGGTGTCAACGGAATACGTGCGGGCCAGTCCCGGCGGTACCGGCGCGGCCAAGTTCGGCGGCAACTACGCGGCCTCGCTGCTGGCGCAGGCCCAAGCCGCCGAAAACGGTTGCGACCAAGTGGTGTGGCTGGACGGCGTCGAGCGCCGGTACGTCGAAGAGATGGGCGGCATGAACCTCTTCTTCGTGCTGGGCAGCGGTGGTTCAGCGCGGCTGGTCACCCCGGAACTGTCCGGCTCGCTGCTGCCCGGTATCACCCGTGATTCGCTGCTGCAGTTGGCGATTGACGGCGGATTCTCGGTCGAGGAGCGCAAGATCGACATCGCCGAATGGCAGAAGAAAGCCGCCTCGGGCGAGATCACCGAGGTGTTCGCCTGCGGTACCGCCGCCGTCATCACGCCGGTCGCCCGGGTGAAATACGGCGACAGCGAATTCACCGTCGCCGACGGCCAACCTGGTGAAGTGACAATGGCTTTGCGTGACACCCTCACCGGGATCCAGCGCGGCACTTTCGCCGACACCCACGGGTGGATGTCGCGGCTGGGTTAGGCGACTGCAGCGGCCGTTTGGACAGGCCGGGCCGGCTCTGGATGCCAGCTGGCCCAGGCGTGCCGGATCTGACCGCGATGGACGCGGCCGACGAGATCGGTGGTTTCGGGCACGACCAGCTTTGAGACGCGCCGCTGGACCCGCCATGACCGGCTGCGTGACGTTTCGCCGATCGGACCGGGTGCACGCAGCGCGGCGATGCCGGCGATGACGGCCAGTACCAGCACCAGGACCACCGGCAAGACCGTGGAGCGGGCTTGTGCGAGTCCGCCCAGTCCGGCTCCCAGCACGGCGGATTCGATGGCAACCAGTGTCATGCTGAAGCCGATGAGCGTCCCGCGGTGCTCTTCTGCGGCGAACACGCTGATCCAGGAAACCGCGGCGGCGACGACGGGCTGACCCGAAACGGTCGCCAGCAGGAACACCGTGCCGTAGGCCCACATGTGGTACCACTGGCCGGAGGTCTCCGCCACGATGCTCAGCACCGCGCCGGCCGAGCTCAGCGATGCACTGCCGAGCAACATCCCGCGTACTCCGAACCGGGTGTAGACCTTGCGCCACGCGACCGACCCGACCACCAAGCCGATGCTGGACAGGATGATCAGCACGTGCAGAGTGCCGTTGTGCTTTGCCGCACGCAGGCTGTAGAAGCTGGTGCCCAGGCTGATCGGCGCGAACAACAGATACGTCAGTGCGTACTGGCGGAACCAGCGCTGCGATCCCGCGGCCGCGAAGCCCTGCCGGTACGTTTCCCGCAGCGAGGGCCGCCGGGTGGTGCCGACCGAGGGCATCGGACCGACGAGCAGGGCCGCGATGGCGGATGAGTACAGCGCCGCGGCACCCAGCCACAGCAGGTAGTGGTACGCGGCTGTCTGGTTGCCGTTGCCCAGCATCGGCACGACCAGCAGGGTGAAAAATGTGGCCAGCGTCGACCCGGCCGCGCCTTGGGTGAGGAACAGTTGGCCCCGTCGTGCCGCCGCCAGCTTGCTGGCGATCATGTCGGTGTAGGCGACGCTCGAGAGCGCGACGACGATTCCGCCCAGCGCCGAGGTCAGCATGAACACCGGCCCGACCAACTTGCTGGTCCAGGGGATTATCGCGTCACACACGAGCAAGGTCGCCGCGCTGGCGGCGATCAGGGCAAGCAGGACATGGCGCCGGTGGCCGGTCCGCTGCAGGATCGCCGGCGATAGCGAGTTTCCGGTGATCGAACCGATGCTGTAGGCCGGGAACAACAGTGCTGCGGTCCAGGTCATGCCCAGGTGTGCGCACACGAACGGCAGGACCACCGACACGTTGCTCAGCTGCATTCCCGCGGTGTAGCAGGTGCCCTGGGTAAGCAGCCGCCCGTACGGGTTGCGCGGCGCGTCGGTCGCCGGGCTGCTCAGCCGTGATGCGGGCATAACGAAGACGTTAAGGCGCCTGAGCGGGCAAAACAATCCTCCGATCGGCGACGATCGGACCAAATTGTGTCCCCCAATTGGGGGACGCTGCAGTGCGCCGGGTCAGAAGCAGGCTAAAACCGGATCAGCGCTGCCAACAGAGTAGCGCTCATCGTCGTTGTTAGCTCGATGGCGCAGCCCAGCACGTCACCGGTGATGCCGCCGAATCGGCGCACGCAATGTGCCACCAGGACCGCACCGCAGCCCACAGCCAGTAGCACCGCGACCGGCCCCTGCCACAACCGTGGGCCTGCTACCAGCGAAGCCGCCAGCACCACGGCTAGCCAGGCCGCCACCGCCGCCACCGGCTGGGAACCTGCGACACGGGCCCCCAAGGCGCTGCCTTCGGCAGCCGGCACCGATCGGCGACAGGCCAGTACGGCGGTGACCCGGCCGGCGAAGACGGCCACCGCAATGCCGGTCATGCCGAGGGTCGAGAAGGCCAGCCCTTGGGCGACGATGACCAGGACAATGGCGGCCACCCCGAACGGGCCCGTTGACCCGTCCCGCATGACCGCAAGGGCGCGCTGCGGCGGTCCATAGCAGCCCAGCCCGTCGGCCGTATCGGCCACGCCGTCGATGTGCAGGCCACGGGTTGCGATCAGCAGCGCCGCCACGGCGAGCAGTCCCGACAGCGGGCTGGACGGGCCGAACGCCTGCGTGCCCGCCCAAGTGACGGCCGCGGCCAGGCCGCCCAACGCGGCGCCTACCACCGGCAGCGCGGTCATGGCGCCGCGCCCGATGGGCGCGGCGGTTGCAGCGCGGACGGGAAACACCGTTGCGAATGCGAAAGCTGTTGCCAGCGATCGCATCACGAGAGCGGCGGGGTCGATACGCCGGCTTCGCTGAAGGTCGACATCGAGGACAGCGTGGCCACCGCGGCGCGCAGCACCGACACCGCCAGCGCGGCGCCGGTCCCTTCGCCCAGTCGCATTCGCATATCCAGGATGGGATCCAACTGCAAGGCCGCCAGGGCCAGCGCGTGACCGGGTTCGGTGGAGCGATGGCCGGCCTGCCACCACAACCGTGCGCCGGGCGCCAGGCGCTCGGCGACCAGCGCCGCGGCCGTCACCGCCATTCCGTCGAGCAGCAGTGGGGTACGCCGGACCGCGGCCTGCGCGCAGAAGCCGGCCATCGCAGCCAGGTCCGCGCCACCGCAGCAGCGCAGCAGCCCGACCGGGTTCGGCAACACCCGGCGCGCCCGAAACAGCGCATCGCGCACAGCTGCCGTCTTGCGCGTCCAGCCGGCGTCGTCGATGCCCGTCCCGAAACCGACCACGGCGACCGGTTCGGCCTCCGTCAGCGCGGCCACCAACACGGCCGCCGCGGTGGTGTTCCCGATGCCCATGTCGCCGGCGATGAGCAGATCGGCGCCGGCGTCGACCTCCTCGTCGGCGATCTGCTGGCCGGCCGCGATCGCGGCGGCGGTCTCGTCCTCGGTCAAGGCGTCCTCGATGGCGATGTCGCCGCAGCCGCGTCGCACCTTGTGCACCCCGATCTGCTCGGTCAGCGCTTCGGCATCCACACCCAGGTCGGCAACCCGAACGGTCGCGCCGGCAACCTCGGCCAGCGCGTTGATCGCCGCGCCGCCGGCGGCGATGTTGGCCACCATCTGAGCGGTCACTTCCGATGGGTAGGCCGACACCCCCGATCGGGCCACACCATGGTCACCGGCGAACACCACCACCCGGGCTCGCTCGAACTGCCGCGGCGGGCACCGATTCTGGCAGGACGCCAACCAGACCGACAGGTCCTCGAGGCGACCCAGCGCATCGCGCGGCTTGGTCAGCGTGTCCTGACGGGCGCGGGCTGCTGCGGCCGCGTCCGCATCGGGAGCCGCTACCGGCATGAAATCGGTCATGTCGCCTGCGGCTTGATGGGTACGGCCTGTCCGGCCACCACCAGCACCACTTGGTCGCACAGCGCCGCCAGCTGCTGATTGAGGCTTCCCAACTCATCGGCGAAGCGGCGCCCGGATGGGGTGGCCGGCACGACGGTCAACCCGACTTCCGGACTGACCAGCACCAGTGTCGAGCCGAACGTGCTGATTGCGGCGAGTATGTCCCTAACGGGAGCCGCGACCGATCCTTCCTCCCAGGCCTGGTGGCGATCCAGCGTGCCCGTCAGCCAGCTGCCGAGATCGTCGACCAGCGTCGGGATGTCCGGTGACTGCCGCAACTGAGCGGTGATGTCATCGGTTTCGACCGTCGACCAGTGGCCGGGCCGGCGGTCGCGATGCTGGGCGATCCGCTGCGCCCACTCCGGGTCGGCCTCGCCGCACCGCCCCGAAGCCAGATAGCGGACCGGCTGGCCGGGTGCCAGTGAGTTGGTGATGGCCGCCTCCGCCCATCGGGACTTGCCCGACCTGATGCCGCCGAGTACCAGGGTGCGCACCGCGCTCAGACTGCTTTCCGGGGCGGGCTAGCCGACACTGCTGCCGCGCTCGACTTGAGGTCGGGGCGCCCGCATCCGGCGCATCTGTGATGCCCGGCCGGCAGCGTAAATGCCTAATTTCCAATGACTTTCGGTGTTAGTCGGAAACTTCGCGTCTACTAGCCGGCCAACCTTGCGGCCCAAGATGATTCCGTCGAGCATCATCACGGCCATCAGCACCAGCATTGCCGGGGACATGTAGTACTGGACCTGCGGGACGGCGAACATGACGAACAACAAAGCCAGCGCCGACGGCATGAACAGTCCGAGCACGTTGCGCCGCGCGTCGACGATGTCGCGGACGTAGCGCTTCACCGGGCCCTGGTCGCGGGGCAGCAGGTAGGCCTCGTCACCGGCCATCATGCGTTCCCGCCGATCGGTCATCCGGGCCCGGCTGGCAGTTCTCTCGGCCCGGCGTTCCTCTCGGCTGAGTTTGGGGCCTTTCAGCGTCTTGCGACGCGCCCGCGCCTCGGAGGCCGTCATCGGCGCGGGGACGACAGGACCCTTCCTCGGGTTGCGCCTGGCCTCGTTGCGCTTGGGCGTGGGCCGGCCCTTGGGGCCGGTTTTCGGCGCCCCTCGAGACCCTCCGGACGCTTCTGCGAGATCGGAATCGCCCGCGGGGGTGCTCGGCGAATCGTCACCTTCGTCATGGCCCTTTTTGCGGCCCAACAGCTTCACAGTCGTCAGGTTACTTCCCGGGGTGGCGCTCGCCGGAACTATGCCCACGGGTTGAGTGGGTTACGCGACGGTGGCGCCCACGTTAGCCCTACTCTTGCTTGTAATGGACGGCTCGCTCGCCTCGGATGCTGCCGATGGCCTCGCGCCCGGCCGATTACAGCTACCCGCGATGCGGGTGCTGGTTGCCCCGGATTGCTACGGCGACAGTTTGTCGGCGGTGGAGGCCGCGGCCGTCATCGCGACCGGCTGGACCCGGTCACGCCCTGGCGACAGCTTCATCGTCGCCCCTCAGTCCGACGGCGGTCCAGGCTTCGTCGAGGTACTCAGCAACCGGATCGGCGGGCTGCGCAAGCTGCGGGTGTGCGGGCCGCTGGACAAAGACGTCGACGCGCATTGGGTGTTCGACGCGAGTTCTGGGACCGCCTTCCTCGAGGTCGCCCAGGCGTGCGGTTTGTCGCTGCTCGGCGGTCCACCCACACCCGAGACGGCATTGGCGGCCCATAGTAGGGGAGTCGGCCAGCTGATTGCCGCGGCGCTTCAGCTGGGTGCCGCGCGCATCGTGGTCGGGTTGGGGGGCAGTGCCTGCACCGACGGTGGTCGCGGAATGATCAACGAGCTGGGTGGCCTGGACGTGGCGCGTGAGCAGTTGGCCGCTGTCGACCTGATCGCCGCCTCGGACGTCGAGTACCCGTTGCTCGGCCCCTGGGGGGCGGCGCGGGTGTTCGCGCCGCAGAAGGGCGCCGACACGGCCACCGTCGCCAAACTTGAGGTCCGCCTGGAAACCTGGGCGATGGAACTGGACGCGGCCGCTGGCCGGGCGGTGAGCGCCGAGCCCGGCGCCGGCGCCGCCGGCGGCATCGGAGCCGGACTGTTCGCACTGGGCGGCCGGTGCGAATCGGGCGCGGCGATCATCGCCGAGCTCACCCACCTGGCCGATGACCTCGCCGAAGCGGAGCTGGTAGTCACCGGAGAGGGGAAACTGGACGAGCAGTCGCTGCACGGCAAGGTGGTCGGCGAAATCGCGGAGGCGGCCAGCGAACTGGGTATTCCGGTGATTGTGCTGGCCGGGCAGGTGGTTCTGGACAAATCCGCGTCGCGCTCGGCGGGCATCATGTCCGCGCTGTCGATCGCCGACTACGCGGGTTCGGTGGGGCTGGCGCTGGCCGACGCGGCCAACCAACTCATGGGTTTGGCATCTGAGGTCGCCGCGCGACTCGGGAATCGTGGCGGTGCAGGGTACCGTTGATACGAGTGGGTTTTCCCAAGAGCACATCCCCCGCCCATATTCGGCCCCAGCCAGGCGGGCCCACCCAACCATCAGGCATGTAGGAGAAGCAATGACGGTGCAGAACGACTCGACCGCCAAGACCCACGGCGTGATCCTGACCGAGGCCGCTGCCACCAAGGCCAAGGCCCTGCTGGACCAGGAGGGACGCGACGATCTGTCGCTTCGGATCGCGGTTCAGCCAGGCGGCTGCGCGGGGTTGCGCTACAACCTCTTCTTCGACGACCGGACGCTGGACGGAGATCTGACCGCGGAGTTCGGCGGTGTGACGTTGACGGTCGACCGGATGAGCGCTCCCTACGTTGAGGGCGCGTCGATCGATTTCGTCGACACGATCGAGAAGCAGGGCTTCACCATCGACAACCCCAACGCCACCGGATCCTGCGCCTGCGGCGATTCGTTCAACTGACCCAGCCTGATCAGTACTGTCCCGCGGTGCGCAGCACGTAGGAGCACACCAGGATCTGGCCGCGCTGGAAAAGCAACTGCGCGACGCCTTGCACCTCACCCTTCGGCGGGCCGCCGGTGGCGGGTGTCACTCGCATGGTGAACAACACCTGAGCCTGGTACTGCGACCAGTACACGATCTTGTCGATCGAGGTCACCTCGACCTGGGAAAACTGTTTGCGGAACGCGTCGCTGCTGAGCTTGGCCAGGGCCTGGTCGGAACGCTTGTCCTTGACCCCGTCGTAGATGCCGCACAGCGCGTTGCGGACGATGGTGTCGGTGTCTTTGTGCACCAGGGCGTTCAGGTAGCCCTGAATCGACGTCTTGGCCGTCTTCTCCGAAAAGGTGGCACCGGTATTGGCGCCGTTGGTGCGGACTCCGTAAACGATGGCCGCGGTCAGGCCGGAGACCAGCATGATGGCCAGCAGAGTCCCGATGAGTAGCCGTTTGGGGCGACGCCTGGGATAGGGGCCCGGTGACGGCGGCGGCGGACCGGGATAGGGGACTGCGGCGTCGGTGGGAAAGTCCAGGGTTTCTGGGTGCTGGGCCGGTCCGTGGGGACCGGTTACCGGGTAGTGCCGCATGTCTTGAGGTCCGTCGGCGCCGACAGCGGGGTTCGGCGGGTGCGGACCGGCCATCGTTTTTCTCCTACGCTGGTGTATTGAGACGACTAAGCGGGCGACGAGCGGTTGCCGTTCCAGCAGGGGAATTGCGGCAACCCAGGTGAGTTCTCTAGGCAGGCTAGCGCAATAGCTGCGCACGGCCTGTGAATGCGCGGCAGCGTTGGTCGCCAGGTCGCGATTCATGAGAAGCTAGACGACCTTAGGAATGAAGGGCGGATATTTAGTGACGATCGCGGTTACTGGTTCTATTGCGACAGACCACCTGATGCGGTTCCCCGGCCGATTCTCCGAGCAGCTGCTGGCCGATCACCTGCACAAGGTATCGCTCAGTTTCCTGGTGGACGACCTGGTGGTGCATCGCGGCGGCGTGGCCGGCAACATCGCTTTCGCCATCGGTGTGCTCGGCGGTGATGCAGCGCTGATCGGTGCGGCCGGCGCGGACTTCGCCGATTACGGCGCCTGGTTGCAGGCGCACGGCGTCAACTGCGACCACGTGTTGATCTCGAAGAACGCGCACACGGCGCGATTCGTGTGCACTACCGACACCGAGATGGCCCAGATCGCCTCGTTCTACCCGGGCGCCATGTCGGAGGCTCGCGACATTTCGCTCGCCGAGGTCGCAAAGGCGATCGGAACTCCGGAGTTGGTGATCATCGGGGCCAACGACCCGGCGGCCATGATCGTGCACACCGAGGAGTGCCGCAAGCTGGGTCTGCCCTTCGCCGCTGACCCTTCCCAGCAGTTGGCCAGGCTGTCGGGCGACGAGATCCGTCAGCTCGTCGACGGCGCCGACATCTTGTTCACCAATGACTACGAATGGGACCTGCTGCTGTCCAAGACCGGTTGGTCGGAAGCCGATGTTGCGGCCCAGGTGGGGTTGCGCGTGACCACGCTGGGCGCCAAGGGCGTCGACATCGTCGATCGCGACGGCAGCAGCATCCATGTCGGTGTGGTGCCCGAGACCAGCCAGACCGACCCAACCGGTGTCGGCGATGCGTTCCGGGCCGGATTCTTGACCGGGCGCAGCGCCGGCCTGAGTCTCGAGCGCTCGGCGCAGCTGGGCTCGCTGGTGGCTGTGCTCGTGCTGGAGTCGACCGGAACCCAGGAATGGAAATGGGACCATTCGGTTGCGGAGACCAGGCTGGCCGGTGCCTACGGCGAGGACGCGGCCGCCGAGATCGCTGCGGTGTTGGCCTAGACCTCGACCGGGTACTGCGGCTCGTTGATCTGCGGTACCACGCTGTGCTCGACGAATATCGCGTGCCAGAGCATGAAGATCAGCACCGTCCACAGCCGGCGGCTGTGATCGCTGACCCCGGTCCGGTGTTCGTCGAGCATGCGGCGTACCGCGGCCAGCTCGATGAGGTGACCCGCCTGCGATGAGTCGACCATCGCGTACGCCCACTCCAGCAGCTCACCGGCGCGCAGCCAATGCCGGATAGGCACGGGGAAGCCCAGTTTCGGCCGGTGCAGCACGTGTGCGGGCACGATGGGCTCCAGTGCGCGCCGCAACGCGTACTTGGTTGTGGTGCGAGTGATCTTGGCCTGCAGCGGCAACCGGGAAGCCACCGCGAATACCTCGGGGTCCAGGAACGGCACCCGCAGTTCCAGCGAATTGGCCATCGTCATCTTGTCGGCCTTGACCAGGATGTCGCCGCGCAGCCATGTGAACAGGTCGATGTGCTGCATCCGCGCCACCGGGTCCCAGGCAGCGGATTCCGCATACAGCGGGGCCGTGACGTCGGTATGGGTCCACTGCGGACGGAACCCGGGCAGCACGTCGCGTAGCTGCACATCGGAGAAGCTGCGGGCATTGCCGTAGTAGCGCTCCTCGAGCGTCAACGACCCACGGTGCAGCAGGCTCTTGCCGCGCATGCCGTCCGGCAGCGGCTTGGACACCTTTGCCATCGACCGCCGCAGAGACCGGGGCAGGTAGTCGAAAGGCTTCAACGACAAGGGTTCCCGGTAGATCGTGTAGCCGCCGAACAATTCGTCGGCCCCTTCGCCGGAGAGCACCACCTTGACGTGTTTGCGCGCCTCGCGGGCGACGAAGAACAGCGGCACCAGCGCCGGGTCGGCGACCGGCTCGTCGAGGTACCAGACAATCTCGGGCAGGGCGGCGACGAATTCGTCGGCGCTGACCACCTTGGCGATATGGCGCGCGCCGATCGCCTCGGCCGAGGCCACGGCGACGTCGATCTCGGAGAAACCCTCGCGCTCGAAACCGGTAGTGAAGGTGATCAGCCGCGGGTTGTGCCGGATGGCCAGCGCTGCGATGGCTGTGGAGTCGATACCTCCGGACAAGAAGGCGCCGACCGTGACGTCGGCGCGCATGTGCTTGGCCACCGAGTCCTCGAGCACCGCGGTGATCTCGTCGTAGCGGGCCTGTTCGGTATTGCCGGTGAACGGCACCGCCGCAAACCGGGGTACGAAGTAGCGGGTGACCACCGGGTCCGATCCGGGCCGCACCCGCGCGTAACAGCCCGATTCCAGCCGCCGCACGCCGCGATGGAGCGTCTCAGGCTCGGGCACGTACTGCAGCACGACGTAGTGCTGCACCGCGCGCTCGTCGATCGCGGTGTCAAAACCGACCAAGTCGGCCAGGTCCAGCAGGCACTTCTTTTCGCTGGCCACCGCTGTCCCGCCGGTGCCGGTAGCCATGAACAGCGGCTTGATGCCGAATGGGTCGCGGGCGCAGAGCAATTCGCGGGTGACAGTGTCCCATAGTGCGAACGCGAACATGCCGCGCAGCCGCTTGAGGACGTCGGTGCCCCAGTGGTGGTAGCCGGCGACGATCGCCTCGCCGTCGCCATCGGTGGCGAAGGCCGCGCCGTGGGCGGTGGCCAGTTCCTCGCGCAATTCCAGGTAGTTGTAGATCTCGCCGTTGAACACCAGGACGTAGCGGGCTGGCGCTTCCGGCGGCCCCCACCGCAGCGGCTGATGCGAATGCGCGATGTCGATGATGGACAGGCGATTGAAGCCGAACACCACCGACCCGTCGGCGTCGGGGTCGGCCCAGGTGCCGGGTTCGTCAGGCCCCCGATGCCGCATCAGGTGCGATGCTCGAGCAATGGCGCCGTCGGCCTCGGCCGCGGCCGCCTCGGGGCCCTGCGCGCTACCGGGGTCGGGGGGGGCCGCGACGAAGGCGAGCAGTCCACACACGGCGCCCCAGTATGCCGCACTCGGGCCGGTTGTGGGCGTCGGCGCGGCCCATTGTGGCTCTTTGGTGGACCAGTTTCGGCACGCATCGTCGCCCGGGAAAGCCGCGTGGTCTACGCTGCGTAGTATTCGACATCCGAGTTCGCCGACGGTTCCCGCCCGAAGCGGCGCGACCCCAGTCGGCCCAGCTTGTGATACAGGAGGCGCCAAGGTGACACCTCGCGAGCCAAGTCGTTCGCACAGCTTGTCGCAGCGCAGGTCTCAGCGCCGTTCCGGCGGTCTGTCTCGCCGTCTCCGGCCGCTGGCACTAGCCGCGACCGTGGGCGCGCTCGCCCTCACGCTGAGCGGCTGCAGCTGGTCTGAAGCACTCGGCATGGGTTGGCCGGAGGGCATCACGCCAGAGGCTCACCTGAACCGGGAGCTGTGGGTCGGTGCGGTGATCGCTTCCCTGGTCGTCGGCGTCATTGTCTGGGGTCTGATCTTCTGGACGGCGGTCTTCCACCGCAAGAAGAAGGGCGACACCGAGCTGCCGCGCCAGTTCGGCTACAACATGCCGCTTGAGCTGGTACTGACCGTCACGCCGTTCCTGATCATCTCGGTGCTGTTCTATTTCACCGTCGTTGTGCAGGAGAAGATTCTGCACATCGCTAAGGACCCCGAGGTTGTGGTCGACATCACGTCCTTCCAGTGGAATTGGAAGTTCGGCTACCAGCGGGTGAACTTCAAAGACGGCACCCTGACCTACGATGGCGCCGACCCGGCGCGCAAGAAGGCCATGGTGTCCAAGCCGGAGGGCAAGGACAAGCACGGCGAGGAACTGGTCGGGCCCATCCGCGGGCTCAACACCGAGGATCGCAGCTACCTGAACTTCGACAAGGTTGAGATCCTGGGAACGAGCAGCGAGATTCCCGTCCTGGTGCTGCCTGCCGGCAAGCGCATCGAATTCCAAATGGCTTCGGCCGACGTGGTCCATGCCTTTTGGGTGCCCGAGTTCTTGTTCAAGCGGGACGTGATGCCCAATCCGGTGGCCAACAATTCCGTCAACGTCTGGCAGGTCGAGCAGATCACCAAGACCGGGGCCTTCGTTGGCCACTGCGCCGAGATGTGCGGCACCTACCACTCGATGATGAACTTCGAGGTTCGGGTGGTGGCTCCCAACGACTTCAAGGCCTACTTGCAGCAACGTATCGACGGCAAGACCAACGCCGAGGCGTTGCAAGCGATTAACCAGGCGCCGCTGGCGGTCACCACCCATCCGTTCGATGCCCGCCGCGGCGAATTGGCCCCGAGCCCAGTAGGTTAGGACACTCGATGCATATCGAAGCCAGGCTGTTTGAGTTTGTCGCGGCGTTCTTCCTCGTCGTGACGGTGCTTTACGGTGTGCTGACGGCGATGTTCGCCACCGGTGGCGTCGAGTGGGCCGGCACCACGGCGCTGGCGCTGACCGCCGGACTCGCGCTGATCGTGGCCACCTTCTTCAGGTTCGTGGCACGCAGGCTGGACACCCGCCCGGAAGACTATGAAGGCGCTGAGATCAGCGACGGCGCAGGGGAATTGGGTTTCTTCAGCCCGCACAGCTGGTGGCCGATCATGGTTGCATTGTCGGGTTCGGTGGCGGCCGTCGGAATTGCGTTGTGGCTGCCATGGTTGATCGTCGCCGGCGTCGTCTTCATCCTTTCCTCGGCGGCCGGACTGGTCTTCGAGTACTACGTAGGCCCCGAGAAACACTGATCGGATCCGAGAAGGTCACAATCCGGGCATCAGTTGTTCGGTGGCAAGTTCGCCACGACTTCTCTGCGCCGCTCGGTTGGGTAGTGTTTGCGAGGCACAGGAGAATTCACCCGGCGCGGGTGCCAGAACGCAGCGCTGGTGAAGCAGTTGGACAGGGTAGGCGAACATGAGCGGGCCGGATACCCCGGGTTGGGAACCTGACAATCCCGACTCCGGCAGCGAGCCCGGCGCCGACCTCGAACCCCTCAGCGATGGTCCGGAGCCCGACGAGCACGGCGGGGAGCTGGAACCCCTCGGCGAGAGCGGCGCGGTCGAACTCGGCGACCATACCGGCGCGACCGACGCATATTCGCAGGCCTATTCGGCGCCGGAGTCCGAACAGTTCCTGAGTGCCCGGTATCTGCCCGCCGATCTCAGCCTCTACGACTACGACAGCTACGACGATTCGGCCGATGACGAAGAGCATGCCGCGCCCCGCTGGCCCTGGGTGGTGGGCGTTGCGGCCATCCTGGCCGCCATTTCACTGGTGGTTTCGGTGTCGCTGCTCGTTACCCGCACCGGCTCGAACAAACTCGCCACTCCCGCCACTACCTCGTCGGTGCCGCCGGTCCAGGATGAGATCACCACCACCACGGTCCCGCCCCCGTCGTCTTCGCCACCCCCG
>NZ_LQPW01000139.1 GCF_002116635.1 Mycobacterium szulgai | reverse complement strand
GGGGTGTTGGGGGTGGGTTCGATTAAGACCAATATTGGTCATTTGGAGGGTGCGGCGGGTATTGCTGGTCTGATTAAGGCGGCGTTGTGTGTGCAGCGGCAGGAACTTGTTGCGAGTTTGAATTTTGTGGAAGCTAATCCGCGGATTCCGTTGGAGGAATTGCGGTTGCGGGTGGTGACCGATCATGAGCGGTGGCCGGTGGGTAGGGGTCCGTTGTCGGTGGGGGTGTCCTCTTTTGGCATGGGTGGCAGTAATTGCCATGTTGTGGTGTGCCCAACGCCGCCGCCTCAATAGGATCACCCACCGCAGTACCCGACCCATGAAGCTCCACATAACCCACCTCCTCCGCACCCACCCCCGCAGCAGCCAACGCCTTTGTCATCACCTCAGCTTGCGCAGACTCCGAAGGAACCGTAATCCCCACATGCGCACTCCCCGCATTAACCGCACTCCCCCGAATAACCCCATAAATCCGATCACCCGAACCCACAGCATCCGCCAACGATTTCAACACCACCACCCCACCACCCTCACCCCGCACATACCCATTCGCACGCGCATCAAAAACATAACACCGCCCATCCGGCGAAAGCGCATCAAACTTCGCCGTCCGCACACTATGATGCCGCGACAAAATCAAATTCACACCACCAGCCAACGCCACCCCACACTCCCCACGCCGCAAACTCTCACACGCCAAATGCACCGCCACCAAAGACGACGACTGACCAGTATCAACAGTCAAACTCGGCCCCGACAAACTCAACGCACGAGAAACACGATTAGCAATCAAACTCCGACCCATACCCGTATGCAAATACGGACTAATCTGCTCATCCGGAACAGTCCCCATCAAATCCGCAAAATCACTCGCCATCACACCCAAAAAAACACCCACCGACAACGGCCTCACCCCACCAACAACAATCCCCGCATCCTCAAACCCCTCCCAACACAACTCCAACACCAAACCCTGCTGCGGATCCATCGACGCCGCCTCCCGCGGCGAAATCCCAAAAAACCCCGCATCAAACTCACCACACCCCTCAACCAAACCCGCC
>NZ_LQPW01000138.1 GCF_002116635.1 Mycobacterium szulgai | reverse complement strand
CGTCACCGGTACCCCCCATGCCGCCATTGCCCCACAGGCCGGCGGCCCCGCCGCTTCCTCCGGCCGCCCCGGCGGCGGTGCTCGCGCCGCCATTGCCGCCGTTGCCGATCAGCCATCCGCCGGCGCCGCCGGGTTGACCCACCCCGTTCAGGGTTTGTCCGTTGGCGCCGTCGGCGATCAAGGGGCGACCGGTCATCGCCTGGCTCGTACCATTCGCCAGGCCCAACAGCCACTGCTGAACATTGATCGCTTCAGCGCTTGCATATGCTTGCGCGCCGCCGGTCAGCGTCTGGGTGAATCGTTCGTGAAACGCCGCTGCCTGGGCGCTGATCGCCTGGTATGCCTGCGCGTGGGAGCCGAACAGTACCGCTATGGCCGTCGACACCTCGTCGGCCCCGGCGGCCAATAACCCGGTCGTCGAAGCCGCTGCCGAGGCGTTGGCAGTGCTAAGCGTCGAGCCGATACGTGCTAGGTCCGACGCCGCCGCTTCCAGCGAGTCTGGGGCCACAATTGCAAATGGCATGGTTCGCCCTTTCGCCACCGATACGGCTAGTAATCCCACACCGACGTTGAACAGAGATTGAATGCCGCAGCCACTATGTGCTTGCGGCGAAACTCTCCAGCAGCACCCGGGCTGCCGCCGCAACATCGGATTCAAGCCAGTCGGGCAACGGATCGTCGTAGGCATGCCGGCGCACCACGGCATACGGCAGGTCGGCAACGGCTCGGTTGACCGCATCGACCGAACGTGGATCGCCGCTGCCGTACAGCTGAGCGGCCAATTCGCGCACCCGCTCGATGAGCGGGGCGTTCATTGCAGCGAGCGTGTCGCCGAACGTCGCGTCGGGCTGGCCGTCGAGGAGATCGCCG
Source organism: Mycobacterium szulgai (assembly GCF_002116635.1). Taxonomy (GTDB): domain Bacteria; phylum Actinomycetota; class Actinomycetes; order Mycobacteriales; family Mycobacteriaceae; genus Mycobacterium; species Mycobacterium szulgai. The sequence goes on along the minus strand of NZ_LQPW01000138.1, from coordinate 14,293 downwards.
GGGCGGATGGTCAACAGCAGCCGCGCATCATCGGGCAGCTCCCGCGCGAAGCCGATGGCCGCCACGGCCATGGCCGTCGCGGTTGCCAAAGCGCTATCGCCTTCGGCGGCCAGTGCGCGCGATTGGAACCGCTGCAGCGCCCGCAGCCAGGCGGCGATGACCACGCCATCGCGATTGCCGAAGCGGTGATACAGCGTGCCGGCGGGCGCGCCGCTGGCCGAGGCAATGGCCGCGACGCTGGCCGCGCGCGGTCCATGCGCGAGGACCAGGGCGCGCGTTGCGTCCAGGATCACATCAGTCTCATGCTTCCGCGGAGGTGCCACGATCTAGTATGGTCCTTCTATATGGAACGGTTACCCTATATCGATGGACATGCTATCTGGCTGCACGCATCGGCGTCGGACGTCTGGTCGGCACTGCTGAGCAAAATGTGCCGCGACCCCGACGACCCGACCACGGTTCCGCTGGGTTTCCGGCTCGAACAGGCAGACGCGCCGCATCGGCTGACGCTGAAAGGCCGGCATCCGTTCGCCGTCTACCGCTTGGTATTCGAAGTCGATCGCGACGGCGACGGCGCCCGGTTGCGGGCGCTGACGTTTGCCGCCTTTCCGGGACTACACGGAAAGGTGTACCGAGCGCTGGTCATCGGCAGCGGCGGACACCGGATCGTAGTGCGCCGGATGCTGCGGCGCATCGCCGGCGCCACGCGTCAATCCGATAGCTCGAACTCCACCACCGCGGCCACCGACTCGACCGCTTCGCGCAGCGCGGCAAGCCGATCGGCAGCCGAGGGCGCCGCGAGCACCGCATAGCGGTCGGCCACGCCGATCGGTACCCGAGAAGCCAACGCATACAAGCGGTTTCCGGCGCCACCCGGATGGGCGTCGGGGTTGCCCAGCAGTACGTCGCGACCGGGCAGCACGGCGCCGCGGGCCGCTGCGACGCGTCCGAAGAGCGCCATCACCTGGTCTTCGATATCGCGGAGTTGGCTATCGGTGACCGGGTCGCCGGGCTCATCCGGCCACGTCTGGACGGTCGCCCTAGGATAGGGGTCGTCGGACAGCCACTGCCGCACCCGAATTCGCTCGCCGGTTCGGCAGCGCAGTTGATAGTGACCAGCCCCCTCGTCGACGTATTCGTTGATGCGGGCCAGGGTGCCCACATCACACCGGGAGTCGCCGCCGCCGACCTCACGACCGCGCGAGATCAGGACCACGCCGAAGGGCTCCCCGCTCTCGATGCAATGGTGCACCAGCGCGCTATAGCGGGGCTCGAAGATGCGCAGCGGCAACTCCTGGTTGGGCAAGAGCGCGGTTTCGAGCGGAAACATTGCCCAGTCGACGGGTTCGACAGCCGCCATGGGTCCACAGTAACGCCGCATCGGTCGGGGCCTTCCTTGCTTGCCGAAGTCAGCCGGGCTCGCCGGTGCATCTGGGCGCACCGGTATCGCCGGCGATGCCGGTGCCACCGTTGCGGGATACGGGTGCACTCACCTCACCCCGTCGCTGTTGGCACCACCGCTGCCACCACGGTCGGAACTGCCGATGTGGGCGAAGACTCCGTCGGCTCCCCTGCGCCGGCGATATAAACGAACGACACCGCGCACCCCTTGGAAAACTATACATGAAGACTGCAAACCATACATTTGACTTGGTTGCCGGGCAAACCGGTGCCATGCTGGTGCCGGACGGGCGACTAAATGACCAGCTCGGCGACCAGCGCGTCGACGACCGCGCGCAGGTCCCCCTCGTGTTCCTCGGCGACCCGGCGCTGCCGCTGGTAGGAGGCGCCGTCGCGGTAGATATCGGAAACCGCGGCCAGCTCGTCAGCGCAATTCAGTGATTTCCCGACCGGCTGCAGCCGGGTGAGCACCTCATCGAGATCCTCGGTGACCAGCCGCTCGTTGCTGTCGGCGTCCAGGATGATCACCGCGTCCAAGCCGTAGCGGGCGGCGCGCCATTTGTTTTCCTGGACATGCCAGGGCGGCATCGTCGGCAGCTTCTCGCCGGCATCCAGGCGCCGGTCCAGGTCGACGACCAGGCAATGCGTCAACGCCACCAGCGCCCCGAGCTCACGCAGATTGGACACGCCGTCGCAGATCCGTATTTCAAGCGTGCCGAGATGCGGCGATGGCCTTATGTCCCAACGGACTTCGTCGACGTGGTCGATGATCCCCGTCTTCTTCTGGTCGTAGACGAATCCCTCGAACTCCGACCAGGTCTGGAACTGAAACGGCAAACCGGCGGTGGGCAGCTGCTGAAACATCATCGCCCGGTTACTCGCGTATCCGGTGTCCTCGCCGGCCCACCACGGCGACGACGCCGACAGCGCCAGCAGATGCGGGTAGTAGTTGAGCAGTGCCGACATGATCGGCATCACCTTGTTCGCCGACGAAATACCCACATGCACATGCACACCCCAGATCAGCATCTGCCGGCCCCACCACTGGGTGCGCTTGATCAGTTCGGCATAGCGCGGCGCGTCGGTCAGCTTCTGGGTCGACCACTTCGCGAACGGATGGGTGCCGGCGCAGAACAACTCCATGCCGCGGGCGCGGACAATCTGGCGAGCCGGACCCAGGGTTTCACGCAGATCCTCCATCGCCTGCGCGGAACACTCGCAGATGCCGCTGACGATCTCGACGGTGTTGCGCAGCAATTCCTTATGCACGCGCGGGTTTTCGCCGATTTCGGCGATCACCGCCGTGGCTTCGTTGCTCAAGTCGCGGGTGTGCCTATCGACTAGAGCGAACTCCCACTCCACGCCCACGGTCGGACGCGGCGAGCGGGTGAAATCAATCCGGGCACCCGCCCGGCTGATCGGCGGATTAGCCGGACCCGATGACACCGCACGCCACCCGCTTGCCGGCGTCACCGGTGGTCATCGTCGTCTCGTCGGGACCCGGCGTCCCGTTGGTCTGGTTATAGCGATCCGAGGGGATATTGGCGAAGTTGTCTGAGCCGGCATGAATGATGATCGCGGTCTTGCTGCCGGCCAGCAGGTCGTCCTTGGTGAAGGCGTCGGTCGTGGTGATCAGCGTTCCCGAACCGTCGCTGCGCACCTGCAGCGAGCTCAGGTCACCACTGGAGTGTTGTGCGCTGCGGCCGCCCGGAACCTGGAAGTGCCCCCCGGCCGACAGGAAGTCCCCGGGCGCGCCGCCAGTCGGGGCCACCGAGTTCGGTTCGCATTTGCCCACCTTGTGGATGTGCACGCCGTGGAAGCCGGGCGACAGCACCCCCACGCTCGCCGTGGTGAGCGTGACGGTGGCGTAGCCGTTGCTGAACTCGATCTTCGCCGTCGCGACCTCAGTGCCGTCGGGGCCCTTCAAGACGGTGGACAGGCTCTCCGAGGTGGGCAGTGACTCCCCACCGTGACCCGACATCGCCGACGGCGCAGGCGATCCCGTCCACACCGATGGCGTGGTACCCGGGGTCGACGACCCGTGTTGGGGCGATGAGCACGAGGTCAGCAGCGCGACACAGGCGGTCGCGGCGAAAACGGAGACTGCAGCGGCGGCGACAGGACGGTAACCGGCGGGCTTAGGCATAGCGAGAGCCTAGCCCGTCACCAGGACGATGACGCCGGGCGGTTGGTCGGCGAGTGCGGCGATTCTGCGCTCGACCGGTGCGCCCAGCTTCTGGCCAACCGCATCCGCAGTGGCCTTCTCGCCCTCGGCGTCGGTGTAATACACCGTCGTCACCGGAACGTCGGATACTGAAAGATTGGTGACCTCGGTCACCTTGAAACCGGCCGCCTTGAGCTGATCGGCCGCCCGTGCGGCAACGCCCTCTTTGCCCGAGATGTTGTACACACGCACCTCGGCCTGGTTCGCCGCGGGCTTACCACTCGTCGACGTCGCCGTTGTGGTGCTGCTGGCAACCGAGGACACCGGCGACGACGAATCGTCGTCAGAGTTCCCCGACGAACCCACGGCCTGCCAGCCGAGCAGCAGAAAGATGACGCCGAGGAACAACAGCACCATCACCATGGCCCGCAGGGGAAGCCCCGAAGAGTCGGGTACGCGCTCGTTCATCGAGCCCACTGTAGCCAGGAGAGTGCCAGAACCCGCAAAAGCACGCCCGGCGTCAGGTCACCTCGAAGCCGAGGCGGCGCGCCGCCCGCGCCTTCTGCCGGCTGGCGCGTAACCGTCGCAATCGCTTCACCAGCATCGGGTCGGCGGCCAGCGCCTCGGGCCGGTCGACCAGCGCGTTGAGCACTTGGTAGTAGCGCGTTGCCGACATCGAGAACAGCTCTTTGATGGCGTCCTCCTTGACGCCGGCGAACTTCCACCACTGACGCTCGAATGCCAGGATGTCGTGTTCGCGACGGGTCAGCCCATCGGCAACTTCAGCATCGTCCCCCGCTCGATTTGCCCGCGCCATGGCGCTGTCCATATTGCTTCCCCTGGACCCTTCCGGCGAATTCCCAAACTTCGAATGACTTGACGTGCATCGGCTTACATCGGGCATGTTTTGCGCGAATATTGAACCACGCCGCGAACCCTCAAGCAGTAATGCAGACCCGCGAGTCGGCCGAGTTGGGTGGAATGTGGCGCCGACCGGGTGCGGTGGCCCTGCGCCGGCAAGTCGCACTGGTCGCAACTGTCACTTGCGTCTCTGGGCGGAGTAGTGACCTTTTTGCCCGCCTCAGAGCGACAGGACGGGGTGTCGCTATGAGGCGGGCAAAACACTCACTCCTCCTGGGAGGGGCGGCTGCGACAGATGTGACGAGAGCCGAGCGGGAGCTGCCCCCACCCGCCTCCTTCTCGGGCCGTTCCGGCCCGCATCGTCGGCAGGCTCAGCCCGATTGCCCACCTCCTTCTCGGGCCGTTCCGGCCCGCATCGTCGGCAGGCTTAAGCTAGCCGACCATGGCAGTCGTACCCATTCGCATCGTCGGGGATCCGGTCTTGCACACGCCGACGACTCCCATAGCGGTCGGCGCCGACGGATCCCTACCGGCCGACCTGCCCGAACTGATCAAGACCATGTACGAAACCATGGACGCCGCCCACGGCGTGGGGCTCGCCGCCAACCAAATCGGGTACGGGTTGCGGGTCTTCGTCTACGACTGTTCAGAAGACCGCGGCCTGACCCACCGGCGCCGCGGCGTCGTCGTCAACCCCGTACTGGAGACCTCGGAAATTCCGGAGACCATGCCCGATCCCGGCGACGACGACGAGGGCTGCCTGTCGGTACCCGGCGAGTCGTTTCCCACCGGCCGGGCCGACTGGGCGCGAGTCACCGGACTCGACGCCGACGGCAATCCGGTATCCATCGAAGGCACCGGCCTGTTCGCCCGAATGCTGCAGCACGAAACCGGGCACCTGGACGGCTTCCTGTATCTCGACCGCCTCATCGGCCGGCACGCCCGCGCCGCGAAACGCTCCGTCAAGTCCCACGGCTGGGGCGTTCCCGGATTGTCCTGGCTGCCCGGCGACGGGCCGGACCCGTTCGGTCACTAATGGTCTCGTGGCCGAGCCTGGGAACGCGAGTGACGGTTCGCTACCGGCTGCCCGCCGGGTCGGTCCCGCCACTGACCGATGCGGTCGGGCACCTGCTGGCTGTCGACCCGGTGGTTGCGGTGCGGACGAAAAGAGGCAACGTCGTCGAGTGCGATCCCACTGACGTGGTGGCACTGCGGGTGCTCGCCGACCCGCCCGTGCGCAAACCACGCTGTGGCGGTTGATCTTTCGAGTTAGGAGATACCTTGCCCGACGGGACTCTGCGACTGGCCACCTGGAATGTCAATTCCATTCGCACCCGCCTGGACCGCGTCGTCGACTGGCTTGGCCGCGCCGAAATCGATGTACTGGCCATGCAGGAGACCAAATGCTCGGACAGCCAATTCCCCACCCTGCCGCTGTTCGAGCTCGGCTACGAGGTCGCACACGTCGGCTTCAATCAGTGGAACGGCGTGGCCATCGCATCCCGGGTCGGTCTCACCGATGTGCAGGTCGGCTTCGACGGTCAACCCACCTGGAGCAGCAAGCCGGAGGTGGCCGCCACCGCAGAGGCTCGCGCCCTGGGCGCCACGTGCGGCGGCGTACGGGTATGGAGCCTGTATGTGCCCAACGGCCGCGCCCTGGCCGACCCGCATTACCAATACAAATTGGATTGGCTTGCTGCTCTGCGTGATACGGCCGCAGGCTGGCTGCGCGACGATCCCTCGGCTCCGATTGCCCTGGTCGGCGACTGGAACATCGCCCCGACCGACGACGACGTGTGGAGCACCGAGTTCTACCAAGGCTGCACTCACGTCTCCGGCCCGGAGCGCGACGCGTTCAACGCGATTGTCGATGCCCAATTCACCGATGTGGTACGGCCTTTCACGCCTGGCCCCGGGGTTTACACCTACTGGGATTACACGCAGTTGCGGTTCCCGAAGAAGCAGGGCATGCGCATCGACTTCATCCTCGCCTCGCCGGCGTTGGCCGACCGCGTGGTCGACGCACAGATCGTCCGCGAGGAGCGCAAAGGCAAGGCACCCAGCGACCACGCGCCGGTGGTTATCGATTGCTCGTTGTACGCGCGTTTATAACGTGGCAGGCTTGAGCTTTGAAACCACGGGTATATCAGCGCGCAAGCGCAAGGCCAGGGAGTAATTATGGGTGTCGTCGGCGGAGCGGTCCGCAGTGTGGGTCGAACAGTGAATCGTGCGGCGACTGCGACCACAGCGGCCGCGGGGGCGGTAGGTGGCGCGGCGGTCAACGGAGTCGTCGGCGGTGTCAGCGGAGCCGCTGAAGGGATCCAGCGCGGAATCAGCAAGGGCAGCAAGTCCACGCCCGCCGCTGCGCTGGCCATCGGCGCGCTCGGCGTCGCCGGCATAGTCGAGTGGCCGATCCTGCTGGCCGTCGGTGGTGGTGCGTTGTTGCTGCGGAAGATCAACAACGACAGGCAAGAGGTATCCGCCCCGCCTTCGAAAGCAAAGCTGACCCCGGTGCCCACCAAGCCGGCGCCAGAGCCGGAGAAGGCCGCGCCGCAGAAGGCGCCCAGCAAAACGACTGCCAAGAAGACGGCCGGCCGCCGAGCAGGCACCGCGGATCTGCGCAGCACCAACTAGTCACGCAGCGCTGGCCGCCCATTGAGCATTGCCACATCCTTAACACGGTCAATATCGGCCCTCGCGGGAATCGCAGCCATCCCAGTCCGCGAAGGAGCCAGGGCGCTTACCGCCGACGTCTCTCCCGAGACGCTCACCCGGCACTGCTGGCGCGGCAAAAACCGGGCGTGGATCGAGGTCCGCGGCCTCAGCGCCGCCGGCGGCGCTGAACTCGGCCGGGTTGTGCTCGACGCGATCCGAAGCCACCCGGGGGTCACGTCGGCCAGCCTCAACCACCCCCTGTCGCGTGTCGTCGTCCACCTCGACGAGCGGGACACCTCGCTGCGCGACCTGTGCCGCACCGTACGAGTAGCCGAAAAGCATTGCCGCACAACACAAAAGCCGGCCGCAACCAGCCTGCCGGGTGACAGCGTGGTGCTGGCTACCCGGGCGGTGACGGTGGCCGCTAACGCCGCCGGACTGGGCATCGCGGTGACCGGCCGGGCACTGCGCTGGCCTCGCTTGCCGGTCAGCGTGCTGGCCGCCGTGGTGGCAGTGGACTACCAGCCGCGGGTGCGACGGCTGCTCGAAGATCGCATCGGTGCTCCGGCAGCCGACACGGTGATGACGCTGGCCGTGGCTGCCGCCGAAACCGTCACCCAAGCGCCGGCGTCGCTGTCAGTGGGTTTGGTGATGCAATCGCTGAGAGCCGCCGAATGCCGCGCCGCGGCGCGAGCCTGGCGCCGCCACGAGCCGGAGCTGGCCCGCTACGCAGACCAACCGGCCGCGCAGCGGTCGCGGCCGGTGACCCCGCCGCGATCCGCCGAACCCAACGCCGGTCGCTTCGCCCTCATCCAGGCGATCAGCACCGGACTGGTCGGGGCCGGTACCGGCGATCCCGACACGGCAGCCACCGCCGCGTTAGTTGCCACTCCCAAGGCCAGCCGGACTGCGCCGGAGGCCTTCGCCGCAGCGCTGGGACACGGGTTGGCCCAGCACCACGGGGCACTGCCGTTGCGCCCGGAGAGCCTGCGCCGGCTGGATCGGATCGACGCGATCGTGATCGACCCGCGCGTGCTGTGCACCGACCACTTGCGCGTCGCACGTATCCGCGGCGCCCACCCCGACGAGCTGACGGCGGCGTGGAACCGGGCCCAGCTCGTCCTGGAAAAGGACACGCTGCGCGCGGGCTGGCACCGCGTGCCCGGAATATCGGCCGACGCCCCGAATTTCGAAGTCGAGGCACTCTTCCTGCCCGCACACGATCCATTGGCCTCGGCCGTGGTCGCCGAGGCACACCGCACCGGAATGGATCTGGTCACCGTCGATGTCGACTCCCTGGGTGAGCTGCGGCCGGCCTTCGACGAGATCCGGCCAAGACACGGTGGCTCCATCGATGACGCACTGGCCGGCGCGGTCACCGACCTGCAACAGGCGGGCCACACCGTCGCGATATTGTCTTCGGTTGGCACAGAAGCGATTTCGGCTGCAGACGTGGCGCTGGGCGTCCTGCCGAACACCGGTGCCCCACCCTATTGCGCCGACCTTTTACTGCCCGACCTCGCGGCGGCCTGGCGAGTCATGCATGCGATTCCCCCCGCCCGGGACGCACGCCGGCGCGGTGTCGAAATATCAGGTGGGGCATCGGCTTTGGGTGCACTGCTGATGCTGCCCGGCGTCCGCGGCCTGGGTCCCGGACCCGTCACCACCGGTGCGGCGGCCGGCCTGCTGTCGGGATACTCGCTGGCGAGCCGGGTTTTCCGAACCCAAACCCCGCGTCCGGCAGCCTTTCACGAATGGCACGCGATGTCCGTCGAGCAGGTGCGCAAGCTCTTGCCGGCGCCGGAAACCGATGCCTCGCCCGAACCGCAGAAGTCGCCCGTCCGCGCCCTGGCCGGCGGGCTGCACAGCGCGGCACAACTGACCACGTGGCCGGCCAAAGGGGTTACACAATTCTTCGGCGCCGTACGCGCGGAATTGTCCGACCCGTTGACCCCCCTGCTGGCCCTGGGTGCGACGGCCAGCGCCGTGCTGGGCTCACCCGTCGACGCGGTCATGGTCGGGTCGGTGCTGACCGGAAACTCGATCCTGGCGGCCACCCAACGGCTGCGGGCCGAAAGCCGGCTCAATCGTTTACTGGCGCAACAGGTGCCACCGGCACGGAAGGTGGTCACCGGTCCCGACGGCCAGCAGACGTATGTCGAAGTCATTGCCGCAGAGCTGCGCCCGGGCGATGTCATCGAGGTGCGTACCCACGAAGTGGTGCCTGCCGACGCGCGGGTCATCGAGGAGGTCGACGTCGAGGTCGACGAATCCGCGCTTACCGGCGAATCGCTTTCGGTGACCAAACAAGTCGAACCCACACCCGGGGCGGACCTGGCCGAGCGGCACTGCATGCTCTACGCGGGCACCACACTGGTCGCCGGGACCGCCGTTGCGGTGGTGACCGCCGTCGGCGCCGACACTCAGGAACGGCGAGCGGCTGACCTGGTGGCCGGGGCGCCGTCCACGGTCGGTCTGCACCACCAATTGAGTCAGCTCACCAACCGGGCCTGGCCGGTCAGCATGACCGGCGGCGCACTTGTCACCGGCCTCGGCGTGCTGCGCCGCCAAGGGCTACGCCAAGCCGTCGCCAGTGGCATCGCGGTCACGGTGGCCGCGGTTCCCGAGGGCATGCCGCTGGTGGCGACGCTGGCCCAACAGGCCTCGGCGCGGCGGCTAACCCAGTTCGGCGCCCTGGTCCGCATCCCACGTTCGGTAGAGGCGCTGGGCCGGGTCGACATGGTCTGCTTCGACAAGACGGGAACGCTGAGCGAGAACCGCCTTCGGGTGGCGCAGGTGCGGCCGGCGCCGGGCCACTCGCACGACGAGGTGTTGCGCTGCGCCGTGCACGCGGCCCCGCCATCCAACGGCGGCCCACAGATCCACGCCACCGATGTCGCCATCGTCAAAGCGGCCAGCACCAACGGCTCGGACCCGCATGCCCAAGACCCCGACGCGCACCTTCCGTTCCGCTCCGGCAGGTCGTTCTCCGCGTCGGTTTCCGGCACGCAACTCACCGTCAAGGGCGCCCCCGAAATCGTGCTGGCGGCCTGCACCGATGTCGATTCGGAGATCGATCGCACGGTCACCGAACTGGCTGCCGGTGGTCTGCGGGTGATCGCCGTGGCGCGCCGGCGGCTGAATACCCAACAGGCTGAAGCGGTTTCGCGCGAACCCGACGACCCCAACGTACTCGCCGGCCTTTGTCGCGACGGCCTGACGCTGGTCGGATTCCTCGGTCTGTCCGACACACCGCGCCCGCAAGCCGCCGGCCTGCTCGCCGATCTGCGCAGACATGACCTGGACGTGCGGCTGATCACCGGCGATCATCCGATCACCGCCGCGGCCATCGCCGAGGAACTCGGCATACCGGTAACCCCGGAGCAGATCATCAGCGGCGCGGACTGGGATGCGTTGTCGCGCAAGGATCAAGAACGGGCCGTCCGGGAGCGGATCATCTTCGCCCGGATGACGCCGGAGAACAAGGTGCAGATCGTGCAGACGCTGGAGACCAGCGGACGGGTGTGCGCGATGGTCGGCGACGGGTCCAACGACGCCGCCGCGATCCGGGCCGCCACCGTCGGCATCGGAGTCGTGGGCCACGGGAGCGATCCCGCCCAGGTCGCCGCGGACATGGTCCTGCTCGACGGCCGGATCGAATCACTGCTGCCCTCGATCCTGGAAGGACGCCAGCTGTGGCAGCGGGTGCAGGCTGCGGTGTCGGTACTGTTGGGCGGCAACGCCGGCGAGGTGGCCTTCGCCATCATCGGCAGTGCCATCACCGGGGTCTCGCCGCTGAACACTCGTCAACTGCTGCTGGTGAACATGCTGACCGACGCACTGCCCGCCGCGGCACTGGCCGTCAGCAAGCCCAGCGATCCCAATACACCCGGCGCCCGAGGCCCCGATCAGCGGGCGCTGTGGCGGGCGGTGGGCATCCGCGGTGCGACGACGGCGGCCGCGGCGACCGCCGCGTGGACAATGGCCGGGTTCACCGGGCTGCCGCGCCGTGCCTCCACTGTCGCACTGGTCGCCCTGGTCGCCGCGCAGTTGGGTCAAACCCTGCTGGACTCGCATGACCGGCTGGTGCTGCTCACCGCCGCGGGATCGCTGGCCGCGATGGGAACGCTGATCAGCATTCCGATCGTCAGCCAGTTGCTCGGCTGTACCCCGATAGGTCCGGTCGGCTGGGGGCAGGCGCTGGGTTCCGCCGCTGCCGCGACGGTCGCGATGGCCGTTCTGAATCGCGTTCTGGAAAAACGCGACGCCCCGGCGCACGATGAGGTGCAGGATCAGCACTCACAATCTCAACCAGTCCCACCCGCCACAGCACCGCGTAAATCTCCCGCAACGGCACACTCAGCACAGCGGCAAACGACGAAACTAGCGGGTCGGGCTGGACGTCGGTCCTCGACATATTCCCGACAGTGACCGCACGATCAGGCTCGACGGCAAACCCTTAGTTACCGAAAGGCAAACCATGGTCGAAAAGAAAACGCGACGGGCCACCTCCCAGCGCGATGCGGTGGCGAAAGTCCGCGCGGGCGACAAGTTCGCGGTCAACCTTCCGGTGGTGGGGCCCGTGCACATTCCGCCGCCGGACCACTTGGCCTACTATGGCGGTCTGGCCGCGCTGGCCGTGCTCGAACTCATCGACTGGCCCGTCGCCCTGGTCATCGCCACCGGGCACATCATGGCCAACAACCACCACAATCGGCTGCTCGAGGAGTTCGGCGAGGCGCTCGAAGACGCCTGACCCGCCCAATTCAGCCAGCGTCGGCGCGCAACGCGTCGGTGACGGTCGGGTAGACATCGAGAATGCGATCCAGCTCCGTCACCTCGAGTGGTTGCATCACCTCCGCGTGATCGGCGACCAGTCGCACCGACGTCCCCGTCGCCCGGCCGCGCTCGTGGCAGTCGAGCAGCGCATTCAGCCCGGCGCTGCCGAAGAATGTCACCGGCTGCAGGTCGACGATGAGCAGCCGGGCCGGGTGAGTCGCAGCCTGTTGCAGCGCGGCCGTCAATTGCTCGGCGAGCACGTCGACGGTGCTCGAGTCGACGTCCCCCTCGGCGCGCACGACAACCGCTTCGGCACCCGATTCCTGGCGAACGGCCAACAGTTCCATCGCCAGCAGGCTACCCAGTGGACTCGGGCGGAATGCGTTCGTGCACGGTCAGCAACAAGTGGTCGAACTGGCTCTGCACGACCGGCGACGGCGAGGGCAGCGTGGAGATCTCCTCGAGCAGTTGTGTTGCCAGCGCACGCACCTTGACGTTCGTCTCTTGCGAACGCCACTGCAGGACCCGAAACGCCTGCTCGGCGCTGACCCGGTACACGAACATCAGCACACCCTTGGCCTGATCGATCGCGGCGCGGTTCTCGAACAGGTCCGGCAGCGCCTCGTCGAGCATTTCCTGGCGGGCCTCGTCAAAGGTCTCGGTGAGATCGATGTAATGGCCGGCGGTGCCCAGCACGGCACCCGTCTCGTCCAGCATGCGGTCGGCTACCACGATCGCATCGTGCACCTTGCCCTCGGTGTCGACGAATCGGTGACGACTCGAAAACGGCTCCCCCGATTTCAAGGCGTAGTCCAACAGGTCCTGGACATGGGCACGGTCGTCGGGGTGTTTGTGGGACAACAGCAGTTTCGTCGTCGGCACTACCGATCCGGGCTCATAACCGTGCATCCGCGCCACCTCGTCAGACCATTCCCAGCGCTGGCCGACGAACCAGAACCGGAAACTGCCGACATTCAGGTAGCTGTCGGCCCACGCAGCGCCCTTTGGAGCGGGTTGGTGCACATTTCGAATCATCCCACCAGGCCCGCGCACCCTGCCAGCTCAAGATGCCTGACGCGTTGCTGTGAAATCCCGCAAATCCGCTGGCCAACCGCATTAGCATCGGAGCCGCGGGGGCCAGGAATTTGGTTGGAGGAAATGGATGTCGTTCTTGACGACGGCCCCGGCGACGATGGCGGCAGCCGCAACGGATCTGGCCAACATCGGCTCGACGATCAGCGCGGCGAATTCCGCCATGGCAGCCCCGACCACGGCGGTGGTGGCCGCCGGTGCGGACGAGATTTCGGCGGTCGTGGCAGCGCTGTTCGGCAGCCACGCGCAGTCCTACCAGGCGCTCAGCGCACAAGCCGCGTTATTTCATGAGCAGTTTGTGCATGCCCTGCAAGCTGGTGCCGGATCGTATGCCAGCGCCGAGGCCAACAATGTGGCACAGACGCTGCTCGATGCGATCAACGCGCCCACCCAGACGCTGTTCGGCCGCCCCCTCATCGGCGACGGCGCCAACGCGACGACTCCGGGCGGCAACGGCGGGGCCGGTGGCCTGCTGTACGGCAACGGCGGTAACGGCGCGCCGGGCGACCCGGGCAAGGCCGGTGGAAGTGGCGGGGCCGCCGGACTGATCGGCAACGGTGGTGCTGGAGCGGCTGGCGGGGCCGGCGCACCCGGTGGAAACGGCGGCGCCGGCGGGTGGTTGTTCGGCAATGGCGGGACCGGCGGAACCGGTGGACCAGGGGTGCTCAACGGCGGACCTGCCGGCTTCGGCGGAACCGGCGGAGCAGGAGGCACGGGCGGGGCCGCCGGGCTCTGGGGCGCGGGCGGGACCGGCGGAGGCGGCGGGATAGGCGGGGTCGAAGACGGCTCCAACGGTGAAGGCGGGCGCGGTGGCGGAGGCGGAATCGGTGGGGCCGGCGGGCTGCTGTACGGAAACGGCGGGCTCGGTGGCGCGGGCGGCGCCGGCGGCCCGGCCACCGCCACCTTCGGGCTCGGCGGCCAGGGCGGCAACGGCGGGAACGGGGGTGCCGCGCAGCTATTCGGAACCGGCGGGGCCGGCGGAGCCGGCGGTACGGCCGGTTCCGGCGAAATTGGCGGGATCGGCGGGAACGGCGGTCTCGGGAGTCACGGCGGGTTGCTGTATGGCGACGGAGGTGCGGGCGGGGCAGCCGGCAATGGCGGCGTCGGCAAGCTCGCCGGCCTCGGCGGCGTCGGCGGCGACGGCGGCAGCGCCACATTGTTCGGCTCCGGCGGGGCCGGGGGGGCCGGCGGCTCGGCCGACACTTCCGGCCCCAGCGGCGGTTACGGCGGGCACGGCGGTAACGGCGGTCGCGGCGGGCTGTTCTACGGCAACGGCGGAGCGGGGGCGAACGGCGGAAACGGAGATGTTGCCGCCGATGACAACGGCGGCAACATCTCCGT
>NZ_LQPW01000137.1 GCF_002116635.1 Mycobacterium szulgai | reverse complement strand
CGGGATAACCCGTCTTATCGGCAACCACCTCCAGCATCTGGGCAACCAGATCCACACCAGGTGGCGCAGCCGTCGGCCGCGGCGGTGATGGTGGCGGCGAAGGCGGTGGCGCGGCCGCAACACTCGCCGGCGATGAAACCACCGCCGGTTTTGGCACCAGGCTGTGCAGAAGGCCCTGCAGCTGATCAACGGTTTGTTTCAACGTTTCGACCGCGGCGAACATCTCCGTCAGCACATCGGCATTCAGATCGCGGGCCACCGAGGGTGCCCCTGAGGGAGCCAATGGGGCCGCGTCGCCATCGCGCACAATGGGTGGTACCGCTGCTGTGGCAGTCGATCCATTCCCGGTCGTTGGCGGAGACTGGACGGTTGGCGTCCCGTTCACCGGGGCCGCGGGGGTGATGGTTTCAGATAGCGTCAATTTGAGATCCGATTTCGCAGTGTGTCCGTTGGTGTAGCCGCCGTGGTTGGCGGCTGTCTCGACCGCGACTGGCCGGGGCACCGGCTCGTCGGCTATTTCCGGCTTGCCGTAGTTGGCACCGTTGATGGCCAAAACCAGCTTCGGTTTATGCCGACTACGCGGATCATCGCCCGGGCGATAGTCGGCCCAGAGCGGTTCGAAACTCATGGGGATGCCGGCCGCCACCAGCTGGGCTAGCCCCAACCACAGCGATCGAATTCCGTTTCGGCCCTTCGTATCCAAGGACACCGCGCAGTGGTCCTTGTCCTCGAGGCACTTGCCGACCAGGTTCGTCAGCACGCTGCCGGGCCCGACTTCGACGAAGGTCCGCGCACCGGCACGCCACATCGCCTCAATCTGCTCGGCGAATCGCACAGGTTTAGTGATCTGGTCGGCAAGAGTGGCCCGCATGGCCGCGGCATCACCTGTGTAGGGCTGCGCCGTCGCGTTGGCGTAGACGGGTACCTCCGGCATGGCGAACTGGGTGTCGGTGAGCGACGCGGCGAACGGGACTGCGGCCGCGCTGACGATCTCGGAATGGAATGCCGTTGCAACGTCGAGGCGCCGCACATTGACACCGGCCGCACTGAATCGCTGCACGGCATCACCGATCGTTGCTGCCCTGCCGGACAGCACGACCTGGCTGGGGCTGTTGTGGTTTGCGACTTCTACGGCCAGCCCCCACTCCGCGATCTGCCTGCGCACCTGGGAGATAGGTGCCGTTACCGCACACATCGCGCCATCGGTGCCGCTGGCCGCGTCGGCCATCAACAGGCCGCGCCGGTGCGCGATTCGAAGGGCCACCTCCTGGCTGAAAACCCCTGCGGCACATAGGGCACTGACTTCGCCGAAGCTGTGGCCGCCTACCGAAATGGGCGTAATCCCCAGGGCACGGATGACCGCCAGCAGACTCAGACTGTGGGCGCCGATGGCCGGTTGCGCCCACTCTGTCTTGGTCAGCTCGGCCGCCTGCTGGGCCCACTCTTTGTCGGCGAATGCCGTCTTGGGCCAGACCACCTTGTGTAAGTCACGATCGGCGTCCAACAAGTTGCCGCGAGCGAGTTCCCACGGCGATAGGGCCGGCTCGTAGAGCTGCGGCAGGTCGGCACCCATGCCGAGGTACTGGCTGCCCTGACCCGGGAACAACAGTGCAACAGGACCCGAGCGCTGCGCCGAATAGTAGTAGCCCTTGGGTGAAGCGAAAGACGTTGTGGCTCCGATGGTTCGAAGCTTCTCGGCCACTTCGGTCAATACCGCACGCAAGTTGGAGACACCGTCGGCGACGATGGCCAGCCGGTGTGGGTGCGTCGCGTCGTACGCGGTCTGGGTGCTGCGCGCCAGGTAGCTGAGCATGTCTGGGGTGTCGACCAAGGATGCGGCCAGCTCGGCGGCTTGGCCGGACAGCGCCTCGGCAGAAGATGCGCCCAGCACGACCAGTTCGGGATCCCACGACCGGTATCGCCAAGCACGTTTGCCGGGACCGGTGTACTCCTCGACGGCGACGTGGAAATTGGTGCCGCCGAACCCGAACGAGCTGACCGCCGCGCGCCGGGGAACGCCTTCATCGGCAACCCACGGCTTGGTGCGCGTGGAAAGGTAGAACGGTGTGTTCTCGATTTCGAGACTGGGGTTAGGACGATCCACCTTGATGGTGGGCGGCAACGCCTTGTGGTGTAGTGCCATCACCGTCTTGAACAACCCGCACGCGCCCGCCGCCCCCTTGGTGTGACCGACCTGGGACTTCACTGAACCGATTGCACACCACTGGCGATCGTCCCGTCCAGAGGCCTCGAAAACCTCTCGCAGCGCGGCGAATTCGGCTGCATCGCCGGCTTTGGTGCCCGTGCCGTGGGCCTCCACGAGGCCGACCGTGTCGGGACCATAGCCCGCAGCGGCATAGGCGCGGCGCAGAGCTTTGGCCTGTCCAGCCGGACTGGGCGCGTAGATACTCTTAGCCCGCCCGTCAGAGGAGGCCCCGATGCCGCGGATCACCGCATAGATCCGGTCACCATCGCGCTCGGCATCATCGAGCCGTTTGAGCGCGAACATCGCAAGCCCCTCGCCCAGCATGGTGCCGTCTGCTTTGTCGGAGAACGGACGGCAGTCACCGGTCGGGGACAAGGCGGTGACCTTCGCAAAGCACATGAACATGGCGATGTCGTTGAAGGCATCGACGCCGCCGGTGATCACCAGATCGGACTCGCCGAGGTAGAGCTCATGGAGCCCGACCTCGAGCGCGGCGAGCGAGCTGGCGCATGCCGCATCGATGACGCAGTTCGTACCGCCGAGGTCGAAACGGTTGGCGATTCGTCCGGCGATGACGTTGCCCAAAAGCCCGGGGAAGGTGTTCTCCTGCCACTCTGCATAGCCGGCCGCGATGCGCTCACTGAATACGCTGATCTCCCGTTCGGACACCCCGGCGGCGCGCAGCGTTCGCTCCCAGACCGGAAGCTGGAGACGACCACTCATGTGAGCGAACAGTTCAGTTGCGCCGGCCGCACCGAGTATCACGCTGACGCGATCGCGATCGATGTGAGAGAAGTCCGTACCGGTAGCGTCCTCCAGCACTTGCTGGGCGGCTCTTAGCGCAAGCAGCTGGGCCGTGTCGGTAGCCGAAACGACGTTGGGCGGGATTCCGAATTCCATCGGCGGAAACTCGACATCGGGCAAGAAGCCACCCCGGCGGGCATACATCTTGTCCGGTGTGCTCGGCGCCGGGTCGTAATAGTCGTCGATACGCCAGTGCGAAGCAGGTACGTCGGAGAACAGGTCGACGCCATCGGTGATGTTGCGCCAAAACCGCTCGGCCTCTGCAGACCCGGGAAACAGTGCGCTCACACCTACTACAGCGACTGGGGGATGTTTGGGCACCGCATTTCACCTTTGCATTTGTCACGCGAATTACATAGATGTAAACGCGCCAGCCAATCAAAGCGAATAAACCCTGGCGTTTAACTCCACAAATTCGTGACAGTTTCGAGCGCCGGTCCGGATCCTATCAGCGCTGCGGCGTGCACACTAGACGTATGTGCAACAAGCTGATCTCGATGCACGGTGTCGACCGGAAATTGCGCGCAGAAATGTTTACGTTGACTGCAAGGGTCGTTTGCGCAAGCTGCAACGTTCGGAATGTGGATCGCTGAACCGGGATTATTTCGTTCACAGCGACAAAGGGCGTGGAATGTAACAGAATGCTGTCGCCGGCACCGGAACCCCGCAAGCCCTGACTTGTTGGGCCCGGCTAATACGGGCGGCACCTTCGAGCAGGTTGAGCGCCACTTGCTCTACCGTGCGATGTTCCCACTGCTCTAAATAGCTGCCCGCCACCCAGCTGTTGAATGCACCAATGGCCGGGCCGCACCAAATCTGGTAATCGAGCTCCCGGCCGGGTTCCCCCTCGATCGCCCATCGTGTTGCATTACCCAGGTACCAACGGAATACCAGCGCCAACTGATATTTCGGGTCTCGCCCCGCCAGTTCAAGCACCGCGGGGTCGCGCTGCGCCCAATATTGCTGCGTTTGCGCCCACACGTCGTCGACACTCGTCCCGAGAATCTTCTCCAATTCTGCGCCGTGCTTGCTTACCACCGCGGCCAAGCTCGGATTGCCGGCATACCACTCGTAGAGCTTCCTGGCGCGAGGACCGAACATGGTGCCGCGCTTGAGCACCTGCAGGTTCACGCCCAACTCGAACATGTCGGAGGCGGGCGCCATCATCACGTCGGCAACTCCGGCGGAGGCGAGCATCGTGCGCGCCCGCGCGGACAGCCCCGACTCGACGCAGGATTGGTTGATCGAACCGGTCAGCACATATGCGGCCCCGATCGCGAACGCACTGGCGATCGATCGCGGCGTACTCAGACCGCCACCAACGCCGACACGAACGCGGCGGCGCAGCTGGTGTTGCTGTGCCAGCTTGGCGTGCAGCAGCGCAATTTCGGAGAAAAGTGCAGGTAACGGGCGGTTATCGGTATGCCCGCCGCTATCGGCCTCGACGGTGATGTCTTCTGCCACCGCCACATGCCGCGATAGCTCTGCTTCGCGCGCGGTCAGCTTGCCTGCGGACGCGAGTGCCGAAACCAACTCCGATGGCGCGGGTTCCATGAACATGCGGGCGATCTCGGGGCGCGAGACCTTGGCCATGACGTGGTGCTTGCGCACGATGTTGCCGGCCGGGTCGGTCGACAGACCGGACAACGCGTAGTGCACGACCGCGGGTGTGAGCTTCATGAATGCCGACGCCTCGACGATGCGGACGCCACGCGCGATGAACAGCTCGGCAAGGCTCGCCTCTAGCGCCACCTCGTTGGGTGTGTGGATTAGATTCGCGCCCCACGCCCGACCCTTAGTGCCCGCCAGCCGGGCCTCGATATCGGCCAGCCCGCGCTCTACTCGGGCATAGGAGAGGCCCCCCGCACCGAAAAAGCCGAGCATGCCCGCCGTTGCCATGGCCGCCACCAGTTCCGGTGTCGCGATACCGTGCGACATGGCGCCGCTGACATAGGGAAAACGAACGCCGTGCGTTTCACAGAACGCTCGATCGCCCAACCATTCGGGATATATCGGCGGCAGTGTCCCCAGTAAAGACACATCCGAGGCCTCGGCCGCTACCAGCTCACCACCCATAGCCAAGCCGAACTGCCCGGTCGGATTGTCGCGGACAACATGCACCGGATGCCGCACGTACTCGAGGAGTTGGGCAATGTCGGGTGGCGCGAATGCGGCCGGCGCGGTACCCGGGCGCCAACCACCCAAAACTGGGCCGGCGCCCGTCCCAGGGTGAAGTTCGGGCGCGGCGTGAGGTCGCTCAATCACTGCCAATTCCCTTCAAACGGCACCGTGGCTGTATTGCCTGGTCCTTGACTTTCCCCAAAAATCGCCGTTGCGCAGGCATTGAGTTTCCAAATGGACCTTTTATAAAGATCAATAAGATTTCTCAACATTCCATCATTGCGAGCAACAACGCGCTTTATGGGTGAAGAGTAGCGCAGCAGTTTCCCACGGGAGAGCGATTTCGTTGATCCGCGCACAATAACCGGGGCGATTCGGCACTGCCGCCACACCGCCGAGCGAATTACATCGACGCAATTCAGGGCCTTTTCGCAGTTCCCGGCGCGAGCGCCGGTTGGGCGGCCCCGGGTAGGGTCGCGGTAACGGCGCTGAACCGAGCCACGACGACACGTCGGCGCTGACGAAGGGGCGATGATGAGCAACCTCGAAGCCGCACCGGTCGAAGTGGCATGCAGTGCCGCTGGCACTGCGGGCATCGAGGTGCTGCAACCACGCGAAGTTCCGCTGGGCGGACCCAGAGCGCTTCGGGTGCAACGCACCCTTCCCCAGCGGAAACGCTCGCTGATCGGTGCCTGGTGTTTTATCGACCACTACGGTCCGGTGTCAGCACGGATGGACGTCGCGCCGCATCCGCACACCGGGTTGCAGACGGTCAGCTGGTTGTTCCGCGGGGAAGTAGAACACCGCGATAGCGCGGGGGTGCACGCGATAGTGCGGCCCGGTGAACTGAATCTGATGACCGCGGGCGCGGGTATCTGCCACTCCGAGGTCTCGATCGAGTCAGACCCGAACTCCGTCCTGCACGGGGTGCAGTTGTGGGTGGCCCTGCCCGACACCGCCCGCAACACTGGACGCGACTTCGCGCACTACGCGCCTGAACCGGTTGTGCTGGCTGGTGGGCAGGCCCGGATATTCCTTGGCGACCTGGCCGGAAGCCGATCGCCGGTCCACACATTCAGCCCACTGCTCGGTGCCCAGGTCGATCTGGGTGCGAACGCTAGGCTGGATATCGACATCGACCCGACGTTCGAACACGGGGTGCTGTGCGATGTCGGTGACGTTGAGATGGGTGGGATTGCGCTGACGGTCGGCTGCCTTGGTTACCAGGCTCCTGGCCACCACACCCTGCATCTGCACAACGTCGGAGGCCGCCCCGCGCGGGCGCTGCTCTTGGGCGGCGCCCCTTTCGCCGAGGAGCTGGTGATGTGGTGGAACTTCGTGGGGCGCAACCACGACGACATCGTCAACTACCGCCAGCAGTGGCAGGACGCCGAGGGCGGTTCCGAGGACCGCTTCGGCGCCGTTCGGGGATATCAGGGTTCGGTCGCCCGACTACCCGCCCCGCCACTGCCCACCACGCGGCTGCGGCCTCGAAAGGTGCCGCCGCCATCGAACCGGAAGGAGTCCCTATGACAGCCGACAAGACCGGTGCGGAAGCCACCGTCAGCGCCGAACACCAGAAGTTCACCGTGTCCGTCGACGGCAAAACGGTAGGTCTGGCCGATTACGCAGACCGCGGCGACCAGCGCGTTTTCTACCACACTGAGGTCGATCCGGCCTTCGGCGGACGCGGGCTGGCGAGCATTCTGCTCAAAGAGGCGCTCGATGCCACCCGAAAGGATGGAAAGCGCATAGTCCCGGTGTGCTCGATGGTCGACACGGTGCTCAAGAAGCATCCGGAATTCAACGACATCACCGACCCCGTTACCGCCGAGATCCGCGGCTGGGCGCAGACTCAGCCGCACTAGTCCCGCGCACTCCCGTCGGCGTCCCAGGTACCTGGCAACACCGGGCTGGTGGGTGGGCCGCCGAAAGAGCCGGTGGGCACGGCGAGCAGTCCGGCCGCGTCGGAGTCGCCCTTGGCGGCGGTCCCGCCGAAGCCCATCGGCCCAGCTCCATGGGTTGATGACGTGACGAGTGGGTCCTCGACCGGCCGGGCGCCGGGGTAGTCCATGAATTCGTCGGCGTACTGGTGCTCGGGCATGGTGTCCTTCCGCCGGCGACGCGCACGCCGTTTGTCCCGCGCCGAAACTCCGGCAGCCGCCGCGGGAACGCCTACCGCCGGCGCCTTGGCACCGGTGCGGCCGCCGACTGTGGGGGTAAAGCCCTCGCCGGGATCCAAACCGGCAACGGCGTAGGGCACCGTCGCGGCCGGTGCTGCCGGCGCTGCCGACGTCGACGCCGTTCCCGTGCTACCCGCAGCCGAGGCCGTCGGCGCGGCACTGGTGCCGGTCACCGTCGGGGCAAGTCCGGCAACCGGTAACGCCGACGTATGGCTAGCTCCCGTCGCAAACACAGCGGCGCCGTCACCGGCCGCCGCGACGGCAACCGGGACTTGCTCCAGCAGTTGCTGACCCACTCCGATCACCACGGCGAGCGTCATTCCCAACAACGGGTCCAGCAGCAGCTGGGGGTAGGTGACCGAGGCGGCGATCCAGGTGACGACCTGGTAGGCGACGGCGAACAAGAAGGGCCCCCAGACCACCAGCGCCTGAGCCGGATTGGTCAGGAAGTCGGTAATCAGCTGCACGCTGTTGCCCAGCGGATCCTGCAGAAAATTGACGATCGGCGCGAATATCTGCTGCACATAGTTGAGGTATCCCTGCAACAACTGGCTGATGATGTCCGCCAAATTCAACTGACCGCCCGAACCGGCTGCAGGTGCCGCGGCGGTGAGTTGACTGCTTCCGGCCGCCTCGCCGACATCGGATTTAAACACCATCGGGGCCGGCGTCGTCGGCGGAACCCCGCCCAGTGCGGCGGCAGACATAGCCTGATACGTGTTCATCGTGGTGGCCGCCTGCACCCACATGCGAACGTAGTCGGCCTCATTGAGCGCGATCGGGATCGTGTTGATTCCGAAGAAGTTGGTCGCGATCAGCACGCCGTGGACGACGTGGTTGGCCGCCAACTCGGCCAGCGTCGGCATCATCGCCAGCGCCGTCGTGTAGGCCACCGCAGCAGCGTCGTGCTGGGCCGCGGCGGCGTCGCTCTTGCCCTGCGCTTGTGCAAGCCAGACGAGGTAGGGCGCGTGTGCAGCGACATACTGCTCGGCGCTTGGCCCCTGCCACGAACCGGCCTGCACGGCGCCCAGCAACGTGAGCAGTTCGGCCGCCGCCGCTGCGTACTCGGCGCTCATCGACTGCCATGCCGCCGCAGCGGCCAGCAACGACTCTGGCCCCGGACCACTGGAGAGCAGCGCGGAATGCACCTCCGGCGGTAACGCCATCCAGATCGGGGCCGTCATATAAGTCCCCGCACAAGCAGCGCGTCGACAGACGTCATCGGCTGGATCCCTCCCCATGCGACACCGGTGGGCAGCCTCAGCTGCTTAGGGTCGCCTTGCCTAACAGGGCCAGACTAGCCGCCTTGGTGGGTGATGGAAACCATTCCAGCCGCTGCGCGGCGCGCTCACGGCACTCAGAGGTCTTCGTCGATATCTGAGCGCGGGCGAGCTGCGTCGCGCTCACCGAGTATGGGGCGGCGCAGCACTTGATGCCCCTCGACGCCCTCGGCATACGCGGTTTCGGCGTGCTGGGTCAGATCGACGCCGCTGATCTCGTCCTCGCGGCTGACCCGGAAACCCATGAAACGCTGAATCAGCATGGCCAGCACGTAGGTCACCGCGAATGCGTACAGGCCCACTACCGCCATCGCCAGGGACTGCTTGCCGAGTTGGCCCAATCCGCCGCCGTACAACAGTCCCCTCGGCCCGTGCGTCATCACCGCTGTGGCGAACAGTCCGATCAACAGCACGCCGACCACACCGCCGACGAAGTGCACGCCCACGACGTCCAGCGAGTCGTCGTAGTTCAACTTGAACTTCACCAGGATCGCGAATGAGCAGACGATTCCCGCCGCCAGTCCGACGACCGCGGCGCCGAGGGTGTTCACCTCGCCGCACGATGGCGTGATCGCCACCAGGCCGGCGACCACTCCCGAGGCGGCCCCAAAGGTGGTGGGTTTGCCGTCGCGGAACTGTTCCACCGAAAGCCAGCCCAGCATGCCCAGGCATCCCGCGACCAGGGTATTGAGGAAGATCGCCGACGCCAATCCGTTCGCGGCCATCGCCGAACCGGCGTTGAACCCGAACCAGCCGAACCACAACAGGCCCACCCCGAGCAAGACGAACGGCAGGTTGTGCGGTCGCATGGCCTCGGTCTTGAAACCGATACGCGGGCCCAGGACCACTGCCAAAGCCAGCGCCGAGGAGCCCGAGACGATTTCGACGACCAGTCCGCCCGCGTAGTCGAGCACACCCATCTTCGACAGCCAGCCGGTCGGGGCCCATACCCAGTGCGCCACAACGGAATACACCGCCACGGCCCAGATCGGCACGAACACGATCCAGGCCGCGAACTTGGCACGGTCCGCGATCGCACCACTGATCAGGGCAGCGGTGATGATCGCGAAGGTCAGCTGAAAGGTGGCGTAGAGCAGCTCGGGCACCGTTCCGTGCGCGGTCTCCGGGCCGATCCCCCGCATGCCGACGTGGGCCAATCCGCCGACGAAACCGCCCGCGCCGCCGTCGGAGAACGCCAGCGTGTAGCCGACCAGCAGCCACGCCACGGTGACCAGCGGTATGGAGATGAAGCTCATCATGATCATGTTGAGCACGCCGGTGGTTCGCACCATGCCGCCGTAGAAGATTGCCAGCCCGGGCGTCATCAGCAGCACGAGGGCGGTGCTGGCCAGTAGCCACGCGGTGGCGGCGGGATCGATGTCCAACTCTGTGGCTCCTTCGTTTGTCGACGATGAGGATAACGGCGCGCTGTTCAGCCGGCACGCTAAAGGCGCCACGGCGGCTGGGCTTAGCGCACACCAGTGGATGACTGCCCGCTGCGCTGCTCGGTGTGCCGTGGGGTGGTGGCTTCCGGCCGCTTGTACATGAAGGCCAGCGGTATGAAGGTCAACCCCGCGAGCACGATCGCGGTCACAAACGCCACGCCGTAAGCGTGCGAGAGGTCGGCCGGGTTCGCGCCGGCAGCGCTTTCGCGGTTGAGCTGGCTGGTCAAAATCACCGACATCAGCGCCGTCCCCACCGCGGCGGCCACCTGCTGGTTGACCTTGATTAGCGTCGAACCTCTCGCCATCTGATGCGGCGCCAGCGTCTGCATTGCTACCGCGACCAGCGGCATCCTGGTGGCGCCCATACCCAGCCCGACCATCGTCAGACCGGTCAACAGAGCCGGCAGGGCCTCTTGCCGGCCGACTACGCCATATGCGAAGACGCCCATGCCCGCGACGATGAGCGTGACGCCGATGAACAAAATTCCGCGCGCACCGCGTCTGTCCATCAACATTCCAGCCAGCGGCATCGTCACCGCGGCGCCGATCCCTCGGGGAACCACGCCCATTCCCGCCTGCAGGGGCGTGTAGTTGAGCAGCTGTTGAAAGTAGCTGGGCCACAGCACCGAGGCACCGAAAGTCGAGACGATGTAGAAAAACATCGCGGCGTTGGTGAGTGTGAACGCCCGGTTGGTCAACAGACGCAGATCGATGAGCGGCTTGTCGGTGCGGTAAAGGGCATGGAACACGAACCCGACGATCAACGCCGTGCCGGTGGCTACCGGTATCCACACATGACGGTCAGCCATGGTGCCGCGGCTGGGGATTTCTGACATCCCGTACAGCAGGGCCGGCAGGCCCGGCGACAGCAGCAGCATTCCGATGACGTCGAAGGTCTCCTGCGGTGCCGGGTCATCGCTCGGCAACACCATCGCGGCAAGGCCGATTGCGGCGACACCGACCGGCAGATTTACCCAGAAAATCCATTGCCAGCTGTAGCTGTCGATGAGCCAGCCGCCCACGACGGGACCGAAGGCCGGGGCGAGCACGACCGGGATCCCCAACACGGCCATCACCCGGCCGACCCGTTTTGGGCCTGCCTCACGGTTCACGATGGTGAGGGTGAGCGTGGTGAGCAGACCCCCGCCGATGCCCTGCACCACTCGGGCCGCGATCAGCAGGGTGATGTTCGGCGCTACCGCGCACAGCAGCGAGCCCAGGGTGAAGGCGAGAACTGAGCCGAGAAAGATTCGTTTGGTGCCGAAGCGGTCGGCTGCCCAGCCCGATAACGGGATAACAGCGGCCAGGGCCAGCGTGTAACCCGTGATGGTCCAGCCGACGACTGCTTGGCTCGAGCCGAAGGTGGCCACCCAGGTGCGTTGCGCGACGGTGACCACAGTGGTGTCCAGCAGGTTCATGAAGGAGCCCAGGACGCACACTCCGGCTATCCGCCACAGCCTGGCGTCAATCTTGTCGGGATAGCTGGCTTGGTCTTGGTTCACGGTCGGCATGGCTGCCCGGAAGTCGCCAGCTTTTCGACAGCGTGCAAAGCCGTCGCAATCCGTTCTTCCGTGCTGCCGCTGACCACCACGAAGCGTCGGCCCGCTGCGCGAAGTGCGCGCTCGCAATGCTCGAAGAAGTCGCCGGCATCGGTGTCCGGCGCGGTGAGGAGGGTGAGATCGTAAGGGCGCCTGGCTATTTCGCGAAGCTCCTGGGGGCAGCTGCCCAGCAGCAACTCGACCCGCATCGCGGTCGCCAGCGGATCGGTGTCACAGATGAGCACGCGATCGGCGTCGCGAGCCAGGGCTTCCTCCGAAGCGATTTGTCCGCGAACGATTTCGGCCCAGTCCAGTCCCGCCGGAGCATCGGCGGCCAGGGCTTCCCGTACCCTCGCCCACTCCGGAACCCACTTCGTGCCGAGCTTTTCGGCGAGCGCCCGTGCGAGGGCACTCTTTCCGGTGGATTCGGGTCCTAGGACGCTGACCCGCTTCACGAAGGCGGGCCGCACACAGCGAGGGATGTGCTGCCAGTTGGCGAACGGGTCGGCGCGGATGCAGGTGCCGCTGACCGGAACGATGGAGCGAGGCTGATCGACCGAAACGAAGCGCGCCCCGAAGATTTTGGCGAACTCGGCGCCGTAGGGCTCGGACGCGAAGACGAAGTCGGGTCGCCTTGGCAGCACTTCCTCCAGCCATACCTTCCACACGTCCCAGGAGGGCGGGTGCGGCGACGGTTGTTGTGGGTTCTCGCTGGCGAGATAGACCACGCGATCGAAGGGGAACAACTCCTGCATCCAGGCCAGGCGTTGAGTGCCCGAAAACGGGTCGCCGGCCTGTACCGAGATGATGATCGTCAGATCGTCTACCCAGCGACGCGCGAACTCGCAAAGGTATACGTGTCCGGCATGGGGCGGCAGGAACCTGCCCAGCACCATGCCGTGCGTCGTCTGCGTCTTGCCGCTGAAGACATACGGCGTGGGTGAGAGGACCGAGCCTTCGCTCATGACCGCGGGGGACGAATCACTGCCGACTGGGGCAGCGATCTCAGGTCAGCGTGACTTCCAAGACCGCTTGCGCCATTGCCTGGCGCATCAGCAATTCGACCAGCTATGTGACATCCTCCCAATCGTCGCGTCGTGCAAGAAAGGTCGCGCGGCCATTTCCGCTCTCGGGTAAAGGCAGCGTAGTACGCCATATGCAGCGACGCTTCGCATATAGAGGATCGACCTCAGGTATGAGCCGTCGCCGAGATTGCCGTGGGGGTCGTGATCGAGGGTCCACCCACAACCATCGCGGCAATCTCGGCGCAAGCAGCAGAAAACCCCGGCCCGATGGCCGGGGTTTTCGGTAACTCATGAAGATGGTGGGCGAAGGGGTATGTGATTCATTGACATAGAGGACAGGTGTCTCCCGACATAGAGGACAGCCCAGCTACATCCGCTTCCAGGCCGAACAACCCAACGAATGCTGGCAAGCCGACATCACCCACTGGCACCTGGCCAGTCCCGACACCACAACCACCCCCGGGACCCCCATCGAGATCCTCGACATCATCGACGACCACTCCCGCAAAGCCCTCACCTGCACCGCCCGACCCGTGTTCACCGCCATGGCCGTGCGCGACTGCTTCCGCGACGCCTTCGCCGCCCACGGCCTACCCGCCTCCGTACTCACCGACACTGGCATGGTCTTCACCGCCCGCCACGCCACCGGCCCCGGCGGCCGCACCGCCCTACAAACAGAACTAGCCACCCTCGGCATCGTCTTCAAGAACTCCCGGCCCTACCACCCACAGACCTGCGGGAAAGTCTGTGAAGACTTGGACCTGGCGCTGCACCGGCCCGGGTCTGACCCCGGCCAAGGTATGACCACGGTGTCCTGCGTTCGATTTGTCGACCGGGCTGGTGCAGTGCCTCGGCGCGCACCGGCCAGACGGATCTGACCTGATAGGAGCTTGGACTAGAAGCCCCGTCACAGACCTGTCGCTCCGCCCGGCCGGTTCGCCCACCCGTCAGATTGGCCCTAACGGAGGAGCGAATTCCATGATCCCAACTGAAGCCGAGACTGTCATCGGCGCCGTTGATACACACAAACACAACCAACAGATCGAGACCGTCGTCCACGCCACCGCACCTGAGCTCGTCAAACTCTTCGGCGTCGGTACAGAGCTGGCCGGCCAGTTCCTCGTCACCGCTGGGGACAACCCCGAACGCATCCGTAACGAAAAGGCCTTCGCGGAACTTTGCGGCGTGGCCCCTCAACCCGCCAGCAGCGGACGAACTACCGGCCGCCACCGCCTCTGCCGCAGCGGCGACCGCCAAGCCAACAGCGCGCTCTACATCGTCGCCATCGTGCGACTGCGCCATCACGAGCCGACCCGCGCTTACGTCGAACGACGGACCAACGAAGGACTCAGCAAAAGAGAAATCATCCCCTGCCGCAAGCGCTACATCGCCCGAGGGTTCTACGCCAACCTCCCACGACCACAAAACAACTCACCCGGCACCAACATCCAATCGACCGCAGCTTGACAAACATAGGAGCATCGAACGCTTCCACCAAACCCTCAAAAAATGGCTCACCCGCCAACCCCCAGCGACCAGCCTCGCCGACCTCCAAGCCCAGCTAGACACCTTCACCCACTACTACAACACCACCCGGCCACACCGCTCCTGCCACCGCCACACCCCCCAACACGCCTACCGCGCCCGACCCCCCGCCGGACCCGCCAACACCCCCGCCGGCATCCACTGGCGAGTCCGCACCGACCACGTCGACAACTACGGCAAGATCACCCTGCGCCACGCCGGACGCCTCCACCACATCGGCATCGGCCACCGCTGGGCCAACACCGCGGTCCTCATGCTCATCGCCGACCTCAACATCCGCATCATCGCCACCACCAACGGCCACCTCATCCGCGAACTCACCCTCGACACCACCCGCAACTACCAACCCCAAAAACAGAAAACACCCCCAGCCAACAACTGAAGGTGTTCACTATGACGCGAGATCTGTCCTCGATGTCTCGCGTCATCACAATGGTGGGCGAAGGGGGACTTGAACCCCCACGTCCCGAAGGACACTGGCACCTGAAGCCAGCGCGTCTGCCATTCCGCCACTCGCCCGAACAACCGGAGGACCATACCACTGTAGTGGCCGCGCGCCCCAGCCGCTCTGGCGGGCATAGCACGGCAGCACACCGGGCAGAGGTCTCTGAACAGTTTCGATCCGATTCTCAGGATTCTCACGGTGCCGCATCGTCGCAGTGTCCCGATAGCATGCTTATTGACACGACACGCGGGCGAGTCGTTTGCCTTGCGCCGGTGAAATCCAGGACGAGTGGGGCGAGCGCTGAAAAATGGGTAGCCAGAAAGGGCTTGTTCAGCGCATCGAGCGCAAACTCGAGGCGACCGTAGGAGATGCGTTTGCCCGGATGTTCGGCGGGTCGATCGTGCCGCAGGAGGTTGAAGCACTGTTGCGCCGCGAAGCGGCCGACGGCGTGCGCTCGCTGCAGGGAAATCGCCTTTTGGCGCCCAACGAATACATCATTACCCTCAGTGTGCACGACTTCGAGAAGTTGGGCGCTGACCCGGATCTCACGTCGAGCGCTTTTGCTCGATACCTGGCGGACTATATCCAAGAACAGGGGTGGCAAACGTATGGTGAGGTGGTCGTCCGATTCGAGCAGTCACCGAACCTACACACTGGCCAGCTCCGCGCCCGCGGGGCGGTTAACCCCGACGTCGAGCCCCGCCCGACAGTCACCGATTTCGCCCGGCCACAATCAAATCATGCGTATGGCGCAGAACCAGGAGTACGACCGATGACTGACAATCCGAGCTACCGCGGTCAGGGGCAGGGGCGACCCGACGAGTACTACGACGAGCGCTACGCGCGTCCCCAGGAGGACCCGCGCGGTGGCCCGGGCCCGCAAGGCGCACCGGGGTACCCCCCGGAGGGCGGCTACCCGCCGCAGCAGGGTTACCCGCCGCCACCGCCACACCAGGACCAGGGCGGCTACCCCGACCAGGGCGGCTACCAAGACCAGCGCGGCGGCTACCCCGATCAAGGCGGCTACTCCGACCAGCGCGGCGGCTACCCCGACCAGGGCGGCTACTCCGACCAGCGCGGCTACCAAGACCCGGGACACGGCGGCTACCAGGATCAACGGGGCGGCTACCCCGATCAAGGTGGCTACTCCGACCAGCGCGGCTACCAAGACCCAGGCCAGCAGGGTGGCTACCAGCCGTCGTATGAACAACGACCGCCCGCGGGGCCGCCGCCCGGGTATGGCGGACAAGGCTACGACCAGGGTTATGACCAGGGCTACCGCCAAGGCGGTGGCTACGGCTCTCCCCAAGGCTCTCCCCAAGGCTCGCCACAAGGATCTCCACAGGGCGCCCCGCAAGGCGGTGGCCAGCCCGGCTACGGCGGCGGTTACGGCGACTACGGCCGCGAGCCGGCGCGCCAGGAACAGAGCTATGCGGCGCCCCCGGCAGCTCCGGAGCCGCAGCCGTCCTACCCGGATCAGGGCGGCGGGTACGACCAGGGCTACCAGCAGGGTGGCGGGGGATACGGTCGCCAGGACTACGGCCAGGGCGGCGACTACACCCAATACGCCGAAACCGCGGCGCCCGGCGGATACGCTCCGCAGGGCGGATATGCGGAGCCGGCCCGCAGTGACTACGACTACGGTCAGTCGGCCGCACCCGATTACGGTCAGCCGCCGGCGCCCGAGTACGGCCAGGGCGGTGGCTACGGCGGCTACGGGCAGGGCGGCTACGGGTCCTCGGCACTTTCGGTCACCCTCCAGCTCGACGACGGCAGCGGTCGCACCTATCAGTTGCGCGACGGCTCCAACATCGTCGGGCGCGGGCAGGACGCGCAGTTCCGGTTGCCCGACACCGGCGTCTCACGCCGTCACCTCGAAATCCGCTGGGATGGGCAGGTCGCGCTGCTATCGGACTTGAATTCCACCAACGGCACCACGGTCAATAACGCGCCGGTGCAGGAGTGGCAATTGGCTGATGGCGATGTGATCCGCTTGGGCCATTCCGAGATCATCGTCCGGATTCACTGAACCCGCTGGGCTCAAAGCTGCCGGGCTTGACGCCACGTCGATCACCATCAAAGTATCGTGACTTTGCTGATGTGCTCGCTCGTGACGGGCGCGGGGTGGACAGCGCCAGGACGGAAAGGACGCCAGATGCAGGGGTTGGTACTGCAGCTGACGCGCGCCGGATTTCTAATGCTGTTGTGGATCTTCATCTGGTCGGTGCTACGGATTTTGCGTACCGATATCTACGCACCGACCGGGGCCGTCATGGTGCGCCGCGGGCTGGCTCTGCGCGGCACGCTATTGCCGTCGCGCCGGAGCCGCGACGTGGCGCGCTATCTGGTGGTAACCGAAGGGGCGCTCACCGGCGCCCGCATCACGCTAAGCGGGCAGCCGGTGTTGATTGGACGCGCTGACGACTCGACGTTGGTATTGACCGACGATTACGCCTCGACGCGGCACGCCAGGCTGTCTCAGCGCGGCTCGGAATGGTACGTCGAGGACTTAGGATCGACCAACGGCACTTACCTTGACAGGGCGAAGGTGACGACTGCGGTACGAGTTCCGATAGGCACGCCGGTTCGAATCGGCAAGACAGCAATCGAGTTGCGCCCGTGACCCGCGCTGGCGACGATGCGGTGGGTGTACCACCCGCTTGCGGGGGACGCAGCGATGCGGTGGGGGCATCCCCCGCTAGCGGGGGAGAGCGGCGCCCGTGACCCTAGTTTTGCGCTACGCCGCCCGCAGCGACCGCGGCTTGGTACGTGCGAACAACGAAGACTCTGTCTATGCCGGCGCGCGCCTGTTGGCCCTCGCCGACGGGATGGGCGGTCACGCCGCCGGCGAGGTGGCCTCCCAGTTGGTGATCGCGGCCCTGGCCCATCTCGATGACGACGAGCCCGGCGGAGATCTGCTGGCCAAGCTCGACGCCGCCGTCCGCGCCGGCAATTCGGCCATCGCCGCTCAGGTCGAGATGGAACCCGATCTCGAGGGCATGGGGACCACGCTCACCGCGATCCTGTTCGCGGGCAACCGGCTTGGCCTCGTACACATCGGGGACTCGCGCGGCTACCTGATGCGCGACGGCGAGCTCACCCAGATCACCAAGGACGACACCTTCGTCCAAACCCTGGTCGACGAGGGCAGAATCACCGCCGAAGAAGCGCACAGCCATCCGCAGCGGTCGTTGATCATGCGGGCGCTGACCGGCCACGAAGTCGAACCCACGCTGACCATGCGCGAAGCGCGCGCCGGCGATCGCTACCTGTTGTGTTCCGACGGGCTGTCCGACCCGGTGAGCGACGAGACCATCGCCGAGGCGCTACAGATTCCGGACGTGGCCGAAAGCGCTTACCGTCTGATCGAATTGGCGCTGCGCGGTGGCGGCCCGGACAACGTCACCGTGGTGGTCGCCGACGTCGTCGACTACGAGTACGGCCAGACGCAACCGATCCTGGCCGGCGCGGTCTCCGGTGACGACGACCAACTGACGCTGCCCAACACCGCTGCGGGTCGGGCCTCGGCCATCAGCCCCCGCAAAGAAGTCGCCAAACGCGTCCCGCCACAGATCGAGACGTTCAGCCGGCCCCGGTGGTCGCGGCGGCGAATCGGGCTGGTGGTTGCCCTGGTGGTGCTCGTCGTGGTCGCCGGACTATTCATCGGGCGCACGGTCATCCGCAACAACTACTACGTCGCCGAATACAACGGCACGGTCGCAATCATGCGCGGCATTCAGGGTTCGCTCTTAGGCATGTCGCTGCACGAGCCCTACCTGCTGGGCTGCCTCAACGCACGCAACGAGCTGTCGCAGGTCAGCTACGGCCAATCCGGAGGCCACCTGGACTGCCACCTGATGAAGCTGGAGGATCTGCGTCCGCCGGAACGCGCACAGGTTCAGGCCGGGCTTCCGACCGGCACCCTGGATGACGCCATTGGGCAGTTGCGGGAATTGGCCGCCAACTCTCTATTGCCGCCCTGTCCGGCGCCGCGGGCCACGTCGCCGCCCGAAACAACCGCCCCGGCGACCACCGGCCCGCAGACTCCCAGCCCGTCCTCTTCGCCAGCGTCCACCACTACTCCAACCCCCTCTTCCAGCGGAACCCCAACCGCTTCGGGCCCGAGCCCCAGCACCACCTCCCCGGCCTCGCCTACGTCACCCACGACGTCGCCCACCACTAGTTCGTCGACAGTCACCGCGCTTCCCCCACCCCCACCGCAGCCGGGCATTGATTGCCGGGCGGCGGCATGACCACGCAGCTGCAGCCACCGGTAACGGTGACACCTCCGCTGCCGACGCGGCGCAACGCAGAGTTGCTGCTGTTGTGCTTCGCGGCGGTGATCACCATTGCGGCGCTGCTGATCGTTGAGGCCAACCAGGAGCGCGGCTTGCACTGGGACCTGTTCAGCTACGGGTTGGCCTTCTTGACGCTGTTCGGATTCGCGCACCTGGCTATCAGACGTTTTGCTCCGTACACCGATCCGCTGCTGCTGCCGGTGGTGGCCCTGCTCAACGGGCTCGGCCTGGTGATGATCCACCGGCTCGACCTGGTCGACACCGAGGTAGGCCGGCACGGTCATCCCAGCGCGAACCAGCAGATGTTGTGGACGCTGGTCGGCGTCGCCGCTTTCGCGCTGGTGGTGACGTTCCTCAAGGACCACCGCCAGCTCGCCCGGTACGGCTACATCTGCGGCCTGACCGGCCTGGTGTTCCTCGCCATCCCCGCGCTGTTGCCGCGGTCGCTGTCCGAACAGAACGGCGCCAAGATCTGGATTCGCTTGCCCGGCTTCTCAATTCAGCCCGCCGAGTTCTCCAAGATTCTGCTGCTGATCTTCTTCTCAGCCGTGCTGGTGACCAAGCGCGGCCTGTTCACCAGCGTCGGCAAGCACCTGATGGGCATGACGCTGCCCCGCCCCCGCGACCTCGCGCCGGTCCTGGCGGCCTGGGTGATCTCGGTGGGCGTGATGGTCTTCGAGAAGGACCTCGGTACGTCGCTATTGCTGTACGCATCGTTTCTGGTGGTGGTTTACCTGGCCACGCAGCGATTCAGCTGGGTCCTCATCGGCTTGGTGTTGTTCGCTGCGGGAAGTGTGGTGGCGTACTACCTATTCGCCCATGTCCGGGTGCGGGTGCAGACCTGGCTGGATCCGTTCGCTGACCCGGACGGCGCCGGCTATCAAAGCGTGCAATCGCTGTTCAGCTTCGCCACCGGCGGCATCTTCGGCACCGGGCTGGGCAACGGCCAGCCCGATACCGTGCCGGCGGCATCGACGGATTTCATCATCGCCGCATTCGGCGAGGAACTCGGATTGGTGGGGCTGGCAGCAATTCTCATGCTCTACACGATCGTCATCGTGCGGGGGATGCGCACCGCGATCGCGAGCCGTGACAGCTTCGGCAAGCTGCTGGCCGCCGGCCTGGCATCGACGCTGGCCATTCAGCTGTTCATCGTGGTCGGCGGCGTCACCCAGCTGATCCCGCTGACCGGGCTGACCACACCCTGGATGTCCTACGGCGGATCGTCGCTGCTGGCCAACTATGTGCTGCTGGCCATCCTGGCCCGCATCTCCGACAGTGCCCGGCGCCCATTGCGCACCCGACCACGAAATACGTCGCCGATCGCGGCGGCCGGCACCGAGGTGATCCAGAAGGTATGAACGCCTCGCTGCGCCGGATCTCGGTGACCGTGATGGCGTTGATCGTGTTGCTGCTGCTCAACGCCACTTATACGCAGGTCTTCACGGCTGACGGGCTACGTGCGGACCCCCGCAATCAGCGGGTCCTGCTCGACGAGTACTCCCGTCAGCGCGGGCAGATCACCGCCGGCGGTCAGCTGCTGGCCTATTCGATGGCCACCGACAGTCATTACCGTTTTCTGCGGGTTTATCCCAACCCCGCGGTGTATGCCCCGGTGACAGGCTTCTATTCGCTGCGCTATTCCAGCGCTGGGCTGGAACGGGCCGAGGATCCGGTGCTGAACGGGTCCGATGAGCGTCTGTTCGGCCGCCGGCTGGCTGACTTCTTCACCGGTCGCGACCCACGCGGTGGCAATGTCGACACCACGATCGTCCCCCGCATCCAGCAGGCCGGCTGGGACGCGATGCAGCAGGGCTGCGGCGGTCCGCCCTGCAAGGGCGCGGTGGTCGCGCTAGAGCCGTCCACCGGCAAGATCCTGGCGATGGTGTCCTCGCCGTCCTACGATCCCAACCTGCTGGCGTCCCACAATCCTGACGTGCAGGCACAAGCCTGGCAGGCACTGCGCGACA
Source organism: Mycobacterium szulgai (assembly GCF_002116635.1). Classification (GTDB taxonomy): domain Bacteria; phylum Actinomycetota; class Actinomycetes; order Mycobacteriales; family Mycobacteriaceae; genus Mycobacterium; species Mycobacterium szulgai. The sequence goes on along the minus strand of NZ_LQPW01000137.1, from coordinate 39,124 downwards.
ACCCGGACAACCCGCTGATCAACCGCGCCATCTCCGAGACCTACCCACCCGGCTCCACTTTCAAGGTGATCACCACCGCGGCCGCCCTGGCGGCCGGTGCCAACGACACCGAGCAGCTGACCGCGGCAGCAACAATTCCGCTGCCCAACAGCACCGCCATGCTGGAAAACTATGGCGGCAAGCCGTGCGGGGCCAATCCGACCGTGTCGCTGAGCGAAGCCTTCGCCAAATCGTGCAATACGGCGTTCGTCCAGCTCGGCATCCTCACCGGAGCCGACGCGCTGCGCAGCATGGCGCAGGCATTCGGTATGGACACCTCACCCAGCCCCATCCCGCTGCAGGTCGCCGAATCGACAGTCGGACGCATCCCGGACGCCGCCGCATTGGGTATGTCCAGTATCGGACAGAAGGACGTCGCATTGACTCCGCTGCAAAACGCGGAGATAGCCGCGACCATCGCCAACGGCGGGATTGCGATGCGGCCTTACCTGATCGATAGCCTCAAGGGACCGGATTTGGCCAACATCAGCACCACCGCTCCATATCAGCAGCGCCGCGCGGTGTCGCCGCAGGTCGCCGCTAAGCTAACAGAGCTGATGGTCGGCGCCGAGAAAGTCGCACAGCAGAAAGGGGCCATCCCCGGCGTGCAGATCGCATCCAAGACTGGTACCGCAGAGCACGGCACCGACCCCCGCCATACCCCACCGCATGCGTGGTACATCGCCTTCGCGCCCGCGCAGGCCCCGAAGGTTGCCGTCGCGGTGCTGGTGGAGAACGGGGGCGATCGCCTCTCCGCGACCGGGGGTGCGCTCGCCGCGCCGATCGGGCGGGCCGTCATCGAAGCCGCACTGCAGGGGGGTGCATGAGTCCGAGAGTTGGAGTGACGCTGTCGGGCAGGTACCGCCTGCAGCGGCTCATCGCCACCGGCGGCATGGGCCAGGTCTGGGAAGCTGTGGACAGCCGGCTGGGCCGGCGGGTTGCCGTCAAGGTGCTCAAGAACGAGTTCTCCTCGGACCCCGAGTTCATCGAACGATTCCGCGCGGAGGCGCGTACCACCGCGATGCTCAACCACCCGGGTATCGCCAGCGTGCACGACTACGGCGAAAGCCAGATGGACGGCGAGGGCCGCACCGCTTACCTGGTGATGGAGCTGGTTAACGGTGAACCGCTGAACTCAGTCCTCAAACGCACCGGCCGGCTGTCATTGCGGCACGCGCTGGACATGCTCGAGCAGACGGGCCGCGCGCTGCAAGTTGCGCACGCCGCCGGCCTGGTGCACCGCGACGTCAAACCCGGCAACATCCTGATCACCCCCACCGGCCAGGTCAAGATCACCGACTTCGGGATCGCCAAGGCCGTCGACGCCGCACCGGTAACCCAGACCGGCATGGTGATGGGCACCGCGCAATACATCGCACCCGAGCAGGCGCTGGGCCAGGACGCGAGCCCGGCCAGCGACGTCTACTCGCTGGGAGTCGTTGGGTACGAAGTGGTTTCGGGCAAGCGGCCGTTCACCGGCGACGGTGCTTTGACGGTTGCGATGAAGCACATCAAGGAGCCCCCGCCGCCGCTGCCGCCGGACCTGCCACCTAACGTGCGCGAGCTCATCGAGATCACGCTGGTCAAGAATCCCGCTCAGCGGTATCGCAGTGGTGGACCGTTCGCCGACGCGGTAGCCGCGGTGCGGGCCGGACGCCGGCCGCCCAGGCCCAGCCAGAGCCCACCGGCCGGCCGGGCCGCCCCGGCCGCCATCCCCTCGGCCACCCCGGCTCGGGTCGCCGCGACGCCCAGCCGGACGCCACCGCAACGCCGGTCGCGCCCGGCGACGACGGGCCGGCGGCCGCCGCCAGCGCGACGCACCTTTTCGTCGGGGCAGCGCGCTCTGCTGTGGGCGGCCGGGGTGCTGGGTGCGCTGGCGATCATCATCGCCGTGCTGATCGTCATCAATTCCGGCGCCGACAACCCGCAACAACAACAGCCGCCGACGGTCACCGATACCGGTGGTCCTCCGGCGACAAAGACGCCGTCGGGACAGGGCCCGGCGTTCAATTGGACGGATGGCGAAGAAGCGGGTATTCCTGGACGTCAGAAGCTGAGCCCGGCCGACGCCCCACTGACACTGCAGCATCCCGCGTCGCTGGCCCGATACGAGATAACGCGATGACCACCCCTCGGCACCTGTCCGACCGCTATGAGCTGGGCGACATCCTCGGTTTCGGGGGCATGTCCGAAGTTCACCTCGCCCGCGACCAGCGACTGCATCGCGACGTCGCGGTCAAAGTGCTGCGTGCCGACTTGGCCCGCGATCCGAGCTTCTATCTGCGCTTCCGGCGTGAGGCACAAAACGCCGCGGCCTTGAACCACCCCGCGATCGTGGCGGTTTACGACACCGGTGAAGCCGAGACGCCCGCCGGGCCATTGCCCTACATCGTCATGGAATACGTCAACGGCGTCACCTTGCGCGACATCGTGCACACCGAGGGCCCGATGCCCCCAAAACGCGCGATCGAGGTAATCGCCGACGCCTGTCAGGCGCTGAACTTCAGCCACCAGAACGGCATCATCCACCGCGACGTCAAGCCGGCCAACATCATGATCAGCACCACCAACGCGGTCAAGGTGATGGACTTCGGCATTGCACGCGCGATCGCTGACAGCGGCAACAGCGTCACCCAAACCGCGGCAGTGATCGGGACGGCCCAGTATCTGTCCCCGGAGCAGGCCCGCGGCGACCCAGTCGACGCACGCTCGGATGTCTATTCGCTGGGCTGCGTGCTCTACGAGGTTCTGACCGGCGAGCCGCCATTCACCGGTGATTCGCCGGTATCGGTGGCCTACCAGCACGTACGGGAAGACCCGATCCCGCCGTCGGAACGCCACGAGGGCATCTCGGCCGATCTGGACGCCGTCGTGCTCAAGGCGCTGGCCAAAAACCCGGAGAACCGTTACCAGACTGCCGCGGAGATGCGCGCCGACCTGATTCGGGTGCACAGCGGCGAGCCGCCCGAGGCGCCCAAGGTGCTCACTGGCGCCGAGCGGCGCTCGATGTTGTCTTCGTCGGGCGGAAGCCTCAGTGGCCCGCGCACCGATCCGCTGCCCCGGCAGCCGTATGACGACGGTAGCCGCGATCGCAACGTCGGTTCGGTGGGCCGGTGGGTCGCCGTGGTCGCGATTTTGGCGGTCCTGACCGTCGCCGTCTTCATCGCCATCAACACCTTCGGCGGCAACACCCGCAACATCCAGGTGCCCGACGTGCGCGGGCAGGCGTCGGCCGACGCGATCGCCGCCCTGCAGAACAAGGGCTTCAAGACCCGGACGTTGCAGAAGCCGGACTCGACCATTCCGCCTGACCACGTCATCGGCACCGACCCGGGCGCCAACTCGTCGGTGGGCGCGGGCGACGAGATCACGATCAACGTCTCCACCGGGCCCGAGCAGCGCGAGCTGCCCGACGTCTCGTCACTGACCTACGCCGAGGCTGTCAAGAAGCTCACCGCGGCGGGATTCGGCAAATTCAAGCAGGCCAATTCGCCGTCGACCCCGGAATTGGCGGGCAAGGTGATCGGCACCAACCCACCGGCCAATCAGACCTCGGCGATCACCAACGTCATCACGATCATCGTCGGCTCTGGACCGGAGACCAAGCAGATCCCCGATGTCGCGGGCCAGACCGTCGAAATGGCGCAGAACAATCTCAACGTCTACGGCTTCACCAAGTTCAGCCAGGCGTCGGTGGATAGCCCCAAACCGGCCGGCGACGTGATCGGCACCAACCCGCCGGCCGGCACCATGGTTCCGGTCGATTCGGTGATCGAACTGCAGGTTTCCAAGGGCAACCAGTTCGTGATGCCCGATCTGTCCGGCATGTTCTGGACCGATGCCGAGCCGCGGTTACGCGCGCTGGGCTGGACCGGGGTGCTGGACAAAGGCGCGGACGTGGACGCCGGCGGCTCCCAGCACAACAGGATCGTCTACCAGAACCCGCCGGCCGGTTCCGGAGTGAACCGCGACGGCATCATCACGCTGAAGTTCGGTCAGTAGCCCCGGCCGGGCCCGTCGGGGCCGGAATGTGTGGCCGAACCGCCGTGAGGACTTCGTTTTCCAGCCGGCGCACCAGCGTGTCGTCGCGCGCCCATCCGCAGTACGCGAGCCAGTTCGCCAGCATCCGATGTCCACCCTCGGTGAGGATGGATTCGGGATGGAACTGGACACCGTGGATAGGCAGTGTGGTGTGCTGCACGGCCATGATCACACCGCTGCGGGTGTGGGCGGTGACCTCGAGTTCGGCCGGTAACGACTCCGGCAGGATCGTCAGCGAATGGTACCGGGTTGCCGTGAATGGATCCGGAAGTCCGTGCAACACACCGACATTCGTGTGATGGACGCTGCTGGTCTTGCCGTGCAGCAACTCCGGCGCGCGGTCCACGGTGGCGCCGAAGGCCACCCCGATTGCCTGATGTCCCAGGCAGACCCCGAGCAGTGGCGTGCGCGCCGTCGCGCAGGCGCGGACCAGGTTGATCGATGCGCCCGCACGCTCCGGCGTGCCCGGACCCGGGCTGAGCAGAACGCCGTCGAACTGGGTGGCGACGGCGGCCTCATCGGCGAGCCGGTTGTCGTCGTTGCGCCACACGTCGGCCTCGACGCCCAGCTGGCCAAGGTATTGCACCAGGTTGAACACGAAACTGTCGTAGTTGTCGACGACGAGGATCCGCATCGTGACAGGGTACCGTCACGGATTAGCGCCCTCAGTATCCGATGGGCCCTGCAGGCTTGGCGAAGTGCAGCTGGACGGGCCCGGAGTGGCCGGCGATCTGTACGTCGGACTTGACCTCTTCGCGATAGCCCAGCCCGAAGCGGACCACGTACTGCTTGTAGAGCGTGACCAGTGGCGACGCGGCGAGTGCGCTTTGCATGGCGCCGGCGTTGCCGATGGCGGTAATCGTGTACGGCGGGCTGTAGGTACGGCCGTTCAGCAACAGCGTGTTGCCGACGCAACGCACCACCGAGGTGGCGATGATGCGCTGATCCTGCATCTGAATCGCCTCGGCGCCCGCACTCCACAACGCATTCATGACGCCGTCGATGTCCTGCTGATGTACCACCAGGTCGTCGGGGGAGGCGTCGCGCGGGAAGCGGCCGTTTGCGTCGCGTTGTGCGTCATCAAGGCGCACTACCAGGCCGGGTCCGTGCACCGGGTTCATATCCGCCTCGCCGGCCAGCTCGGCGGATCGTCTCAACATGGCCGCCAATTCGGTGTCAGACGACCGGCCGTGTGTGGCGTCGATCTTCTTGGTCAGTGCTTCGCGCTGGGCGTTGAGCCGGCTGACCGACGACTGCGCCTGACGAACCAGGTCCACCAGGCGCGGTGCATCGCTGCGGCGGATTTCGGCGCCGCCGGACACCCCGTGCGTCGCGGCCAACAGCAGCCCGGCCAGCACGCACACCAGGGGGACGCCGAAGCGCCACGGCGAGCGGCGCTTGTCGTTTGCCGGGTTGCGCACGGTGTCTCCGTTTCCTGGTAGGCGGGCCGGTTGGGTTAGTCTCGTAGCCAAGCTATACCGCCAGCAGCAACCGTAACCAGAGGTAGCAGATGCCCAAGTCCAAGGTCCGTAAGAAGAATGATTTCACCGTCGGCGCGGTCAGCCGCACGCCGGTGAAAGTCAAGGCCGGACCCTCGAGTGTGTGGTTCGTCGCCCTGTTCATCGGTCTGATGCTGATCGGGCTCGTCTGGCTGATGGTGTTTCAGCTGGCGGCGGTCGGCAGCAATGCCCCGACGGCCTTGCATTGGATGGCCGAACTCGGCCCATGGAACTACGCGATCGCGTTCGCTTTCATGATCACCGGATTGTTGCTCACGATGCGGTGGCACTGACGGTTGACGCGGGCGTAATGAATTCATCTTGCGGTCGGATTGTTACTGCGCCAGCAACCTTTGGGCCACCCAATCACACGCGTGTGATTTATCCCCACTGTTGATAGCGTCTGTGGATAGTTGTATCCGCAGTGGTGGGAGGGTCTAGATAGCGCATGCAGCAAACTGAGTGGGCGCCCCCTGCGGCGGGAATCGCTGGTTGCGGCGCCGTCGGTGTTGTGATGGCTATCGCCGCTGTGACTCTAGTCACAGACCCGCCCGGGCGCGTGCTGGCCGGAATTGCCGCACTGGGTCTGATCTTGTTTGCCGGCGCATCGTGGCGCGCCCGACCGAAGCTGGCAATTACGCCCAATGGTTTGGCCATCGGCGGGTGGCTGCGGACGCAGTTATTGCAACGGCGTCAAATCAAGATCATCCGGATCACCGAGTTCCGCCGCCATGGGCGCACGGTCCGCTTGCTCGAGATCGAAACGGTGGGCGGGGGACTGTTCATCCTGTCCCGATGGGATCTGGGTACCGATCCGTTGCAAGTGCTCGATGCCCTCACCGACGCCGGCTATGCCGGGGGTACTAAGCGGTGAAGCTTGCCTAGGAAATCGTGATCGATTCGATGACCACCGGCTCAGTCGGCCGGTCATTGCCATCGGTGGCGGTAGAGGAAATGCTTTCGACGACGCGCTGCGAATCCGCGTCGGTGACCTCACCGAAGATGGTGTGGCGCCGGTTCAGGTGGGGGGTCGGACCGACGGTGATGAAGAACTGCGAGCCGTTGGTGCCCGGGCCGGCGTTGGCCATCGCGAGCAGGTAGGGCCGGTCGAACTGCAACTCGGGGTGGAACTCGTCGGCGAACTTGTAGCCCGGGCCGCCGCGGCCGGTGCCAGTCGGGTCGCCGCCCTGAATCATGAAGCCCCGGATCACCCGGTGAAAGACCGCACCGTCGTAGAACGGACCCGAGGGGCCGCCCGACGCGTTCTGGGTCGAGTACTCCTTGGTGCCCTGCGCCAGGCCCACGAAGTTGGCGACGGTCTTGGGCGCGTGGTTTCCGAACAGGGCGACCTTGATGTCTCCGCGATTGGTGTGCAGCGTGGCGGTTGCGGTCTGAATGGGGCTGTTAGTCACGGGATCACAGTCTGCCATTACCTCTGGACGCGACCACACCGGGTGCGGCGTTCGCACCATAGGCACGCGGGCGTCTTTATGGTGTGCTAGGTAATTGACCAGAGCGAAAGGCGGCAGATGAGCGCTAAGGCGGAAACCCGGTTGACCCCACGGGAGCGACTGACCCGCGGCCTGACCTACTCGGCGGTGGGACCGGTGGATGTCACCCGGGGCGTGGTCGGGCTCAGCGTTCAGTCCGCGCATTCCACCGCATCCGAGCTGCGCCGCCGCTACCGCGAAGGCCGGTTGGCGCGCGAGATCGCGGCCGCCCAGGACACCATCGCCGCTGAGCTGGCCGCCGCGCAGGAAGTGGTGGCCAGCTTGCCGCAGGTGATTCAGGATGCGCGGCGCAAGCAGCGCCGCAGTAAACGGCCGTGGGTGATCGCCGGAGCCGCCGTTGCCGTGGTGGGCGGCGGCGCCATCGCCTTCAGCATCGTGCGGCGCTCGGTTCGTAAGGACCCATCGCCGCTGCCGCCGAGCGTCGAGGTGCAGCCGCGTCCGTAATCGTTGTGGCCGCGTGGCCCGCGGACGCCGAAGTGCTGAACTGCTACCGGGTTTGAGCCGGCCGGGCAAAGTTTGCGCAAACGCAACGATTCCGCACCAGGATAGGCTTACGATGCGTTCCTGCTGACACCACCGGCGACCGGACGGTAGCCGTGGAGCACAGCTCTTGCGGAGGTGCGGAATGTCATTTATCAGCGTTACCCCGCAGGCCCTGCTGGGGGCAGCTTCGGATTTCGCCGCTGTCGATTCAATGATCAAGGCAGCCAACACAATTGCGGCGTTGCCCACCACGGGCGTGCTGGCCGCCGGCACCGACGAAGTATCCGCGCGGATCGCGACGTTGTTCGGTGCGCACGGCCAGGAATATCAGGCGTTGAGCGCCAAGGCTGCGGCCTATGGTGAGCGGTTTCTGCAGAACTTGGTCGCCGGCGCCGGCTCGTATGCCAGCGCTGAAGCCGCTAGCGCCTCGCCGCTGCAGACCGTGGAACAGAACCTACTCGGCGCGATAAATGCGCCCACCCAGACACTGTTTGGTCGCCCGTTGATAGGTAATGGTGCAGACGGGCAGACCATCGCCGGAGTGGGCCAGCAAGGCGGAGCCGGCGGCATCCTCTACGGCAACGGCGGTAAGGGTGGGGACAGTACGGCCGTTGGCGTTGCCGGTGGCGCGGGGGGCGCCGCCGGGTTGTGGGGCAATGGCGGCCTCGGCGGAGTTGGTGGAGCCGGCGCGGCCGGCGGCAATGGCGGTGCGGGCGGATGGCTCAACGGCAACGGCGGCGGGGGCGGCATCGGCGGGGCCGCGATGGCGGGCGTCAACGGCGGCAACCCCGGCGCTGGCGGTAACGGCGGCAATGCCGTCGGGCTGGTTGGCGACGGCGGCGCAGGCGGTAAAGGTGGCACCGGCCTGGCCGGGGTGAACGCCATCAACCCAACCGCAGGGCCCCACGGTCTGGTCGGCGGAAACGGCAACAACCAGATCCTGAGCGTCGACAACGTTACGGCTGCGGCCGGTGCCGGCGCTACGGGCGGTAACGGCGGTCCAGACGGAACGGGCGGCACCGGCGGCAGCGGTGGAACGGGCGGCTTTACAGCCGGTCATACCGGTATTGGGCTGGGAGGCAACGGCGGGGACGGAGGTTCCGGCGGCTTCGGTGGGGACGGTGGGAAGGGCGGCGTGGGCAACGGCGGCGCCGCGAGTCCAACTAGCGACGGCGCCGGCGGTTCCGGCGGCAACGGCGCCGGTGGCGCGATCCCCGGGGGCAACGGCGGTAACGGCGGAGATGCCGGGGAAGGCGACGGCACCTTTGCAATCGGGGGTAAGGGCGGTTCGGGTGGTGGCGGCGGGGCCGGTGCGTTGGGCGGAAGCGGCGGCATGGGTGGTACCGGAGGTCACGGGGGCGCCGGCGGCTTGCTATCCGGCAACGGCGGGCAAGGCGGGGCCGGTGGCGATGGCGGCTCCGGCGGGTCCGGGGGCAATGGCGGTTCCGGTGGCGACGGCGGTCTCGGTGGCACCGCCAAAGGAGACGCCCAGGGGATCGGCGGTGCTGCTGGTCGCGGCGGCCTAGGCGCTGACGGCGGGTTCGGCGGGGGCGGTGGTGCTGGCGGAGCGGGTGGCGCCGGCGGCTCCGCTTCGCACCTGTTCGGGACCGGTGGTGCCGGCGGTCTGGGCGGCAACGGCGGAGCCGGGGGCGGCGGCGGTGCTGGTGGTGTGGGTGGTGACGGCGGCAACGGCGGCAACGGCAATGCTCCAAGCGCCACCGGCGCAGCCACAGGGGGCAACGGCGGCTACGGCGGCAACGGCGGAGCCGGTGGCAACGGGGGCGACGGCGGCGTGGCTGGTGTCGGCGGCGTCGGCGGGTCTGGAGGTCTTTTCAGCCAATCCGGCGCACACGGTTCTGCGGGCGGCGGCGGGACAGCCGGCACGGGAGGCGGGTCCGGCGCCGGTGGGAAGGGCGGCAAGTTCGGTCTGGGCTTCTCCAGCGGTACCGGGACTGCCATTAACGGGATCGCTGGCATCGGCGGGACGGCCGGTGCACCGGGCATAGACGGGACACCGGGTTAGCGCGAGCCGCGCACCGAAAATTTCGGAGTTGTGGAGCCTAGGGGAATCGAACCCCTGACACCCGCCTTGCAAAGGCGGTGCTCTACCAACTGAGCTAAGGCCCCTCTGGGTGATTCACGATGGGATCCGAGGGTGCGTCTTCGGCCATGTGCCAAACTTCGACGTCGCGCCGCGATCGCACTACCAGCGCCACCGCAGCGATCGCTGCCAGCGGCAATGCAATCTTGACGCGACGTCTCAACGGGTTCATGGTCGTGGGCCTAGGAGGACTCGAACCTCCGACCTCTTCGTTATCAGCGAAGCGCTCTAACCGCCTGAGCTATAGGCCCGTAATGGCTTACGGCCGAGCGACGAGATTACCGCAATCGCCGCCCGACTCCCAAAACGCTAGTCGCGGTCGGCCAGTGTCACTTCGATACCGCCGATCAGATCAGTCGTCAGGTTGTAGACGAACGCGGCGATGGTGGCCATCGCCGTCATCAACACGATGTTGACCAAGCCGATCAGCACCGCGCCGCCGAAAATGGTGCCGCTGGAGACCAGTTCGCCGCTGCTGCCGCTGGTGTTGTTCAGCAGGTCGCCGACGTTGCTGTTCAGCTTGGACCACACACCCATGCCGCCCAGCACCAGGTAAAGGAACGCCACGGCGATCATCCAGACGAAGAACAACGCAACCGAGAGCAACAGCGAGACCTTCAGCGTGCTCCACGGATCGATCCGCCGAATCTGCATGCTGGCCCGCACCGGCCCCCGCGCACGCCGGGACGACACCTGAACCCGGGATTCGCGGCCCTCGCGGGCTTCGGCGGTCGCGGTTCGGCCCCCGCCCGATGCCGTCGCCGTCTCCGCCTTCCGTGGTGCCGACGCGCGCGGCATGGGTCCGGACAGGTCGGGCAATTCGCTGGCATAGGCCTCAGCCGGCGGGTTTTCGCTGCGCGCCGGCACGGCCTCGGGTTCCTGCTTAGCCGGCGGTCCTGGTTGGCTGGCCGCCGGTGTCGACGTGCCCGAAATGAAACGGTTCAGCCGGGCATCGATGCTGGACGTCGCCCGCACATCGGTGGGTGGATCGGCGGCTTGACGTTGCGGTTGTTGAGCCGGCCGGGCACCACCGCGCTGCCACGGCGGTGAGTCTGCGGCATCGGGTATGCGGCCGGGGCCGGTCGCGGCCCGGTGTGCACCGGCACGATCGACCGAGCCATCCCCATTCGGGTTGTCGCCCCGATTTGGGGCGCCCGCCTCGTTCGGTGAAGTCACCCCGGGCTCCTAACGTATGTACTCAAGTGGCTGAGTCTAGTTGCCCGGGTTTTCCCGTCGCCGGTTAGCTACTGGACTCGTCCTCGCCGTCGACGTTTTCCTCGGCGCTTTCCTCGGCATTGCGTGCGATGGCTAACAATGTGTCGCCCTCACCCAGGTTCATCAACCGGACGCCCTTGGTCTGCCGTCCGGCCTTGCGGACCTGGCGCGCCGCGGTACGGATGACGCCGCCGCCAGAGGTGATCGCGTACAGCTCGCTGTCGTCATCGACGATCAACGCCCCGACCAGCCGGCCCCGCCGCCGGTCGTACATGACCGTCAATACGCCCTTGCCGCCGCGGTTCTGGACCGGGTACTCCTCGATGGCGGTGCGCTTGGCGTACCCGCCGGACGTGGCGACCAGCAGGTAGGTGCCTTCGCGCACCACGTTCAGCGACAGCAGCCGGTCGTCGGCGTTGAACCGCATGCCCTGCACGCCGGAGGTGGCGCGGCCCATCGGCCGCAGCGCATCGTCGGTCGCCGAGAACCTGATGGACTGCCCATTGGCCGAGACCAGTAGCAGGTCCTCCTCGGCCGAACACAGCACCGCGCCCACCAGCTCGTCTTCGCCGCGCAGGTTGATGGCCACGATTCCGCCGGAGCGGTTCGAGTCGAAATCGGTCAGCTTGGACTTCTTGACCAGACCGTTCTGAGTGGCCAGCACCAGATAGGGCGCATCCTCATAGCTCTTGATCTGGATGACCTGGGCGATGCGCTCCTCGGGTTGGAAGGCCAGCAGGTTGGCCACGTGCTGACCCCGCGCCGTTCTCAGTGCTTCCGGCAATTCGTAGGCCTTGGCCCGATACACCCGGCCCTGTGTGGTGAAGAACAGGATCCAGTCGTGGGTGGAGCAGACGAAGAAGTGCCGGACGATGTCGTCCTGCTTGAGGCCGGCGCCCTGCACACCCTTACCGCCGCGCTTTTGGCTGCGGTACAGATCGGTCTTGGTGCGCTTGGCATAGCCGGTTTCGGTGATGGTGACGACCACGTCCTCGCGCGCGATGAGGTCCTCGTCACTGACATCGCCGTCGGCCGCGATGATCCGGGTACGACGGTCGTCGCCGTGCTTTTCGACGATCTCGGCGAGTTCGTCGCGCACGATCTTCCGCTGCCGCTCCGGCTTGGCCAGGATGTCTTCCAGATCGGCGATCTCGGCCTCGATCTTGGCCAGGTCGTCGACGATGCGCTGGCGCTCCAGGGCGGCCAGCCGCCGCAACTGCATGTCGAGGATGGCCTGCGCCTGAATCTCGTCGATGTCGAGCAGCTCGATCAGGCCCTGTCGGGCGATGTCGACGGTTTCCGACGCCCGGATCAGGGCGATCACTTCGTCGAGTGCGTCGAGCGCTTTGACCAGACCGCGCAGGATGTGGGCCCGCTCGTTGGCTTTTCGCAACCGGTAGGTAGTACGCCGGACAATGACGTCGAGTTGATGTGCGACGTAGTAGCGGATCATCTGGTCGAGGCGCAGCGTGCGCGGTACCCCGTCGACGATCGACAGCATGTTGGCGCCGAAACTTGTCTGCAGCTGGGTGTGCTTGTAGAGGTTGTTCAGCACAACCTTTGCCACCGCGTCGCGCTTGATCTCGACGACGATGCGCAAGCCGACTCGGTCGCTGGACTGATCCTCGATGTTGGAAATGCCGGCCAGCTTGCCGTCGCGAACCTGCTCGGCAATCGAGGTGATGAAGTTGTCGTGATTGACCTGATACGGCAGCTCGGTGATCACCAGCGAGGTGCGGCCGCGCGAATCTTCTTCTACCTCAACGACTCCGCGCATCCGGATGGAGCCGCGGCCAGTCTTGTAAGCATCGGCGATGCCTTGCGACCCGACGATCAACCCGGAGGTCGGAAAGTCAGGACCCTTGACCCGCTCCATGACGGCGGCCAATGTCGCCTCTTCGTCGGCGTCGTGGTTCTCCAGGCACCAGAACACCGCTTCGGCGAGCTCGCGCAGGTTGTGTGGCGGGATGTTGGTCGCCATGCCGACCGCGATGCCGCCGGACCCATTTGCCAACAGGTTGGGGAACCGGCTGGGCAGTACCGTCGGTTCCTGTACCCGGCCGTCGTAGTTCGGGATGAAATCGACTGTCTCCTCGTCGATTTCGCGTAACATCTCCATGGCTAGCGGAGTCAGCCGGGCCTCGGTATATCTCATGGCGGCTGGTGGGTCGTTGCCCGGCGAGCCGAAGTTGCCCTGCCCGTCGACCAACGGATAACGCAGCGACCACGGCTGGGCCATGCGTACCAAGGTGTCGTAGATCGACGCGTCGCCGTGCGGGTGGTAGTTACCCATCGTCTCAGCGACCGAGCGCGCCGACTTGGCGTGGCTGCGGTCCGGGCGGAACCCGGAGTCGTACATGGCATACAGCACCCGGCGGTGCACCGGCTTGAGCCCGTCGCGCACTTCAGGCAACGCCCGCCCGACGATCACGCTCATCGCGTAATCGATGTAGCTGCGCTGCATTTCCTGCTGAATGTCAACCGGTTCGATGCGGTCGACCGAGTCGTCACCAGGCGGCAACGTCGTGTCAGTCATCTATTCCTCGTTTTGATCGAAGGCGGACTGGTTAAACGTCTAGGAAGCGAACGTCCTTGGCATTACGGGTGATAAAGCTGCGGCGCGCGTCCACGTCCTCACCCATCAGAATGGAGAACAGCTCATCGGCCGAGGCGGCGTCGTCGAGGGTGACCTGGCGCAGCACTCGCACCGACGGATCCATCGTGGTCTCCCACAACTCCTTCGCGTCCATCTCGCCCAGACCTTTGTAGCGCTGAATGCCGTCTTCTTTGTTGATCTTCTTGCCGGACTTCAGCCCCGCCTCTAGCAGACCGTCGCGTTCGCGGTCGGAGTAAGCGAATTCCGGCTCGGTGCGTTGCCACTTCAGTTTGTACAGCGGCGGCTGCGCCAGGAAGACGTGCCCGTTCTCGATGAGCGGGCGCATGAACCGGAACAACAACGTCAACAACAGCGTCGAGATGTGTTGGCCGTCAACGTCGGCGTCGGCCATCAGCACGATCTTGTGGTAGCGCAGTTTGGCGAGGTCGAACTCGTCGTGAATTCCGGTACCCAGCGCGGTGATGATCGCCTGGACTTCGGTGTTCTTCAGCACCCGGTCGATGCGGGCCTTCTCGACGTTGATGATCTTGCCGCGCAACGGAAGTATCGCCTGAAACATCGAGTCGCGGCCGCTCTTGGCGGAGCCGCCGGCCGAGTCCCCTTCCACCACATACAATTCCGACTTGCGCGGATCGGTGGAGCGGCAGTCGGCCAGCTTGCCGGGCAGCCCACCGAGATCGGTAGCGCTCTTGCGACGCACCAACTCTCGTGCCTTGCGGGCGGCGATACGCGCCTGTGCCGACGAGACCGCCTTGTTCACGACGGTTTTGGCTTCCGACGGGTTGGCCTCGAACCAGTGGGTCAGCTGTTCGTTGCAGACCTTCTGTACGAACGACTTGACCTCGGTGTTACCCAGTTTGGTCTTGGTCTGGCCCTCGAACTGCGGTTCGGCAACTTTCACCGAGATGACCGCGGCCAGGCCCTCGCGAATGTCGTCGCCGGTGAGGTTGGCGTCCTTCTCCTTGAGCAGCTTCTTGTCTTTGGCGTACTTGTTCACCACCGATGTCAGTGCGCTGCGGAACCCTTCTTCGTGGGTGCCGCCCTCGTGGGTGTTGATGGTGTTGGCGAAGGTGTGCACCGACTCCGAATAGCCGCCGTTCCACTGCATCGCGATCTCGACCTCGTGCCCTTCACCCTTGCCGTCGAAGGCGACGACACTCTGCTGGATCGGGCTCTTGGTCCGGTTGATGTGCTTGACGAAGTCGATCAGCCCGCCGGGGTAATGGAAAGTGCGGTGCTTAACCTTATGCGGCCCTTTGGATTCGGCCGCCTTTTCTTCGGCGGACTTGGGTGCCTCGGCGGTGTCGCTGACGACCTCGTCGACAACCTCGTCCTGGGCAACTCGCTCGTCGGTGAGGTTGATGGTCAAGCCCTTGTTCAGGAATGCCATTTCCTGCAGCCGGCGTGCCACGGTCTCGAAGTCGTATTCGGTGGTCTCGAAGATGTCCGGGTCGGCCCAGAACCTAATCGTCGTTCCGGTCTTCTTAGTGGCTTCACCCTGTTTGAGCGTGCCCGGCACGGCCTTGTCGTAGAACTGCGACCACTCGTGGCCGTCACGCTTGATGTCGACCTCGAGCCGGGTCGACAGCGCGTTCACCACCGACACCCCGACGCCGTGCAGACCACCACTGACGTTGTAGCCACTGTTCTCGCCGCCGAATTTGCCGCCGGCGTGCAGTTGGGTCATCACCACGTCGACGGTTGGGGCACCGGTAGCGTGCATGGCGACCGGGATGCCTCGCCCGTTGTCGGCGACTTCGACGCTGCCGTCGTCGAGTAGGCGCACATCGACTTGGTTTGCGTAGCCGGCCATGGCCTCGTCTACCGAGTTGTCGACCACCTCCCAGACGAGGTGGTGTAAACCACGCTCGCCGGTGGACCCGATGTACATGCCCGGGCGTTTGCGGACGGCCTCGAGGCCTTCAAGAACGGTGATCGCCGAAGCGCCGTATTCGTCTTGTGCCTTCTTCTTTTGGGCAGCCACGTTCGGAATGCTCTCCTTGGGGTTGCATGCGAGCGGTTCAGTCACCGCAGCGGTCGCATCACACCACTCTACCGTGATCGACCGTCAGCACCGATTTTGTGGGCGCGTTTCCACCTATCTGATTGCGCCGTGCGCTTGATTTCTTCATTCCAGTCGCGTCCGGACGTTCGAGAAACGGCTCTGATTCGTCCTCGTGGCTCTGAGACGTCCCTCGTTCCGGGCCCGTTCAACCCGTTTTAAGGTTCTAGCCGTAGGTGTCGCGGGGCCCTCGGCCGGCGATGTGCCGCGGCCCTTTGCGCCAGGACGGGGTGACCGGACCGGTGATTTTCAGCGACGTGACCACACCGTTGCCAACGGCGGCAGCGATGCGGGCCAGCAGCTGGGCTTGGATGATACGCAACTGCGTGGCCCACGCCGTCGATTCGGCCGTCACACTGAGCACCCCGTCGTTGAGGGCGGTCGGGATGGCATGGTCGGCGATCTGCTGCCCGACGACCGTTCCCCACTGGCCGAACACCATGCCCTCGGCAACGTGCGTGGACCAGCCACGCTTTTTTGCCATATCCCGCGCCAGCCGGCCCAGAGGTTGCGGATCACGAGCGTCAGGTCCAGGTCCAGACCAACTGCGGCGCTGGCCCGCGACGCGGCGGGGTGCCCCGGGCCCCGCCCGACCTCGGCCGGCATCCATGCCGCGGGCTCTGGCCGCGGCGCGGGCTTCTTCGAGCGTGCGTCTCACCAAGTCGATGCCGCGCAGCTCGTTCGCCTCACCCGGGTTCTGGCCGACGTCTTTGTTGTCTGTCATTGCCGCACCTCCGAAACCCGCCCGGATTCGCCGTCCCGCAGCTCGACGTGCACCCGTCGTGCGTCCCAGCCTTCGGGAATATCCTCTAACACCGCGGCGGTCACCAATACCTGCTCGGCCGATTCGGCGACCGTCGCCAGCGCACGCCGACGCTTGGTGTCCAACTCGGCGAACACATCGTCGAGTAATAACACCGGGTCGCTGCCGTCGGCACGTAACAACTCGTAGGCCGCCAACCGCAGCGCTACCGCCATGGACCAGGATTCCCCATGGCTGGCAAAACCTTTCGCGGGTTGATCACCCAGCCGTAATTCCAGATCGTCACGGTGGGGACCGACCAGACACACTCCGCGTTCCAGCTCGGCGTCGCGCCGGGCGGCCAGCGCGGTCAACAACGCTGCCTCCAGCAGTTCGCGGTCGGTTCCAGCACCTGCAATGTCCGTGCTGGCGCGATACGCGATGGCGGCCGCGCGTGATTCCGGCGCCAGCACCTGATAAGCCTTCTCCACTTCGGGTGCCAGCTGATTCACCAAATCGATACGTGCGGCCATTAATTCGGCCCCATGCTGAGCCAGCCGGCTGTCCCAAACGTCGAGTGTTTCCAACGCCCCGCGGTCGCCGCGGTAGCGCGCGCCGGACACGGACTTCAGCAGCGCCGTGCGCTGCCTCAGGACCTTGTCGTAATCAGCGCGCACCCCGGCGATCGTCGGGCGGCGCACCGTCGCCAGATCATCGAGATAGCGGCGCCGATCAGAGGGATCTCCGCGAACCAATGCCAGATCCTCCGGAGCAAACAACACCGCGCGTAGCACCCCGACTACCTCGCGGGTGCTACGCACCGGTGACCGGTTCAACCGGGCTTTGTTGGCCCGCCCCGCCGCGATCTCCAGGTCGACCGCGCATTCGCGACCCTCGTTGACAACGATGGTCGAGATCACAGCACGCTCGGCACCCGCGCGAATCAACGGCGCGTCAGTACCAACCCGATGCGAACTCAATGTCGTCGAATACCACAGCGCCTCAAGAAGATTCGTTTTGCCGAAGCCATTCCGGCCGACGAACACCGTCCGCCCCGCAGGTAGTTCGAGGTCGGCGTGGGCCCAGGACCGGAAATCGCGCAGTCCTAAATGCCGTACATACACCTATCCGGGCAACCGAACCGGCATCAACAGATAAACGTAGTCCGTGGGCACCGCGGGGAACGGGCCGCTGCCGGTGGGCACCGAATCCTCGGCTGACGCGGGGCGCAGCAACGCCGGCTTGCCCGGAGTGGTGAAACCGAACGACACCCGCTCGGAATGTAGCGAGCCCAGCCCGTCGGTCAGATATGTGGGATTGAACGCGATGGTCAACGGTTCACCGGCGTAGTCCACCGCGAGGTCCTCTTCGGCACGCCCCACATCGTCGGCGCCGGCCGACAGCCGCAGCATGCCGTCGGCGAACTCCATTCGCACCTGTGCGCCGCGGTCGGCCACCAGGGCAACCAGCTTGATCGCTTCGGTCAGCTGGGCGACGTCAATGCTGGCCACCGCGGTGTGTTCGGCCGGCAACAACTGTCGAAACTTCGGGAACTCGGCGTCGAGAAGCCGGGTGGTGCTGCGCTTGCCGTTGCCGGTGATGCCAAGTAGGCCTTCTTTGCCGACGCCCGGTCCAGATCCCAAGGACAACCGAACGTCGCCGCCGTCGGTGCCGGCTTTGGCTGCCTCCGCGAGTGTCTTGGCCGGCACCAGAACCGAGGCCTCGATGTCGGGTGACAGCGCAGTCCAGGTCAGCTCGCGGACCGCCAGCCGGAATCTGTCGGTGGCCGCCAAAACCACCGTCTCCCCGGATATTTCGACACGAATGCCGGTCAGCATGGGCAACGTGTCGTCGCGCCCGGCCGCGATGGCGACCTGGCCGATCGCCTCGGCGAACAACTCCGCCGGTAACGACCCGGTCTCCTCGGGCAGCGAGGGCAGCGTCGGGTAATCCTCAACGGCCATTGTCGGCAGCGAAAACCGGGCGCTGCCGCAGGTCAACGCGACGCGGTTGCCGTCAACGTAGAAGTCGACGGGTTTGTTGGGCAACGCCCGGGTGATGTCCGACAACAACCGTCCGGACACCAAAACACTTCCCGGAGAGGCGATTTCGGCAGGGACTTGTACTTCGGCCGACACCTCGTAGTCGAAGCCGGAAATCGTCAGGCCCTCGTCCGAACCGGTCAGCAGCACTCCGGAGAGCACCGGCACCGCGGGCCTGGTGGGCAGATTCTTCGCCACCCACGACACCGCATCGGCAAAGGACTCTCGCACCAAACGAAACTTCAAGTCGGTGAGACCAGCTCGGGTCGTAGCCGCGTCCATTGCGTCCCTTCACCTAACAGTGAGTTCGAAATCCGTCAAAGCGATCGGCCAGCGCCCCCGCCAGCGCATCGACGACCGTAACGGCAGTCGAACACCAACCGTAGAGCTTCTCGCGCCAAGTTGAAAGCTAATCACTCACGCTGACAAGCACCGTCAGCCGGGCTCACTAAACGCACTGTGCATGCGGTGTCCCCAGCGCCGTTTTGCAAAGAAGAAACAACGAAGAGATCTCAATAACAGTATTAAGGGGTGTGGATTCTGGGGACAGGCGCGTCTCGGCGCTGCTAGGTGACCGGACGGGGTTGTGGATGACAGCCTGGACAGTTGTGTGGTGCGTGTTGGGCCAGTGGGGATGAATCACATGTGTGCACGGAAGCGCAAAGCTTCCACGTGATTCTGCGTGCTCTGTACACAGGGCTGCGCACAACGCGGCGGTGTGGCTGGTGTGACATGCGGGAGAGAAGTTTTTTGAAAAAAGATGAGCGAGAACGTGCGCTGGAAGGCGTGGGAAGGTGCTTGGGTCAGCGCTTGGAGCGCTGCCGGATGCGAGTGGTGAGCTCTTTGACGTGATCGAAGACCTCGCGACGCTCGGCCATCTCGGACAGAATCTTGCGCTGGGCGTACATGACGGTGGTGTGATCGCGGCCGAAGGCCTGGCCGATCTTGGGCAGCGAAAGATCGGTGAGTTCGCGGCACAAATACATTGCGATCTGTCGTGACTGGGCCAGCGCCCGGGTCTTGCCGGGGCCGCGTAACTCTTCGACGGTGGTGTCGAAGTATTCGGCGGTTGCAGCCATGATGGTCGCCGCGCTGATCTGCATGGTGCTGGCGTCGGCGATGAGGTCGCGCAGCACGATCTCGGCCAGCGCCTTGTCGATCGGCGTCTTGTTCAGCGAGGCGAACGCGGTGACCCGGATGAGGGCACCCTCGAGTTCGCGGATGTTGCGTTCGATGCTGGACGCGATGAGTTCCAAGACATCGTCGGGCACCGCGAGACGTTCCATCTGTGCTTTCTTGCGCAGGATGGCGATGCGGGTCTCCAGCTCGGGCGGCTGTACGTCGGTGATCAGACCCCACTCGAAGCGGGTACGTAGCCGGTCCTCGAGGGTGGCGAGCTGTTTGGGCGGGCGGTCTGAGGAGATGACGATCTGCTTGTTGGCGTTGTGCAACGTATTGAAGGTATGGAAGAACTCCTCCTGGATACCTTCCTTGCCTTCGATGAACTGAATGTCATCGACCAGCAGGACGTCGACGTCGCGGTAGCTGCGCTTGAAGGCGACCTTGCGGTCGTCGCGCAGCGAGTTGATGAAGTCGTTGGTGAATTCCTCGGTGGAGACGTACTTGACCCGCATGCCGGGGAATAGCCGCTGGGCGTAGTTACCCGCCGCGTGCAGCAGATGGGTCTTGCCGAGACCGGATTCACCCCAGATGAAAAGTGGGTTGTACGCACGCGCCGGCGCTTCGGCGATCGCCAGGGTGGCCGCGTGGGCGAACCGGTTGGAGGCGCCGATTACGAAGGTGTCGAAGGTGTAGCGACGGTTGAGGCTGGTGCCGCCGGCTGTCGCGGAGTCGTTGTTCGACGGCCGCTCGGTGAAATACGTCGGCCAAGCCGGCTGTCCGCCGACCTCGTCGGCTTCGTCGGCGTCCTTATCCGATCCGTTTTCGTCGGGCGGGGAGAAGGCGTCGGTTGTCGTGAAGGTGTCCGACGGCGCGAAGGTGCTGTCTTGGGGGAGTGCGTTGTCGTCGTCGGATTGGGGTGGAGCGATGCGTACCCCGAGCTGGATCTCATGGCCGAGCCGACGGCTCAGCGCATCGGTGATCGGAGTGCGCAGATGACGTTCGATTTCGTTTTGGACGAAGCTGCTGGGAACCGACAGCAGAGCAAACCCCTCGACGATCGTGAGTGGTTGGACGAGGTTGAGCCATGCTCTTTGCTGAGGAGTCAGTGGAGTGGTTAGGGTGGCGCCGTTGCTGGACTCCCCGTTGAGTTCGGAGACGACCGCGCTCCATACTGTGGCAAAAGCGGAACCGGGGTCATCGGTCAACGACGCATCTCCCTGATTTCTCGCTCGACGACGACGAAGCAACTGTCCACATGGTTATCCACAGATGTGGAAAGGGTCGGTCGGAAAACGTGCCGCAGCCTACCGGCAACGGCTTGCGATCTCCGTGGCTGGAGACAACCACCTGGTTGTCTGGGCAGCTAGTCGATCCGCCATCCTCGCTTCATTGTCGACAGCCGATCCAAATCCGAAGCGGCTTGCAAACTACACCCGCCCGAAGCTAACAGTTTTCGGTGCGGCTGCCAACCGTTGTTTTGTATTCGACTGGGTTCTTTTTCGTTGGGCGGCTAAGGCGCTTGATGTGGGCGAGGTTTGACCAGGACAAGCCTCGTCAGTACCCTCAAACAGTCGCCCGAAAGTCGGCGATGCGGCTGCGACCCGGGTGAAGTTATCAGGGGACCGCGCCGGCCAGTTTGCGAGACCACCTCCGACCGGCGAGTTGCCAAGCGTTATGCGGCGGCCGGATGGTTATGCCAGACACACCGAGGAGAACGTTGTGGCCAAGGGCAAGCGGACCTTCCAGCCGAACAACCGGCGCCGAGCCCGCGTTCATGGTTTTCGGTTGCGGATGCGCACCCGTGCCGGGCGGGCCATCGTCTCCGGTCGGCGCCGTAAGGGTCGCCGCGCTTTAACTGCCTGATCGCAACACGGGTTTCTTAGCGGTGCTTTGTGCACGCAACCGCATGAGGCGGTCCACCGAGTTTGACGCGACGGTGAAGTACGGGATGCGTACGGTGCAACCTGACGTCATCGTCCATGTCCGGCGCGGCAGCGAGCGCGAGGAAAATCTCAACAAGGGTCGGGGCCCGCGGGTCGGTCTGATCATTGCCAAGCCGGTGGGGTCCGCCGTCGAACGCCATCGGGTCGCCCGTCGGTTGCGGCACGTTGCCCGCCCCATGTTGGACTCGCTGCATCCGCGCGATCAGGTGGTGATCCGCGCGCTGCCCAGCAGCCGGCACGTGTCCTCGGCATGGCTGGAACAACAATTACGAAGCGGCTTGCGGCGCGCTTTCGAACTGGCGGGCAGCGAGCGGTGATGGCCTCGGCGGGAAACCCTGGGAGCGTGGTCCGGGTCGCCGGCCGGAAGATCGCGCGTGGGTTGATCTTTCTGATCCAGCTTTACCGGCACATGATCTCACCGCTGCGCCCGGCGTCGTGCCGCTTCATTCCGACCTGTAGTCAGTACGCCGTCGATGCCCTCACCGAGTACGGGTTGATCCGGGGGAGTTGGCTGACCTTTGTCCGGCTGGGCAAGTGCGGACCGTGGCATCGGGGAGGATGGGACCCGATACCGGAGCGCCGCGAGCGCCATGAGTGCCGGGCCGACGGGCACGCTGCCGGGACTGTTGCGGACCGGGACGACCGTGAAGACGCCAGCTGGGACAGCCCAGCGCTGCGAGGGGAGAGCAAGTCTCTTGTTTGATTTTTTCAGCCTTGACTTCGTGTACTACCCGGTGTCCTGGATCATGCTGCTTTGGTACAAGCTGTTCGCGCTGCTGCTGGGGCCGTCGAATTTCTTCGCCTGGGCATTGTCGGTGATGTTCCTCGTCTTCACCCTGCGGGCGCTGCTGTACAAGCCGTTCGTGCGCCAGATCCGCACCACCCGGCAGATGCAGGAACTGCAACCGCAAATCAAGGCGCTGCAAAAGAAGTACGGCAAGGACCGTCAGCGCATGGCGCTGGAGATGCAGAAGCTGCAGCGCGAACACGGCTTCAACCCGATCCTCGGGTGCCTGCCGATGCTTGCGCAGATCCCGGTTTTCCTTGGGCTGTATCACGTGTTGCGTTCGTTCAACCGGACCACCGGGGGCATCGGTCAGCAGCAAATGTCGGTGGTGCAGAACCGCCTCACGGGCAACTACGCCTTCACCCCGGCCGATGTGGGGCACTTCCTGGACGCCAACTTGTTCGGGGCGCCGATCGGTGCGTCGATGACGCAGCGCGGCGGGCTGGACGCATTTGTGGATTTCAGCCGGCCCGCGGTGATCGCGGTCGGGGTGCCGGTAATGGTCCTGGCCGGCATCGCAACCTACTTCAACAGTCGCGCGTCGATTGCCCGGCAGAGTCCGGAGGCGGCGGCCAATCCGCAGACCGCGATGATGAACAAACTGGCGCTGTATGTGTTCCCGTTGGGTGTGGTGGTGGGCGGGCCGTTCCTGCCGCTGGCGATCATCTTGTACTGGTTCTCCAACAACATCTGGACGTTCGGTCAGCAGCACTACGTGTTCGGCATGATCGAAAAAGAGGAAGAAGCCAAGAAGCAGGAAGCCATCCAACGCCGGGCGGCTAACGCGCCGGCTCCGGGGGTCAAGCCGAAGCGAGCTACCAAGCCGGCACCGGCGAACGGCGATGGCTCCGCCGCCGAGAGCGACGGCGAGGCGCAACCGGAGTCAGCCGATTCCGCGGCACAGGCGACCGAGTCCGAAAAGCCGAGTCCGGGTGCGAGTAATAGCAGTGCCGTCAACCGCACCCCGCGGCCCGGAGCCCGACCGAAGAAGCGCAAACGTTGAACAGCGCGTCACAGCCTTACCGGGGTTAGTCGTACCGCGCCCCAGAAGAACATCGCGAATACCGCGACCTACCGACCCGTGGATGAGGGGAGAAAGCTATGACCGAGGCCGACACCACCGAACTGAAAAACGATCTCGACGGTGAAGCAGAGACTCCGGAAGCCGGCGACGACACCGCCGCGGCCGATGCCGGTGCGGCGGATTCGGACGAGGGCGACGACTTGGAAGAGCGGTTAGTGGCCGAAGGCGAGATCGCCGGCGACTATCTGGAAGAGCTGCTGGATCTGCTCGACTTCGACGGCGACATCGACCTCGATGTCGAAGGCAGTCGTGCGGTAGTGAGCATTGACGGCAGTAACGACCTGAACAAATTGGTGGGCCGCGGGGGAGAGGTACTCGACGCTCTCCAAGAACTCACCCGCTTGGCGGTACATCAGAAGACCGGCGTGCGCAGCAGGCTGATGCTCGACATCGCGAGCTGGCGCCGGCGGCGGCGCGAGGAGCTCGCGGCGTTGGGCGACAAGGTCGCGCGGCGGGTCGCCGAGACCGGCGAGCGCGAGGAGCTGTCGCCGATGACGCCGTTTGAGCGCAAGATCGTCCATGACGCGGTTGCCGCAGTGCCCGGTGTGCATAGCGAGAGCGAGGGTGCTGAGCCGTCGCGCCGCGTAGTCGTCCTTCGTGACTAGCTTGTGATCCGGTCGTGACCGAGCGCTGATGAGGTCACGCGGAGTTACAGCTGTGTAGTTCACGTGGGTCGCGAACCCGGACGAGCGGAGGATGTTTCACGTGAAACATGGCGGGAGTTGCGATCGGGTGGGTGTGGGCGAGAATGCCCCCGCCGTGCCCGATGCGGCTGCCGCGGTGTTCGGACCACAACTCGACTTGGCACAGCGATACACCGAATTGCTGGCGGGTCCGGGGGTAGAGCGCGGCCTTCTCGGACCCCGGGAAGTTGACCGGCTATGGGAGCGCCACCTATTGAACTGTGCTGCGATTGGCGAGCTGCTCGACGAGGGCGAGCGGGTAGTGGACATCGGCAGCGGCGCCGGCCTCCCCGGCATCCCCTTGGCGATCGCCCGACCGGATCTCCGGATAGTTCTGTTGGAGCCGCTGCTGCGGCGCAGCGAGTTCTTGCAAGAGGCGGTGACCGAGCTCGGTCTGGCGGTTGACGTGGTCCGCGGCCGGGCCGAGGATCCGCGAGTCCGGGAGCAGATCGGCGGCAGGGACGCCGCAGTGTCGCGGGCCGTGGCCGCATTGGACAAAGTGACGAAGTGGAGTATGCCGTTGCTAAGGCACGACGGGCGAATGCTTGCGATGAAGGGGGAGCGCGCTCCCGACGAAGTCCGGGAACACCGGCGTGTGATGGCCGCTTCGGGGGCCGTGGATGTCAGGGTGGTGACATGTGGCGCGAACTATTTGCATCCGCCCGCAACCGTGGTGGTAGCCCGGCGCGGACGGCAGACGCGACACAAACCGGCGCCGTCGGGGAACAGGGGTACGGCATGACATCGATACCTGGCCCTGCCGCCGCAACAGCCGCCGTCGGCTTTGCGCCCACGGTCGGACACGTGCCAGCCGTTACGGGAGGCGGTCCAACACCCCCGCCAAGGTCCGTGCAGCAGCCGGTGCGTGTGACCGCACCGACACCGGGCGGAGTGGCGTCGGCGCCCGGGACGGCGCACAATCCCACGGTGAATGTTTCACGTGAAACATCGACCGAATTGGACACCCCGATCGGGGCCGCCGCCGAACGTGCGATGCGGGTGCTGCACACCACCCACGAACCATTGCAGCGGCCGCGGCAGCGGCGGGTCTTCACCGTCGCGAACCAGAAGGGCGGCGTGGGCAAGACGACCACGGCGGTGAACCTGGCTGCCGCCCTTGCCGTGCAGGGACTCAAGACACTCGTCATCGACCTGGATCCACAGGGCAACGCAAGCACAGCGTTGGGTATCACCGACCGGAAGTCGGGCACGCCGTCGTCGTATGAGGTGCTCCTCGGCGAGGTCTCGTTGCAGCAGGCGTTGCGACGCAGCCCGCACAGCGAGCGGCTGTTCTGTGTGCCGGCCACAATCGACCTGGCCGGCGCCGAGATCGAATTAGTCAGCATGGTCGCGCGCGAGAACCGTCTCCGCACCGCCTTGGCCGAGCTCGAGAACTTCGACTTCGACTACGTGTTCGTGGACTGCCCGCCGTCACTCGGACTGCTCACCATCAATGCATTGGTAGCCGCCCCGGAGGTGCTGATTCCGATCCAGTGCGAGTACTACGCCCTTGAGGGTGTGTCACAGCTGATGCGAAACATCGAGATGGTGAAGGCACATCTCAATCCTCAACTCGACGTCACCACCGTCATCCTCACCATGTACGACGGCCGGACGAAGCTCGCCGATCAGGTGGCCGAGGAGGTGCGCCGGTACTTCGGCGATAAGGTGCTGCGCACCGTTATTCCGCGCAGCGTCAAGGTGTCAGAGGCGCCGGGCTACAGCATGACGATCATCGATTACGATCCCGGTTCGCGGGGCGCGATGAGCTATCTCGACGCCAGCCGCGAACTGGCTCAACGCGATCGACCAGCCGGGAGGGGACCACAATGACGAACCCGTCACGCAGCAGGAAGGGCGGGCTGGGCAGGGGACTGGCGTCGCTGATCCCGACCGGTCCGGCCGAGGGTGACGGGCCGGCGACGTTCGGCCCGCGGATGGGAGCCGCGGCTGCCGACGTTGTACTCGGCGGGCCGCTGCCCGATGCCACCGCAATGGGCGCGGTGTACCGCGAGATTGCGCCCGGCGATATCGAGGCCAACCCTCGCCAACCGCGCCAGGTGTTCGACGAAGAGGCGCTCTCGGAGTTGGTCCACTCGATCCGCGAGTTCGGCCTCTTGCAACCGATCGTGGTGCGGGCGGTCGATCGATCCGCAAGCGGGGCGCGCTATCAGATCGTGATGGGGGAGCGTCGTTGGCGGGCCGCGCAGGAAGCGGGTTTGGCCACCATCCCGGCCATCGTTCGGGAAACGGGCGATGACAATCTACTGCGCGACGCCTTGCTCGAGAACATCCACCGGGTACAGCTGAACCCCTTGGAAGAGGCAGCCGCCTATCAACAACTGCTCGACGAGTTCGGGGTCACCCATGACGAACTCGCCGCCCGCATCGGCCGGTCGCGACCGCTCATCACCAACATGATCCGGTTGCTCAAACTGCCAATCCCGGTCCAGCGCCGGGTTGCCGCCGGGGTCCTTTCCGCCGGCCACGCCCGCGCTTTGTTGTCGTTGGAAGCCGGCGCCGAGGCGCAGGAGGAGTTGGCCAGCCGTATTGTCGCCGAAGGCCTTTCGGTGCGCGCCACCGAAGAGGCGGTCACGCTGGCTAACCACGAGGCCGATCGTGGAGGCGCCACGCCGACGGCGCCGCGACGAAAGCCGATTCAGATGCCCGGCCTGCAAGACGTTGCCGAACGACTGTCAAATGCGTTCGACACCCGGGTGACGGTCAGCCTTGGCAAACGCAAGGGCAAGATTGTGGTCGAGTTCGGCTCGGTCGACGATCTGCAACGGATCATCGAAGTGATGACCGCGGGGAAGTCCTGAAACGGCTCGGCGACGGCCTGACCGGACATACGCTGTAATTACGTCACTGTGACACTGCAACGGCGCCCGGTTGGCGCGAGGTTTGCCACCGGTATTGCGATCCGACGGAGACCCGATGTGCATCAAGTCATTTCGAGGGCCGCGCGGCCAATAGACCGGCTTGGAAAATTCGCTGGGGCCGGGTTCGGCAGCGCGACCGGGCCGGCGGCAATGTGGCTAGTCCAACACTGGCCCGATCGCGACCAACTCTCCTATCCTAGAGAGGCTGCTGGTGCACATCAGCCCGGGGGAGATCCGGGTTCCAGTACCGCACGGAGGCCAGGAGACTAGTGTCAGCTCGTATCACAGCGCTGCGACTCGAAGCCTTTGAGCAGCTTCCCAAGCATGCGCGCCGTTGCGTCTTCTGGGAGGTCGATCCCGCCACCCTTGGCAAAGAGGATCACTTGGCCGATCCCGAATTCGAAAAAGAGGCGTGGCTGTCGATGGTCATGCTGGAGTGGGGATCCTGCGGGCAGGTCGCTTGGGCGGTTTCCAAACCGGTACCCGACGAGCGCAGCCAGGTCGAGCCATCGTGTTTGGGGTATGTGCTCTACGCGCCGCCTCGCGCGGTACCCCGGGCGCGTCGCTTTCCAACCGGGCCGGTGTCCGCGGACGCGGTGTTGCTGACTTCGATGGGCATCGAGCGCGGGCAAGCTGCCGACGATCTGCCACACAGCCTCATTGCCCGCGTCATCGATGAGTTGGTTCGCCGCGGTGTCCGGGCGCTGGAAGCATTCGGCCGCACGGCGGCTGCTACCGAGTTGCAGGATCCGTCGGTGGCAGACCCCGACGTTCGGCCGGTACTGGAATCGCTCGGCGATTGTTCGGTCGAGCACTGCATCATCGACGCGGACTTCTTGATCGACGCGGGTTTCGTTGTGGTGGCGCCACATCGGTACTTCCCGCGGCTGCGGCTGGAGCTGGACAAGGGGCTGGGGTGGAAGGCAGAAGTCGAAGCCGCCCTGGAACGTCTGCTGGAGAACGCTCAACTACAGCAGCCGGTGGGCGCGGCGTCTTCGGTCGGTAATACTTTGCAAGCCAACGAAGCCGGGGCCATCGCGGACTAGGAACCGCTGAGCCTGCTGGCGCGTTCGACCGACAATTCGTGGGCCAGCAATTCGGCGAAAGTGAATGTGCCGGTGGGGCGGTCGTTCTTGCCCAACAGATAAAGCCGCTTGACCGCGGCAAGGATGCCCTCGGCAATGGCGTCACGGGTCTGTGTGGATACCAGCATCCCGCGGTCGCGCGGGTTGGTGATGTAACCGACGTCAACCTGAACGGTAGGCATTCTGGTCAGTCGCAACAGATCCCACGTCCGCCCATGAACGCGACAATCGCGTAACCCGGTGCGTGCCACCACTTCTCGTTGAATGAAGTCGGCCAAATTGCGGCCGATGGTGGAGACCGAGCCGTGCGAGTTGCCGAAGTGGAAGGAGGCCACGCCGTTGGCCGAAGGGCTGGCCTGGGTTTCGCAGCGCAGGCTGATCATCAGGTCGGCGCCGACGGCGTTAGCGGTGGCCGCACGTTCGGCGTCGGACGGGCTGCGGTTGGTGGGCCGCGACAGAAAGGTCTCCATGCCGATAGCGGTCATCCGGCCTTCGAGCCGACTTGCCAAGTCCCACAAGACGTCTGCTTCGCTGATGGGCCCGGCCGGCCCATGCGTGATCAGCCCGTGGTCGCTGCCGCCACGGCCCGGATCGATGATGATCCGTTTACCAGAAAGTTTCGGACCGGAACTGCGGACCAGCTCCTCCTCGCGAATCGCGTGCGGCGAGCCCCCGCTGACCCGGGAACTCAGAAAATACAAGGAGCGCAACGTTTCTGGCCCACAGATACCGTCGGCGGACAGCCCGTATTCGCGTTGGTATGACATCAGCGCGTTGTGGGTTTGCAGCCCGAAGTGGCCGTCGACCAGCCCGGTGTAGAAGCCGAGGTCTTGCAGGCGGGCTTGCAGCGTGGCCACGTCGTCGCCGTAGAGCGGTGCACCGAATTGGTGGTACAGCGTGCGGGCGCCCAGCCGGTAGGACGCTTCCTTCAATGCGCGGTAGGTGGCTTCACCGACAATGCCGTCCACCAGCAGGCCCCGATGCTGCTGAAAGGCCCGAACCGCCTGGTCGAGTTCTTCATCGAACAACTCGACGGCGACGTGCCGGCCGGTGCTCAGGTCCTCGTCTGGATTGTCCAGCATTCCCAGTGCGGACAGCGCGGCCCGGATCTCGGTCACAGCGGCGCTGCGGTCACCACAGCGCAGCGCGTCGCCTTCTTCGCGGCGCGGACTCGGCATACCAAGGGCCCTCCGGGACTCACTGACTTCGCTGACAAATTCACGACAGCTAATCGGTATTGTCGCAGATCCTCGCCGATATCGGGAAAACGCCAGGCTAACCGCGAGCCTGATCCGGCGCCATCAAGGACTCAGGCGAGGTCGGGAACTACGTCGGAGAGCTCGCGCAGCAACGCCGCCTTGCCTTTGGCTCCGACGATGCGCTTCACCGGTTGGCCGTCCTTGAACAGGATCATGGTCGGTATCGAGACGACCTGGAAGTCGCGGGCGGTCTCGGGGTTGGCGTCCACGTCGAGCTTGGCGACGGTGAGGTTGGCGCCGCGCTCGACGGCGATCTCCTCGAGCACGGGGGCAACCATCTTGCAGGGTCCGCACCACGTTGCCCAAAAGTCAACCAGCACAGGCTTATTGCTGGATAGGACGTCAGTGGAGAACGATGCGTCGGAAACTTCGATTGTGCCGCCGGGCTTTTCGGATTCGGTCATCGCTGTGCTCCAATCAACGTGTCGGTACTGTCGGCTTCCCCGGACGTTTCGTGCTCGGCCAGCCAACGCTCGGCGTCGATGGCAGCGGCGCAGCCACTGCCCGCGGCCGTCACGGCCTGGCGGTAGGTCCGGTCGACCAGGTCGCCGGCGGCGAACACGCCCTGCAGCGACGTGCCGGTGGTGCGTCCTTGCACCAGAACGTACCCGTCGGGGTCGACGTCGATCACGTCGCGCACCAACTCCGAACGGGGTTCGTGCCCGATGGCGACGAACACACCGGTGACCGGCAGGGTGGTTTCCTCGCCGGTGAGCGTGTCGCGCAGCTGCAATCCGGTGACGGTGGTGTCGCCGTCCACCGCGACCACCGCCTTGTTGGTGAGGATGGTGATCTTCTCGTTGGCCTCGGCGCGGTTGAGCATGATCTTGGAAGCGCGGAACTCCTCGCGGCGGTGCACCAGGGTCACGCTGCGGGCAAACCGAGTCAGGAAGGTGGCCTCCTCCATTGCCGAGTCGCCGCCACCGATCACCGCGATGTCCTGGTCGCGGAAGAAGAACCCGTCACAGGTGGCACACGAGCTCACGCCGCGGCCGAGTAGTTCCTGCTCCCCGGGCACATGCAGATAGCGCGCCGCCGCACCCATAGCCAGGATGACCGCGCGGGCGTAATGGGTCTCGCCCTCGGCGGTGACCACCGATTTGATCGGGCCCTCCAGCGATACCGACTCGACGTCTTCCATCCGCAGATCAGCGCCGAATCGCAGCGCTTGCTCGCGCATCTGGTCCATCAGTTCTGGACCGGTGATGCCGTCGCGGAATCCCGGGTAGTTCTCCACCTCGGTGGTGGTCATCAGGGCGCCGCCGAACGAGGTTCCCTCGAAGACCAACGGCGCCAGCTGGGCGCGGGCGGTATAGAGGGCGGCGGTGTAGCCGGCGGGGCCGGACCCGATGACGATTACCTCGTGGACGGTGTCTTTGGCGGCGGAGTCGGCGGTCATGCGGGCCTTTCAGGTGCGGGATGTACGTCTACGAACGCCAGGGTAGGCGTGGGTGTTCCCGCCGGCATCTTGCACCACATTACGAGCGGGGGACCGTGGTGCTGGCCAACAAGCCGGTGTCGGCGGCGCTGCAATTCAACGCCACCGCATACACGGCCAAGTCACCGGGTGTGTCACCAGGCAAGACCAGCAGCACTCCGGGACGCGCGTTGATGTCGATCGGGCGCGCGGCCAGCACCTGAGTGGCCGCGGGATAGCCCAGGCCGCTCAGGCAGGATGCGCGCAGCGCCGGGCTGCTCAACGGGCCGTAATCGGGCGGGCGGTGGAGCAGCCCGAGGATCTCGGTGTTCGACAGCGGAATCGTGGGCGGAGGCGTGGACACCGTGATGTGTTGTGCGGTGGCGAGTGTGCTGGGTGCCCGCGACGCCGGCTCGTTGAGCAAGGCCCGGGTGCCGAAGCCGATCGCCGCGGCCACCGCGCACAATCCGGCGACCGCGGCGACGACGCGGGCGGGACGGATGCGGGGACGGGCGGCGTGGGCAGCGCCGGCCTCGAAGGACGTCAGCGCGGCGGAGACCCGCTCAGCGACGTCGGGGGGTGGGTCCGGCGCCGGGCTCTCGCCTACCGCGGCGAGATCGTGGCGCACCTGTTGCAGGGCGCGCAGGGTTGCTTCGGCCTGAGGGTCGGTGCGGATTCGATTGCGCACCCGAGCGGCGGTGTCGTTATCGAGTAGGCCGGCCTGCAGGTCGGCCACGAGTTCGACCGTCAGGGGATCCGCTTCGTCGTCGGCTGCGCTCATCAGCCCCAGTGTGGCGGATCTGAACTCCTAACGCCCAGCGCCATGCCCGCTGATCTCGTACAACGTCAGGTGCAAGCCGCGCCGGTGTTCAGGTAGCCGAGTAGCTGAGCAAGACGGGCCCTGCCGCGAGCGCATCGGCTTTTGACCGTTCCCTCGGGCACCCCGAGCAGCGCGGCGGTATCGGCGATCGAATAGCCCTGCATGTCGACGGCGACCACGGTTGCCCGCTGCTCGACGGGCAGTCGCATCAGGGCTCGCTGCACCAGAATGGCCGTCTCAACCTGGGCAGTGCGATCGGGAACCGGATAGACATCCTCGAGCGGCGTGGTCGGTTGCGCCTTGATCCGCCGCAGCCGGTCCAGGCAGGCGTTGACCACTATGCGGTGCAGCCAACTGCCGACTGCCGCGTCGTGGCGAAACGAGCCGGCGTAGCGGTGCGCCGCCAACATGGCCTCTTGCAATGCATCGTCTGCGTCTTCCCGGGTTCGGCTGCTGAGCCGGGCCAGGCGGTACAGCTGCCGGTGATGACGAAGGAACAACTGGCCGAACGCGTCGCGTTCGCCGGCTACATGGGCTGCCAGTAACTCCGCGTCGCTGCGTTCCCTCCCGAAACCCACCGCCGGACAGTAACCAATCGGGCACCGCCGGGCACTTCACCCGTACGCACGCTTCAGGATGCTGCTTGAACGGTGATTTCGGAGAGGTCGGCGCGGCTCTTGCCGTCGGTGGTGCCCAGCGTGGAAATCCAGACCAGCAGATTAGACGTCTGCGACGAGGTCTTGACCGGGATTGTGTTGTGCCCGGGCTTGAGGGCGGTGGCCGGAGTCAGCACGGTGGTGTCGCTGAGCTTCGACGGGTTCGGGCTGGCCGACGAGCGGATCTCCACCTTTGTTCCGGTGCTGGAGATGTCGATGTTGACCGCGCCGACGACGGTCGGTTTGGGCAGCTGCAGCATCAACCCGACCCCGTTCTTGAAGCTGGGGAACGGGACGGCGTCGGTGTAGGTGTCGGTCTGCCATACGCTGCCCGGGTTGCCGTCGATCGCGTTCCCGGCGTCGCCGGGGTTGTCGGCCTCCCCGTCAGGGGAGAAGACGGTGGCCTTGGTGGGCTTGACGATGTTGCCGGCCGGCGCGGAGGTGCCGGGTGACCCCGACGTCGACGAGCTGGGCGCGGTGAGGCCGAGTTGGTCTTTGTTGAGGCCGTTGCCCAGGTCGAACATTTTGTTGAGGACCGACGCCAGCACCAGCAGTGCGACCAGGATGACCGCGGCGGCCGCGCTGATGCCGATGATCAGGTTGCGCCGGCGGCTGCCGAACAAAGCAGGATTACGGACCGACTGCTCGCGCGGGACCGCCGGCGCCGGGGGTTCGTCGATCGGCCCGATGATTTCGGTTCGGTCGGCCACCGCGGTGGCCTGCTGCAGCAGGTTCAGCAGCGTCGACGCGCTGCGTATCCCGCCGTCCTCTTGAACCGAGCGCACCGCGACCGCGGAAATCTGGAACGGGATGTCGCGGTCGACGACGGTGGGTTCGATGGGGTTGCCGGCGCTATCGCGTTCGGCCGGTGCCAAGCCACTGCGCGTTCCTGACTCCGGCAACGGCCAGCGGTTGACCAACAGGGCATACAGCGCGGCGCCGATCCCGCGGATGTCGTCCTGCGGGTTGGCGTCGGGCATGGTCGCCGGGTAGGCCAGCACCACATCGCCGTCGATGCTCACGCGCACCCGGCTGGGATGGTCGATCGACAAGGCGACGCCGGCCCGGTGGGCGGCATCGGCCGCCGCGGCCAGCGACTGCATCGCCCGAATCGCACCCACCGGCGATGGGGAGGTGTCGGCGACCTCCTGCAACGAACCGCCGCGGATCCACTCGGCGACGACCAGGCCGCCGGCGCCGGTGTGCATGACGTCGAGGACCCGCGCGATGCCGGGCTTGTCGATCCGGCTGAGCCGTAGGGTGCGGGACAGGATTTCCTGCAACACGTCGTCGGGCAGAGTGCCGTCCGGGTCGACGAAGGTGAGCGCCACCTGGCGGTCCAGCGCGGTGTCCAGCGCTTGCCAGAACTGCAACGGCGGGGTGCCGCCATGGCTGATCAGCAGCCGGTAGCGGCCGTTGGCGATGCGGCCGCCGGGGACCAGGCTGACGTCGTCCTTGGGTGGTTCGGGTCCGCGCTCGCGCGGGGCGTCAAACGGGATGGGCCCCCGGGGGTCGGGAGCGAAATCGCCGTTGAGCTGCTCGGGTGAACGTGAGGCCGGACCCCGTTGGCGATCGGGCGGAATGTCGGGCTGGAAGTCGTCAGCAACGGGCCGCGGCTGCTCAGGGCCGGAGTGCGATGAAGCGCTGTCCAGTGGGCGGTCGGTCACCTCCGGTCCTTTCGCTATCCCGGCGTTGGCTACCGGAGGTCGGCGCCGGATCGGCTTCGGGACCGTGTTTGCCCCCGGCAGGGACGAATTTCTCTGCTCAGGGTACGTGACCGGGTTCCCGCGAGACGATCCATCCGGCACAGCGGCCTTGCTGGGCGGGGACCGGCGGCCGATCCGAGCCTTGATGACGGCGAGCGCCGCCTGCGCCTCGGGTACCTGCGCGCGCAGCATGACCGCGACCAGGATCGGCGCCATGATCGCTGTCAGCAACAGCAGCCGCAGCAACGAACCCATCCCGCCGCCGTGGGCCGTCAGCGCGCTCAGACCCAGCAGCCGGTCAGCCAGGTAGGCGACCAGGCCGGCCGATAGCGACGCGGCGGTCGTCACCAGGATGGTGCGTACCTCGGCTACGCGGATCAGCTGGCCACCTTTGGGCCGCAGCGCACGGCGCAACAGCAGGTAGCCGACGATCGCGCCGGCCAGAAAGCCCAGCCCGTTGGCCAGTCCGAGATAGCCGGCGACGAGTTCGCGGTCACTCGTCAGATGTGGCGCCAGCACCGAGCCGGCGATCTTGACGGCGGTGATGACGACGATGATCGCGATCGGGGTCCACGGTTGCTCCCGGGCGTAGAACACCCGCAGCTGCAACAGCACCAGGGCGTAGGGGATCAATGTGAATGCCGACAGCGCGATCGCCGCGCCCAGGTACCCGGCGTCGACGTCACCGAAATGGCCGTAGGCGAACAGCGCGCTGCCGATCGCACGCCCGCCGACCGTCATCAACGCCACCGTCGGAATCAGGGTGATCATGGTGAGCCGGGTGGCCAGCGACAGGTCGGCGAGCACGGCGCCGGTGTCGTTGGCCGCGGCGTTGCGGCTCAGCCGCGGCATTACCACCGTGAGCACCGTCACGCCGATCATGCCGAACGGCAGCATCAGCACCAGCCAGGTGTAGTTGTAGATCGCCGGACCGGATGCCGCTGCGGTGCTGGCGATCTGATTGCCGACGACCAGGCCCACCTGGCTGATCAGCACATAGAGCACCATCGCGGCGGCCATCGCCCCGAATCGCTTGAGTCGCTGGTCGATTCCCCACAGCGGGCGCAGGCTGATGCGCTCCCGGCCGATCGCGACCAGCAGCACCGCGGTCTGCGCGAACACGCCCAAAGTGGTGCCGATCCCGAGCACCAGCAGCTTGGGATTGCCCATCTCGACCGGGTCGATCGAGAGCTTGCCGGGAACGGCCAGGTACACACCCAGCGTCGCGATCGCGACCACGTTGTTGACCACGGGCGCCCACGCCGGCGGCCCGAACACGTTGCGGGTGTTCAGGATTGCCATCAAGACCGACGACAACCCATACGCCAGCACCTGTGGCAGCAGCAGGTAGGCGAAGGCGATCGTCAGCGGCTCGTTGACCTGCGGGCTGCGGCCCAGCATCAACCGCACCAGCAGCGGCGCGGCCAGCACCGACAGCGCCGTCGCCGCCAGCAGCAAGGTAGTGGCCAGGGTGACCAGCCGGCGCACGAACGCCGCGCCGCCGTCGGCGTCGTCCTGCTCGGCGCGGGCCAGCACCGGCACGAAGATCGCGGTGAACGTGGCTTCCAGGACCAGCGCGGCAACCAGGTTAGGCAGCTGATTGGCCACCGAGAACGAGCTGGCCAGCGCCGCACCCAGCATCGCGGCCAGCAGCACGATCCGGGCAAAGCCGGTGAGGCGGCTGATCAGCGTCGCAAATGCCATTCCCCACGACCGCGACACCAGCGCGGCGTCCGACAGCTCGGGTTTGCGTTGCGGTGCGACGGGTCCGGGTGGCCGGGCGGGGATCCGGACCGGCGGCGAGCGCTGTGGTTGCACCCGCCGCGGAGCCGGTTTCATACGCGGTGCTCTTCGCTGACCCGACTCTCGATGGGCCGGGGCTGCTCGGCGTGGCGGGCGTGCGGCGGGTCGGGGCGATCCAGGTCGGCGCGGTCGGGCTGGCCGCGGAACCGGTGCCACAGCCGTCGGCCGGCCAGTGCCACCAGCACCGCCGCGGCTGAAAGCGTGATCGCGAACAGCACCTTGCCGTAGGCGTTGGAGTGCACCGATAGCCGCACCGGCGCACCCAGCGCCGTACCGTCCGGCGTTTTGAGTGCCACGTCGATGGCCACCCGCTGGGTGAAGTTCACTTCGACCGGCACCCGCAGCGGCAGGTAGCCCGGCGGCAGCTCGATCTGGCCGACGTCGGTGACCGTCATCCCGGGCGGAGCGTCGACCTGCAGCTTGACCTTGATCGGTACGGCGAGGCCGTTGTGCAGCGCCAGCGGAAGCGGACTGTGCTCGGTGGCCAGGGTGTAGGAACCGCCCGGGTTGACGATCGTCACCGCGCCGAAGAAATCGTTGATCGTGGTGCCGACGACCGACAGGCGCTGCTGGGCCAACCCGTTGCGGGTGTCCGGCGGTACCGATTGGCTCAGCGCGCGCAGCATGTCCTCGCGCAGCGGCGCGGTGTACTGCACGCCGGTCAGCCCGGTTCGTTCGTCGGCGGTCAGTGCCGAGGTGAGCTTCCACAGCCGCCCGTTCTGGGCGGCGATCTGGGCGGTGACATCGTCGTTGAACCGGCCGCGTGCGCTGTCATAGTCCCCGGGCAGGGTAGGCGGGTCGGTGCGAGCGTTGCCGTCGGCGATCACCGCCGGTAGCGGCCGCGGTACGGCCAGACCGGACCGGATGGTGGTGGCCAGCGCGGTCAGGATCACCTGCGCGTCGTCGCCCTGCAGATTCCAGGTGCCCGGTGGCATCAGGATCTGGGTGCGCGGTGCGGCGTCGGGCGTCAGGCTGCGCCACATCATGGCCCCGACGGCGTCCTGGCGGCGTGCGGTGGCCGAGTCGTGGGTGATCCGGACCGATAGGGCGGAGTCCAGATAGGTGGGCATGATCGGGTTGGTCCCCGCCGCGGCCAGGGCGGCGCCGACGGCCGGATCGAACGGCACCCGGACCACTTGCGGAGACAGCCGTCGCGGCGAGGTGTCGGGACCGGCTATGCCAGGGTCGGTGGGGTCCTGGGTGGTGTAGTCGGCGGCCGCGATCGCGACCATGCTCTCGTTGGCGCTGAGCAGGTTGACCGCGGGCACGGTCAGCGGGCCGTCGGGTAGCAGGGTTGCGCCGCGGGTGGAGCTGACGTCGAGGATGCGGTCGACAATGTCGCTGGTGCTGATCGTGGCGATGGAGCTGAGCCGCGGATCGTTGACGCGCTGCAGTGCGTCCAGATCGGCCTGCGCATAGGGCAGCGGCGCCACGCAGGTCCGATGCGCCAGCGCGCGCAGCCGGTTGAGCCACACACCTGCCGCGGCTTGGCCGGTGCCCGGATGGGTGGGCGTGCCCGGCAGTTGAGCGGCGCCGTCGGGGGAGTTGGATACGACGTAACCGGCGGTCATCGCGTTGACCGTGACCAGCAGATCGGGGTCGACGGCCAGGCACAGCGCGCGCCCCACGGCGCCGTCGGGGTCGACGTCGCGGCTGGTGGCGAGTTCGGCGGCGGCCAGCAGGGTGTCCAGCCGGCCGCCGTTGGCCAGCGAGTTGGCCAGCTCGTCGTCTACCAGCCGGACCGGGATGGTGCCCCCGGGTACACCCGGGGCCAGCCGGGGCTTGTCGGCCAGCGGCCAGAGCATGGTGATCCACACCGGCTTCGTCGTCTCGGGTGCGACGGCGGTGTCGAAGCTACCTGCCTTGTCGGGCGGCACCCCGACCACCGGCAGCAGGAACCGCGCGTTGTCCAGCCGGGCCGGCGCGCCGTAGTCGGGTGTTCCGTTCACGTTGACCAGAACCGGGTAGATCCCCGGTTGGTCGACGGCCAGCGACGGCTTGGACAGCGAGCGCAGCGGCGCCGACAACGTGAAGCCGGCCTGCTGCCCGCGCTGTAGTTCGGGAGCCACCGTGAGGAAATCGGCGGCCGCCTCGTACTGGTCGGTGCTGCCGTCCAGCGACGTGCGCAACGCCGCCGACGAGGTGACCGCCGCGGCGTGCTCAAGGCGGACCATCACGTCGCGGACCGGGCGGTCGCCGATGTTGGTCACCATGCCGCTGACGGTGACCACGGGTTCGCTGCTGGTGGTGACGACGTCGGGGGTGACCTGATCGATGCGGACCTGGACGAATGGTGTCGCGCTTGGCTCACCGGCCGCGGCGGGCGGGGCGGTGCACACCACGGAGAAACCGGCCAGCATGCCGATTACCGCGGCCAACCGCCATAAACCGGCCCACCGAACTCGCAGCCCGGTCACGACCCCGGCCCGTGACCGTTCGTCGAGCCCGATGCGGGTCCCTCGGCGTGGCGGGTGCGGGAATGCGTCTGCGGCCGGCGGCGCGGTTGGCTCGGCGGCAGCGGCGGAAGCGCGGCCGGGCCGTCGGTCTGCAGCTTGTCGATGAGTTCGTCGGCCACTTCGGCGAGGCGGCGCTCGTCGGCGTAGGCGAGCCGGGCGGGGAGTTCATGGATGGGGACCCAGGCCACCTCGGCGACTTCGAGGTCCTCGTCGGACAACTCGCCGCCCAGGAAGCGCATCAAGTAGTGGTGCACTGTCTTGTGCACCCGGCGGCCGTCGGTGACGAACCAGTAGTCGATGCGCCCGAGTACAGCCAGCACGCTGCCGCGAATACCCGTTTCTTCGGCGACCTCACGGATGGCGGTTTGCTCGGCCGTCTCGCCCTGCTCGATGTGGCCCTTAGGCAGCGACCACAGCATCCGTCCGCGCCGGTCCACGCGCCCGATCAGCGCCGCGACCTGGGCGTCTCGCGGCCCGTCGATACCGTCGATGACCAGCCCGCCAGCCGAGGTCTCGTGTACGGTTCGCATCCGTTCGGGCCCGCGGCGCGAGCGCGCGCGGCGCGGCTTCACGGTGGCGGGTGTTGCATTGGCAGGTGTTGCGGTGGCCGGAGCTGCGTCCGCGGCCGGTTGGGTGTCGGTATGTTTTTGGGCTGAACCCGCGCCGCCACGACCGCGGCGCCGGCCGCGGCGTCGTCGTGGTTTGGCTTGTTCGCCGTCGGACACTCAAGCGATATTAGCTGGCACGGGCGGGTGTTCCCGATGTACTCGCCGGTTGGCCAGTGTGCGGCCGGTTGGCGGCCAGTGGGTCGCCGGTGCGGTCGCCGGTGCGTCGAGTCTGCGTCCACCGCGCTAAATCGCCGAAATCCAGCGCTGAGTGCAGGCTCGAAGGCTTTTAGCGCCCGACTGGGCTGGATTGTCGGGCTTGCCCCCTCGCCGCTACGCGGCTGGGGGTACCCCCACCTCGGGCCGTCTCGGCCCGCATCGTCGCCCGACTAGACATCCCAGGTTCGTAAGTCGTCAAGCAGCGGCTGTCCTGCGGTGTGCCCAGGCGGTGTGTTCGTTGTAGG
>NZ_LQPW01000136.1 GCF_002116635.1 Mycobacterium szulgai | reverse complement strand
GGCGGACTGCTGGCCGGCAACGGCGGCACCGGCGGACACGGCGGCTCCGGTGGTGCCGGCGGCGCCGGCGGGCTGGGCGGTGACGGCGGAAACGGCGCCGCGGGCGGCAGCGCCGGTGCTCCTAACGGGACGGCCACCGGTGGTAACGGCGGCGACGGCGGCGACGCCGGTCATGGCGGCGATGGCGGCGGCGGCGGTGCGGGTGCCCACGGCGGCGAAGGCGGGCGCGGCGGCCTGCTCGGCAGACACGGCGCGGCAGGCCTCGGCGGCGCCGGCGGCGCCGGCGGGGGCGGCGGCGCCCACGGCGGCGCGGGTAGCGGGGGCGAAAAGGGCGTCGGTTTGGGCGCGGTCTCGCACAACGGCTCTGCCGGCCCCAGTGGAAATATCGGCGCCGACGGAACGGATGGCACTGCCGGCCTTCCCGGTTGACGGCAGGCCCGCGCAACGGGCGGCATAACATCGGCGCATGCGCGCCGCGAAGATTCTGATCACCGGGGTGACCGGCCAGGTCGCCGCTCCCATAGCTGTGGCCCTGGCGGCCGACAACGAGGTGTGGGGCATAGCCCGATTCAGCGACGCCGCGGCCCGCGCGGAGCTCGAGCGGGCGGGGGTTCGCTGTCAGCCGGTGAACCTGGCCGCCGGCGATTTCAGCGAGATCCCGTCGGACTTCGACTACGTGCTGAACCTGGCGGTGGCCAAGAGCGGCAAGTGGGACAAAGACCTAGCGGCCAATGCGGATTCGGTCGGCCTGCTGATGGCCTACTGCCGCGGCATAAAGGCTTTCCTGCACTGCTCATCCGCGGCCGTCTACGACCCACCCGATGACGAGCTGCGCACCGAGGATGCCGCCCTGGGCGACAACCACAAGTTCTTATTTCCCACCTACTCGATTTCCAAGATCGCGGGGGAGGCGGTGGCGCGCTCGATGGCACGCGCTTTGGGCATACCCACCACCATCGCGCGCCTCAACGTCCCGTACGGCGACAACGGCGGCTGGCCGTACTTTCACATGGAGATGATGCTGGCCGGCATCCCGATCCCGATCCCGCCCGGTAATCCGGCCCGCTACAACCCGATCCACCAGAACGACATCATCGCGGCGATCCCGAAACTCCTTGAGGCGGCATCGGTTCCGGCCATCACCCTCAACTGGGCCGGTGACCAGATCGTCAGCATTCAGGAGTGGTGCGCCTATCTCGGTACGCTGATCGGCCGCGAACCGGTCTTCGAGGAAAGCGAACAGGCGCTGCGCGGGAATCCCGTCGACGTGACCCGCATGCACGAGATCGTCGGCGGCGGAACCGAAGTCGACTGGCGTGACGGTATCCGCCGGATGGTCGCGAAGTTCCACCCAGAGCTGGTCCGGGCGTGAAGCCGTTCCAGACCTGTCCCCTGCCCCAGTGGTTCGCGGACGCGAAGTTCGGCATCTTCATCCACTGGGGCCTGTACTCCGTGCCCGGGTGGGCGCCGCTGGAAGCCGACATCCAGGAGCTGATGCTGACCAAGGGGCCGGTGTACTGGCTCAAACACAATCCGTATGCCGAGTGGTACCTGAACACCATCCAGATCCCCGGCAGTCCGTCGCAGCAACACCATATGCAGACCTATGGTCCGGGCTTCTCCTACGACGACTTCAAGCCGGTGTTCAACGACGCGGTACGCCAATTCGATCCGGCATCCTGGGCTGATCTGTTCACCCGGGCACACGCCCGCTACGTCGTTCTCACCACCAAGCACCACGACGGGTTCACTTTGTGGCCAAGCCGACATCCCAACCCGCACAAGAACTCCTGGCATGCCGAGCGTGACCTGGTCGGCGACCTGACCAGCGCGGTGCGCGCCCGCAACATCAAGATGGGCCTGTACTACTCGGGCGGTTACGACTGGACCTTCAACCCGCAGCCCATCACCGACCTGGCCACCATGGCGAGTTCCCTCGTCCAGACCCCCGAATACACCCGCTATGCGAACAACCACATTCGCGAGATCGTCGAGCGCTATGCGCCGTCGGTGTTGTGGAACGACATCGGATACCCACCGCAGGCCGACCTCGCCGAACTGTTTGCCTACTACTACGACACCGTTTCCGACGGCGTCATCAACGACCGCTGGGCTCAGCTGCGGTTGCCGAAAGGGCGTGTGACCCAACCCTTGACGGTGCGCGGTCTCAGCCTGGTGAGTAGTTTGTGGAAGTACCTGCCGGACCGGGTTAAGGGGCTCGAGTTTCCCGCCGGCTTCCACTACGATTTCCGCACCCCCGAATACGCTCAGTACGACGACATCAAGCCGGGCAAATGGGAGTCGACCCGCGGCGTAGGCCATTCGTTCGGGAACAATCGCCAGGAAGGTCCGGACGAGACGTTGTCGCTCACCGAGCTGGCCCGCTCCTTCGCCGACCTGGTGAGCAAGAACGGCAATCTGCTGCTGGGGATCGGTCCCTACCCCGACGGCACCATCCCGGAGCTGCAGGCAAAGCTGCTCACCGACTTCGGCAGCTGGCTCGACGTGACCGGCGCGGCCTACTTCGGTACCCGGCCGTGGGTGACGGCGGAAGCCACCGCGACCGACGGCACCAAGGTTCGCTTCACCCAGAACGACGACGCGCTGTACGCCACTTTCCTGCAGGCGCCCGGGCAGCGCCGCGTCGGGTTGCGCGGGCTTGCCGGCTCACCGGATACCACCGTCGAGCTGCTCGGTGGCGGCGTCTTGGAACACGAATGCGCAGCCGATCGCCTCGTGGTCACCTTTCCCGAGGCGCTGGACGTGTGGCCGGCCTACGCCCTCAAGATCACCCCTACGCCGCGCCTGGCTCAAAGATGAGACAACAGCCGCTCGGCGAACTCCTCCGGGTGCTCCCGGTGCATGAAGTGCCCGCCTGGCACTTCCTCGACGATGTACTCGCCGTCGAACATCCGCGCCGCACCTCGGTAGTCGGCGGGCGACACGATCGGATCGTCAAGGCCCGCAAAGACAACCGTGGGTACCGTGATCCGGGTCTTCAG
The DNA here is from genome assembly GCF_002116635.1 of Mycobacterium szulgai. Lineage (GTDB taxonomy): Bacteria > Actinomycetota > Actinomycetes > Mycobacteriales > Mycobacteriaceae > Mycobacterium > Mycobacterium szulgai. The sequence continues at coordinate 54,918 of NZ_LQPW01000136.1, read as the reverse complement.
TGACGTGGAGGGCACAGGGGAGAGCTTGCGGTAGTAGCCGAATGCCGCGTTCAGACTCGCCGGGTTGGCGAAGCTGGCGCGCACGGCGTCGAACTCGCTGGGGTCGGGGCGCCATGTTGGCGACCAGCGCCGATAGATCGCCGGCAGGGCGGCGAAGTCGTTGCGCGCGAAGCGGTTCGGCGCTCCGGGCAGTTTGTAGGTGGCGAAGTGGCGCACGCCCCAAAGCTTCTTCAGCGACGGCTTGACCGCCGCTGGGTGCGGGATGCCGACGATGAACAGTTTGGCCACCCGATCCGGGGCGAGCGCGGCGGCGCCGTATGCGGCCGAGGCACCCCAGTCGTGTCCGATCACGACGGCGTCACTGGCGCCGAGCGCCTCGATCAGAGCGAGCGGATCGTGCGCCAAGGTCTCCTGATCGGGATCGCGGGCCGGGATCGCGCTCGGATGGTATCCGCGCATGAAGGGGCTGACCGCGCGGTAGCCCTTGGCGGCGATGCGCGGACGCAGGTCGTCCCAACTGTGCGCGGTGTCCGGGAAGCCGTGCAGCATCAGCACCAGCGGCCCGGAGCCCTCCTCGAGATACGCGAATTTCAGCCCGTTCGCGTCGACGAAGCGCGTCGCATCGGTCATGGCTTGTGGACACTACACCCTTCTTTACTGCCCCGTTTGCCACGATGTGAACGGCTGACCGCGTGGCCGTGTGTCTATGGCCTGTATCGCGGCTTCATCACGTTAAGGTGTAGCGATGCTGTCCGCGACGGCCGGCCAACCGTGGCCCCGCGTGCTGGCTGCTATTGCCCTTGCCGTCCTGGGAGCTTGCGGTGTGACGGTGCTTGCCGAGCCGCATTCGAAAGCCGCACCGGCCACCCTTGCCTCGCAAACCGACTGGGTCCTGGCCACCGCATTGCCCGCCAGTGCCGACGTCCCGCCCGATTGGGGCTATTCGCTGTCGGGGCGGTTGCAGCGGGCGGCGCCATCGGCCAACGATGCGTTGACTCCGCCGCCTAATCCGAACCCGACGGCGGTCTATGTACCGGACACGTGCGGGAGCGTGCCGAAAGTTCTCGACCACTCCGGCAGCGCCCTGGCCGCCTTCGTCCAGGTCGACCGGTATGCCCAGCTGTTCGTGCAGGATGCTCCACCCCCGGATGCCGCCGCCACCGGGGAAGGCCGCGAGCACGGCCCCAATAGCCGCTTTGCCATCTGGGCGGTCCCCGACGGCCCGGCGCGGATCGCGAATTACCTTGACTGGCTTAGCCGTTGCGGCTCTTACCATGTCACCAACTACTTTCTCGACGGCCGCGTCAAGAACCAGCGCAACGTCACCACCAAAGTGGAGGCACGCTCGGCCAGCGGCGCTGATGCCGCCGTCACCGTGATGAGAACGTTCACCACGATCGGCAGCCGCGATCCGGCGTCGACCTACCATGTCGCCTATTACGCGGTGCGCGGTGTCTTGCTGGAATGCACGATGTACATGGAGGGCGCTGATCTCGACGTGGTGCAGCGCCTGGCCACCCAAACCGTGAACAAGTTGCGCGCGTTATGACCAGCATGCCTAGATCGCGAAAGCCACGTGGGCCGTGGCTGACTGCCGCGGCGTTGTGGGTGGTGGCGATCGCCGCGGTGGTCGTCACCGCGCCCGCGGTAGTCAGCGGCGGGCCCCACCGGAGCACGTCCGGTCCAGTGCCGCTGGCCCCAAACCTGGCCGCACGCAACGATCAGCAACTAGCAGATCTGCTGCCCAAGGCCGGTGACTTTCCACCGTCGTGGACCGTGAGCGACATCAAGGAACTGTCCGATACGTTCGGCTACTTCCGGTACCACGTTTCCGATGAGGGCCTGGGCTTCGCTCCCGCCGAATGCTTCTCGGTGGTGGGTGTGGCCTCGACCGGTGCCTTCGACGCAGCCGAGGTCTTCGGGCACGACCCGGCCGATTCGCCCGACGTCGCCGACCGTAGGGACATCCGGCTGATGGTCGGCCGCGAATTCGATCCGGCCGGCTTCGACGCGTTCACCGGCCTGGTCAAGCGCTGCTTGCACTTCAACAGTGCCGCCGTCGGCTCTTATGCCGTGAACGTTCTGGAGGATTCACACCCCTCGAGCGGGCCGCAACGCTTCCGATACTCGATCACCGCGACTATCGGCGGCGACCCCGCCGACGCGACGCGCGTTGACTACTACTCCTATGCGCGCGCGTCCGGGCTGATTTTGACGGGTACCGCCAGCACCGGCCACCAACAGTCCTTCGACAAGCTGTTCGACATCACGCTGCGCAGGATTACCGCCGATTGACACAACGGCAATCGGTCCGGACCCAGTTCAGGTCCGGACCGATTCCGCCCGCCGTCACTCAAACACGTTCCGAGCCAGGACCTTTGAGGTAGCGGTTCAAGAACCCGATGGCCGCGACAGCGGCAGCGGTACCGATCACGCCCCAGAGCACCAATTGGATCGCCAGCGAACCCAGGAACCAGCCAAACGTCATCGAGATGTAAAGCAACCAGATCACCCGGAACAGGGACCAGGCGGCAACCATGCCACTGCCGATCCCGATCGCCAGGCTGTATTGGCGGTCGACGCGATTGATCTGTTCCTCGATGCTGGAGGGCACGAGCTTCATGTGCGGGCTTCCTTTCCTGTGGCGTCGCCTCGTTGGCGTCGTCGTTAGGTCAAGTACAGAGCCGCCGGCCCGCTACCGATCCCAACAACCGAAACTCAACTCATGCCCGCTCAGCTGGGTGAATCAATCGGGCGGCTCATCTCGGCCTGGAACAGCCGATACTGCTCGGCGCGGCCGGGACGGCGCCGAACGATCAGCCAGCCGGCCGCCAGCACCACGAACCACAACGGGAACCAGGTCAACGCGATCGCGGTCTCGGCTGCCGACAGCAGCGTCCAGAGCACGAAAGTGAAGAAAGCCAGGACGGCCCAGCACATCGCGACGCCGCCGGGCATCTTGTAGGTCGAGGCGGCGTGGCGCTGTGGGTGCCGGCGTCGGTAGGTGAGATAGCTGACGACGATCATCGCCCACACAAACATGAACAGCAGCGCGGAGATGGTCGTCACCAAGGTGAAGGCCCCGATGACCGACCCGCCGGCGTAGAGCAGTGGGATCGACGTCAGCAGTAGGGGAGCCGTGACGAGCAGGCCGGCCGCGGGCACGCCGCCGCGATTGAGCCGGCGGAAGACCGCCGGCGCGTTGCCTTCGTCGGCCAGACCGAAAAGCATTCGCCCAGTGGAGAAAATCCCCGAGTTGGCCGAGGACGCCGCCGCGGTCATCACGACGAAGTTGACGATCGATGCCGCGGCGGCAAGCCCGGCCAACGAGAACATCGTCACGAACGGCGACTCGCCGCTGGCGAAGTGCCGCCACGGCACCACGGCCAGAATGGCCACCAGCGCACCGATATAGAAAATCGCCACCCGCAGCGGGACGGCGTTGATGGCGCGGGGAAGTGTTTGTCGCGGATCCACCGTCTCGGCCGCGGCGGTGCCGACGAGTTCGACACCGATATAGGCGAAGAAGGCGATCTGGAATCCACTGACCACGCCCATGAATCCCGTCGCGAAGAACCCGCCGTCGTTCCACAGGTTTCCGATCGCCGCGTGGGTGCCCTGCGGCGAAACGAAATTCGTCGAAACCAGGATGGCGCCGATGACGATCAATCCGAGGATCGCAGCGATCTTGATCAGGGCGAACCAGAACTCGATCTCGCCGAAGTAGCGCACGCTGATCAGGTTGACCGCGAGAATCACCCCGACTGTCACCAGCGCGGGCAGCCATTGGGGCAAATCGGGCCACCAGAACCTGGTGTATCCGGTGATCGCCACAAGGTCGGCGATTCCGGTGACGACCCAGGCGAACCAGTACGACCAGCCCATGAAAAAGCCGGCCGCCGGACCCAACAGGTCGGACACGAAATCGACGAACGACTTGTAGTTCAAGTTCGACAGCAGCAGTTCGCCCATGGCGCGCAGCACGAAGAACACGAAGAACCCGATGACGGCATACACCACCAGCACCGCCGGGCCGGCCAGCGAGATCGTGCGGCCCGACCCCATGAACAGACCGGTGCCGATCGCACCGCCGATTGCGATCAGTTGGATATGCCGGTTGGCGAGGCCACGATGCAGGTGCGGCCCGGCGGGGGCCTTGGTGTACATAGTCTCGATCGCCTAGGCCAGAAAGACGCCCGCAGCAGAAATCACGTCCCCGGCAGCAATATCACTGCTGCCGAGTTTCTTGAAGAGCAGGCCGACGTTGTCGCCGACGGTCGCGGTGTCCAGTTTCTTGCGGAAAGCCTCGATGGCGTCCACCCGGATGTTCGGCCCGTCGTTGATTCGAACCTCGTCACCGACGCGCAGTTCGCCGTACTCCACCCGGCCGGTGGCCACCGCTCCGCGGTTGCGGATGACGAACACATCTTCGACCGTCATGCGAAACATGCAGCAACGCTACTGGTCCTGCGACAAGTGCGAAACTCCAAACTACGCTGACGCACGTGGGCTGGTTCGAGCGAGCGAGGAAAGCCAGTGCGGGCCAGCGGGTCACTTCGTCCGACAAGCGGCGGGCGATGGACAGCTTCGCCGAACTCACCGCGCTCAACGCCGAGCGGGAACGGCTGATGCGCGAGGGTGTGGCCGGTGTCGCGACGATCGTCGGCATCCGGGAGAACGTCGCGACCACCACACTGGGCTGCTGGCACGAACTGCAGCTGGAGGTGCGCTTGCCCGAACACGAGCCGTACCAAGCCTCGCGGCGTGTAGCACTCGAGCTTTCGACAGCACCCCACATCAGGGTTGGCGCCGAGGTGCCGGTGCGCGTCGATCCGCGCGATCAGTCCAAGCTACTGGTAGTCGCGACCTTGTAATGGCTTGGTATTTCTAGGGTTAACGCGAACCCTTAGACACAACCACTGACGTCGATATGCCGACCGACGCTGGCGCATGCGTAGGCGTCGCCGGCGGGAGCCGGCGGGTAGCCGGCCGGCGGGTTTGTGTACTGCTCGACCGTGCCGGCGACATCTGAACAACCACCGGCTGAAACATGGCGGCCGCTCACACTGGCGCAGGCGTCGGCCCGGGCTTGTGCGGGGGCAGCCAGGGCAAGCGCTCCACCAACGACCATCAGCGCCACCACGAACAGTGTGGCGGTGAACCAGGACCGAGGGTGCAAGCCCAGCTTGTCCGTCTTGTTCGGGTAGCTGCTCATCGCTGCGCCGTTGTTCTTCATGTCGATTCCCCTATCGTCGTCGATTTAGGTTGCCGCCATTGTTTGACTTACTAACGATTCTCGGGCAGTGCCCACGGCTAGTCCCTCGGGCCGATGCCCGATTCGGGGGATGAAGTTTCCTCCACCAATTGGGGGAGAAGGCTCGGCCGCCGGTCCGTCGCCGATCCGCAAAGCCTCGGTGACCTTACAATGAGGGCCACCCGCCCGCCCGTCGGCCGGGTCCAGAGCTTTGCTGAGAGCGCTTGGAGCTGCCCATGGCCCACCCCGGTGAGCGAGTGACAGTAGTCGTCGCCGACGACCACCCGGTGACACGCCAAGGTGTGGTGCGCGCCCTGAAGTCCAGCGGGCGGGTGGACGTCGTCGCCGAGGTGGCCGACGGCCGCGCGGCGCTGGCGGCCGTCCGGCAATTCCGGCCTGCGGTAGCCCTTCTCGACTACAAAATGCCCGAGTTGGACGGCCTGGCCGTCACGCACGCGATAACCCGCGACGGGTTGCCCACATACGTGGTGCTGCTGAGCGCCTTCGACGACAGCTCGATCGTGTACAAGGCGCTCGCCGAAGGGGCCTCGGGTTATCTGACCAAGGAATCCGACAGTGACGAGATCGTCAATGCGGTCGTCATCTGCGCGAAGGGCAACACGTATCTGCCCACTGGCGTCGCCGGCGGGTTGGCCGGTGAGGTCAAACGGCGGGCCGGGGGAGAGAAGACGCTGTTGACCGAGCGGGAGGCACAGGTGGTGGCGATGATGGCCGACGGGCTGTCGGTCCCACAGATCGCGTCCCGACTTCACTTGGCTCCCAGCACCGTGAAGACGCATGTGCAGAGCCTGTATGAAAAGCTCGGTGTCTCCGACCGCGGCGCCGCCGTAGCCGAGGCGATGCGCCGCCGGTTGCTGGAATAATCTGTCCGGCAACGACTTTCGCCCGATGATCCCGCCTCAACCAGCGGCAAACGGCCGCGACATCACGGTGAAACGCAGCCCGTAACGCGGCGCGGTGCTGCCGCCGGTCCGCGCCCAAGTCGCCGGCATCGGCATCCCGGGGACTCCCGGCTGCCCTGCCAGCACCGCCGGCCCGGCACCCACATGGGCAGCGGGCAACGCCGTGGCAGGCACCGTCGGCGCGGCGGCCGCGGCCCAGCCCGGCGGGACGGACAATGCGCCCACAGTGACGGCGCGACCCACGCCCGCCGAGACCGCAGCGGGCGCGCTCAGGCCCGCCAAACCGATCGCGCCGAGCCCGGCGCCGGCCACCGATTCCGCCGCCTCCGCCCCGGCGGCAGCGGTGCCGCCGGCCAACGAAACCAGCGAATTGATGGTCCCCACACAGGCACTGGTAATCGACGTCGGCAAGGCCATGATGGTGGCGAAGTCGGAGACGAAATTCATCAGGTCATACACCGGATGCTCAGGCAGCGATGACGCCAGCCCCCGCAGCGTATGCGGTAGCGCGGCGATGCCGCGCTGGCCGGCGGCCACGGCCGCGGCACTGTGGGCAGCCGGCCCGGTCACGCGGCTGATCGGCGGGGGAGCGGTGAACGGTGTCAGCGTCGTCGCGGCCGCCGATGCGCTGGCATAGCCGCACATGGCAGCGACATCCTGGGCCCACATCTCGACGTACAGGGCATCGGTGGCCGCAATCGCTGAACTGTTTTGACCGATGAAATTGGTGGCGATCAGCGACATCAGCTGGGCACGGTTGGCCGCAATCGCCGCCGGGGGCACCGTCGCCGCGAATGCCGCCTCATATGCGTCGGCGGCAGCGCCGGCCTGGGCGTGTGCCTGCGCCGCCTGGCTTGCGGTGGCGCTGATCCACGCCGCGTGGGCGCCGGCCGCGGCCGCCATGGATATCGATGCGGCACCCAACCACGGTCCTGCGGTCAGACCCGAGATCACCGAGTTGTACGAGGCGGCCACCGAACGCAATCCGGCGGCCAAGTCCTTCCATGCCGCGGCAGCCACCCGCAGCGACGCCGACCCGGGGCCGAAATACATTCGGCCCGAGTTGACTTCCGGTGGTAGTGCTGCGAAATTCAGGGACACGGCAAACTCCCCTCGGAACGGGCCGACGCTGTGGGTACGGATTCACCGCGTTGTGATGGAGCCCACGCATCTACCGTGACGCGCTGCTGCAGCGGTTCCTATCGGTCGACCGGCTAGACAGCGGATGACCGGCTGCCCCCCAATCGATGGAGCCTGGGTCCCCAATTCGGCCGGGCCGGTTGCGCTCAGTAGCGCAGCGGCAATGAGATGCGGACGTGTGTCCCGACCGGTTCATCGACGATGGTCAGCGTGCCGCCGGCGGCTTCCACCCGCGCCCGGTGCGACGCCAGGCCGATATGTCCCTGGGCGAGACGGCGTGTCGCAACCTCGCCCGATATCCCGATCCCGTCGTCTGCCACGTCGATATGAGCCACGCCGTCAATGACTTTGAGTGTCACCGAGGCCGTCCTGGCCCGCGAATGCCGGGCTACGTTGGACAACAACTCGCGAATCACGCCGAACACGATGGGGTCGATCGCGTTCGCGGCGGGGTAATCGACGTCAGCGGCGATGGAGATGCCGGAGCGGGCCGCCGTCACCGAAACCAGCTTTTCCACCCCGGCGGCCAAGCCGACCTGGTCGAGTACGGCCGGATGTAGTTCAAAGGTCGCCTCACGCAGTAGCCGTGACGCGTCATGCAGGCTGGCCAGGGCATCCTGCAACGGCGCATCCGGGGACACCTTCATGAAGTCGGCGATGTCGCGACGGGCGGCCAGTACGTCCTGCAGCGGTCCGTCATGGATGGCTTCGGAGATCTGCCGGCGCTCGAGCTCCGAGGCGGTCATCGTCTCGGCGAGCAACGCTTCGCGGGAGGTCGTCAGCTGGGCCATCTCGTCGACATGGCGGCGCCGGAAGAACACCACCAATAACGCTGTGCTGCAGACGAATCCGTACATTAACACGATCAGCGCGATGGCCGCCGGGCCCAGTCGCGGCGCGATCACAGGGTCTTGAATCACCGACGCGGCGAACACGGCGATACTGAACGCCAGCACGGTCGCCACCAGTCGCAGCGACAACTCGACCGCCACCATCCGCGGCAGCAGCGCCATCACCAGCAGCGGGATGTATCCGCCCGGCGACAGCAGCTTGAAGCCGAACACTGCGCCGACGTCGATCAACGCGAAAAGCAATATCAACTTCTCCCCGGTAACGGGCGGACGTTTCGCGGTGAAAGCCAGGATCAGCGCGCAAACTGTCACTGCCGCATAGGCGCTGAGCAGCGTGATCTGCCCGGGCCATCGGGTCGAGTTGGTGTCGAGCAGCATCGCCAGCAGCATGATGCAGAAGACGCCGACCCGCATCAAAGCCCCGGCCTGCAACGACCGCAACCGCTGTTTACGCAAGACCTGCTCGACATCTGTGCTTCTCATCGTTCACCTAACCTGCGGCGGGGTCGGCTGCGTCGTTCAGAGCACACTATCGACCGCCCGCCAGTGTTTTACCGGCGACGGCCCGTACTCCATGCGCGAATGTAGATCGTTTACGCCTGAATGGGATCCGGCGGTTGGCAGGCTAAAAGGTGGAACCGCTCTCCTCCGAACGGAGGATGGGGCGCACATGCCAATCAGATCACGCTGACGCGCGCGAGGTTGGACAGCGTCGGATAGTACACATCGCGACCCCATCCCACCGCGGGGAAAACCACGCCCTGAAATAGGCTCGGCACCTTGGCACGGGCGCGTTCGCGCCCGGTTTCGATATCGAGCACCACGACATGGTCCGCACTGCGCCGGGCGCCCGCCGCACGCAGGCGCCGGTTGCTCAATAGTGGCCCGGCCTGCATGGCCAGGCGGCGCAGGCGCGGGTCGCGCAGCCGGGGCAGCACGGTGTGAAAGTCGTTGATCACGACCTCGCCGGTGTCGGGGAAACGCAGCATGTGGCTGGCCGTGGCAAGCCGGCGCTGCCACAACGGTTGCAGACCCTCGTCGCCGAGGCGCCAGGCGGATAGGACGCCGTTGGCCGAGTCGTATCCCAACGCGATGCGGCGCGACGGGTCGTAGAGCGGCGGATTGGTCACCGCGCCACGCGCCGCGCCGCACACCTCGGTGAACTGGTAATCGATTGCGTCCGTTAGCGATACGCGAACCAGCTGATTGGCGCCCGGCGCGACGCCGGCGTCGAGCATCGAGTGGGTGTAGGTGTGTTCGCCGTTGGTGAGGAACCACAGGTGCCCGCCGTCGACGACCGGATCCCAACCGTAGCTCTGGTCAGCCCTGCCGCCGTAGCGCAGCATCCAACCGTCGTCGCGCTCGAGTCGCTGCGCCGCGGGATCCCAGAGGTAGCGGTACACCGCGGTAACACCGACGACGTAGATCGCGTGGCCGTCACTGGACAGCCGTGCGATCGTCCGCTCGGGGAGTTCAATCTCGGCGCAACGCGGTTGCAGCCGTTCGGGTTCCAGCAGCAACAGTCGCGCCCGGCGGGAATCGCCCCTCCGGTCGAAATCCTTTGTGGCGATGGTCCCGTCGGCGAGGATGACGAAAGAGTTGTAGGGCCGCGGCTGGGGTAACTCGCGCCGGGCGATCACCGAGCAGTCCGGGCCCAAGCGATGACACCAGCAGCCGAAGACCGTATATAGCGATCCGTTGGCGTGCGCCGCGAGCCCACCCGGCCAGAACGGCCCGGCGGCCAGGTCCGGTGAACGCTGCAGTGGCCGCAGCGAGTCGGGGTCAATGCGCTCGACCCATCCGGTTGACGGACTGCCCATCCGCGGCCCCAGTGTGTGCCGCAGCACGTACACCTCGCCGGGATCGCGCAGTACCACCATCGTGACCGCAAAGGCGTCACGACTTACCACTTCCAGACGCTCGCTATCGGCGATGCCGAGTCCCGGCTTACCGCAGGGCGCCTGAGCGCGGCGTGGGCCGCCGTCCTCACCAGGCCACGGACTCGGCCAGTACCCTGCCAGGGCACCGTCGCGGCTCATCGGCCCGGGCTAGACCTTCGCCAGTAGCGAAAGCAGTTCTGCGGCAAGTTGTTCGCCGCGGTCCTCCTGCACGAAGTGCGCCGCGCCCTCAATCTTTACCTGCTCGCCCGCAGACGGAATCAAATCGCAGAAGTTTTGTCCCGACTTCGGGTAGGGAAAGACAGGGTCGGTGTCGGAGAACGCAATCAGAGCCGGCTTGTTCCACCGCGACAGCGCGTCGGAGACGGCCAGCATTTCGGTGACGCCGGGGGAGTCCTCACTGATCGGTACCAGCAATGGAAATTGTGCGGCACCCGCCTTTGACTCGGTGGTGGGAAATGGCGCTTCGTAGGCCGCTAAGACTTCGTCGGAAAGCTGGGTTGTCGTGGCGCTCTGGATAACCAAGCCGACGGGTAGATCGGGGTTCTTTTCGGCGAAGTCACGCCAAGCCATAAACCCCTTCGACACCCGCCCGGTGAAGATCCCGGTATTCAAAATCATCAGCGCCTCAACACGATCGGCGTTTTCCATCGCCCAGCGCAACCCGATGGGGCCACCCCAGTCCTGCACGACAACGGCCGCGTCATGCAATTCGAGTGATCCCAGCACCTTGGCGACGATTTCGCTGTGCCGGTCGTAGGTGTACCAGCGGCGGTCCGTGGGTTTGTCAGAGCGGCCGAACCCGGCGTAGTCGGGAACGATGACGCGGTGCCCGGCCTCCACCAGCGGCGCCAGCATCTTGCGGTAGAGGTAAGCCCACGTCGGCTCGCCGTGGAAACACACCACCGGCGATCCGTCGCGCGGGCCTTCGTCCAGGTAGTGCATCCGCAACCCATCCACCTCGAGGTAGTGCGGCGCGAAGTCGTATCCCGCAAGCTGCTCGAAACGCGAATCGGGGGTGCGGAAGACCTCCTGGGCCGTGGAACTCATTGCTGCCATCTCCAATTCACTCGGCGCCGACGATGCTGCACAACGTAACGGAGCTTTGACCGACCAGTCAACTATTAGATAGGCTGCGCCAGTGCCTCGGACCTCCACTGCTCGGGATCGCATCGTGTCGACCGCGGCGCGACTGTTCCTCGAACGCAGCTACCACGACGTGGGCGTGGAGGAACTGTGTGCGGCGGCCGACGTCCGCAAGGGCAGCTTCTACCACTACTTCGCCTCTAAGGCCGACCTCGCAAAAGCGGTCATCGACCTGCATCTAGAGGTGTTTCAAACGCAGCTGGCCGGCCAGGTGGGGGTCACCCCCGCCACGCCCGCAGACCGGCTCGCGGCGGTCCCGGACGCGATCGCGGCGATACAGACCGCCCTGCACGTGCAGTTCGGACGCTTTGTGGGCTGCCCATTCGGCAACTTGGCCGCTGAGCTGTCAACCACTGACGAAGCAGTGCGCATCCACCTCGCGGCGCGGCTTGCCACGCTGGAAGGGCAGCTGGCCAAGGTTTGCCGGCAAGCCGCCGAGCAACACATGCTGCGCGACGGGGTCGACCCCGACCAGCTGGCCCACGCCCTATTCGCGCATTACCAGGGCCTGATCCTGCTCGCCAAGCTGCACGGATCGACCGTGTCGACCCTGGGACCGGCGCTGCACGACTTCGTCGACGGCTATCTAGCCGAGGAGTTCAGGGCTAAAGCTTGACCATGAGCTTGCCGACATTCTTGCCGTCGAACAGCATGTTGATCGCAGTCGGCAGCTGCTCGAAACCTTCCACCACGGTTTCCAGCGGCGTCAGTTCGCCCTTGCTGATCAAGCCGGCGATTTCGCCGATCGCCTCCGGCGCGCGGTCGAGGTGGTCCAGGACAATAAATCCCTGCACCCGCGCCCGCTGAATCAGCAGATTGCCGAACGCGCGCGGTCCCGGCGGCGGGTCTGCGTCGTTGTAGCCGGAGATCAGGCCGCACAGCGCCACCCGTGCTCGGATGTTGAGCCGGGCGAATATCGCATCCATGATGTCGCCACCGACATTCTCGAAATCGACGTCGATGCCGTTGGGCGTCGCCACGGCCAGTTGGGCGGCCCAGTCGTCGGCGCGGTGGTCGACGGCGGCGTCGAACCCGAGCTGGTCGGTCAGCAGCGCGCACTTTTCCGGGCCTCCGGCAATCCCGACCACCCGGGCGCCGGCGGCCTTGGCGAGCTGTCCGGCCACCGAGCCGACGGCGCCGGCGCCCGCCGAGACGACGACAGTCTCGCCCGGTTGCGGCTTGCCGATGTCGCGGATCCCGATCCAGGCCGTCAGCCCGGTCGTCCCGAGCGCACCCATGTATGCGCTGGGGGAGACACCCTCGGCGACATCGACCGGGAATAGCGGCATTGCATCCGAGGCGACCGCGTACTCCTGCCAGCCAACCAGGCCCTGCACCGTTTGCCCGACCACATAGTTGGGGTTCTTGGAGGCAATCACCTCGCCGAGCCCGCCCGCGCGCATCACCTCGCCGATGCCCACCGGCGGCAGGTAGGTCGGCGTTTCGTTGATCCATGCGCGGTTGGTTGGGTCGAGCGAGATCCAGTCGATGCGTACCAGCGCCTCCCCGTCGCCGATCTGGGGGATCGCCGCCTCACTGAGTTCGAAGGTTTCCGGACCGATGCGTCCGGTGGGCCGTTCACGAAGCAGGAAGCGGCGGTTCTTCTCAGGCATGACCGCACCGTACCGAACCCTGAGTTGCCTGCACAGTGGTGCTATAACGCAGGTATTTCAGACCCTGGGCACGTCATCAGCCATGTCTCCGATACGGCTCGGTGGACAGCACTGCATCGCGCCACCGAATCGGCCCGCCGCGATGCGTTGTTCAGCGACCCACTGGCGGGGCGTCTCGCGGGTGAGCACGGCCACGCCATCGTCGCCCAGGTTCCGCGCACCACCCGTAACGGTTGGTGGCTCGTCGCGCGCACCAAGATCATCGATGACACGATCGCCGAAGCGATCGCCGGCGGCTGCGACCGGGTACTGAATCTGGCCGCCGGCCTGGACACCCGGCCGTATCGCCTGAATCTCCCGGCTGACCTGCGGTGGGTGGAGGCCGATCTGCCGGCGCTGCTCGCCGAAAAGGAACAGGCACTCGCCGACCAGACGCCACGCTGTCAGTTGACCCGAACCGCAGTCGATCTGGCCGATTCAAACGCCCGCGACGCGTTCTTTGACCATGCTCTCGCCGGCGCGACCAAAGCGCTGGTACTGACCGAAGGTCTGCTGATGTACCTAGACGACAGTGACGTCGTCGCCCTCTCAACCGCGATCAAGCAACCCACGGTCGCCTGGTGGATGCTTGATCTCGCCGGCCCGGGCCTTAAGAAGATGATGAACAAGAAGATGGCCGGCATGCTGCAGAATGCGCCGTTCAAGTTCGCCCCTGAGAACGGGCTGGCATTCTTCGAAGAACTCGGATGGCGCATCGCCCAGGCCGAATCGTTGCTGGCGGCCCCCCGCCGATTTCAGCGCCTTCCGTTATCAATGCGCGCCGTATCGTGGCTGCCTGACGCCGATCCGCGCAGCCCCGGCCGCCGGCCGTGGAGTGCCGTCGCGCTACTCACTCACTAAGAGCCGAAATACGGCCGCCGCCAAGGTGAAAAGATCGACAATAAGCCGCAAACCGCGCTACGGCGGCGTCAATATGATCCGCTAGAGCTCTCGCAGCCGTGGCTTTTAGCGCATACGCGATGCGGATAAGGGCCAGATTTCAAATTCACGGCTAATTCTCATCTTTAGACACGGTTTGGTCACAGGTTTGCTGGGCATCCTACGTATACAAAGCCGAGAACATCTGGTCGTGTGGCCTTGCGCAGCAGTGCGGCTGAGTTGGGTAGTGCGAGAGGAGATGACAGTCGTGGCAAATGCATCAGGAGCGACGGTAATTGTCCTCCAATCCCACCCACTCTGGATCGCAGCACAAAAACGTGAAGAACAGCTACGCGACGAGATGAGTCGCCATCCTGCCTTTCTCGGCCGGCAACGCGCCTTGGCTATGGGTGCAGACGTGGCTGCTGGCCACCGCAGCTTCCGGGCCTGCCCGGGCGACGCTCCCGCCTAACTTCCCCTAAACAGCGACACCGCCGCGTCCCAGCGACGCGGCGGTGTGGCTATTTCTCGAACCACACCACATCCTGTTGCGCTCGGCGGCTCATAAGTACTACAGTCGTTGTGGTAGAAATTCACCACTTGACGAATTGCTATTGAAGGAGCTGGTCGGCGATGGACGAGCGATTGACCGCAGTACTTATCGTCGGAGCGGGGCCGACGGGGCTGACACTGGCAAACGAGCTGACGCGACACGGCGTCGCGGTGCGGATCATCGATCGCGAACTCGCGCCGCTGACGACGTCCCGAGCGCTCGTCGTGCAGCCGCGGACGCTGGAGATCTTCGACGACATCGGGGTAATCGACGAGGCACTTGCAGCGGGCAACCCCGCCACGTCGCTGACGATCGCCTTCCGGAACAAGAAGGTGGAACTCGACCTGGCCGGGATGTTATCCGGGCCGCAGAACTACACCTCATATCCAGCGTTGCGCACCCTCTCACAGCACGACACCGAGCGGATTCTCACCCAGTCGCTGTCCAAGCGGGGCGTCGAGATCGAGCGGGGCCGGGCGCTGATCGACTTAACGCAGAACGGCGAAACCCTGGCGGTCTCTCTGCGCGCGGCGGACGGGTCGATCGAGACCCTGCGCTGCCGATGGGTCATCGGCTGCGACGGCGCCCACAGCTCCGTGCGCAAAGCGGCCGGCATCGCGTTCACCGGCTCCACCTATCGCGACGAGTTCATCATGGCCGATGCCGAAGTCGAATGGCAGCTACCGCACGGCGGTCTGTACGGATTCCCCAGCGCGGCAGGCATTTTCGCGGCGTTCTCGATGGCAGGGGAGAACCGCTACCGCATCTTCGGCAACGTCCCATTGGGGCCGCAGGGACCGGGCGCGGAGTACAGCGAACCCACCCACGAAGAATTTCAGGCGATGCTCGACGAGCGCGTGCCCTTCCCCGCCAAGATCATCAAGGCCAACTGGGTCTCGCGTTACCGGGTGCACAGCCGTGTCGTTCCCGTCTACCGCAAGCAAAGCGTCTTCCTGGTCGGCGACGCCGCCCACGTGCACAGCCCCGCCGGGGCCCAAGGGATGAATACCGGAATCCAGGATGCGTACAACTTGGCCTGGAAGCTTGCTCTGGTGCAGCGCGGGATCGGCGACGACTCGCTACTCGACAGCTACGAGGCCGAGCGTCATCCGGTAGGCATTCAGTTGCTCAAGACCACCGACCGGCTCTTCTCGGCTTTCGTCGGCCACAACCCGCTGTCGAAGATCGCCCGCGGCTGGCTGGGCCCGCTGGTGGCCGGCCAACTGCTGGCTCGGCCATGGTTCCGCCGGTGGTTCGTTGGGCTGTTGGCGCAGTTGCGCTTGCGCTATCCGAACAGTCCGCTCAACGCCCAAGAGGGCGGCGGCTGGTCGGATGCCCCCGCGCCGGGCGACCGAGCCAGGGAAGCCGACGTGCTGGTCGGCGGGCAGCCGCAACGGCTTTACCGGACGTTGCGCGGCACGCATCACACGGTCTTGCTCTTCACCGGGCTCGACGAGCAGGCGCGCCCGGCCGTGGAACTCTGCCGGATCGCCGAACAGATCGAGCACGCCTACCCCCGACTGGTACGGGCTCGCGTGATCACCGCGGAACGTTTCGCCGATCACCCCATGGCGCTCGGCGATCCGATGCGCTCGGCGCACCGCCAATACGGCGTCGACGCGGCATGCGCGTTTGTCATCCGACCCGACGCCCATATCGGCTATCGCGGCAAGACGGTCGACGTCGATCGGCTGCTGGCCGACCTGGCTGCCCGGCTGCCAGGCGCCGGCGCACTGTCGACCGTCGGCTAAGGCCAAGGGTTCTCGCGCGCTCGTATCCTCAAGGTCAAATACACCGAGGGGAGAGCGCGCCATGTCTGAGGCACCCGCCACCACGCGCACGAGGTTTCCGGGGATCAGTTCCCGCGCGTGGGAACACCCCGCCGATCGGACCGCCCTTTCCGCGTTGCGCCGGCTGCGGGGTTTCGACCAAGTCCTCAAGCTCATGTCGGGCATGCTGCGGGAACGCCAACACCGGCTGCTGTATCTGGCCAGTGCGGCGCGCGTGGGTCCGCGTCAGTTCGCCGACCTTGACGCCTTACTCGATGAGTGCGTCGACGTACTGGACGCGCCGGAAAAGCCCGAGCTTTTCGTTACCCAATCGTCGGAAGCCAATGCCTACACGCTTGGGATGGAGCAGCCGTTCATCGTAATCACCTCCGGGCTGTATGAACTGATGAGCCATGAGGAGATGCGCTTCGTGGTGGGCCATGAGCTCGGTCACGCGCTGTCTGGTCATGCGGTCTATCGCACGATGATGATGCATCTGATGCGGCTGGCGCGGTCATTCGGCTTCCTGCCGGTGGGCGGCTGGGCGCTGCGGGCAATCGTCGCCGCACTGCTTGAATGGCAGCGCAAATCGGAATTGTCCGGAGACCGCGCCGGATTGCTGTGCGGCCAGGATGTGCACGCCGCGATCCAAGTGGAGATGAAGCTTGCCGGCGGCAACCGGCTGGACAAGCTGGACTCGGAAGCCTTCCTGGCCCAGGCCCGGGAATACGAGAAATCGGGCGACATGCGCGACGGCGTGCTCAAGCTGCTCAACCTAGAGCTGCAAACGCACCCGTTTTCGGTGCTTCGGGCGGCCGCGCTGACCCAGTGGGTGGACAGCGGCGGCTACGGCAAGGTGATGGCCGGCGACTATCCACGCCGGTCCGACGACGACAAAACCTCATTTTCCGACGACCTCGGCGATGCTGCCCGGCATTACCGCGACGGCTTCGACCAATCCGATGATCCTTTGATCAGAGGGATTCGCGACGGTCTGGGTGGCATCGTCGATGGCGTTGGACGCGCGGCTACCAGCGCGGCAGATTCGTTGGGCCGCAAGCTCAATGAGTGGCGCAGCCCCCGCCATGATGACTAGCGGCCGGAACCGACCTCGGCAGGTTTGGTGACCCATGCGGCGAACACCGGCACGCCGGCCCACGGGTCGCGGCGGTTACGTCCACCGGTCACCGCGACCACCGCGTAGGGGTGGCCGAATCGCAGCGTCGCCGAACGAGATAGTCCCGGCGTCATCATCGCGCTGCGCAGCGCGACGGCGGTAACGGCGGCGGCTTCGAATCCCCAGCGCCCGTAGCGGGCGACCGCGGCCTGTCGGGCGTCGATGTCCGGCACGCCCGGCGATTGCAAGCGCGGCGGGTCCCCACGATCAACGCACGCCCCGAGCGCGCGTCCGGCGGCGCCGAAGCCAAGGGCAGGATCGGCGGTCAGGTCGTGATCCGACGACGCCTCCCAGGCCGGCAGCACCACCCGCACCCGGTCCCCGCCGGGCCGGCGCTCCTCGGAGATCGTCCAGAACTCGCCGTCGCCCAGCGGCAGCTCCGACAGCTCGCGGCGACGCACGGTGGAACCGGTTGCCGCCCGCCGCGCAATGTCGTGGGCGGCCGCTAACACCGTCTCGAAGTCAGCGTCTTCGGCCGCGATGACCGAGGTCACCTGCAGTGAGTCGGGACCGAGCGCGGTGTGCACCCCGACGGTGCCCAACCCCGCGACGTCGGTGAAATACGCGTCGGCGTCGCCGAGCGTGAGCGCGGCGCCGACCGCTGTGCGCCATGGCGACCTGAGTTCGCCCGCGTCGATGACGTCATATGGCCGTAGCCAGGTGATCCGGGTCGCCAGTGCGCTGGCCAGCACCGCTGTCATTCCGGCAACGCCGACCGGGAACCGCTCGATCAGTCCGCCGGTTCGGTCACGCGCCCATGCATCGGCCTGCACCTGGCTGGGGACCGGCCCGGTCTGCACGGCCGCGGGAAGTGGACCGGGCCATTCTGCTACCCCCCAGACCGCCAGCGCGGCCCGAATCACACCCGGCGGGTCGGCGAGCAGTTCGTCGAGCGCCCGGCGGGCTCCCTTGGCGTCCATCCCGAGGATCTCGTCGAGTTCCGCACGTACCGAACCGCGTGCTACCGGTGCCAGCAGAGCCAGGATCAGCCATGCTCCCAGCGGCGACGACACCGAATGCACGTCGGCGTGCAGGCGGCAGAACCGGCGTGCATAACGCGCGACATGCGGTCCGACGTCCATGCTGTTCGGCTACCAGACGCGCACCCAGTCGACCAGCATCTGTGCGGGATAGGTTCCCGGGCTGGGGTCCCCACCGCCAGAACCGGCAACCGCAAGGTTCAGGATCGGAAACAGCTGGTAGCCGGGGTTGTTGAAGGGCCAATCAGCTAGCGAGTTCGCCGCGACAGTGAAGTACGGCTGCGCGCCGTCGCTGTAGTCCTGCCAGAAGCGCATCCCGGCCTCATCCCATAGAACTCGCCAGGTGTGCCAGGCGCTGTCCAGCGCCAGGTTGTGCGTCTTCCATTCCGAGCCGTTGGATTTCGCGTGCACGGTGGTGGCCGCGGGCCACTTGCCGTTGCCGTACCACTCGAGGATGTCGATTTCGCCCTGGGCATCACTGGACAGCCACCAGGCGGGCCAGCATCCGGCCGTGAGGCAGTCGAGCTTGATTCGCGCTTCCCAGGTGTGGCCGATGCCGCCCTGCCAGGGGCTGAAAATCTTGCCGCCGTAGTAGGTGTTCCCGTCCTTGGCGGCGCGAATGACCAGGTTGGAGTTGCCATCGACGAAGACGTTCTGCCGATCGTCCCGGTACTGACCGACGTGCTCGGGCAACTCCCAATACGTCGGGTCCTTGATCGTTTCGCGGGCTTTGGACACCGTCCACTTCGACGGATCGGGGGCCGAACCCGCCGGCCCGTCGAACTCGTCGTGGAAGAGGTAGTTTCCGGGCTGGCCATTGGGCACAGCACGGGCTTCCGGGATAGGAGCCGCGGCTGCCACCAGGCCGATACCCGCCATCAACAACATGCTGCGACGATCCATCTGGGGCATAAGCACCGCACCCTAGCAGCCAGGGCGGCTGTGCTGAAACCGCGAACGGCGTCACAGGACGGTGGCCGTTTCCCCGAGCCATTACCGGGGTACCTGCCCAGCCGTGACCTCTTTATGGCTTGCCGATCGCGCCAAACCGTCCTGGACCGCGAGCGCGCTCGACGACGATTCCCGCTCCGCCGACGTCATTGTGGTGGGCGCGGGCATCACCGGGCTGATGACCGCGGTCCTGTTGGCCCGGGCCGGCAAGGACGTCCTGGTACTCGAAGCGCGTACGGTGGGCGCCTGCGCAACCGGCAACACCACGGCGAAGATCAGCCTGCTGCAGGGCACCCACCTATCCAAGATCGTGGCCAAACATGGTAAGGATGCGGCACGCCAGTACGTGGCCGGAAACCGTGAAGGCATGGAGTGGGTACTGCATCACTGCGACACCCACGGGATAGCGGTACAACGCGAAGATGCCTACACCTACGCGCAATCCGCCAACGGAGTTCCTTCCGCGCGTGCCGAACTGGCTGCCTGCAAGGCGGCGGGGCTACCCGTCGAATGGGATGACGACGCCGGTGTGCCGTTTCCGTACCACGGTGGCGTGCGCCTGGCCGACCAAGCGCAGTTCGACCCAATGCCATTCCTGGACTCACTCGTCGTGGAACTGCTCGAACGCGGGGGACGACTGGTCGAACACGCCCGGGTACGAAGTGTGTCCAGTCGCGGCAGCGGCGTGCGCGCGCGTGTCAACGATGAGGCGCAGCGCGACGTAGAAGTCGGGGCCCGGCAGTTGGTTCTTGCCACCGGCGTCCCGATTCTGGACCGTGGCGGATACTTCGCCCGAGTGAAGCCCAGCCGGTCGTATTGCTTCGCTTTCAAGGTGGCCGGAAACATAACCCGGCCGATGATGATCTCCAGCGATTCGCCAACGCGCTCGGTGCGCTACGCACCGGCCGCCGACGGGGAGCGGCTGCTGGTCGGCGGCGCCGGCCACACCGTAGGTCGTAACAAGAGCCCGTCCAAGGATCTCGAGGAACTCTCCGCGTGGGCGCGAAAGCACTACCCGGGTGCGGTGCAAACACATTTCTGGTCGGCACAGGACTACACCCCGATCGACGACCTACCCTACGTGGGCCCTATTCTGCCGCGTACCGAAAGCATCTATGTGGCAACAGGTTTCAACAAATGGGGAATGACGAACGGCCCCGCGGCGGCGTTGGCGTTGTCGAGTCGCATCCTCGGCGGCCGAATGGACTGGGCCGACGCATTCGCCAGCTGGAGCCCACACGAGCTGTCCGGGTTGCCGACGGCGTTGCAGGCCAATCTGGAAGTCGGCTTCGACCTGGCCAAGGGCTGGATCACTCCGGTCACGCGCACCATGAGTCGCAGCCCTGGCTCCGACGAGGGCGGTGTTGTCAGCGGACCGCCGTGGCATCTGGAAGCCAGGAGCCGGGTCAACGGCACCGAGCACCGGGTATCGCCGGTATGCCCACACCTGGGCGGCATTGTGAACTGGAACGACGCCGACCAGGCATGGGAATGCCCGCTGCACGGATCGCGGTTCGCGCCGGACGGCACGCTGCTGGAAGGGCCCGCCACCCGCGATTTGACCGCGTCCTGACGCTTACTCCTGACGCTTACTTAGCCCGCCGCCGGCGGCCGCGCCATGAACGTCAGCCGGAACCCGTATGACGGAAGCTTGCGGCCCCGTCCAGCATTGACGAACTGCCCGAACGGCGGGGCCGTCGGCAGCCCGCTGGTAGCGCCTTCGGCTGCGGCCGGAAACGCGGCGGTGTTAGCGAGAGCCGTCACTCCCGGGTTGGTGGTGGCGCTCACCGTCCAGCTTGCAGGCACCGACAGCCCACCGAGCGGAACGGCCCTGCCCGCTGCCGCCGTCACGCCACCGACGCTGCCAGAGAGCTTGGCCGAGCCTGCGGCCTGCGCTGCGCCCTGCACCGCCTTGGCCGCCGGAGCAAGGTCGCCCAAGAATTTGGAGATGGCGGTGCTACCGCTGCCGACCTGACCGAAGGCCTGCCCCGACTGAAACACCGCCTGAATCGGTGCGACGTAAGGCGAGATGTACTTGCTATACAGCGGGACCAGGTCGTCCAACGGTGTGTTGGCCATCAACCACTGGTCGATCCCCTTGCCGTTGATGGGTGCCGACAGTGTCTTGAGCACATCAGCGACGCGGGAGTTGATCGGGTTGGCCATATTCATGATGTTCGTGTAGCCGCTGTTGTATTGGGCCTTGAAGACAGCGACGGCCTGGTCGACCAGGCCATATTGGTTCACCACCTCCGCCGGCTCAGGCAACTCCGCCAATTGGGTCGCCGCCGCCGAGTTGCCCGCATAGTTGTACATCGCCCCGGCATCCTGAGCCCAGAACTCGAAGTACTGGGCCTCGGTCGCGGCGATCGCCGCAGTGTTCTGCCCGAAGAGGTTGGTCGCGATCAACGCCGCCAGCAGTGCGCGGTTGGCCGCGATCACCGGCGGCGGGACGGTGGCTGCGAAAGCCGCCTCGTAGGCAGTCGCGGCCGCGCTCGCCTGGCTGGCGGCCTCCGCGGCCTCCACGGCGCTGCTGTCCAGCCAGGTAATGAACGGACTCGCCGCCGCAACCAGCGAGGCCGACGCCGGCCCCAGCCAGGGACCGCTGGTCAGTCCTTCAATGACCGACCGATGACCGGCCGCGGCAGCTTGAAAGTCCTCAGCCAAGCCACTCCATGCGGCGGCGGCGGCCAGCAATGGCCCCGCCCCCGGACCGGTGTAAATGCGCCCAGAGTTGATCTCGGGCGGCAACAAGCCGTAGTCGAGCATTGCTGCGTATCCGGCGCTTAACCGGCGGCTGGCGGCTTCGCCATGACGGACGGCTTGAAGCCATAGCTCGGCTGATTACGCCCGTAGCCGCCGTTTAGGAACTGCCCGAACGGCGGAGCCATCGGAAAACTGTTGCCCTCGGCGGCGGCCGGAATCGCGCTGGCCAGTCCAGGATCGGTGGTCGCGTGCCACGGCACCCAGCTTGCCGGCGCCGACAAGCCCCCGATCGGGAGCGCCTTGCCCAGACCCGCTGCCACACCTCCGACGCTGCCGCCCAGGTTGCTCCCGGCGTTGGCCGCGGCGGCCCCGGCCGCGGACGCCGCGCCTTCGACCGCCTTGGCCGCCGAAGCCGCGGGCTTCGCGAAGTTGGCCATGGCGACAAGCCCGTTGCTGACCTGTCCGAAGGACTGCGTCGACTGGATCATCGCCGCGCAGGAATTGAGGTAGGGGGAGAGGTATTTGCTGTAGAGCGAAACGATGTCGTCCAGCGGTGTGTTGGCCACCAGCCATTGGTCGATCACCTGGCCGTTGATGGGCGCCGATAGCGTCTTGAGCACGTCGGACACCCTCGCGTTGATCGGATTCGCCACGTTCATGATGTTCGTGTAACCGGTGTTGTACCCGGCCTTGAAAACCGCGATGGCCTGGTCGGCCACTCCCGACGGATTCGCCACTTCGGCGGGCGCCGGCTGCTCCGCCAACTGCGTCGCCGCTGCCGACCGGCTCGCGTAGTTAAACATCGCACCCGAATCCTGAGCCCAGAATTCGGCGTATTGCGCCTCGAGTTGGCCGATCGCCTGACTGTTCTGGCCAAGGAGGTTGGTCGCTGTCAACTCCGCCAGCAGTGCCCGGTTGGCGGCGATCACCGGCGGCGGAACCGAAGCCGCGAACGCCGCCTCGTAGGCGGTCGCAGCGTTGCCCGCCTGGCTCGCCACCTCAGCGGCCTGTTCGGCGCTGGTGCTCAGCCAGGTAATGAACGGCGACACGGCCGAAACCAGCTGTGCTGCTGCCGGCCCCAACCACGGCCCGCTGGTCAGCGCTTCGATAACCGAGCGATGCCCCGCTGCGGCTTCCTGCAGATCAGCGGCCAAATTGCTCCACGCCGCCGCGGCGGCTACCAGCGAGCCCGGCCCCGGTCCGCTGTATATGCGCGCGGAGTTGATCTCGGGAGCCAATAACCCGTAGTCGACCACGTTTGCCTACTCCTCTTGGGTTTCCTGGATTCCTTGGTTTCCGGGTCCGCTCAACCCGCCGATGCTGCGTTGGCCGCCTCGGTCTCGGCATAGGAGTTCGCACTTGTCGCCAGCGTCGCCGCCAGCGTCGCCTGAATCCTGGAGGCTTGCGCGCTCAATTCCTGGAACCGCTGACCGTGCGTGGCGAACCGTGCTGCCGTCAGTACTGAAACCTCATCGATAGCCGCGGGAACGACGCCGGTTATGGGTCCGGCAGCGGCCGCGTTGCCGACGTGCAACGCCGCACCAAGTGACTGCAGGTTGCTGGCCGCGGCTGCCAGGTGCTCTGGATACGTGCGTACAAAAGACATTGGATTCCCCTCCCAGGAAACGGCACTGGCCCGAACACCGCGATGTGTTCGCTTGCCAGGAACGCTATAAAGGGGGTTACCCGGGTTCAATACAGCTGACCACTCGGAATGGACGCTGATCTTGACGTTTCCCCAACATTCAGGCTGATTTTAATCACAGGACCTTCACAGGAATTCTTCAAGTTCTATTCATTTAATATGTGCACGCCGCGAATGCGGGAGCGTGCGGCCGATTGCCTTCGGCCGGCCCGGCCGGCGAACCTGGCGCTGCCGCGCCGCCGCAGCAGAACACCCGACCATGGTCACATCTATGGCTCTCGAACTGCCGTTATCGGGATCGCGCACACTCCGGGCGGTGAGCATGTTCGCGATCGCGTGGCCGGTTTGGCGACATTGCCACCGCTAGTACGACAACACATCGCTTTAGGCACGAAAAGACGTCAGGAAAGCACCAAGACAGGCTCGAACGTCCGCGTTCTTATCACTATTCGCGCCATTTCAACAGATTATTGTTCACCCAGAGTTAATCGTTCAACTCGCCTTATTAATTCACCAAGAAGCGATGGCCGCGACGCTCGCAGGCTGAATTAATTTCAGCTTGAACATATGACTTGCGTATGGGCCGACAAGTGCTTCTGGCGCTGCCAGAATAACCTGCACGCTAAGTTTATGAGCATCCCGTAAGTCGTTGCCAGTGGGCTGGACGCAGACCGAGGCGGGGTGGGCAACCGGTTTATTGGCCCAGGTGTGGCGGCACTGTGACCGTCCCGCGACCAGGACCGGGGACGCTCATCTGCATGGCAGCGCTTGCGGTGATGGCCGCGATGGTGACCGCACTGTGCGTCGGCTACTACGCAGGCCGGCGTGCCGGCTCGCCGGCTTCGACCCGCAAGAGGCGCTCGCGTCGCGTGGCGCTGGGCAGATTCGCCGTCAGCGTGATCGTGGTGATGGTCAGCCGCCGTATCCGGCGGCAACTGAAAATCGTTGAACCGTCTCTATTTCAGCGGGTTCGCCGGCGCCAGCGCAGGCCGATGACCCGATGGGCGGCGCTGACGCGCGCGTGAACGACTACAGCTTGCCGGCGACGAAGTCGGCAGCCTGGTTCGCCATACCCGCCTGCACGTACGCATTGGCGAGATGTTGCGGCCAGTTCTCTTTCCAGGTGTTGGGATCGGCGGGGTTACAGACGGGATCGGCCCCATGGCACAACTCGATGGTCCGGTCGTTGTAAATCGGATTGAAGTTGGTGATGGGACCCACCCATTGGCTTCCGTTACCGAACAGCGCGACCGCCGCGATGTGCTGGTCGATGCCTCCGGGCAGGGGACTGTCAAAGCCGAAGGCGGACATGGGGACTGCCAGCACGACATCGGTGACCGCCGCACCGAGCGAGTAACCGCCCAACACCATCTTGGTATCCGGACAGTTGTTGGCCATGTTCTGAACGTGTCGGCTCATGTCGTTGGCGCCGACGTCGACTTCGGTGTCTGCGGGGTATTTCACCGCGTATGTACCCATGCTCCGGCCCCCGATCTTGGAGCTGAGCGAGTTGATGAAGGCGTTGCCGAGCACGCCCGTCCCCGGCGATTCATAACGGCCGCGGGCGAAGACGACCTCCACCTGCGGACAGTTCGCTGCGGTGGCCGACGGTGGGCCGGCTGGGACGCCGGGCGGCAGCACCGCCGCCGCCACCGTCAGCGTGGCCGCGATTGGGGTCGCCACCAGGCAAGTACTCAGCGATTTACCGACAAGCGAAGCGCGCACACGAAGATGTTAGCCATTCGCGGGGCGCCCGTTGAGTGGGTTGGAAAATCAGGTGCAGCCGTTAACCAGATGGCAACGACTCGTCTAGGGCTCAGTGGCGGGTTCGATGATGCGGGTTTTGGCGTCGGCGGTCGCCTTTGGATCGCGCCGGTGCACTCTGGTTGCGGTAAGGCATCACCTCGAAATGGAGAGCAGCGATGGATGCGATAGAGACGATTGCGACCATGCCGCGTGGCGGGCCCGACGCATCATGGCTGGATCGTCGCTTTCAAACCGATGCGCTCGAGTACCTCGACCGCGACGATGTGGCCGACGAGACCAAGCAGAAGGTCATCCGGATGCTCGACCGCATCGGCACCAGGACCAAACAGCACGATATCTATGCAAGCCTGGCGCGTGCGGTCGTATCCGAGGTCCCCAGTCCGCGGATCCTGGAAATAGGCGCTGGCCACGGCAAGCTTTCGGCGAAGATCCTTGAACTAATCCCAACGGCGGCGGTCACGGTAAGCGATGTGGATCCGACCTCTGTTGCCAACATCGCCGCCGGCGAGCTGGGCACGAACCCACGCGTGCGCACCCAGGTGATCGACGCGACCTCGATCGACGCCGAAGACGATAGCTATGACCTGGTGGTGTTTGCGCTGGCGTTTCATCATCTGCCGCCTGCGGTCGCCTACCGGGCCATCGCGGAGGCCACCAGGGTCGGGAAGCGCTTTCTGGTCATCGACCTCAAACGGCGCACGCCTTTGCGACTGACGTTGTCGGTACTACTGATGCTGCCGCCACAGCTGATATTCGCGGTGGCTTCGTCGTCGATGCGGCTCGTCATACATGACGGTGTCATTAGCGCGCTGCGTGCCTACAGTGCCTCAGCGTTCGAGACATTAGGCCGCGCTGTCGATCCTGAGATGAACATCGAATTTGAACCAGTGGGGATCCGATTCCCACCCTCGATCGCGGTCGTGTTTTCCCGTTCCCGCCGAACCAGGCATGGCTGATGGTCCGCAGCTGGCAGCGCTTGCGGGCAAAGGCCGTCAAACCGCGAAGGCCGTAAGACCGCGCACCCAGCCAGGCCGCGTCAGCGAATGTAGGCATTGCGACGACATCGTCGCTGCCGGATTGACATACTTGGCCAATGGTCGACCGCGACGCAGCTGGCATGGAGTTTCTTCGCGGAGCCGGTCGGATTGCCATGGCACACAGAGGATTTACCGCGTTCAAGGTACCAATGAACAGCATGGCCGCGTTCCAGGAAGCCGTCAACCTCGGACTCCGTTACATCGAGACGGACGTGCGGGGGACTAGGGATGGAGTGGCAGTGATCCTGCATGACCGGATGCTGCGGCCCACCTGGGGTGTCTCCGGCGCGATCGACCAGTTGAACTGGTCAAGTGCGCGGCGCGCCGATCTGGGGGCGGGAGAGCCGATCCCGACTCTGGAAGAGCTGCTCGCCGCGTTTCCCGACATGCGAATCAACATCGATATCAAAGCCGAGCCGGCCATCGAACCGACCGTCGATGTCATCGAGCGGCTCAACGCACACAACCGCGTGCTCGTCACGTCCTTCTCCGATCGCCGCCGACGGCGTGCGCTGCGGCTACTGTCCAAGCCGGTGGCCACTTCGGCCGGCACCGGAGCGTTCGTCGGGTGTCTGGCGGCGAAAAGCCCTGCCAGCCGGGCCTATGCATGGCGGGTGCTGCGCGACAGCCATTGCCTACAACTGCCGCCGCGGTTGGGCCGGGTCCGGGTCATCTCGCCGGGGCTGGTTCGTGCCGCTCATGCCTCGGGCCGCCAGGTGCACGCCTGGACGGTCGATGACCCCGAGGTCATGCACATGCTGCTCGATATGGGCGTCGACGGCATCATCACCGATCGCTCCGATCTGCTCCGGGATGTGCTGATCGCCCGTAACGAGTGGTGGGCCTGAGACCCGGGCCCTTGCTACCATCGCGCCGTGCACGATTCGGCTGCACGGGGTGGACGCGTTTCCCGGCGCGATGCCCTCAAATACGCCCTCACGCCGGTCCTCATCGGTGCAGCGCCGCTGGTGTTCGACGGGAGGCGGGCAGCCGCCGCCGATATGCGGCTGATCGATTTCGCCGAGCGCAGGATCCCGCCCGATGAAATCAAGGCGGCCGGCTACGACGGCGTCGTCAACTACGTGTCCGAATCGCGGCCCGGCGCCGACTTCGAGGCAAAGCCCATCACCCGCCAGTACGCGGACGCGCTGCGCGCGGCGGGTCTGCACATCGTCAGCAATTTCCAGTACGGCAAACCCGGTTGGTCCGCGCCGTCGGACTTCACCCGCGGCTACGACGGCGGTGTCGCCGACGCTGCGACGGCGCTGCGGCTGCACGCTGCGGCCGGCGGTTCGGGTTCGGCCCCGATCTTCTTCAGTGTCGACGACAACATCGACCTCAACACCTGGAACGGCTCTGCCCTCGACTGGTTTCGCGGCATCAACTCGGTACTGGGCGTAGCGCGAACCGGCATCTACGGGCATTCCCAAGCCTGCGCGTGGGCGATCAAGGACGGCGTGATCGGCCACTCGAGCAGCGCCGGGCATCGCTGGGCCTGGCAGACCAGGTCGTGGTCCAACGGTCAGCGCGAGCCCGCCGCGGTGCTCTACCAGGAGATCGTCAACACCGCGGCCAACCCGGGCCCGCTGCTGGGCGGGATACACGTGGATGTCGACGAGGTCTTGGCGGCCGATTTCGGCCAGTGGGATCTCGATCGCTGATCTGCACGGTGATGGATCAGGTTCATTGGACGCCGTCTGGGGTACGGCTGCGCCGACGAGCGGGCCGTCCGGGAAAGCTGAACTGGCTGTTCCTGCCCGGGGGCCCGGGCATCGGTTCGGAAAGTCTGCACGAGCTGGTGGACACCGTCGAGGTGGCGGGGGACTGCTGGCTGGTCGACCTGCCCGGTGACGGCTCGAACGTCGACGCGCCCGGTGCACCCGCAGATCCCTATCGCTTGTGGCCGCAGGTGCTGCTCGAGGCGGCCGACGCCGTCGGGTGTCCGGTTTATGTCGGGCACTCCACCGGCGGCGAGTATCTGCTCTCCACTCCGGCGCTGGCCGCGCGGCTGGCAGGGCTGGCACTGATCAGCAGCGCGCCAGACGCGTCGTGGCTGCCAGTGTGGCAGGAGACGATGCGCAACGACCCCTTGCCGGCCGTC
Organism: Mycobacterium szulgai; assembly: GCF_002116635.1. Taxonomy (GTDB): domain Bacteria; phylum Actinomycetota; class Actinomycetes; order Mycobacteriales; family Mycobacteriaceae; genus Mycobacterium; species Mycobacterium szulgai. The sequence continues at coordinate 26,489 of NZ_LQPW01000136.1, read as the reverse complement.
GAGCTGGCCGGCAGCCGCTACGAATCCGACCCGACGAATGACAATTTGCGCGCCGTCGCTGTCGCCTCAGCGCCGTGGAATTTCACCGACCGTGGCGTCGCGCGGGGCGCAGACCTGTTGGCACGCATGCCTTACAACAGCGACGCCGCGCGATGGTCCGACGCGAATTTCGACCATGCTTACGAATTTGCTTGGTGGCCAACGATATTGCCGACTCTGATCGTTAGCGGAGCCGCGGACCGTGTGGTGACCCAGGCGCTATGGGAATCCCAGCGGTTCTCCACACCGAACGTGATCAGGCGGGTCATAGCTGACGCCGGCCATTTTCCCTGGATCGAACAACCGGCCGCGGTGCGGGATGCGTTCGCTGAACTCGCGCAACGAATTTCGGCACACCGCGACCTGGAGTGAGTCACGGCTGCGACAAGCGGTTGATCTCGCGCCACCACGCACCGACGGGGGTCTCACCTGTTCGCTTACGGCAACAGCCGACTCAGGTTGAGTAGACCCGATATTGCACTGCCCCTGTTGAACAAGCCCGAGTTCACGCCGGCATAGCTAGGACCAAAGGCACCCGGGATGCCAGTATTTGCAATGCCAGAGGTGGCGCCATTGAGAATGGTTCCACCGCTGGCCGTGTTGAAAAAGCCCGAGATAGCGGTTGACGAAGGACCGGTGGCCGTGTTGAAGAAGCCCGAAATCCCGGTACCCGAGTTGTTGAAGCCCGAGTTGACCAGGCCGCTGTTGGTGATGGCCCCGAAACCCGTGTTCACGTTCCCCGAATGCGACATGCCGGTGTTCACGGAGCCCGAATTCCCAATGCCGGTGTTCGTGTCGCCCGAATCCCAGAAGCCCGTGTTGAAGTTGCCCGCGTTCCCGAAGCCCGTGTTCTCGGCACCCGAGTTCCCGAACCCGGTGTTCAACTGACCTGCATTGCCGAAGCCGGTGTTCCCGAACCCCGCGTTCCCGAAGCCGACGTTCCCCACGCCCGAGTTCCCGAAGCCAAGGCTGTTGAAGTGGCCCGGCTGCAGGGCATTGCTGCCGGTGCTGAAGATGCCGATGTTGCCGCTGCCGGAATTGAAGAAGCCAATGTTGTTGGTGCCCGAATTACCGATGCCGATGTTGCCGCTGCCGGAGTTCAGCAGGCCCGCCAGGTTGATCCCAACCCGATTGTTACCGGTGAGGCCGATCCCGATGTTGCCGTTGCCGGTGTTGCCGAAACCGAAGTTTCCGCTGCCGGTGTTGCCGCCACCCGTGTTGTTGTTGCCGGCGTTGCCGCCACCGATGTTCCAGTTGCCGTTGTTTCCCAAGCCCATGTTGGCGTTGCCGAAGTTCCCCATGCCCACGTTCTGGCCACCGCTGGTGCCGACGCCGACGTTTCCGAAACCGATGTTTCCGATCCCGATGTTCCCGGAGCCGACGTTGTCGGTGCCCTGGTTTCCGCTGCCCAGGTTCTTGTTGCCGACGTTTCCGCCACCCAGATTGGAGCTGCCGAGGTTTCCGTCGCCGACATTGCCGCTGCCGGTGTTGCCGCCGCCCACGTTGCCGTTGCCCTTGTTGCCCAGGCCGAGGCTCGGCAGGCTGCTCAGGAATTGTTGCAGGCTCGCCGCCGTCGGCAGCTGGGCCGCCGCCGACGATGCTCCGGCGTGATAGCCGAACATCGCGGCGACATCGGTGGCCCACATCTGCTCGTAGACGCCTTCGACGGCCATGATCGCAGGTGTGTTGAGTCCCAACAGATTTGACCGAACTAGTTGCGCGAACCCGGTGCGGTTGGCCGCCACCGCCAGCGGATGGATGGTCGCGCCACGCGCGGCCTCAAACACCCCAGCGATCCCTTTGGCCTGCGCGGCCGTCTCTCGAGCTTGGGCTGAAGCGGCGCTCAAGAACCCCGCATAAGGAGCGGCCGCGGCCGCCATCGCCGCCGCCCCCGCACCCAGCCACGATTGGCCGGCCAGCCCCGAGGTAACCGACAAGAACGACGAGGCCGCCGCATCCAGCTCCAAGGCCAACCCGTCCCAGGCTGCCGCGGCGTCGAGCATCGGCGCCGAGCCGGCGCCGGTGAACATCAGCAACGAATTGATCTCCGGGGGCACCAGCGCAAAATTCACCATGATTGACCTCCCACTCGTTCCACCCGTCGGCGCCCGAGGCAACTCATTTCCCGACGTGGAATCAAGTAGTCCGTCTTAGATGCTACGACGACGGCGGGGGCCGACGCCGGTATTTGCAGAAGGCGCCACGAGCCTGAGTCGCCGCGATTGCCGAGTCGAAGGCGCTCCGCAGCCGCACGTCGACAGCTACCGGTGCGCCGGCAATCGCACATCGCCCCAATGCCTTGCAAGCCAGTCGGTCTCGCGATACGGAGTCGGCCACAACGACACGGTCAAGGAAAGACATCGGAGAATAACGATTTGCGCCGTGCGCTGGATTTGGCGCTGCAGCAAATGCCAGTGTGATGCCCGTGAGTGTTCATGTTGGCGAGCCGGCATTGGGCTCGCGCCCGCACTGGCCGGATCAGTGGCTGGATAGACCGCCGCAGCGCTGTGCCCGTGGCCATTGGTTGCTGCCGGGACACATGATCGTCGGCACCATCTCGTGCTCCTGCGGCACGCATATCTGCTGGGAATGCGAGTGCGGCGCCGCCACCTATGGGCCGGGGTTGCTCGAGACGTGCAGTCTGGTTGGCGATCTGGTGTCCACCCGGCGCTTAAGCTGACTGCCGTCGGCGTGCCCGGTAGTAGTGCAGGTAGGTCAGCGCCGGCACGACGATGAAGGTGATCACGATCAACGTGATCGAGAAGTAATTGGGCCGCCCTCGCGACGAGAAGAGCGACCCATAATCGAAGGAAACCGCAAGCACGATCGAAATCACGAACGCTACCATCGGTAAAACCTTGTCGGAGAACCAGTTTCGCGGTATTTCGGCGTACTCTTCGCGGTGCGAACGCGCCAGCGCGATCAGAGCGATGGGCACGATGATGAACTGGACGAATCGGGCGATCACCGCCAGGCCGGTCAGGTTCAAACTGTCGAATCGAAGCGCCAGCGGAAACGCAAGAGCCAGCGACGCGGTGATCGCGAAGGCGACCATCGGCACACCGAACCGATTCTTGCGCGCCAGGTAGGTGGGCAGCACGCGCCCATCGGCCAGTGCGGTCCAAAGCCGTGGTGCACCAAACGAAGCCGCCACATTGATGCCGAACATGGAAACCAGCGCCCCGATGACGACGACGGTACGGAAAGCGTTGTTTCCGATGCCCGCTGCCAGCTTCACCGTGTCGGGGGAGGCCACGATCTTCTCCGCCCCCAGCAGCATCGCGACCACCAAAGCAAGTACGTAGATTGTGCCCACCGAAAAGATCGCCACGGGAATGGCTCTGGGCAGATTGCGCTCGGGATCATGCATCTCTTCGGCGGCGTTGGCGATCGACTCGAAACCGGTGAACGCGTACAAGGCGGCGATGGTGGCAAGGGCCAAGCTGGAGGCGGTACTCGTACCAATCTGGGCAACTCCGAGCAATGAATACGCCGCCGGATGGTAAGCCGACCGAGCCGTTCCGTAGTTGTTCACATGCTGTGTGACGATGATCCAGAGCCCCCCGGCGACGAAGATCGACAGGGCGAATACCTTACCCAAGGTCGATATCCCGTTGGCCCACTTGATGACTCGGTTACCGAACAGGTTTATGGCCAAGAGCACGGCGATAAAGCCTAGAAACGTCAGCGTCTTGACACTGAGCACGTGATCTTCGTCGGCCCAATGCTTGCCGGGGAAGGTCACCCGCAACAGCGTCGAGACGAACAGAGACGCCAGCACTCCCCAAGCGATGGACGCGGTAATCGCGTGGGTGACACCGACATAGATGCCGATCCGGCGCCCGAATGCAGCAGTCGTATATGCGTAGGACGCGCCGTTGGTTTTCACGTATTGCGCCGACGTTGCGAACACCAGCGCCATGACGCCCGCGAACAGGCCGGCCAGAATGTATGCGACGGGCGCGAACGGCCCGGCTAGCTTGATCACCGCACCTGGGGTCAGAAAGATTCCCGCTCCGATGATCGCGTTGATCCCGAGCATGACCACGCTCCGGAAACCGAGCTTGTTGATCGCGCATCCTCCTGCCCGCGGGTGTTCGGCCGGCTATCGCGCTCCGTTGACACCGTTCTGTCCGAAGAGCTGCCCGGCGGTTCCGCCGTCACCCACCTTGCCCTCAGTGGTGCCGGTTCCGGCGTTGCCCCCGCCACCACCGTTGCCGACCAGTCGGGCGTTGCCGCCGTTGCCGCCGTCCCCGCCGGTGCCGGTCATCGCCATCCCGCCGGGTCCGCCCTCGCCGCCGTTGCCGAACAATCCCGCTATCCCGCCGGGTCCGCCCGCCCCGCCGTCGCCGGGCGCGGCAAACCCGCCCGACCCACCGAATCCGCCGTTGCCGCCGTCGCCGTACAGCATGCCGCCGCGTCCACCGGCACCACCGGCCCCGCCGGCGGTGCCGCTGGCGCCGCCATGCCCACCGTCCCCACCCGCACCGAACATGATCGCGGCGTTCCCACCGGCACCACCCGTTCCGGCCTTGATATGGCCGATGCCGCCGGCTCCACCGGCTCCACCGTCGCCGTACAGGAGTCCGGCGTTCCCGCCGGCACCTCCGATCCCACCATTGGCACCACTTGTCCCGCCTTCGAGATGGCCGGCGCCGCCGGCACCCCCGGTACCACCGGCACCGAAGAGCCAGCCTGCCTGGCCACCCGCGCCGCCGGCTCCGCCGTTGTCGCCCCCGGTCGCGCCGTCGCCACCAGATCCACCGGTGCCGAAGAGCAGGCCGGCCCTGCCCCCCACGCCGCCCGCTCCGCCGTCGACGCGACCGGAGCCGCCGCTACCGCCGTCGGCACCGGCACCGTAGAGCAAGCCGCCGTGGCCACCTGCGCCACCGGCGCCGCCGACGTTGTTGACGCCGAGCCCGCCGTCCCCTCCGACGCCTCCGGCGCCGAACACCCCACCTGCGCCGCCGGCACCACCGGATCCAGCGACCCCGTCCACGCCGAGCCCGCCGATGCCGCCACGCCCGCCACTGCCGAACAGGGCGGCTGACCCGCCGGCCCCGCCGGCCCCGCCGTCGATCTGTCCACTGCCGCCAACGCCCCCGGCGCCACCATTGCCGAACAACCAGCTCGACCCGCCGGCGCCCCCGGCTCCACCCTTGGTCAAGGAGGCCCCGCCGGCGCCGCCGGCTCCACCCTTTCCGAATAGGCCCGCGTCCCCGCCCTTGCCACCGGCCTGCCCGGGTGCTCCGGACCCGCCGGCCCCACCGCCGCCGAACAGCAACCCGCCAGCGCCACCATCGGCTCCGGTGCCCGGCGCGCCATTGGCGCCGTTGCCGATCAGCGGACGTCCCAGCAACGCTTGGCAGGGGGCGTTGACGGCATCCAGTAAGCCCTGCATGGTCGCTGCGTTGGACGCCTCGGCGCCGGCGTACGCGTGCGAACCCACGGCCAACGCCGCCACGAACTGTTGATGGAACGCGCCCGCCTGGGCGCTCAACACCTGAGCTTGCTGAGCGTGCGTACGGAAGACGTCCGCGACGGCAGCCGACACTTCATCGGCGGCGGCGGCCACCAGGGCCATCGTGGGCGTTGCTGCCGCGCTGGCGGCTGTCGTGACCGCTATGCCGATTTCGGACAATTCCGAAGATGCCGCAGCCAGGCTCGCTGGTAACACGATCACGTACGACATCGGCATCCCTCCTGCGACGACCGCACGACCGCGCTAGGTAAACCGATATTCTGCGGCACCCTGGGCGATGGCGTGGGCACAACGCGATCATGGCGTTATGGCCGATGACGAACTCGACAGCTTGTACTGGGCGCCGCTGGATGCTTTCACGGCGCAGCGAAAGCGATTAGCCGCAGGAGCCAAAGAACGCGGCGACGTCGACACCGCTCAACGGATCTCGGCGGCGCGCAAACCCACCACACCGGCCTGGATCGTCAATCGGCTGGTACTCACCCATCGCGACGCCCGACAGCGGCTGGTTGACCTGGGGGAACGCCTGCGCGCCGCGCACGCCACAATGGACGGCGACCAGATCCGGACCCTGTCCGTCGAGCAACACGGGCTGATCAACGAACTCGTCCGGGATGCGCTCGACGCGGCCGAAGTAGGTCAGCCCTCGGCAGCGGTACGCGACGACGTGACCAGCACATTGCAAGCCGCAGTCGCGGACCCCGAGGTTGCCGACCGGCTGGGCCGGTTGACCAAAGCCGAGCACTGGTCGGGTTTTGGCGGCTTCGGCTTCGGCGACGGCGACGGCGACGGCGACGGCGACATGAAGCCGGTCACACAGGCAGACAAGCCCGGCAAAGCCGATCGGCAACTAAGAGAGTTGAACGCGGCGGTGGCCGCCGCTCAGCGCGCCAAGGCCGACACAGATGCGGTGTTGTCAGAGCGAGAAGCCGAACGCGATGCCGCTGCGCGCCACCGCGACGAGGCTCTGGCCGGCTTGCGCCAGGCTGAGCGGGCGCTCAAGCGCAGCGAAAACAGCTATGACCAAGCACGGGAAGCCAGCCGGTCCGCGGCGGAACTGCTCGACGAAGCAAAAGCGCGGCTGCAGCGGTTAAACCGTCGATAACAGGCGGATCCCGTTGTGGTGCTTAGTATTTCACGCCTGTGCAATATCTGCTTTGACGACGGAATTCACGGTTGGCAACGCTGACCCGATACCATGCTCGATTGATGCATGAGGAAACATTTCTCAGGTTCAGAAAGGCGCAGGGGTCATGGCTGATGAATTAGTACCGCACTTCGATGATGTGCAGGCGCACTACGACCTATCCGACGACTTTTTCCGGCTGTTCCTGGACCCGACCCAGACCTATAGCTGCGCGTACTTCGAGCGCGACGACATGACGCTGGAAGAGGCCCAGATCGCCAAGATCGATCTGGCACTCGGCAAGCTGGGCCTACAGCCGGGCATGACGCTGCTCGACGTCGGCTGCGGCTGGGGCGCCACCGCGCGCCGGGCCATCGAGAAGTACGACGTCAACGTCGTCGGCCTGACCCTGTCCAAGAACCAGGCCGCCCACGTGCAGAAGATCTTCGACGAGCTGGACACTCCGCGCAGCCGGCGGGTGGAACTCAAAGGCTGGGAACAGTTCGACGAGCCCGTCGACCGCATCGTGTCCGTCGGCGCCTTCGAACACTTCGGCCACGACCGCCACGCCGACTTCTTCAAGCGCGCCTACAAGATCCTGCCGGCCGACGGCGTGATGCTGCTGCACACCATCACCGGCCTGACGATGCCGCAGATGACCGAAAGAGGGTTGCCGCTCACGTTGTGGCTGGCCCGCTTCCTGAAGTTCATCGCGACCGAGATCTTCCCGGGCGGCCATCCGCCGACGATCGAGATGGTGGAGGAGAAGTCCGCGGAGGCGGGTTTCACCCTGACCCGCAACCAGTCACTGCAGCTGCATTACGCGCGGACCCTCGACCTGTGGGCCGACGCCCTGGAAGCACACAAGGACGAGGCGATCGAGATCCAGTCCGACGAGGTCTACGAGCGCTACATGAAGTACCTGACCGGGTGCGCCAAGTTGTTCCGCGAAGGCTACATCGACGTCAATCAGTTCACCCTGGAGAAGTAGCGCGAAGCAAAACGACACCCCGCGAGCCGGCGGCCCGCGGGGTGTCGCACTGTGTGGGTGTTACTTGATGTCGAACCGATCGTTGTTCATGACCTTGACCCAGGCAGCGACGAAGTCCTCGACGAACTTGCCCTTGCTGTCGTCCTGCGCGTAGACCTCGGCCAAGGCGCGCAGCACCGAGTTGGAGCCGAATACCAGGTCGTTGGCGGTCGCCGTCCACTTCAGCTGCCCCGAGGAGCGGTCGAAGCCTTCATAGACGTTCTCGGCCGTCCCCGACGCCTTCCACTCCGTACCCATGTCGAGCAGGTTGACGAAGAAGTCGTTGGTCAACGCGCCCGGCTTGTCGGTGAACACGCCGTGCTTGCTGCCGCCGTGGTTGGCGCCCAGCGCACGCAGGCCGCCGACCAGCACCGTCAGCTCCGGGGCCGTCACACCCAGCAGGTATGCCCGCTCGACCAGCAACTGCTCCAGCGGGGCCTTCTCACCCGGCCGCACATAATTGCGGAACCCGTCGGCGCGCGGCTCGAGGACCGCGAACGACTCCACGTCGGTGTTCTCCTGCGTGGCGTCGGTGCGCCCGGGGGCGAAGTGCACCGAGATCTCATAGCCGGCGTCCTTGGCTGCCTTCTCGACGGCTGCCGACCCAGCCAAAACGATCAGGTCGGCCAGCGAGACCTTCTTGCCGCCGGAGGCCGAGCTGTTGAAGTCCTGCTGGATGCCTTCTAGCACCGGCAGCACCTTGTCCAGCTCGGAGGGCTCGTTGACCTCCCAGTTCTTCTGCGGCTCGAGGCGCAGCCGACCACCGTTGGCGCCGCCGCGCTTGTCGGTGTTGCGGTAGCTCCCCGCAGCCGACCAGGCCGTCTTGACCAGCTGAGGAACCGACAGGCCGGACGCGAGCACCTTGCTCTTCAGTGCCGCGATGTCCTGCTCGTCGATCAACGCGTGGTCGACGGCAGGAACCGGGTCCTGCCACAACTGCGGCTCGGGAATCCACGGCCCCAGGTAGCGGCTGATCGGACCCATGTCGCGGTGCAGCAGCTTGTACCACGCCTTGGCAAACGCCTCGGTGAGCTCCTCGGGATGGTCAAGCCAACGCCGGGTGATCGGGCCGTAGATTGCGTCCTCGCGCAGCGAGATGTCGGTGACCAGCATGGTCGGCGCGCGGCCTGGCCCACCGAACGGGTCGGGGATGGTGCCCGCACCGGCGCCGTCCTTCGCGGTGAACTGCCAGGCTCCGCCGGGGCTCTTGGTGAGCTCCCACTCGTAGCCGTACAGCGTCTCCAGGAAGGTGTTGTCCCACTTCGTCGGGGTGGGTGTCCAGACCACTTCCAGGCCGCTGGTGATGGCGTCCTTGCCGACGCCGCTCCCATAGGTGCTCTTCCACCCCAACCCCTGTTGCTCGATCGGGGCGGCCTCGGGCTCGGGACCGACCGGGTCCGCGCTGGCGCCATGGGTCTTGCCGAAACTGTGGCCGCCGACGATCAGCGCGGCGGTCTCTTCGTCGTTCATCGCCATCCGGCCGAACGTTTCGCGGATGTCCACCGCAGCGGCCACCGGATCCGGTTTGCCTTCGGGGCCTTCGGGATTCACGTAGATCAGGCCCATGGTGGTCGCACCGTAAGGCTGGGCGAGGTCCCGCTCGCCCGAGTAGCGCTTGTTGGTACCCAACCACTCGTCCTCTTCACCGAAGAGGATCTCCTCGGGCTCCCACACGTCTTCGCGGCCGAACGCGAAGCCGAAGGTCTTGAAGCCCATCGACTCCAACGCCACGTTGCCGGCGAAGATGATCAGGTCCGCCCAGGACAGCTTGCTGCCGTACTTCTTCTTGATCGGCCACAGGAGCCGGCGGGCTTTGTCCAGGCTTGCGTTGTCCGGCCAGCTGTTGAGCGGGGCGAAGCGCTGCATGCCCTGACCGCCGCCGCCGCGGCCGTCGTGAATGCGGTAGGTGCCTGCGGCATGCCAGCTCATCCGGATGAAGAAGCCGCCGTAGTGGCCGTAGTCGGCGGGCCACCAGTCCTGCGAGGTGGTCATCAGCGAGACCATGTCGGCCTTGAGCGCCTCGACGTCGAGTTTGGCGAACTCCTCGGCATAGTCGAAGTCCTCGCCGAGCGGGTTGGACTGCGGCGAGTGCGGGTGCAGCTTCGACACGTCGACCTGATCGGGCCACCAGTCCCGATTCGTCAAGGGCGCGTGCGACTTTGGCTTAGGGGAGGGGATCGCCGGGTTTTCGCTCTCGCTGGTGCTGGCCGTCTTGGTGTCTGCGTGGGGTGGGCGGCTGTCGGATGTATCAGAGGACACAGCATTCCTTCCGGGTGTTATTCAATCAGGCTGTGATCACGGCTGTGATCAGGCAACAGGTGTCGAGCAATCGGGGCACAGGCCCCAATAGATGACTTCGGCCTCGTCGAGGACGAAGCCATCCAAGACGTTGTTCTCGTCCGACGGGGTCAGGCACGGCGCCTCACCGACCGCACAGTCGACGTCGCCAATTACTCCGCAGGACCGGCACACGACGTGATGGTGATTATCACCGACCCTGGACTCGTAGCGGGCGACCATCCCCAATGGCTGGATCCGCCGAACCAGACCGACCGCAGTCAGTGCGTTGAGCACGTCGTAGACGGCCTGGCGCGAAACGTCGGGCAAGCCGGTCCGCACCGTCGAGAAAATCGTCTCGGTGTCGGCATGCGGATTGGCGTACACGGCTTCCAACACGGCGACCCTGGGCCGGGTCACCCGTAGATCGGCCATCCGCAGCTTTTCGGTGAAGTCCGCCGTAGAGGGCACCCCGCCACTATTACGCTCTTTTCTGGAATCAGTCAAGAGTCTACGAGGCGGGCTTCAACGCGCTGCCGTCGCGCCACTGATCCCAGCTGAGGCTCCAATCGCCATTCTGGGTGATCTTCAGCGGCGGCCCGCCGGTGTTTCGAACCTCGACGACGTCACCCGCAACGGAGAAGTCGTAAAACCATTTTGCGTTGTCGCCGTTGAGGTTCAGGCACCCGTGCGAAGTGTCAGTGTGGCCCTGTGCCCACACCGTGGCATCGAGCTGGTGCAGATAAATGCCATCGGTGCTGATCCGGGTGGCGTAGTTGATGGTCTCGCGGTAGCCGAGGCGCGAATTCTTGGGCAACCCGAATGTGGAGGAGTCCATGACGACCGGATTGCCCTTGTCCAGGACGGTGTAGACACCCGGCGGCGTCCAGAACGACAGCGTCTGCGATCCGACCGTTTCGGTCCCGCCCATTCCCATCGAGGTCGGCATGGTGCGCACCAGAGCCCCGTTGTCGTAGACGCTGACCATCTTGGTGGCATCGTCGGCGATGGCGATGTGCGCGTCCCCGATCCGGAACGACACCCGGTTGTCTTCCTGGCCGAATAGTCCGTCGCCCATGGATATTCCGTAAATCTTGGCTTCGGCGGCGACGGTCGTGGCCGGTGCGTAGTAATGCTCGGGTCGCCAATGCGCGTTCTGGCTGTCGACCCAGAACCAGGATCCCGGCACCGGCGGGTTAGTGGTCACGGTCAGCCGGCGCTCGGCGGCGGCCCGGTCGGTGATCCGCTCATCGAAGTGGGCCACGACCACAGTTCCCACCCCGTAGGTGCCCCCGTCTCGCAGCGGCGCCTCCGACGTCGTGGTGAACGACACCTTGGTCTGGTTGGACGGCCGCAGCGTGGAGAACGACGATTCTTCAGTGGTGGCAACGCCATTGGTGCCGCGGCTGGTCACCGTCAGCGTGTAGGTCCGCCCATAGCCCAGCGCGGTGGTCGTCTTCCAAACCGTGTTGTCGGGGGTCATGACGCCCTCGACTGATTTGCCGGCGTCGTTAACCATGCGGACTTCCAGCAGGGTCCCCACATCGGCTTTCGCCATCACCGGCGCCACCGGGTCGACGTCGTGTGCATTGGCAGCGGGAGTGATCGTCAGTCGCGCCGGGCCGGACGCCTCAGCGGCTCGGTGGCAGTTGCCGGTCGGGCAATGCGTCAGGGCGGCAAGCTGAACCGCGCCCACGACTCCCAGTACCACAAGGGCACCAAACAGAAGGCGACGCGGCCATCGAACATTGCTCCGGCGGCGCGGCAGCGGGGTATCAGGGTCAGATGTCATCGACCATCGGGTAGCCCGCGAACTGCAAGCCGAAACCGGCCGGTGTTAGCAACCGCCTTCGATTGGATGAAACATATTGCCACTCAAGGCAACTGACTTGGACACCACTCGTGGTCAACTGTCAAGCAGCTATCTGCCCTGAACTCGCTCAATTCAGCGCGGCCCGATGCGCCTGAAGGGGATTGTCAAGACCAGGTGATGGGGTCTTCACTAACCACCATGTTCAACTTCGGGATCGCGGCGGCGACGCGCACTGCCGTGGCATATGCGATCATCGGCCTAACCGGCGTCTGCGTCACCTCGGCATGCACCCCGGTAACCCATTCGGCGCCCTCGCTGACTCCGTCGACGACCACTAGCGCTGCTTCCACCAGTGCGCCATCGCCGTCGGCTTGGCCTGCGGCCGCCGGCGGGGTGTACGGCAACCCGGCCGCGGCCGCAAAGTATTGGCAACAGCAGTCGCTCGAGGACAATTGCGGGCTCGTCTCGGTCGCCGATGTGGTCGGTGAGCTCACCGGACGCGTTCTGACGGAGCAGCAGGTCATCACATTGGCTGAGAACACCCCTTCCCAAACCAACCCGGGACCCATCTATGCCCCCGGCAACGACCCGAGCCACACCAATGGCAATGGCGGCATCGAAATGGGGGACATCGTGGTGCTGCTCGACCATTACGGCATCAAATCCGCCATGACCGATAACACGCATGCCGATCAGACCGGTATGACCGCGCTGCAGCACTACCTCGCTGATAATCGCAAGGTCATCGCCTGGGTGAACTCCGCGATCATCTGGAACACCAGCGACCAGCGCACCAGCGCCGACCACTTTCTGGTCGTCACCGGACTGGACACCAACACCCAGACGGTCGACCTCAACGACCCAGGCGCCGACCATGCTGACGAGCAGGTATCGGTCGCCACCTTCACGAATGCGTGGAAAACCGGAGGCGACTCGATCGTCGTCACGGCGGCCGCGGCGTGAAGGGGGACGAAGCGTTTGGAATTCGGCGTCATGGTGTACAGATAGTTACAACTTCGATCCAGGGAGGCCCACGATGAAGCGAATTGCGCCCGCTATCGCGATCGCCGCGTTGCTATTCACCGGATGTTCGGCCTCAAAGGTCATCAATACCGGTGGTGACACAAAGTGCAAGGACTTCACCACGCAGGACGAGAAGAAGCAGAGCGACGAGATCAGCAAGATGCTCAAGGACAAGAACGGCAGCGATCCCAACAATGTGGAGATTTCGGCAACACGCGCCTCGGTAACGCTCTACTGCCAATCGGTAGGCAAGCCGGACAGCAAGATCTCTGAGGCGCCGCACGGCTGAGCCAGGTCCTGCCGGCGCCGGCAGAGCGACCGGATAGGTTGAGCCGATGAACGCCGACACCAGTTCGACCGAGCGGTTGTTCGCGCTGGCTGAACAGGTGAAAGGTTTCATGCCGGCCGACGAGGGGCGCACTCTCTACGACGCCGCGCGACGATATCTCGACGGCGGACTGGCGGTCGAAATCGGTACTTACTGCGGCAAATCCACGCTGCTGCTGGGCGCGGCGGCGCAGAAAACCGCCAGCGTGCTCTTCACCGTCGACCACCATCACGGGTCCGAGGAACACCAGGCCGGTTGGGAATACCATGACGCCACATTGGTCGACGAGGTCACCGGATTGTTCGACACACTGCCGACGTTTCGTCGCACGCTCGACGCGGCCGGACTGGACGATCACGTAGTTGCCGTCGTCGGCAAGTCGCCCGTGGTTGCTCGGGCGTGGCGGTCGCCGCTGCAGTTGCTGTTCATCGACGGCGGCCACAGTGAGACCGCCGCGCAGCACGACTTCGACGGATGGGCGAAATGGGTGGCCGGCGGCGGAGCCCTAGTCATCCACGACGTGTTCCCCGACCCTAAGGATGGCGGTCGGCCGCCTTATCAAATCTATTGCCGGGCAATTGATTCCGGCCAATTCCGCGAGGTCGCGGTCACCGGTTCACTGCGGGTGCTCGAACGCACCGGCGGGCAGGCCGGGGAGCCGGTCGAGGCTACCGGCTAGGCCCGGCGGCGATGCATTCGCAGTCGAAGTCGGTCTGCAGGCCTACCGGTAGGCCGTCGCCGCGGAAGATCCCGCTGCCCGGCGTCGTATCGGACAGCGCGTCTGCCGCCAGAATCATGGCGGCGCCCGTCCAGGTGGTTCGCTCTTCTGGCCAACGCTTTCCGTCGGCGAATACCAAACCCGTCCAATAGGAGCCATCGCCGTCGCGCAGATGCTGCATCGCATCGAATTGCTGGCGCGCAGCCGATCGGTGCCCGATGGTGTCCAGTGCCATCACCAGTTCGCAGGTTTCGGCGCCGGTCACCCAGGGGCGATCGACCACACACCGGATCCCGATACCGTCGACCACAAAGTCGTTCCAGCGCTGCTTGATTCGCGCAGCCGCCGCTGGGCCGCGCAGCGCGCTGCCCAGGATGGGGTAGTACCAGTCCATCGAGTAACGGTCTTTTTCGGTGAATGCCTCGGGGTGGGCGATGATCGCGTGGCCGAGCCGGCCCAGTGCCAATTCCCACTCCGGTTGCGGTTCGCCGACGAGCTCAGCCAACGCGAGCGCGCACCGGATGCTGTGGTAGATGCTGGCGTTGCCGGTCACCAACGCCTCTGGCAAGATACCATTTTCGCTTCGCGCCCAACAGATTTCACCGTAACCCACTTGCAGGTCGATGACGAAGTCGATCGCTTTGTGCACCACCGGCCACATGACCGCAGCGAATGACCGGTCGCTGGTGACCAACACGTGGTGCCAGACACCGGTGGCGATGTAGGCGCAGAAGTTGCTGTCACTGTTGGCGTCTTCGATAACTCCCGCACGCAGCTGGATGGGCCAGGATCCGTCGGGCCGCTGAGTGCGCCGGCTCCAGTCGAACGCCGCCCGCGCGTGTTCCAGGAGTCCGGCCGAGGTGAGCGCCATCGCGCATTCCACGTGATCCCACGGATCGGTATGACCGCCGTCAAACCACGGGATGGCACCCGACGATTCCTGCGCGAGGGCGATCGACGCCGCGGTCTGCCGGCATTGTTCGGGCGTGAGGACGCCGGGAACCGTCGGCGGATCAACTCGATGCAACTGAATACCCTTGCGCTGCTTGGCTTGTCACCGCTTGCGGCTTGGTGAAGTACATCGCCACACTCTTACCCACCAGCGGATTGAGCAGTGTCTCGGCGAGCTGGGTTATCTTGGGCCGGCGCATCAGATCCCATACCAGAAGCCGGTGATAGGTGGCCACCACCCGATGATCGCCATTGGACACGCCGACCGCACATTTCAGCCACCAGAACGGCGAGTGCAGTGCATGCGCGTGATGCGTGTGCGTCAATTCCATTCCACCGCGGGCGATCTTGTCCCGCAGCGCGCTGGCGCGGTAGATCCGGACGTGGCCGCCCTCGTTGCTGTGGTACTCCTCCGACAGCAGCCAGCACACCCGCTCGGGCAGCCACCGGGGCACGCTGACCGCCAGGGTGCCACCGACTTTGAGCACCCGGATCAACTCAGCGATGGCAGCGTCGTCCTGCGGCACGTGTTCCAGGATTTCGGAGGCGATGACGCAGTCGAAGGTCTCGTCGGCGTAGGGCAGCCTCAGCGCATCACCGAGTACAGCTTTGGCCGATGCCGTCGGCGGCGCTTCACCGGTCTGCGACATCGCCTGCAACATGTTTTCCACCGAACGCAATTCGGCGCCGTCGCGATCGAAGGCGACGACGTCGGCGCCGCGCCGATAAGCTTCGAAGGCATGGCGGCCGGCGCCACATCCCACGTCGATGACCTTGGTCGATGGCCCGATGCCCAGCCGGTCGAAATCGACTGTCAGCATGGCGTTTCGCCCAAGTTAGCGGCCTTGCGCGCAATCGCCCGTTCATAGACGCGCAGGGTTTGCGCCGCTACGGCTTCCCAACTGAAAACCCTGACAGCGCGAGCTCTTCCGGCGCTGCCCAGCCGGCGGCGCTTTTCCGGCGAATCCAGCAGTTCGCCGAGGGCGACGCTCAGCGCATCGACGTCGCCCGGCGGCACCAACTGCGCGCAGGCGCCGTCGGTGCCCAGAACCTCGGGCAGCGCGCCCGCCCGGCTGGCAACGATCGGGGTGCCACTTGCCATGGCCTCAACCGCAGGCAGCGAAAACCCTTCGTAGAGTGAGGGAATGCAGGCAACCTCGGCCGAAGCGAACAATGCGGCCAGGTCTTCATCGGAGAGCCCGTTGGAGATGTGGACGATGTCGGATATCCCCAATTCGGCGACGAGTTTCTCGGTGGGACCGTTGGGTTCCACCTTGGCGACCAGTCGCAACTCGAGGTCGCGCTCGACGCGCAATCGGGCGACCGCGTGCAGAAGCGTGGCTACGCCCTTGAGCGGCGTGTCGGCGCTCGCGATCGCGATGACCCGGCCGGCTTGTCTTCGACCCGATCCGGGTTGGAACAGTTGGGTATTGACTCCCAGCGGCACCACGTGCAGTTGGCCGGGGGAGACGGCGAAGTCGGAGACGATGTCGACCGCCGACGACGAGGAAACGGTCAGCAGGTCCGGGATCTGCCGGGCCACCTGTTTCTGCATACTGGAAAAGCCATACCAACGGTGCACCAACGGTTTTCGCCACCACCGCGCTGCCGCGAGATCGAGCAGACGATCACGGGTGATGGGGTGGTGCACGGTGGCGACCACCGGAAGGCCCAGCTCGGCGATGCCGAGCAGGCCGGTGCCCAGGCTTTGGTTGTCGTGGACGAGGTCGAAGTCGGCGACCCGGTCGGCGAGTAGCCGGGCGGCCCGCATGGTGAATGTCCGCGGCTCGGGAAATCCCGCGGTCCACATGGTGAGGAGTTCCAGCACGTCGATGGAATCGCGGATCTCGCTCAGGCGCGGCACTCGGAAGGGGTCGGGTTCCCGATACAGATCAAGGCTCGGCACTTCGGTCAAGCGCACCCGCGGATCGAGCAACTCGGGGTAGGGCTGACCGGAAAACACCTCCACGTCGTGCCCGAGGTCCACCAGACCGCGGCTGAGATGGCGCACATAGACGCCCTGTCCACCGCAATGGGTCTTGCTCCGGTAGGACAGCAGGGCGATGCGCATACTCAACTCTTCTCCGCTGGGGAACGACGGCGGAAGCACGTCTCAAATCCATCCCGGTGTCCGGACCCGCGAACACCGTGACAGCAAAACTGGACACCTGTCCAGACTATAGTTCGATCAGCTAACCGACGCAACGCGACCTCGCTCCGACGGTTCTCCCGGCTCCGACTCCACCACGGCGACCAGCACCCCTTCCACGACGACCGTCGCCTATCACCGCATCGTCGCAAACTACGACGACGACGATCAAAGACGAGTACCACAAGGGCCGGCTCGCCTCTGCAATCACTGATACCCACACCGGCCAAAACTCAACAGACCTCCAACGCGGGGACTGCACCTTGGCAGTGCTGTCCGTAAAACCGTATGTCGCGCGTGATGTGGACGAGCCTGCCGTGCGCCGGCAACATTTGCAGCAGGCCCAGGCGGGCCTCGCGCTATACACCTGCAACCCAGATGATTTCGGCGGGACCCCACAGCTCGTGCTGAAGGCCATTGCGCATCCGACGCAGCGCTGCAACTGTTAGCGAATTACTCTGTCGCGCCAATCCGTTGTGACACAATGCAGCCGGATGCCACATGCCGATTCTTGAAGTCCCGTTCCAGCCGCTGCGCAGCTCGCTCTACACGCCGATGGAGCTGCTGAGCGGCTTCGCCGCGGAACGGCCGGACAGCTTCGCCGAAACCGTGGACTTTCGGTCCTATCGATATTTCACCGCCAACGGCGGAGCGTGTCCCACCGATCCCTACGCAGGAATGATGCAGGCGCTGCACGACCACTCGATCATGCGCGCCCTCACCCTTTTCTTGCATAGTGTTGACTCGCCCACGGTCGCCATCATGGGTGGCCATGACGAGATTCGCGGATCGGCGAACTATTCATCCGTAGTGGACATCGCGCGGGCCCTGACACAACGCGGCTGCCTGGTTGCCAGCGGAGGCGGGCCCGGAGCGATGGAAGCCACCCACTTGGGCGCGTTGCTGGCCAGTGCGCCGGGCGACGATGTGACCCACGCACTGAAGCAATTGCAGGCGCGGCCGACGCTGCCCGAGGGCGCGTCGGCGGTGGTCTCCTGCACGGGTGCGGTCGACATCGCGATGGTGCGCCGGCTGCATGACTGGGTCAAACCCGCGTACGAGATCGCGCAAACGTTCATCGACCGTGGAGGACGCAGCATCGCGGTGCCCACCTGGTACTACGGGGGTGAGCCGCTTTCGCCGCTGGCAACGCAAGTCGCGAAGTACTTCCAGAACAGCATTCGCGAAGACATCCTGCTTTCATTGGCCGCCAACGGCATCATCTACACCGCTGGAGCAGCGGGCACGTTGCAAGAAGTGTTTCAGAATGCGGCGCAGAATTTCTATCCGCGAAACGACCAGCCGTTCGCCCCGATGATTTTTTTGGGCGAAGAATTCTGGACGGAGGAACTGCCGGTTCTGCCCGTGCTTGATGCCTTGTTCGTCGGGCGGGCGAAGTTGTCACGCCCGGAATTCGGCAGGCTGGTGCGCATCGTCGATACCGCCGAGGACGCAGTCGACGCGTTGCTGGAACATGAACCGTCAACGGCGAAGATGATGAACCGCATGCAAGCCGTGGGGTTTGGACCGCTGATGGCGGCTACCCGGCCATTGACCTGACATCTGCACGAGAAGTGTTGACGCTGAATCATTTTGTGCACCGTGCTTTGTGACGCAACAGCGCAAAACGGGCCACATCTGGAGGACTGCCGGGTACAGTTTGTTCGGCCACCGCCGCTACGAGCGGGGTAGGGATGAGCGCCGACGCGGAGGGTGGGGCACGATGAATTTTGCGGTGTTGCCGCCTGAGATCAATTCGGGTCGAATGTTCAACGGTGCGGGATCAGGACCGCTGTTGGCCGCCGCGGCGGCGTGGGATGGGTTAGCGGGTGAGTTGAATTCTGCGGCTGCCTCGTTCGAGTCGGTGACTTTCGGGCTGGCAGGTACGTCGTGGCAGGGCCCGGCCGCGGCGGCTATGACGGCCACGGCGGCTCCTTATGCAACGTGGTTAGCCGCGGCCGCGACCCAGGCCGAAACTACCGCCGGTCAGGCGCAAGCGGCGGCTTGCGCATTCGAAGCCGCGTGGGCGGCCACCGTACACCCAGCGTCGTTAGCGCTCAACAGGTCGGCCCTGGTCTCCTTGATCCGGGCAAACCTGTTGGGCCTCAACGCTCCAGCGATCGCGGCCGTCGAGGCCCAATACGAACAGATGTGGGCCCAGGACGTCGCGGCGATGTTCGGCTACTACAGCGGGGCCGCCGCGGCGGCCGCCCAGCTGACACCGTGGCAGCAGGCCCTGCAAAGCCTGCCCGGTCTGCAGGGCATAAATCTGGGCATCGGCAACATCGGCAGCTTCAACATCGGCAGCGGCAACACCGGCAGCTTCAACTTGGGCTCCGGCAATGGCGGGCCCGCCGGCGGCGGCGACAACAATGTGGGCTTCGGTAACTTCGGCTCCTTCAACATCGGTGCCGGCAACGGAAACGCTGCGTTAGGTTTCGCCGGCGCGCCCTACCCGGGCGCGGCCAGCTATAACTTCGGCACTGGCAACATCGGTCAGTTCAACTTCGGCCTGGGCAACGTCGGCACCGGCAACATCGGCTTCAGCAACGGCAACGTGGCCAGAGCCATCGACGGCATACAGTCCACATTCAATGTGGGCGTTGACAATCTGGGCAATTACAACTGGGGGTTCGGCAACCTCGGCGACGGCAACATCGGGGTCGGCAACGTCGGCAGCAACAACATCGGCATCGGGCTCACCGGCAACAATCAGATCGGCATCGGCGGGCTGAACGCCAACAATGTCGGGTGGAACGCCGGCGTGGGCAATAACGGCAGCTTCAACTTCGGCTTTGCCAACGCCGGCGACGGCAATGTCGGCCTGGCTAACACCGGGCATGGAAATATCGGCATCGGTCTCACCGGCAACAACCAGATTGGCTTCGGCGGGTGGAACTCCGGTAGCGGAAACACCGGCTTGTTCAACTCCGGAACAGACAACTCCGGCTTCTTCAACTCCGGCACCCACAACTGGGGCATCGCCAACACGGGAACAAACAACTTCGGTCTGTTCAATTCGGGTAACACAGACACCGGAATCGGGAACACCGGGAGCACGAATACCGGGTTCTGGAACGCCGGCGCCTACAACACCGGCTCCTTCAACGCGGGCAGCACCAATATGGGGCTGGTGAACGCCGGCAACGGCAACCTGGGTGCCTTCAATTCCGGCGGCACTTCGCTGTTCGGCCATAATGTGGGCTTCTTCAACGCCGGCAATCACAACGTCGGCTCCTTCAATGCGGGTTTCGGCAATGTGGGCTGGTCCAATTCCGGAATCGGCAACACAGGCGCTTTCAACAGCGGTGGCAATGGCACCGACCCAGTCTTCGGCCCGGGAATCGTCGGACAGGCGGGCAACACCGGCTTCTTCAACTCGGGCTTCACCAATACGGGTCTTTTCAACTCGGGCGACACCAACACCGGTCTGTGGAACGCGGGCGACGTCAACACCGGATTTGGCGGCACCGCCAGCAACACCGGAAACTCCGGCTTCGGGAACTCCGGCACCGGGAATTCCGGCTTTTTCAACACGGGCAACTACAGTTCGGGCTTCACCAATTCGGCCAGTGGCGGATACAGCTCGGGTTGGGGAAACTCCGGCGGTGGTGAAGACAACATCGGCTTCTTCAACGCCAGTGCTGGGGGAACCAACACCGGCTTCTTCAACCATGGTGCCGATGGCTTGCAGGTCGGCTTCTTGAATTCGGGCAACCACGTCATCGGCTTGATGAACTCGGGTTACTACAACACCGGTTTCTTCAACTCGGGCGAACACAGTTCGGGCATGGGTAACACCGGCGGGATGAACAACTCGGGCTTCGGGAATTCGGGCGGCTCGGACTCGGGTGGATTCAACTCCGGGTCCGGGGAGTCGGGTTTCTTCTAGGCGCGCGTAACTAACCGGTTACCGCCATTTTTCCGTATTGCAGTTTGCGGCCGCTCGGACTGTACTGAGGAAGCCGTCAACGCCAACAAGAAAGGGCGTTCAGATGTTTTCACCTCGCTGGCTTGCCAGACTTGCTGTCCCTGTGATGGTCGGCGCTGCCCTGACCACGGGCACTGCGATCGCACTCGCCGACAGCACCGATGACACGTTTATTTCCAAGATGCACCAGCTCGGATTCTCCTGGCCGGCCGGGGACGACTCGGACATCATCGCCATGGGGCACCAGATTTGCGCCGATCGCATGGCCGGAAAGACGCCTGACCAGATCGCCCAGGACATTCACACCACCTTGGGCGCGAAGGGCATCTCGTTTGCCGATGTCACTTCCATGGTCAGTGCCGCCGAATCAACCTATTGCCCCGGCTAGGCCCTGAATCCTTCAGTATCCCAACATGTTTGAGCGACGCGGTCTCAGGCCGCGCTGATCGTGACCGTGCCGTCGGCGTTGTGGTGCATGTACTGCGGGCAGTAGGACTGCACCGAGTCGACCACGAACACCAGCGAGTTCTGCTCGCTCATGCCGGGGTTGTCCTTGACCAGCTGCGCGCTGATTGCGCTGGGCTTCGTGCCCTCGCCAAGCGCGACGCATACCTTGTGGCCCACCTTGATGGCGGCCTGCGGGTTGCTCACGGTGATCCCTTGCTGCTGCAGGGTGGCGACGAACTGGTCGTCGACGGAGCTGGCGTTGGCGGTTCCGAACGAGAGCAGGGTGGCTAGGCCGACGGTCCCGGCGACCAGGGCGGTGCCGGCGACGGACTTGGTGACGCGGGTGGTGAACATGGTGGTGGTGGTTTCCTTCAAAGCGTTGGGGACTTGCTGGTGAGATAACAATCGGCCCGCCGCCTCCGCAGATTCTTAACAAATCCTTTGAACCGGTGTGATGTCCGCGCGCCAGCCCCCAAAAGCGGCAAGTATGGCGGTGCCCGTGCGTTTGCTCGGGCGTTGCTGGTTACCGATACGTGAAAACCCAGCTGCCGAGACGGGCATCTCGTTACGCTTAGGCGCACACCTGGTCGGCGATTGAGGGGGAAGGGGCGGAGTGTCACTTCTGGTCGTGGCTCCCGAATATCTGATGTCGGCGGCATCGGATTTGGAGAGCATCGGGTCCGCGCTCGCTGCGGCGAACGCGGCGGCCGCCGCGCCGACCACCGGAATCGC
The DNA here is from genome assembly GCF_002116635.1 of Mycobacterium szulgai. Classification (GTDB taxonomy): domain Bacteria; phylum Actinomycetota; class Actinomycetes; order Mycobacteriales; family Mycobacteriaceae; genus Mycobacterium; species Mycobacterium szulgai. The sequence continues at coordinate 4,443 of NZ_LQPW01000136.1, read as the reverse complement.
GGCCGCCGCTACTGACGAGATTTCGACCGCGCTGTCGCAGCTTTTCGCCGGATTCGGGCAGGAGTATCAGGCCCTCAGCATCCAGGTCAATGCCTTCCAGCAGCAGTTTGTGCAGTCCTTGAACTCGGCCGTTGGGTCGTATCTGGCGACAGAGATTGCGGTCACAGCACCATTGCTGGCCGCGATCAATGCACCGACCGAGACATTGCTGGGGCGTCCGCTGATCGGCGACGGCGCCAACGGTACGGCTGCCAGTCCGAATGGCCAGCCCGGTGGGCTGTTGTACGGCAACGGCGGCACCGGTTATTCGCCGACGACGGCGGGGGTAGGCGGCGGCGCCGGCGGCGCGGCTGGGCTGATCGGCAATGGGGGAGCGGGAGGAACCGGAGGTACCGGCGCGGCCGGCGGTCCCGGCGGTCCCGGCGGGTGGCTGTTGGGCAACGGCGGCACCGGCGGACCCGGCGGTGCATCGCCCACGGTCGGCGGCAACGGTGGCGCTGCGGGTGCGGCGGGTCTGATCGGCAATGGCGGCACCGGCGGCTACGGCGGCATCGGCGCCGGTGGGATCCGCGGCTTCGGCGGTACCGGCGGCCACGCCGGCTGGCTGGCGGGCTACCCCGGGCCCAGTGGGCTCGGTATTGACGGCAGAACCGCGCTGATGCACGTCAACGCGGGTACCGAGCCGGCGGTGAACCTGTCCGTCAACGGCGGACCGAGTATCCAATCCCTCGTCGACACCGGCTCCGAGGGCCTCGTCGTCACACCCACTGCCTTTGGCGGTCCGCTGGGCGTTTTGCGCCTGGGTCTGCCCAGCTCGTTCGGCATCAGCGGCTACAGCGGCGGACTGACCTATATATATGCGACCTACAACATGCCGGTCGATTTCGGCAACGGTGTCGTCACCGCGCCGACGCCGGTCAACGTGGTGTTGCTGTCCTTCCCCCAGACTTTCGAAGGGTATTTCGCTCCCGCCGGCGTCACCAGCGTGCTGGGTATCGGCCCCAACGCCGTGGGTCCCGGCCCGAGCAGTCCGACGACGGCCTTGGGCGGGGACCTCAATCAGGGTGTGCTGATCGACCAGCAAGGGGGAAAGCTGCATTTCGGTCCCAACACGGGATCACCGCGGGTCGAAGTACCGGGAGCGCCGATCAGCACGGTGAACGTCAGCATCAATGGCGGCCCGCAGCAAGCCGTTACGGCGATCATCGACTCCGGTGGCGTCACCGGAACCATGCCGTCCTACCTACTCGGCAATGGTCAAAGCTCGGGACCGCTGCCGGCGGGAACAGTCATCAACGTGTACACAAGCGACGGTTCGACGCTGCTCTATCACTGGGTGACGAGCGCGGGCTACACCCCAACTGTGACGACCGGCAGCACCATGAACACCGGGAACTTCCCGTTCGCGACTCAACCGATCTATATCAGCAACGCGCCCGGCGGAACCGGCACCACGATCTTCAACAACTGAACCCGGATTAAGTCTCTGTATGCGGCGTCGGGCTCTGCATGGACTCCCACTTCGACTGCAGCGACCTCTTGACCGTGCTACCTGCCGCAAGATCGAGAGCGAAGGTTTCGCCGCCGTCGCCTTCGAGCGTGAGCAGGTAGCCGGCGTCGGCGGCGTCCTTGAACACCACCTTGTAGTGCCGTTCACCAGAGCCACGGTTCACCGTGATGATGTCGCCGGGGGATACGTCGTCGATTGGGGCGTTGCCGGTAACTTCAGACATACCGTCGACGGTAATCGACGGGGTGCTACCCGCGTTGTGGCGCTTGACCCACCTTGTTGGCCGCGAATGTCGCTGCCTGGGTTGTCATCCCGGATTCGACATACGAGACATGCGCCGCGAAGCTGCCTCCGCCGGTGCAGATGAAATCGTCGGCGGCACACATGTTGACGGTCTTTGCGCTGTACAGCGGGCTGATGGTGGGCAGCGGCTGGCCGCCCCACAACATGCTGGAGAATCCGCTGCTTGGTTCGCCGAACAGCGCGACCGCGGCCACGTGATCGGCGACCTGGGACGGCAGCGCTGCGGTGGCCAAGTCGATCACCGTCGCGCCCTGGGAATAGCCGCCCAGCACCAGCTTGGTGTTCGGACAGCTGGCGACGGTCTGCTGAATGTAGGCGCTGGCATCGTCGGAACCGCTTGCCGCGCTGTTGTGGTAGTCGTCATTGGCGGGGTAGTTCACCGCGTAGACCCCGACTGAGCGTCCTGCGAGCTGGGAGGTGAGCGAGTCGCTGAACGCCTGGCCGACATTGCCGAGACCGGGTTCCTGATGGGTGCCACGAGCGAAAACCACCGCGACGTCCGAACATGGATCGGCAGCAGCGGTTGGGGCGAGCGCGAGCGGCGCGCTCAAGAGCGCCCAACTCATCGCCACCGAGCTACCAACGATGCGGGCAAGCCTGCGAACAGTCATCCGGACATGCTGACACATAACCGCCGGACACCGTCGGCGCCATCCGGACGCGGGCGGCGCCGGATTCGTCTCGTATGATGCGCGGCTCGCTGTCAGCGGGCAACGGCCCACTCACCCGTAGACGTTGAAAAGTACGACGCACTACCGACTTTCGGGATACGGTGTGCGTCGACCCGAGAGGTATCCGGGTTGATCGAGCGCAAACCAAACTTCCGAGCCGTTGGGGTGGCAAATGTCCTTTGTGATGGCAGCACCGCAGGTGCTGGAAACGGCGGCAACCGATCTGGCGAGTCTCGGTTCGGCACTGAGCGCGGCCAATGCGGCGGCAGCGGCCCCGATTACGGCGCTCTCGGCCGCAGCCGAAGACGAGGTGTCATTAGCGATCGCGGCCCTTTTCTCCGGGCATGCCGAGGGGTATCAGGCGCTCAGCGCCCAGGCGACGGCGTTTCACCAGCGGTTCGTCCAGGCATTGACCGCCGGCGCGAGCGCCTATGCCAGCGCCGAAGCCGCTAATGCCTCGCCATTGCAGGCCCTGCTCGACGCGGTAAACGCGCCGAGCCAGGCATTGACCGGACGCCCGCTGATCGGCAACGGCGCCAACGCAGCGCCCGGAACCGGCAATAACGGCGGCGACGCCGGCTGGTTGCTCGGCGACGGCGGGGCCGGTGGGTCGGGCACACCCGACACGGTGGGTACCGGCGGCGGAACGGGGGGCAGAGGCGGGGCTGCCGGACTGTTCGGCAGCGGAGGCGCCGGCGGGGCCGGTGGGTACTCGGCGGGTGGAAACGGCGGAACCGGCGGCGCCGGCGGAACCGGCGGGTTGGTCTGGGGCAGGGGCGGCGCCGGCGGTTTGGGAGGCCCAGCGCTGGGCGGCACCGGAAGTGGTGGCAACGGAGGAGCGGGCGGGGGCGCCGGCTTGTTCGGAGCCGGTGGCGCCGGCGGCGCGGGCGGCCCCGGGGTACTTGTCGGCTTCAACGGTGGCACCGGCAACGGCGGTGCCGGCGGCCTCGGCGGCAACGGCGGCCTGCTATTCGGCACCGGCGGCGGCGGCGGCGATGGCGGCAACGGCCCGCTAGGTGCCGGCGGCGCAGGGGGCTCCGGCGGCAGCGCCGGCCTGCTGTTCAGTTCCGGCGGATCCGGCGGGGACGGCGGGTTTGGCGCAATCGCCGGCGGTAGCGGCGGAAGTGGCGGCGTTGCCAGCGTGCTAGCCGGCAATGGCGGAGCCGGCGGGGCAGGCGGAGTCGGCAACGCCCAGGGCGGTGCCGGAGGCACCGGCGGGCACGCTCTGCTGTTCGGAAACGGCGGGATCGGTGGGGTCGGCGGGGCAGCACTGGCTGGCGGTATCGCCGGCAACGGCGGCAACGGCGGCGTAAGCGGCATCTTGCTAGGAAATGGAGGTGCCGGCGGCGCCGGCGGGCAAGGCGCAGTGTTGGGCGGGACAGGCGGCGTCGGCGGTAACGCCGTGCTGTACGGCAACGGCGGCAATGGCGGCAACGCCGGAACCGGCCCCACCGCGGGCACCACCGGCGCCGGTGGCGCCGGCGGCGCGCTCTTGGGCGCCGACGGATTCAACGCGCCGGTCAGCACTTCACCCGTGCACATCTTGCAGCAGGAGGCGCTCGCCGCCGTCAATGCACAGAGCCAGGCTCTGCTGGGACGTCCACTCATAGCTAATGGCCTGCCCGGGACGCCCGGGACTGGTCACGACGGCTTGCCCGGCGGAATTCTGTTCGGCGACGGTGGCGCCGGCGGGTCGGGTGGTTCCGGACAAAACGGCGGGGCCGGCGGTGCCGCCGGACTCCTGGGCACCGGCGGCGCGGGCGGTGCCGGATGGGGCTCGTTCAGCGGCGGGACCGGCGGGAATGGCGGCACCGGCGGAGCCGGCGGCTGGTGGTTCGGTGACGGCGGAACCGGTGGGAGCGGCGGGTTCGCAGACACTACGGCCGCATTGGCCGGGGGGGTCGGCGGGGCCGCCATTGCCGCCGTTGCCGTACAGCACGGCGTTACCGCCGACGCCGC
>NZ_LQPW01000135.1 GCF_002116635.1 Mycobacterium szulgai | reverse complement strand
CGGAGTTGGTGCGCGGTGGCTGCGGATTCCAGGCATGGATCACGACCTGGTCGGTGACTCGGGAGCCGTTGGCGCAGTTCGGCTGGCAGATCTTGAAGCCCGCCGTGCCGGTCCCGTCGGCGCCCTGAGGCCCCCACGAACGCCACGACATGTCTTGTAGCGCAACGGCGGCGCTGCCGCAGCCCACGATGTTGAGCTTTACCGGACGGTCGGCCGGCGGAACCGACCGGTTATAGCAGCCCGGGATCGCCACACCAATCGATGCCGGCGGCGCCGCGGCTGACGGCGAAGCAGGACCGGGCGCAGCTGCACCGTTGTCGTGGCGTGTCGAGTGAACCGCGACGAACGCGAGCCCTCCGGCCAGCATCACGACTAGGAGTGCCCCCGCCGCCAGTCGGGGAGACCGCCACCGGCGCGATGGGCCGGCGCTGTCGACCGTGTCAGCAGCCATGCCGCCGCACCGCCCGCCCAGCGCGGCTCGATGTATTCCTGACGCTCACGATGAACAGATTTACCGCCTGGCGGAAAATCTAACGCCCCCGGGTGGTGGTCGTGGACAGATGCGCAGGTTGGGCACCCAACGAACAACAGCGTGTGGATCAGCCAAACGCGTTGGCGCGCAACCGATCGTTGGGTAGGGCAGGGTGTGCGCCGAAACCGCGTTATCCGGCAAGACAATCAACCGCCAGGTGGGCTGTTCAGAGCAGCGCCGAAGTGGAGCCCCGGGTTGAGGCCGCTCGGACGGAACCTGTGTTCCACCACCGGAAGAGCATGACGGGACAGCCTTTTCGGGCTTGGTTCGGGTCACCACAATCAGCACTGAGAAGCCGCTCGGATCGTCGTATGCTGAGCGATACCGACACACTGTGTTCGGTATGCACTGGCTCAGAAAGGGTGTGTACCGGTTGACGGTCGATTTCCGGCTATTCGGTGGGGTCCGAGTCCTCGTCGATGGTCGGCGGCTGGATATCGGCCCCGCCCGTCAGCGGTGCGTTCTGGCGGCGCTGCTGATGGATGTGAACCGGCCGGTCTTGGTCGATCAGTTGGTCGACCGGGTCTGGTCGGACCGGCCGCCACATCGCGCGCGCAATACGCTCGCGGTCTATGTGCACCGGCTGCGCAGCCTGCTCGCCGGCGCCGGGCATGTCGCGATTTCACGCGACCTCGACGGATACGTCTTAACCGCTGATCCGCTGTCGGTCGACCTC
>NZ_LQPW01000134.1 GCF_002116635.1 Mycobacterium szulgai | reverse complement strand
GCGGTGCGGCCGCCGGCCAGCCCGGTTTGGGTGGCCATAGCGGCAACGGCATCCCCGACGGCCATCCAGGCGCTGACGCCAAGGCGGGAGGCGTCGGCCCGAACGGCACCGCCGGGCACTCCGGAATTCCTGGCTAACCCGCTCGAAAAGGCCTTGAACAGGGCATTAGCGGTTACCAACGTGGTTAGAGTTCGGCGCTACTAAAGGCTCACCTACGACGTGAGCCGGAACCCTGCGCCGCCGTCGTGCGATAGACACTCCAGCTATCGCGCGCGGCCACACCGGCGTCGACGTCCAGCATCGACGCCGAGCCGGTTCTCGAGCCTGCCGTTACGTTGTAGTCGCTCCTCCGGCGGCGGGGCCGCCGGCCACTGCCCGGGCACTGTCGCGAAGCAGCACAAACCGCTCGTAGGTGCTGACCTTCCGCTGGATTGAGCGCAACAGCGGTGCGGCCCGCTCGTCGCGGATGTTGGTCGCAAAGTCGAGCCCGGATCCGACTACGTCGCTGGCCCAAGATATTTCGGTAAGAAACAGCGCGCGCGCCCAGTCCAGGTTAGACAATGGCACTCTTCCGCCGATGGCGTCCTTCAATCGGCCTATCAGCGCGTCGAATTCGCCGGTTGTAGACAAGCCGACGAGCGGAGCCATCAGCGTGTCGGCCCTAGCCGCCGAACCCCAGTATTCGTTGAGTCCATGGAGCATGAGCAAGCGCTCATCCTCGGTGAGATCGATAGCGACGAGATCAGATTCAGTCATGAACATTCCAGTCTTTGCTTTAGTTCGCCACAATCTTTGCGTTGTCGCGGAGCCTGCCGTTACCTTGTAGTCGCTCCTCCGGCGGCGGGGCCGCCGGCCACTGCCCGGGCACTGTCGCGAAGCAGCACAAAGCGCTTGTAGGTGCTGACCTTCCGCTGGATTGAGCGCAACAGCGGCGCGGCCCGCTCGTCGCGGATGTTGGTCGCGAAGTCGAGCCCGGATCCGACTACGTCGCTAGCCCAAGATATTTCGGTGAGAAAGAGCGCGCGCGCCCAGTCGAGGTCACAGAGGGGCTCCCTGCTTTCCACACTCTCTATCAGTCGCTGAAGTAATGCGCGAAATTCTTCAATGGTGGACAAGCCGACGAGCGGAGCCATCATGGGCATAGCCCGGTGCGCCGAACCGCGATACTCATTGAGACCGTGAATGATGAGCATGCGCTCATCCGCACTGAGGTCAACCGCGCCAAGTTCTGATTCAGTCATGAACATTCCAGTCTTTGCTTTAGTTCGCCACAATCTTTGCGTTGTCGCGGAGCAAGTTGTACCGCCGCGGGGTTACGGTCTTGCGCTGGACCGAGCGCACCAATTCCACCGCGTCCTCATCGCGAAATCTGGTCGCGAAGTCAAGACCGGAACCGACTAGATCACTGGCCCAGGAGATTTCGGCGAGAAACAGCGCACGCGACCAGTCGAGCTCGGAGAGCGGTTGTCCGTTGTCGATGGCCTCGAGCAATCGCCACACCAGGGCGCGGAATTCGTCATCGCTAGAAGCGCCGAGCGATGACGAGAGGAAAGGTACGGCCCGTTTTGCCGCCCCGAAGTACTCGTTCAAAGCTTCGACCATGAATCGGCGTTCATCGTCATCGAGATCGATGGCGACGAGGGGAATGTCGGTCACGAGTGAGTGTCTCCTCTCAGAGGCTCGTAGAGTCACTGTGCCCCGGTAAATTCATCGAGATCGGGCAGTTCGTCTTTGCCGAAAACCGGCAGGCCGTGGTGACTGTGAGGCGGCTGCACTGGGTGCGGGATGGATTCAGGCGGCAGCGGACCGCCGCCGAAACCCCGGGGAAGCGGTTCCACCGGAACCGGCGCGGGTCTGCCGGGTGGCTCAACCGGCCGTGGCGCAGTAGTACCTGCCGCGCGCGGAAACGCATCCTGAAGTTCGCCGCGCGGTATCGAGGTGACCCTAATGGGCACCTTGTCGTCCACGTACGCTTGAAACCTCTTCGGCCGGTATACCGTTCCGGCATCAAGTGCTTTCGGATCGCGAATTATGAGCACGTTCGTTTTCGGATCGTAGAGAGCGGGCGCCCCGTCCGAGGTGCGCCCGATGACGAGACTGCCTGGGTCCTCGAAGTTTCGCCGGAACATGTCTTTGACGATGTCAGCCAACTCCTCCCTCGTCGCTCCTCCCCAGAATTCTCCGAGGTGCTTGTCAGCATGCCCGTAGGCAATCTTCTCCGCGGCCCTAGTCAGCGGATCACTACTCCAGCCACCGGGTGGAGGTTGCGGCTCGACTTTCGGCCGTTGTGGAATCGGAGTGCGGAAGTCAACCGGGCGTACCGCGGGCTTGGGCCCACCGTGCTGGAAAGTGATACTGGCGATTCCGGCGACGGCACCGGTGATACGAGCTGCGATCTGTCGGTCCAAGCCGACCAGTTGCCTGCGCGCAAATCAATGTCGGCTAGTAGCGCCTCCGCATCGGCTCGCCGGGCCGCTTGTTCGGCAGCTGTGCTCCAAACCAATTGATCGGTCAACGACAGGTCTTCGCCGACCACGAAGCCCGCAGCATGGGCATCCTCGACCGCATACTGCATACGGGAGCGGGATGCATACAACTCCGTCGCAGCGATGCGCGCAACTTTGACCGCCATCACCAGCTGCTCGCGCACCCCGCTGACGATCGCTTCATCGGCGAAGGTGCGAGACCGCAACCTCTCAGCGGCTTCACCCTGCCAATCGATCGATACCGAATCCCGCCGAATTTGGTCGAATGCCGCATAGCACCGCGAGCCGGCGTCCTGCCAATAAGCGGCCGCATCAGTGAGATGCTCGATGGGCCAAGACATCAGCTCGGAAAGACTCGGAAGCGCACCTACAACCGCCATAGCTAGGCGTCCCCTACAACTACCGTGGCCAACTCGTCAGCAGCGCTCAGTTCATTGCGGACATAGCGGCTATCGGCCTCGGCGACTTCCAAAGCGCGGGCGCGCGCCTGAACGACCAGTGCTGTCTTAAAAGCCGCGATGTCGGCGTTGGCAGCCCTCACCGCAGCCGAACTGGCCTGGCACGACAAGCCCAACAGGGACGGGGACGTACCACCGCTCAGGTCGCCGATAAGTGCGTGCCAGCGACTCGACATCACCTGCAGCGCAGTGGTATCGACGCGCAACACTTGATTCACGCCAGGGAGCGTAAATGTCGCGGTCCGCTTGCGCTATTCACTAATGGCTCGCCGGCAACGTCAGCCGGAACCGTGCGCCGCCATCGTGCGGTAGGCACTCCAGCTCGCCACCGTGTGCACGGGCCAGCGCCCGCGCGATCGGCAAGCCCAGGCCCGCCCCGCCGTGATCGCGGGCACGTCCGGCATCCAGGCGCACCAAACGTTCGAAGATGCGGCCATGTTCGCCGTCGGGGACGCCGGGCCCGGTATCGGTAACGGTGAGTTCGACGGCAGCCCCCCGCGTGCCCAGATCGATGATGATGGCTCCACCCGGCGGCGTATACCTGCGGGCATTGTCGAGCAGGTTGGACAGAATCTGGGCCACCCGGGTGGGATCGGCCGCGACCGTCAGGTTGGTCAGGCCAGTTCGGGCAACGCTTAGCTGCGGTGCCAGCATGGCCGTTCGCTGCACCTCGGCGTCGACGATCGCGCCCAGGTCGGTCTGTCGAATATCCAGTGGCAGCCCCGCATCGATCCGGCTGAGATCGAGCATGTCGGCGACCAGCCGTCCGGCGCGCCGGGCGTCGGATTGCAGCAAGCTAGCGCGCCGGTATTGACCACGCGCCTCGGGATCGGACTCGTGCTGACCGGCGCTCGCAGCGAGTTGTTCGGCAGCGGCCTGGATGCCCGCGATCGGCGTGCGCAACTCGTGGGCCGCGTCCACCAGGAACTGCCGGGTCGCGGCCTCGGCGCGTTGTGCGGCTTGCGCAGCCTGCTGGGCACGTAGTTCGGAGTGTTCCAGCGCGTCCAGCATTCCATCGAAAGCTCTTGCGGCACGGCCAAGTTCGGTGTCGGTGCGATCTGGACGCAGGCGGCGACCGCGATCGCCGGTGGTGATGTCTTGGGCCAGCGCGGTGAGCCGGTCCAGCGGCCGCAGCGCGGCCCGGCTGACCGCGACTAACAGCACGGCCGCCACTATCAGGGTCACCAACCCCGCGGCGAACATCAGTTGCCGCAGTTGACGGGTTACTTGAGTGGTCTGTGTGGTGTCGGCGACCAGGATGACTCGGGAACCCTCCGGCAAATGATGCACCACAGCGGTTGCCGTGGCGTCCGGCGGCAATCCGGGTGGCGGCCCCGGTGGAGGTAGCGGCGGCGGGCCGGGTGGCCGGCCCGGTGGAAGCGGAGGCGGGTAGCCGGGCAACACCGGAACGGCTGGGCCGGCCTGGGTATCGGGACTGATGCTGCGATCGCCGTAGGTGTTGCCGTCGGCGGTGACCAGGAGCGCCCGCACACTGCCGCCGTTGAGTTGAGCGGCCAGCAACTCGGGTGGCGTGTTGGCGGCGCTCAACGCATCCGCGCGCGATGTGGCCGCCAGCAGCCGATCGTGCAGACTTCGCCGGGCCTGCAATCCCAGGCTCACGTCGATGGTGAAACCGAGCACCACCAGCAGCAGTGCCAACAGCGCAATCACCATCAGCACCACCCGGCGCTGCAGCGACGGGGTGCGAGTCGCCGACTCCGGCGTCATGAGCGCTGCGGTTGCAATCGGTAGCCCAGGCCGCGCACGGTGTGCAGAATCCGCGGCCCGTGCGCCTCGAGCTTGCGTCGCAAACTGCTGACGTGGACCTGCACCAGGTTGGGGTCATACGCGTCATATCCCCACACCGCGTTGAGGATCTGGCCGGCGCTGACGATCCGGCCGCGTTGCTCCACCAGGAAATGCAGCAACCGCAATTCGGTGGCGGTCAAGTCCAACCGGTGTCCGTCGCGCGCGGCCACACCAGCGTCGACGTCCAGCATCAGATCGCCCATTTGAATCACTTGCGGCAACCGGCCCCGACGACGCAACACCGCCCCGACCCGCGACACCAGTTCGGCGAGTTCGAACGGTTTGACGACGTAGTCGTCGGCTCCGCCGTCGAGGCCCCGTAACCGGTCCGGCAGACCGTCGCGGGCGGTGATCAACACGATGCCGATGTCGGCCCACTCACGGATGACGTCGATGAGCGCGAAGCCGTCCCGGCCGGGCAACATCACGTCGAGCACCACCAGGTCCGGCCGCATCCCTTCCAGAACTTCTTCCAGTCCTGTTCCATCGCAGCGCGTTTCGGTGTGATAGCCACCATCGGCCAACGCCTCGCTGACCATTTCACGGATCGTCTCGGAATCCTCGACGACCAGAACCCGGGGTGCACCGACACTGAATTGATCGACGCGAGCGCCGGCCGACCGTGCGCGCGAACCATCGGTCATGGCTTCATTGTTAACGCCTTGTTCTGAGATATGCCTGAAGCAGGCTAGTTTCTTCATTACTCAAGTCCGACGACGTGGGGATAGACATGACTTCAGGTAACACCAACCCGCCCCCACCACCCATTTCCAGCCGGCGCCATTCCACCGGGGTAGTGGTCGGTGCGGGGGTACTGGGGTTGGCGATCGGCGCGCTCGTCACATTCGTATTGACCGGGCTGACTCTGAAGGTTCGCGTCGAGCTGCCCCCGCCTCCCTACCCGCAATTGTCAACGGCGCCGGTGAGCTATCCCCCGCCCCAACCCGGCCCGTCGACAACCGCACCCATCCCCGCTCCGGGTGGCTTGCCGGCACCGCCGGCGCCGCCGTTGCCGCCGCGCTGACTGGATCTTCTTCAGATCCACTTCAAGTTCGCTCTCTACGGTCACCTGCATGACCACGGAAAACACCGATACCAATCCGAATATCGGCACCCCGGCCGCAGACCAAGGCGCCGTCGCCAATCCCGCACCGGTCATAGCGCCAGACCGTCCGCGCCGCCGACACTCCACATCCGCACTCGTTGGTGCTGGAGTGGGCGGCGTGATCGTCGGCGCACTCGGTAGTGCGGCGACGTCGCTTTTCCTGTGGGTTTTCGCGTTCGGGCCGCCTCCGCCCCCGGGCCCGATGGGTCCGGGTGGGCCGCAGATGGCCTGGCATCACGGGCCGCCACCCGGAGTGGGCATGCCGCCAGGACCCATGCAGGGCGGACCGCCTCCAATGCCCGGTGCCCCGGGAGGCCCTGCGTTCCGGTTTGGCCCGCCCCCGGGCATGCCCGGTGCTGGCCGTCCGCCCATGGCACCGCCGCCGGGAGCACCTGGTCAGGGACCTGGCGGCCCGGCAGCACCGGCGCCGACGCCACCGGCTAGTACTCCAGGAACTCCAGGAACCCCGGGAACGCCACCCAGGTAAGCGCCCGAGGTGAACGCTTGTTTATGATTGTAAACATGCGTTCACCTCAATCGGACGATCGAACAGCGCGAGCACGGATCCGCGACGAGGCGCTACGGCTGTTCGCTGAACGCGGTCCCGCCGCGGTCACGATGCGCGACATCGCGGCCGCGGCGGGCGTGTCTGCACCCTTGTTGATCCGGCATTACGGCTCAAAAGATGGGTTGATCGAGGCGGTCGACGCACACGTCGTCGCGACCTTCGAGGCGCTGCTGACCAACATCACCGAGCAGACCGCCGGGCTCGACCAGGACGCAGTGCCCAGCCTGCTCGACGGCCTGGCCACCCTTTTGCCGCCGGAGTCCGCGATTCCGGCGTATCTGAGCCGGATGCTGATCGAGGGCGGTCCGGCAGGATCGGCCCTCTTCGAGCGCCTGTTTCGGCTGAGTGAACAAACTCTCGACGAGATGGTTGCCGCCGGAACCGCAAGTGCCGGATCGGATTCGGCGGTACGGGCGGCCTTCCTGCTGGTTAATGATCTGGCGGTGCTGACGTTGCGCCCCCGGTTAGCCGAAGTACTCGGCGTCGATCCGCTTTCGGAGGCGGGAATGCGGCGCTGGGCCGGCGAGGTGTTCGCGATCTACCGCGACGGCCTCGTCAGCACCTGACGTACGGAATAAGGGAGGCAAGGATGTCACGATTGGCTACGACCGGCGCACGGCTGCTGCGGTCCCGTCCGCTCGTGCGCGCCCCGATCTGGATCTATAAGGCGCGCGCCGGCGCGCTGCTCGGGTCTCGGACATTGATGCTCGAACACATCGGTCGCAAGTCGGGTGCACGACGCAATGCCGTTTTGGAAGTCGTCGATCACCCCGCTCCCGACACTTACGTCGTGGCGTCGGGCTTCGGACGAAAAGCTCAGTGGTTCCGCAACATTCAGGCCAACCCGCGCGTGCGCGTCTACGCCGGCAGCCACCGGCCCGTCCCGGCCACCGCACGGGTTCTCGATCAGGAACAGGTCGACCGCGTACTGGCGAGCTATCGCAGCCGCCATGCTGGTTGGTGGGAACGGTTCAAACCAGTGCTCGAGCAGACGCTCGGTACTCCGATCACCGACAGTGGAGCGCCACTGCCGATGGTCGAGCTGCGCCTGGTCTAGTGGCGATCGCAAGCGCGGCGCAGCCGGGCGCCGCGGGTCGCCACCATCGAGACCAGTGGCGATCGCAAGCGCGGCGCAGCCGGGCACCACTAGTCGCGCTCGGGCCCTTGCACCGTCATCAGCGCATACGTCGTCAGAAATGACGCCGCGGGAAGGGCATTGACCACTTTGTCGCGCACCCGGATGTGCGCGGCCACGGCCAAGACGAAGTACAACGTCAGCATCGCCGTGGTCAACCTGGCCAGTAGAGGGAACCGGCCAACCGACAACAAACCGATCGCCGAGAAGACCTTTACCACGGGCAGGACCGGGCGGACGGCTTCCGGAACTCCCAGATCGTCCAAGGTCTTGGCGATATACGAAAGCGGTATCGCGCATGCCACCGCATCGCCGACCTGAAAAACAGCAAGTGCCGCATAGGTTTTCGGTGAAGTCAGAGCGCTCATCGGCGAAGCCTATTGACTCAGCTCGGGCGGTGCTCCAAAGGCGCCATCGACCGGTTTGCGGGAGAACACGTCTGTCTTTGCCCCACTGACGGGCGGGGTCTGGGCGATCGCGGGATCGGAGTCCGTGGAAAACCAGTCGGCGACCTCGGCATCGTCATCGTCGGAGGCATGCTTTGGGACGTCATCGACCGGCGACGGCTCGAACCGGAATACACCGTCCTCACCCGGTGTGCCGAGCAGCCGGGTGAACCCTTGCAACGCCGCACTGAAATCGCTGGGAACTACCCACACCTTGTTTGCGTCACCGCGCGCCATCTCCGGCAGCGTCTGCAGGTACTGATAGGCGAGCATTTCCGGGGTCGGACGACCGGCCTTGATCGCGGCAAACGTCTTTTCAATGGCCTTGGCCTGCCCCTGGGCCCGCAGATAAGCGGCCGCTCGTTCTCCCTGCGCGCGCAGCACCCGGGACTGCCGGTCGGCTTCGGCGCTCAGGATCGCGGCCTGCTTGGCCCCCTCAGCGGCCAGGATCTGGGACGTCTTCTGACCCTCCGCCTGCATGATCGCCGCCTGCCGGGTGCCCTCAGCCGTCAGAATCATCGCGCGCTTTTCCCGGTCGGCCTTCATCTGCTTTTCCATCGAGGCCTGAATCGACGGCGGCGGGTCGATGCTGCGCAGCTCCACACGCGCGACCCGCAGGCCCCACCGGCCCGTCGCCTCGTCGAGCACGCCACGCAATTGAGCGTTGATCTGGTCACGAGAGGTCAGCGTCTGCTCCAGCGTCATGCCGCCGACGACGTTACGCAGCGTGGTGGTGGTGAGCTGTTCCACGCCCACGATGTAGTTGCTGATCTCATAGACGGCCGCCTGCGGGACCGTGACCTGGAAATAGACCACGGTGTCGATGTTCAGGGTCAGGTTGTCCTCGGTGATCACCGGCTGCGGCGGGAACGACACCACCCGTTCGCGCAGGTCCACTCTCGCGCGGACGCGGTCGATGAAAGGCACCAACAACGTCAGCTGGCCGCTAACCGTGCGGCTGTATCTGCCCAGCCGTTCGATCACCGCGGCCTCGGCCTGCGGGATAAGCGCAACCGATTTAGCCACCACGACGATCGCAAAGATCACCAGGACGGCCAGCAACACTAAACCAGCTACCGCACCTTGCACGGGAGTTCCTTTCTCGAAGCACTATCCGTTTTTGAAGACCACGGCGGTGGCGCCGTCGATGTGCACGACGGTTACCTGCTGGCCGGGCTCGTATACATCACCCTCGTTCAGCGGGCGCGCTGTCCACACCTGACCGTCGAGCTTCACCTGGCCCTCATCGCGGGCCACCCGATCAAGCACCAACGCGTTCTTGCCCTCCAGCGCCTTGACTCCCATCAGGACTCCCTTGGCCGGAGTCAGCCGTCTGCGCAACGTGGGCCGCACCAGTACCAGCAGCAGCAGCGAGACGATGAGAAATACCAGCCCGTCAGCCCATACCGGCCAATCCATCAACCAGCTGCTTCCGGCCGCCGCCAGGGCACCGCCGCCGAGCATCAACAAGAACATGTCGCCGGTGAGCGCCTCCGCACCGGCCAGCACCAACGCCGCGATCAACCAAATCAGCGCCACGGACATGCGCACAGGATACGCGTGATCCGCCACGATGGCGGCGAGCAACTACACTGCGAGATCATGTGGTGTCCCAGTGTTTCGCTGTCGATGTGGGCCAACGCCTGGCTCGCGGGCAAGGCTGCGCCCGACGACATTTTGGACGCGCTATCTCTTTGGGCCCCAACACAATCCGTGACCGCATACGACGCCGTGGCTGCAGGTCACACCGGACTGCCGTGGCCCGACGTGCACGACGTCGGCACCGTGTCACTATTGCAGACCCTGCGTGCCGCAGTGGGACGCAATGCGCTGTCCGAACCGGGACGGCTGCGCGGGACGATCAACGTCGTATTGCCGGTGCCCGGCGACGTCCGTGGGCTTTTTGCCGGAACGCAGTTCGAGCGCGACGCTCTGGCCGCAGGTGAGGCGGTGATCATCACCAATCCTGATGATCCCGGCAGCGCAATCGGGCTTGTCCCGGAGTTCTCCTACAGCGATCTCGACGAAACCGACGCAACCGCCGACGGGGAGCTGAACCTGCCCGAATTGTCCGCTCTGTCTTGGATCGTGTACTCCCTGCCCGGCGCGCCGGTACTCGACCACCACGAACTCGGCGATGCCGAATACGCACTGCGGTCAGCCGTTCGCTCGGCGGCCGATGCGTTGAGCGCCATCGGGCTGGGATCGGCAGCCACCGATGTCGCCAATCCGCGCGGCCTGGTCGAACAGCTGCTGGAATCCTCACGGCAACACCCGATTCCCGACCATGCCCCATCGCGCGCAATGCGGGTGCTCGAGAACGCCGCACACGTCGACGCGATTATCACCGTCAGCGCCGGGTTGAGCCGATCACCCGGCTCGAATGTGCTGCAATCCGCCTCGCAAGGTCAGATTGCCACCGATGCGCTCCGGCCGCTGACCGCCGTGGTGCGCTCGGCACGGATGGCCGCAATCACCGCGATCCTGCACTCGGCGTGGGCCGACTGATCTCGGCTTCTCGCGCCACGCAGTGCGGCGGACGACACGGCTGGCCGTCCACACTGGCAAGGCAGCCGGGCACCGGATCGTGGCCTTGCACCCGCAAAGGCTCACGCCCGTAACGCAGTTCGTCGACCAAATCGGCGGCCAGGCGGGCGAACCGCCGATCGGCATTGGGTGTCCCGGCCCGGGCGAACTTCATGTCCAGGGCCTCGGCCTGCAATCGCAGTTCGTGGTCGAGGTCCCACACCACTTCGATGTGGTCGGCGACAAATCCTATGGGACAGACGATTACAGCATCGGTGCCCGCGTCGGATAACGCCTGGAGGTGGTCGGCAACATCGGGTTCCAGCCACGGGACCTGCGGCGGCCCCGAGCGAGACTGCCAGACCAAGTCGTATTCGGCACAACCGGCAGCGGCGGCGACCAGCCTTGCGGCATAACCTACTTGGCGGCTGTACAGATTAGGGCCACAGCGCTGATCGGCGGCCAGCGGAATCGAATGTGCGGTGAACACCAACCGGGCATCGGGCGGTACCCGGCAGGCAGCGGCCGCCACGGCGTCGGCGAACATCTCGACGAAGAGCGGATGGTCGAAATACGGTCGCAGCTTGACCATTTCAGGCGCTTGCGAGCCGGCCGCCGCACGTGCTCGCGCAATGTCCTCGACGTACTGTGTGCAGCTGGAATAGCCACTCCACGCCGACGTAGTGAACACCGCGGCACGGCGAACACCGTTGTCTCGCATAGCCGCAACGGCGTCTTCGACGTAGGGTGCCCAATTGCGGTTGCCGAAGTAGACCGGCAGCTGCTGTTCGGCTTCCAGCTCGGCGATCAGCGCGCGGTTGATTCCGTTGATCGGTGATACCCCACCGAAATGCAGGTAGTGCTCGGCCACCGCATCCAGCCGCTCGGGCGGCACGTTTCTGCCGCGGGTGACGTTATCCAGGAACGGCCGCACCTGCTCGGGCCCCTCGGGGCCGCCGAAGGACAGCAGCAGGATCGCATCAAACTCCATGCGAGTTAGAGCAACTGCGTGTGTGCGCCGCCGTCGGCGAAGATGATGTCGCCGGTGGTGGCCGGCAGCCAGTCCGAAAGCAGTGCGCACACCGTCTTGGCGACCGGCGTCGGGTCTTTCATGTTCCAGCCGACCGGAGCGCGCTGATCCCAGCCCTCTTCGAGTAGCTGTATTTGCGCGCCCGCCTCCTCGCCGAGTGCGCCTCCGACGATAGCGGCCATGGCCAGCGTCCGGATCGGTCCTGCGGCAACAAGATTCGAGCGCACACCGTATTTGCCGGCCTCGCGTGCCACGAAGCGGTTCACCGACTCCAGCGCGCTCTTGGCGACCGTCATCCAGTTGTAGGCCGGCATCGCCCGGCTCGGGTCGAAGTCCATGCCGACAATGGAGCCCCCGGAGTTCATGATCGGCAGCGTCGCTTTGGCCAGGGATGCGTAGGAGTAGGCGGAGATATGGATGCCCTTGGAGACGTCCTCGTAAGGCGCATCGAAGAACGGGTTGATGCCCATGCCGGTCTGCGGCATAAAGCCGATCGAGTGCACCACGCCGTCCAGCTTGTTGCCCTCACCGATGACTTCGGTCACCCGGCCGGCCAGGCTGGCCAGGTGCTCTTCGTTCTGCACGTCGAGTTCGATGAGCGGCGCCTTCTCCGGCAGCCGGTCCACGATGCGCTGGATCAGCCGCAACCGGTCGAATCCGGTCAACACCAGTTGGGCGCCCTGTTCCTGGGCCACCCGCGCGATGTGGAAAGCGATCGACGAGTCGGTGATGATCCCGCTGACGAGGATCCGTTTGCCTTCGAGCAGTCCTGCCATGTCCGTCCTTGCTTTTCGTTAGTGGCCCATACCCATGCCGCCATCGACCGGGATGACCGCACCGGAGATGTAACTCGCGTCCTCCGAAGCCAAGAAGCTGACCACGCCGGCGACCTCGGCGGCGGTGCCAACCCGCTTCGCCGGGATGAATTCCAATGCCCCCGCCTGAATCCGCTCGTCCAGTGCGCGCGTCATATCCGTGTCGATGTAGCCCGGGGCAACCACATTCGCGGTCACGTTGACCTTCGACAGCTCCCGCGCGATCGAGCGGGCCATGCCGATCACACCGGCCTTGGAGGCGGCGTAGTTGGCCTGGTTGCCGATGCCCCAGCTACCGGAGACCGAACCGATGAAGATCAATCGGCCGAACTTCTTTCGCTGCATGCTGCGCGATGCGCGCTGAGCCACCCGGAACGCCCCGGTGAGGTTGGCATCGATGACCTTCTCGAAGCGCTCCTCGGTCATCCGAATGAGGAACGCGTCCGCAGACAGGCCGGCATTGGACACCAGGACCTCGACCGGACCCTGGTGTTCCTCGACCTCTTTGAAAGCGCGGTCGACGGCGTCGTTGTCGGTGACGTCACACTCGACGCCGAACAGTCCCTCGGGCGCTCCCGATCCGCGGT
This sequence comes from Mycobacterium szulgai, assembly GCF_002116635.1. GTDB lineage: Bacteria > Actinomycetota > Actinomycetes > Mycobacteriales > Mycobacteriaceae > Mycobacterium > Mycobacterium szulgai. Next base: position 92,879 of record NZ_LQPW01000134.1, on the reverse strand, counting down.
GCGTGACGGCAACCTTGTGGCCGTCGGCGGCCAGCCGCTGCGCGATCGCCAAACCGATCCCCCGGTTTCCGCCGGTGACCAGTACTGAACGGGAGACGAATGCGGGTTTGCCGCCATCGGTGGCTGTGTCAGTCACCCCGACAACCTATCGTCTTGGCGCCGCAGCGCCGAAATCGGCTCCCGCTCACTACCCGCGCGAATGTAACGTGGCTGCGACATCGGGCTGCCGATTTCGCAGTGGCGTTACGCTGGCGCGGACTGTCGGTCGGTGTCGGCACACTTTCGCCATGACTGACCCATTTCTGGGCAGCGAGGCCATAGCATCCGGTGCATTAACCCCCTATGAGCTGCGCAGTCGCTATGTTGCGCTGCATCGGGACATATACCTGCCACGCGCCGTCGAGCTGACGCCGATATTGCGTGCAAAGGCGTGCTGGCTGCGTTCGCGGCGGCGCGGCATCCTCGCTGGCTTCTCAGCCGCTGCCCTACACCGTGCCAAATGGATCGACGCGACGCTGCCCGCGGCGATCATCGACACCAACCGCCGCCCGGCCACCGGCGTACAGGTTTGGGAGGAGCGCATCGGCGACGACGAGATCACCCTGATCGACGGCATACGCGTGACCACCCCACCCCGGACCGCGCTTGACCTCGCCAGGAGATGTCAGCTCGGCCTCGCTGTCACCGCTGTCGACGCACTCATGCAGGCGACCGACCTCAAGCTGGTCGAGGTCGAACTCTTGATGGACCGCTATGCCGGTCGACGGGGAATGAAGGCCGCCAGAGCCGCCCTCGAATTGGTAGACGGCGGGGCGCAGTCGCCAAAGGAAACCTGGCTGCGCCTGCTATTGCGGAAGGCTGGATTTCCCCCGCCGCAGACACAGATCGCGGTGCGCAACGTATGGGGTTGGGCGGAAGCGTATTTGGATATGGGCTGGGAGGAGATCAAAGTCGCGGTCGAGTACGACGGCGATCATCATCGGTCCAGCCGCTACCAATACGCAAAGGACATCCGCCGCCTGGAAAAGCTCGAAGCCATGGGCTGGATCGTCGTCCGGGTCATCGCCGAAGACCATCCGACCGACATCATCCGCCGGGTCCACGAGGCGCGAGCGCGACGAGCGTAACGGTGCTGCGAAAATCCGGGTCGGATGTCGCGGTGGCGTTACGCTCGCCGAGCAAGGCTAGGTCGGCAAGCGGCGGTTGATCAGCAGCGCGGCCAGGCCCGCGAGCGCCAGAACCAGCGCACCGAGCCGCAGCCAGCCCACACTCGCGTCACCCTTGATCGTCTCGTAGCCGATCTGCTGTTGCAGCGACGCGTAGACAGCCTTCAGCTCCGCCAGGGTCGCAGCGTTGTAGGAATTGCCGCCGGACAGCTGAGCGACCTTCTTCATCGTCTCGTCGTCGACGGGCACCGGCTGGCGCTGGTCGTTGATTTCGACGAAACCATAGGGGGTGCCGAACGAGATAGTCGAGATCGGCACGCCCTGGTCCTTGGCGGTGCGCGCGGCGGTGTAGGCGCCCTTGGGGTTGTCCGGGTTGGTCGGCATCGTCTCCTTGCCGTCCGAGAACAACACGATGCGCGCCGGCGGCGGTGTGTCGCCGCCACCAATGACCGCGCCGACGGTCGCGATGGCCTGCAGAGCGGTGAAAATGGCCTCGCCGGTCGCGGTGCGGTCGGCGAACTGCAGCTTGTCGAGTGCGGCCTTGGTCGCATCACGGTTGGTCGTCGGCGACACCAGCACCGTCGCAGTCCCCGCATAGGCGATGAGGCCGAGGTTGATACCCGGGGTCAGCTCGCCGGCGAACTGCTTGGCGGCCTCCTGCGCGGCGGCCATCCGATTGGGCTCGACATCGGTGGCCCGCATCGACTGCGACACGTCGATCACCAGCATCACCACCGCGCGGTTGCGCGGAATGCGGACGTCGTTCGTCGGCCCGGCCATCGCGATGGTGAACAACACCAGCGCCAGGGTCAACAGAATCGCCGGGATATGCCGCCACCGCGAGGGGCGCTTGGGCGCCACGCTCTCCAGCAATTCCATGTTGGCGAACCGCAACATACGTCGTTGCCGGGCGAGCTGCAGCACGATGTAAAGCGCGATCAGCCCGGCGACGGCGAAAAGAAACAGAAAGAACCACGAGTGTTCGAAGCCGGACAGCGTCATCGGCCCGAGCAACGGCAACGTCATAACAGACCCGTCATCCTGTTTGTGCCTGTCCTGTTTGTATCCGTCACCGGCGCCCCGCCATTGCCCCGCGCCGGCGGGAGGAGACGAAACGCACGATGTCGCCGATCCAGTCGCGGTCGGTGCGAAGTGTCATCACCGGCGCGCCGCAACCGCGAATTGTGCGGGCCACGTCGGCACGGTGCGCCGCGGCGGCTCTGGCGAAGTCGGTCTGCAACTGGGCGTCGATGGTGAATTCGCGAACCGCCCCGGACTCGGCGTCCTGCAGGACCACGTCGCCGATGTCGGGCAATTCGACGTCGCGCGGATCGAGGACCTCGATGGCCAGCACCTCGTGGCGGGCCGCGATCGCGCGCAGTGGCCGCATCCAGTTGATCGGCCCGAGAAAGTCGCTGATGATCACGGCCATCCCGCGACGGCGTTCCGGCCGGCGCAGCGCGTCGATGGTGGCGGCCAAGTCGCCACGTACCCCCGTGGGCGCCTTGGGAGTGGTCGCGATGGTACGCAACATGGTGTGCACATGCTCTCGACCCGAACGCGCCGGAACGCGAATGGTGTTGGCGCCGTTGGAAATCAGCGCGCCGAGTCGGTTGCCACCGCCCACGTTGAGGAAGGAGATGGCCGCCGCGGCCGCCACCGCCAGGTCGCGCTTCTCACAGACGGCGGTGCCGAAGTCCAGGCTGGCCGACATGTCGACCACCAGCCAGGTCTCCAGCTCGCGGTCGGCGATCATCTGCCGGACATGCGGATGGGTGGTCCGCGCGGTAACCGCCCAGTCCATCCGGCGCACGTCGTCACCGGGTTGGTAAAGCCGCGACTCCCCCGGCTCCGAACCCGGGCCGGGAATCAGGCCGAGGTGATCACCGTGCAGGATGCCATCCAGTTTGCGGCTGACGGTGAGCTCCAGGGTGCGCAGCGCCGCCGCGAGCTTCGGATCGTCGATGGTGCCGCGGAGCATCGACGGCGGATGCACGACGGCCGGGGTCTTAGAATCTGTCACCGACCGCCAGCCGCCACCGTGGCGCCCTGCATCACCGGAGCCACCGAATGTCCCTGCTGCGGAACGGCATTCACCTGCGGCATGGCGACCGTCTGCAGCACCCGGTTGATCACGATCTCCGACGAGATCTCGTCGGCCAGCGCGTCGTAGGTGAGCACCAACCGGTGCCGGAGCACGTCGGGAATGACGTCGATGACGTCCTGCGGGATGACGTAGTCACGCCCGCGGACCAGCGCGAGCGCCCGGGAAGCCGCGATGATGCCCAGCGAGGCGCGCGGCGAGGCGCCGAACGCGATCCAGGCCTTGACGTCGTTCATACCCAGCTGCTCGGGGTGGCGGGTCGCGGTGACGACGCGAACCACATAGTCCACCAGCGCGTGGTGCACGAAGCAATTGGCCGCAACACCTTGCAGCCGCAGCAGATCGCCGGTGTTGAGGATCTGCTTGGCCTGCGGTGGGGTGACACCCATCCGGTAGATGATCTCCCGCTCTTCTTCGGGCGACGGGTAGCCGACGTTGATCTTGAACAGGAAACGGTCGCGCTGCGCTTCGGGCAGCGGGTAAACGCCTTCCTGCTCGATCGGGTTCTGCGTCGCCATCACCAGGAACGGGCTGGGCAACGGGAAGGTCTTGCCCCCGATCGACACGTGCCGTTCGGCCATGACCTCGAGCAGCGCGGACTGCACCTTCGCCGGCGCACGGTTGATCTCGTCGGCGAGCAGGAAGTTGACCACCACCGGGCCCAGCTCGGTGTCGAACTCCTCCTTGCCCTGCCGGTAGATGCGAGTACCGACGATGTCGGTGGGCACCAGGTCGGGCGTGAACTGGATCCGGGCAAACGTCCCGCCGACCACGCGCGCAAAGGTCTCGACCGCCAGCGTCTTGGCGACGCCGGGAACACCTTCCAGCAGCACGTGTCCCTTGGCGAGCAGGCCGACCAGCATCCGCTCCACAAGTTGGTCCTGACCCACGATGATCCGCTTGACCTCGAAGATCGCCCGTTCCAGGGTGTGTACCTCGGCGGCCAGCCCGTCGGCGCCACCCGACGGTGCCTCATGAGCCGGCGGGCCCGACTGCCCACCCGGACCCGGGTAACCGCCACCTGCTGATGTCATCAATAACCCTCCACAGCTCATTTGGACACGACTGCCAACACGACAAATGTCACCGGGCAGCGACGTGCCCGGGTTCAACTATTCCAGGCCTGTGGGATTCCGTCGACGCCGCCATCCCCGCCTGGCAAATCAGACCCAGGGTCAGTAGTCGATGATCCGAGTCACGAATGGCGTCATACCGGACTTGCGCACCGGACTGATAGTGACCTTGCCGGCGCTTCCCGACGCCTCCAGCATCTGGCCGTTGCCGAGGTACATGGTGACGTGCTGGCTGCCGTTGGGGCCGTAGAAGATGAGGTCGCCGCGCCTGGCCTGCGAAGGCGGGATGTGCTTGCCGGCGTTGTACTGGTCGCCGGAAAACCGCGGGATCAGCACGCCTACCCCAGCGAATGCGTAGCGCATCAGGCCCGAGCAGTCGAAGCCGACGGTGCCCGCACCGGAGTCAACGCCCTTACTGGGACCTTCCAGCGTGCCCCCGCCCCAGGAATACGGCACGCCCATCTGTGAGCCGGCTCGCCGGATCACGTATTCGATGGCCTGCCTGCCGTTGGCTCGCGGAATCCGGCTCGGGCCGGTGTTGCCGCCGCCGGGAGCCGCGGCGGGAGCGGTCGGACCGCCGAGACCCAGCCCACTGAGGAACTGCCGGCCCAGATCGATCGTGGTTTGGGTGGCCTGCGCGGTGGCCTGCAGCGAGGCGTTGGCGACGGCCAGCGGATCTCCCGGGGCGCCTGCACTGACCGCTGCCGGCAGGGTGGGATCCCATTCGCCGGGATCAGCGTCGGCCGGAGCGGCCACAGCGATCACGAGCCCGGCTACCAACCCCAGAACCAAGGGAGTGATCCGGGCTAGGTTGGTCAGGCGAAATCGGTTGTGGCGCATAAGACCTCGTTAATACTCGATATAGCGAACCACGAAGGGTGTCATGCCGCTGGTGCGCACCGGCGCGGTACGCACTTTCAAACCGATGTCGGGCGCCTCGAGCATCTGACCGTCGCCGAGGTAGATCGTCACGTGCTGGCTACCACCGGGGCCGTAGAAGATGACATCGCCACGGCGCATCTGCGACGTCGGGATCTTGCGGCCCAGGTTGTACTGCGAACCGGAGTAGTGCGGCAGCTTGATGCCCACTCCGGCGAACGAGTACAGAACAAGACCCGAGCAGTCGAAGCCGGTGATGTTGGCCCCGGAGTCGATTCCGTGGCTGGGGCCGGCCGCGTTGCCACCGCCCCAGGAATAAGGAACGCCGATCTGGGACATGCCGCGCCGGATCACATACTCGGAAGCCTGCCGCCCGTACACCCGTGGAATCCGGCTAGGGGTGGCAGCGGTGGGGGCCGCATTGGTGATGCCGGTGTCGGTGGGCTTGAGGATGCCCAGCTGCTGCAGGAAATTGCGCCCCATTTGAGCGGTGACCTGCGCCGAGGTCGCCGAATACCCGAGCACCTGGTTGACGACCGCAATCGGGTCGCCCGGAATGTTGGCGCTGGGGATCTGCGGCAGCGTGGGGTCCCAACCGTCCCAGTGGCGGCCTCCGCCCGGGCCCGATCCCGTATCCCACATGTTCGGCGGCATGCCCTGTCCGCCGGAGGAGGTCCAGGCCACGAGTTTGGCCGCTTGGAGTTTGGCTTCGGCCTCGTCGCGTTCGGCAGCCAGTCGGTTGACCTCGTCGCGCTGCTGGTCGAACGTGCGCTGCGTGTCGGTCAGCGCCGCGACGGCGGCGTCTTGACTGGACTTCGCATCGGCGGCGGCCTTGTCAGCCTTCTCCTTGGCCAGCCGCGCCGCCGATTCCTTATTCACCTGCTCAGTCCGGGCCCGCTGCAAATTGGTCATCACCGTCTGCGCGCTGGCGGTCAGAGCCCGGGTCGCGGTCGCCGCGGCGATCATGTCATCGGGGCTCTTGGCGGTGAGATAGCTGTCCGACGGACCGTTCATATAGGTGGCGGCCGCAAACGTGTTGAACCGGCGCTGCGCCGCGGCGATCGCGTCGTTGGCGTCCTTGACCGACTGCTGGCTCACCTCGAGCGCGTGTTGGGCTTCGGTGGCGTTTTCCCGCGCGGTCTCGACAGCGACCATGGCCTTGTTGACGCTCTCCTGCTCCGTCTGCACCGCAGCACTGAGGTCTTCCAAGCGCTGGTTGGCCTTGGCGACATTGGCTATCAGGACGGCCATTGCGTCGGCATTCGGGTCCGCGTGCACCAACCCGGGTGTGCCCATCAGCAGGGCGATGCTCACGACCGAAGGAATCGCCGGGCGCACAAACCTGGCAGCCGTTCGCGAAGCGGAGCTGCGGCGGGTCCGTCTCATTCGCTCGGGTCTCCTATGGGCTCAAAAATGGACGGACAGCGCCAGTTTTCACTGAATAGCGCCAAAGGCATCACAAGCATCATTTGCACCGTACGTCACAACTGACGCTAAAGAAACGTATGTCACAAAGTGCACCCGGGACGTGCAATGAATGTGACCGAACGGTTATCTAAATAGTTTGCCGAAACAGGCGGCACGCTGGTGCGGCGACACCAGCATCAGTGGTTTTACCTGGTTAGATGTCCGTCTTCGGCTCTTCTGCCGCGACTGTGGCGGTTTCCGATGATGTTGCTGGCTGCCTACTGCGCAGCTGCCGGAAGCGGGTGCCGACGGCCGCTGCCAACACACCAATCAGTACGAAAATGGTGAACGCAGTCCAGGGAAACTCTGGCGTAGTCAACTCATTCAAAAAGTTCTGCGCCGAGTGCACCGCGTTGCCCGTCTTGGAATGGTCCTCTCCTGCTTCCAGCGTGACCCGCGGGTAGTGCGTGCTGTAGCTGCCGACGTAGCTGGGGCTCAGCGCCAGGACAGTGGCGTCGGGATAGTCGGCGCCGACGACGGTGGCGATATCGCGCAGGGGTGTGTCGTTGGGCGGGTTGTGGTCGAGCAGGACGATCTTGAGGTCGATGCCGTGGTCGTGCGCCTCGTGGACTACCCCGAGCAATCCCGGCACATCTGCCGGTGGTGCGCTTACGCCGACCGCGGCGACTTGCGACTTGACCGCGTTTATGTCGACGTCTTGCGGAATGTATGCCGGCAGAAACGGAATGATCTGGGGTTCATGGCCGGTCATCGCGTCGCTCCTCCAACTGAATTAACAAGCACCGTACCTGTCGCCCCGCGCGCTACTTCCGCGACATATCAGCCAGGTACACGACTCGCCGACGCGGGAGTGCGTGGCTTATGTCTCGGCGGCACGGCGCGGCGCCCGGATTGAAGGGTTTGCAAGATGCGCTCCTTAGAGAAGACTGACAATCTGCGCGTGCCGCACAATGCAGGACAAGCGTACTGTTAAAGTGGCTCGAGCATTCGAAGGCAATCGAAGCATCCGTCGGCACGGCCCGTCGACGGAAGAACTTAATCCTGGGAGTTGATGTGACTAGCAAAGATTCGGAGAATTCGTTCGGAGCCCGTGACACCCTGAAGGTCGGTGACAAGAGCTACGAGATCTATCGTCTCGACGCCGTCCCCAATACCGAGAAACTCCCCTACAGTCTCAAGGTCCTCGCCGAAAACCTGCTGCGCAACGAGGACGGCAGCAACATCACCAAAGACCACATCGAGGCGATCGCGAACTGGGACCCCAACGCGGAACCCAGCATTGAGATTCAGTACACGCCCGCCCGTGTCGTGATGCAGGACTTCACCGGCGTGCCCTGCATCGTCGACCTGGCCACCATGCGTGAGGCCATTGGTGATCTAGGCGGCAAGGCTGAGAAGGTCAACCCGCTGGCGCCGGCCGACCTGGTGATCGACCACTCGGTGATCGCCGACCTGTTCGGCCGGGCGGACGCCTTCGAGCGCAACGTCGAGATCGAGTACGAGCGCAATGGTGAGCGCTACCAGTTCCTGCGCTGGGGGCAGGGCGCTTTCCGCGACTTCAAGGTGGTGCCGCCGGGCACCGGCATCGTGCACCAGGTGAACATCGAGTACCTGGCCAGCGTCGTGATGGACCGTGATGGCGTCGCTTACCCCGACACGGTCGTGGGCACCGACAGCCACACCACGATGGTCAACGGCCTGGGCGTGCTGGGCTGGGGCGTGGGCGGCATCGAGGCCGAGGCCGCGATGCTCGGCCAGCCGGTGTCGATGCTCATCCCGCGGGTGGTCGGCTTCAAGCTCACCGGTGAGATCCAGCCGGGCGTCACCGCCACCGACGTAGTGCTGACCGTCACCGAGATGCTGCGCAAGCACGGGGTGGTGGGCAAGTTCGTCGAGTTCTATGGTCAGGGCGTGGCCGAGGTACCACTGGCCAACCGCGCCACCCTGGGCAACATGAGCCCCGAATTCGGTTCCACCGCAGCGATTTTCCCGATCGACGAAGAGACCATCTCGTATCTGAAGTTCACCGGACGCAGCGAGGAACAGCTGGCCCTGGTCGAGGCGTACGCCAAGGAGCAAGGCCTCTGGCACAACCCGGAGCACGAGCCGGCCTTCTCCGAATACCTGGAGCTCGACTTGTCCGACGTGGTCCCATCGATCGCCGGACCGAAACGCCCCCAGGACCGCATCTCGTTGTCGGACGCCAAAGCTACTTTCCGCGAACAGATTTGCGATTACGTCGGGGACGACCCGGACAAGAAGGAGTACTCGAAGCTCGACGAGACAGTCGACGAGTCCTTCCCGGCCAGCGACCCCGGCCAGCCGTCGAACGGCCATGCCGACGACCACGCCGACAAGGTCGAATCTGCGGCTGCGCACGCCAAAGGCCGGGTGAGCAACCCGATTACGGTGAAGTCCGAGGAATACGGCGAATTCGAGCTCGACCACGGCGCGGTGGTGATCGCCGCGGTCACGTCGTGCACCAACACCTCGAACCCCGAGGTGATGCTGGGCGCAGCGCTGTTGGCCCGCAACGCCGTCGAGAAGGGTCTGGCGTCCAAGCCGTGGGTGAAGACCACCATGGCCCCGGGCTCGCAGGTGGTCAACGACTACTACGATAAGGCCGGCCTGTGGCCTTATCTGGAGAAGCTCGGCTTCTACCTCGTCGGCTACGGCTGCACCACGTGCATCGGCAACTCGGGCCCGCTGCCTGAGGAGATCTCAAAAGCGGTAAACGACAACGACCTTTCGGTCGCGGCCGTGCTCTCTGGCAACCGCAACTTCGAGGGCCGGATCAACCCCGACGTGAAGATGAACTACCTGGCGTCGCCGCCGTTGGTCGTGGCCTACGCGCTCGCCGGAACCATGGACTTCGACTTCGACTCCGAGCCGCTGGGCGTAGATAAGGAAGGCAAAGATGTCTACTTGAAGGACATCTGGCCGTCGCAGAAGGACGTGTCCGACACCATCGCCTCGGCGATCAACCAGGAGATGTTCACCAAGAACTACGCCGACGTGTTCAAGGGCGACGAGCGGTGGCAGAACCTGCCGACGCCCAGCGGCAACACCTTTGAGTGGGACCCGGATTCGACGTATGTGCGCAAGCCTCCGTACTTCGAGGGAATGTCCGCTGACCCTGAGCCGGTCAAAGACATCAAAGGCGCCCGGGTACTGGCGCTACTCGGGGATTCGGTCACCACCGACCACATCTCCCCCGCCGGTGCCATCAAGCCGGAGACGCCGGCAGCGAAGTACCTTGACGAGCACGGGGTACAACGGAAGGACTACAACTCCTTCGGTTCCCGGCGCGGCAACCACGAGGTGATGATTCGCGGCACGTTCGCCAACATCCGGCTGCGCAACCAACTGCTCGACGACGTATCCGGCGGGTACACCCGCGACTTCACCAAAGATGATGCCCCGCAGGCGTTCATCTACGACGCGGCGCAAAACTATGCCGAGCAAGGCATTCCGCTGGTGGTCCTTGGCGGCAAGGAGTACGGGTCGGGCTCGTCGCGCGACTGGGCGGCCAAAGGCACTCTGCTGCTGGGGGTTCGAGCGGTGATCACCGAGTCGTTCGAGCGCATCCACCGGTCCAACCTGATCGGCATGGGCGTCATCCCGCTGCAATTCCCCGAGGGCAAATCCGCCAAGGAGCTGGGTCTGGACGGCACCGAGGTGTTCGACATCACCGGTATCGAGGAGATCAACAACGGCAAGACTCCCAAGACGGTGAAGGTCAAGGCCAGCAAGGACGGTAGCGATCCGATCGAGTTCGACGCGGTGGTGCGCATCGACACCCCGGGTGAAGCGGACTACTACCGCAACGGCGGCATTTTGCAGTACGTGCTGCGCAACATGCTGAAGTCCTAACCGGCTTCCCGTGCCGAAAGTCAGCGAGGACCATCTGGCGGCTCGCCGCCGCCAGATCCTCGACGGCGCTCGCCGATGCTTTGCCGAACACGGCTACGACAGAGCCACGGTCCGGCGGCTCGAGCAGGCGATCGGAATGTCGCGCGGCGCGATCTTCCACCATTTCCGCGACAAGGACGCGCTGTTCTTCGCGCTGGCCCATGAGGATGCCGAGCGGATGGCCGACGTTGCCGCCCGCGAGGGACTCATCCAGGTGATGCGCGACATGCTGGCCGCTCCAGAACAGTTCGACTGGCTGGCCACCCGATTGGAGATCGCCCGCAAGCTGCGCAACGATCCCGAGTTCAGCCGCGGCTGGGCGGAGCGTTCGGCGGACCTGGCCGCGGCGACGCACGATCGGCTGCGCCGGCAGAAAGAGGCACACCGGGTGCGCGAGGACGTGCCCGGTGACGTGCTGCAGTCCTACCTGGAACTGGTGCTGGACGGATTGGTGGCCCGACTGGCGTCCGGCGAAGACCCGCGGCGGCTTTCAGCGGTCCTCGATCTGGTGGAGAACTCGGTGCGGCGCAGCTAGATTCGGCTAGCGCGGCCTGGCTCGGTGGTTGGGGCCGCCGCGACTACGCATCGTGGTACCCGACTCGCGCAGCATGCTGTGCACCGATCCGTAGGACCGGCCAGTGGTGGCAGCAAGGTTGCGGATGCTGGCGCCGCCTTCGTAGGCATTGCGCAACTCGCGCATCAGCTGATCGCGCGTCTTCTTCGACTTACGCATGGCACTTAGCGTAAGAACCCGGCGCCCCGGACGGGCCGCTTTCGCTCGAAAACCCGGTACCTCAGGCCAGCTCGATGAGGTCCCGGTACTCGTCGGACCAATAGTCTTCGGTGCCGTCGGGTAGCAGCACCACGCGTTGCGGGTCGAGCGCCTCTGCCGCGCCGGGGTCGTGCGTCACCAACACCACCGCGCCCTGATAGCTGCGCAATGCGTCGAGCACCTGCTCACGCGACGCCGGATCGAGGTTGTTGGTCGGTTCGTCGAGCAGCAGCACATTAGCGGTGGACGCCACCAATCCGGCCAGCGCGAGCCGGGTCTTCTCGCCGCCGGACAGGGTGCCCGCGGGCTGGTCGAGCTGTGGGCCGCTGAACATGAACGCACCCAGCAGGCCCCGCAGGTCCTGTTCACCGGATTCAGGTGCGGCGTGCCGGATGTTCTGCCACACGGTGTCGTCGTTGTCGAGCGTGTCGTGCTCCTGCGCGAAATACCCGATGCGCAAGCCGTGCCCGGGTTCTAGGGCACCGGTGTCGGGTTGCTCGACGCCGGCCAGCAATCGCAACAGCGTGGTCTTGCCGGCTCCGTTGAGTCCCAGGACCACCACGCGGGAACCACGGTCGATGGCCAGATCGACGCCGGTGAACACTTCGAGCGATCCGAACGTCTTACTCAAGCCCTTGGCCACCAGCGGGACGCGGCCACACGGGGCCGGGGTGGGGAACTTGATCCGTGCCACCTTGTCGGCGACGCGCTCCTCGTCCAACGCGGCCATCATGCGGTCCGCGCGGCGCAACATGTTCTGTGCCGCAACGGCTTTGGTGGCTTTGGCACCCAGCTTGGCGGCCTGGGTGCGAAGTGCGGCGGCTTTGCGTTCGGCGTTGGCGCGTTCCCGACGGCGACGCTGTTCGTCGGTGGCCCGTGCGTCGAGGTACTTCTGCCAGCCCATGTTGTAGACGTCCATCTCGCCCCGGACCGCGTCCAAGAACCAGACCCGGTTGACCACATCGCCGATCAGGTCGACGTTGTGGCTGATCATCACCAGTCCGCCATTATGTGTCCGCAGAAAGTCACGCAGCCAGCCAACCGAATCCGCGTCGAGGTGGTTGGTCGGCTCGTCGAGCAGCAAAGTCGTGGAAGAACCTGCGCCGGTATCCGATGCGGCGAACAGGATGCGTGCCAGCTCGACCCGGCGGCGCTGGCCGCCGGACAGGGTGCGCAGTTGCTGGGTCAGCACCCGTTCGGGCAGACCGAGGCTCGCACAGATGCGGCCCGCCTCGCTTTCGGCGCCGTAGCCGCCCAGCGCGACGAAGCGCTCTTCGAGTTGACCGTAGCGGCGGATGGCGCGATCGCGGGCGTCGTCGTCGGCAACCTCGGCCATCAACGCCTGCTGCTTCTCCAGATCGGTCAGCAGCACGTCGAGTCCGCGCGCCGACAGCACCCGGTCGCGGGCCAGCACCTCAAGATCGCCCTCTTTGGGATCCTGTGGCAGATAACCGATTTCACCGTTGCGAGTGACCGAACCCGCGTACGGTTGGCCCTCCCCGGCCAGGATGCGCAGCGTCGTGGTTTTGCCAGCACCGTTGCGCCCGACCAGCCCGATCCGGTCACCGGGCTGGATACGCAGGTCCGGGCCATCGGGCGAGAGCAGGATGCGCGCGCCAGCGCGGACCTCGAGGTCCGTGGCCGTGATCACGATCGTGCTCCCTTGCTGATTACTTATCGTCGGTGAATGCCGGCGGACGCCTCTCTGCGCGCGCGGCAACGGCTTCTTCGAAGTTCGCGGTCAGCAGCCGGACGAAAAGCTGACCCAGGCCCTCGGCCTGCATATGCCCTTCCAAGCTGGCGGCGTCCAGTCCACTCCACAGCGTACGTTTGGTCAACTCAATTCCCGGACGGGAGAACGCCGCCATCCGGGCCGCGATCGCGTAGCAGGTGTCCAGCAGCTGGCCTTCGGGCACCTGACACGACACCAGCCCGATCCGCTCGGCTTCCTCGGCGCTGACATCGCGACCGGTCAGCATGATCTCGAACGCGCGCGATGATCCGATGGCCCTGGGCAGCAGATAGCTCAGCCCCAGCTCGCTGGCGGTCAGCCCGTTGTTGATGCCGGCGGCGCGGAAATAGGCGGTGGTCGAGGCCACTCGGATGTCGGCGGCCAGCGCCAGGCACAGCCCGCCGCCGATGGCGGGGCCGTTGACGGCGGCGATCACGGGTTGGTGAAGCCGCCGGAGCGCGAGGATGACGTCGTCAAGCAGCTCCATGGACCGCAGCGCATACGTGGGCCGGGTCAAATCTTCGACGTGCGGCACGGCGCCCGCGGATTTGTGGTCGGCACCGGAAGAAAACCCGCGACCAGCCCCGGTCAGCACCACCACCCGGACGGCGTTGTCGTAATTGACTCGATCCAGCGCCTCCTTCAGCGGCACCATGACGTCGAAGGCCATGGAGTTCATCCGCTCGGGCCGATTAAGGGTGATCAGCGCAATCTCGGGCCGGGGATTCTCAACGAGGACCAAACTCACGCTGGAAACGGTAGCCCAAGGGCCAGGGATCGACCCTATTCGGCGGGTGCGCCCGCGTCTTCCGGGACGTCGTAGTCCTTGAGCTGCTGGATGAGGTCCTCCAGCGCCGCGGGAGGAAGCGCGCCGGCCTGATTGAACAGCAGCTGGCCCTTCTTGAAGGCCATCAGCGTCGGGATGGACCGGATCTGGGCGGCCGCTGCCAGCTCCTGCTCGGCTTCGGTGTCCACCTTGGCGAACACCACGTCGGGGTGCTTCTCCGAGGACGCCTGGAAGGTCGGCGCGAAGGCACGGCACGGGCCACACCAGGATGCCCAGAAATCGACGAGCACCATGTCGTTGCCATTGACGGTTTCGTTGAACTGCGCGGCAGTGAGGTCTTGGGTAGTCACGCCAGCCCTAACGACAGACGGCGCTGTTCTTGTTCCCCACCGGTCATAACAGGCCCCGCTGAGCCGCCGGCGGGTCGACGGCGAACTTGTATGCACGCAGCTGCCGGACCAGATCACCCATGACCGACGGGTTCGCGATGCCGGCTTGTTTGAACACCAGCTTGCCCCGCTTGAAGGCCATCAGCGTGGGCAACAACTTGACCCCGGCGAGCTGCACCAGGTCCGTCTCGGTTTCGTAGTTCACCTTGCCGTGCACGACGTCGAAGTGTTTGTCCGACGAGCCCTCGTAGGTGGGGGTGAACACTTCGCACGGGCCACACAGCGGCGCCCAGAAGTAGACCAGCACATTCTCATTGGCGTCGATGGTGTGCTGGAAAACCGCTGCCGTGAGGTCTCGGGTACCCACGACGAGGAGCCTACGACGTCAGCGGGAGGACGTCGCCGCAGCCCGCCAGGACCGGTTGGTCAATAGCCGCATGCCGTTGAGCGCAACCAGCACGGTGGATCCTTCGTGACCGGCCACCCCCAGCGGGAGCGGCAAGTGCCCGAACAGATCCCACAACACCAGGACGCTGATGAAGGTGGCTGCGATGGCGAGATTGGCCGTCACCACCCGCCGTGCCTGCCGGGCCAGTCCGATGATCGTCGGGATGGTGTGCAGTTCGTCGCGCACGGTGACGCCGTCGGCGGTCTGCAGGGTGAGGTCGGCCCCGGCACCCATGGCGATGGAGGTGCGGGCCGCGGCCATGGCAGGGGCGTCGTTGACGCCGTCGCCGACGACGAGCACCCGGTGTCCGCCGGCTTCGAGGGCCCGGACCGCCTCCACCTTCTGCTCGGGCAGCAGCGCCGCTCGGACGTCGGTGATTCCGGCGTGCTGGGCGACGCGCCGGGCCGCGCGCCCGTTGTCACCGGTCAGCAGCACCGGCGCAGCCGAGGTCAACGCGGTCAGCGAAGCCACCGAGCGCGCGGCGTCCGGCCGAACCTGATCGGTGAGTCCGAGCAGGCCCACCGCTATCCCGTCGACCAGGACGATGGCGGCGGTGGCACCGGCCTCCTCGATGTGCGCCAGCTCGGGCGGCGGGGTACCCCGGTAGCTGTGCGGGCTACATACCTCGACGAACTCACACCCGACGGTGGCGCGCACCCCACGGCCCGGCAGGGCGCGGAAATCCTCGGCGGGCAGGATCGCGATGCCTCGGCTGCGAGCTTCCTCCACGATGGCCCGCCCCAGCGGGTGCTCGCTGGATTGCTCTGCGGCAGCGGCCAATTGGAGGAGACGGTGGCTGTCGACCGTGTCGGGGTCAAGTGGCTGCAGAGTCGTCAGCCGCGGGATGCCGCAAGTCAGGGTGCCCGTTTTATCCAGCGCCACGATGCTGGTGCCGGCGAGGTGCTCCACGACGACGGCGGATTTGACGAGGACCCCATGCCGGCCCGCGTTGGCGATCGCCGAAAGCAGCGGCGGCATGGTGGCCAGTACCACCGCACAGGGCGAAGCCACGATCATGAAAGTCATGGCACGCAACAAGACCTGCTGCGGATGAGCACCCATCGTCAGCGGGATGACGATGAGGGCTAGCGTTGCCGTCACCATGCCCAATGAGTAGCGCTGCTCGATCTTTTCGATGAACAGCTGAGTCTTGGCTTTGGTAGCCGAGGCTTCGGCGACCAGCTCGACGATTCGTGCCACTACGGTCTGTGACGGGTCGCGAGCCACGACCAGCTGCAGTACACCCGATCCGTTCAGGGTGCCGGCGAACACCTCATCCCCAGTTTCCTTGGCCACCGGCATCGATTCGCCGGTGATCGAGCGCTGATCCACCTCCGAGGCCCCGGACAACACCAGGCCGTCGGCGGGTATCCGCTCCCCCGGCCGCACCACCACGTGGTCGCCGATCGTCAGCTCGCCGGCCGGGACGACCCGTTCGGTACCGTCGTATTCGATCAGCACGGCCTGATCCGGCGCGAGATCCAGCAGCCCCTTGACCGAGTCGGCGGTGTGTTTGGTCGCAACGTCGTCGAGTGCACCGGACGTCGCGAAGATGACGATAAGCAGTGCGCCGTCGAAGATCTGCCCGATCGCGACCGCACCGATGGCGGCGACGATCATCAGCAGGTCGACGTCGAGGGCCTTGTTGCGCAACGCCTGTGCACCTGCCCATGCCGAACCCCAGCCGCCGGCCAGATAACAGCTGAGATACAGCGTCCACCAGACGGTTTGGGGCGCACCGTTGCATTGCGCTGCCAGCCCGGCCAAAAACAGCGCGAGTGCGGCTGCCGCCCAGCGCACCGACATCACCGACCACAGCGCCGCCCGCCAACTCAAAGGCCGGGGAATTGTACTGGGAACGCGGTCGAAAGAAGCCTCGTAAGCGGTCACTTCGAGAGCGGTCAAGGTCATTCCGGCGGCCTCACAGGGGGGTGGGACTTCCTCAGGATGAACCGAGTCTAGGGACGCAGCGATCCCCGGAAATCTCGATTGCGTTGCGGTATGCGATTGAATTGGTCACTGGCACAAGGCAAGCGGCCGACGCCCGGTTTGAGGTCGACCCAGCCGCTCGTCGGGGCAGAACGCAGCCGACTGAATTTACGCATGCGCAATGAAAATTCATTTTGAAATGGGTTTGACAAATCGAAAACCAGGGTGGCCGAAAAGGGATAAGATTTTTCGGTCGCTGGCGCTTCACTGGGGAGGTTCGGGATGTCATTCTTGCTCGCAAATACGGACGCTGTGTCTCAGGCGGCCGGAAATCTGGCCCGCATCGGCTCGGCGATCAGCGCCGCCAACTCGGCAGCGGCAGCGCAGACGACCGGCGTGGCAGCCGCGGCCGCGGATGAGGTGTCGGCCGCCGTCGCGGCAGTGTTCGGTGCACACGGCCAGAACTTCCAGGCGGTCAGCGCAGACGTCGCCGCCTTCCACGAGCAGTTCGTCCGCAATGTATTCGGCGGCGCTCAGGCCTACGCTGCCGCGGAGGCCACCAACTTCGGGATCTTCCAGCCGATCGCCGATCTGATCAACGCGCCCGCCCTGGCGGCGTTCAACCGGCCGTTCATCGGTAACGGCGCTGACGGCACCGCGGCGAACCCGAACGGCCAGGCCGGCGGAATCCTATTCGGCAATGGCGGCAATGGCTTCTCGTCGGGTACCGCCGGGGTCAACGGCGGCAGCGGCGGGGGCGCTGGGTTGTTCGGCAACGGCGGCAAGGGCGGTACCGGCGGTGCGGGCGCGAACGGCGGCAACGGCGGCTGGGGCGGAGTGTTCTACGGCAACGGTGGTGCCGGCGGCACCAGCGGTGGCGGCGGCGGGGCCGGCGGCATCGGCGGGTCCGCATTCCTGGTCGGGTCTGGCGGCTTCGGCGGTATCAGCCCCAACGGCATGGGAGCCGGCGGCGCCGGCGGCAGCGGCGGAGTTCTGTACGGCAACGGCGGCGACGGCGGCAGCAGCTTCCTCGGCGGCGGTGGCGACGGCGGGAAGGCCTACCTGCTGGGCGGCGGTGGTAACGGTGGCGACGCCCTCTCCGACGGCAGGGCCGGGGCCGGCGGCAACGCGGGTCTGTTGTTCGGCAGCGCCGGCTTCGGCGGTACCGGGTTCTCCAACGCCGACGGCGGTGCCGGCGGCCAGGGCGGACTGTTCAGCAATGGCGGGGCGGGTGGCAGTGGCGGGCCGCTGGCCGGAAACGGCGGCAACGGCGGCAACGCGATATTGATCGGCAACGGCGGCGCCGGCGGCCACGCTGGAATCGGCGGTACCCCCGGTACCGGTGGCACGGGCGGGCTGCTCTTCGGCCAGCGCGGCGCCAACGGCTAGTAATAGCAGGTAAACGCGTCGTAACGGTGGTTACGGTTGCGTACGTTTTCCCCACTCGTAGACACTAGGCCCCGTTACGGGCCGATCCACGTGAGTGAAGGGAACCGCATTGGGGCATTACATCGCCAACGTCCGCGATCTCGAGTTCAACCTGTTTGAGGTGCTTGAGGTAGGCGCCGTTCTCGGCGAGGGCCGCTACAGCGATCTCGATATCGACACCGCCCGCACGATATTGGCCGAGGCCGCTCGCCTGGCCGAAGGCCCGATCGCCGAGTCCTTCGCCTTCGCCGATCGCAACCCACCGGTGTTCGATCCGGCAACACACTCCATCAGCGTGCCGGACGAGTTGGTCAAGACGGTGCAGGCGATCAAGGATGCCGAGTGGTGGCGCCTGGGCCTGGCCGAGGAGATCGGCGGCATGCCCGCGCCGCCACCCCTCACCTGGGCCGTCAACGAAATGATCTACTGCGCCAATCCGTCGGCGTGCTTCTATCTGCTCGGCCCCGTCATGGCCAATGCGCTTTACATCGAAGGCAATGAGCAGCAACGCAAGTGGGCGGCGATGGGCATCGAGCGTGACTGGCAGTCCACCATGGTGCTCACCGAACCCGATGCCGGCTCCGATGTGGGTGCAGCGCGCGCCAAGGCCATCGAACAGCCCGATGGCACCTGGCACATCGAGGGGGTGAAGCGGTTCATCTCCGGCGGCGACGTCGGCGACACCACCGAGAACATCTTCCATCTCGTCCTGGCCCGGCCCGAAGGCGCCGGCCCGGGTACCAAGGGATTGAGCCTGTTCTACGTTCCCAATTACCTTTTCGATCCCGAGACGTTGGAACTCGGTCCGCGTAACGGCGTGTATGTGACCGGGCTGGAACACAAGATGGGGCTGAAGTCCTCCCCCACCTGCGAGCTGACGTTCGGCGCCACTGACGTGCCGGCCGTCGGCTACCTGGTCGGCGACGTGCACAACGGGATCGCGCAGATGTTCACGATCATCGAGCACGCTCGCATGACGATCGGCGTCAAGTCGTCGGGCACGCTGTCCACGGGATATCTGAACGCGCTGGCGTACGCGAAGGAGCGGATCCAGGGTGCCGACCTGACCCAGATGACCGACAAGACCGCGCCGCGGGTCACGATCATGGCCCACCCCGACGTGCGTCGCAGCCTGATGACCCAGAAGGCCTACGCCGAAGGGCTGCGGGCGCTGTATCTGTATGCCGCCGCGCACCAGGATGCTGCAGTGGCGCAACGCGTTTCGGGCGCGGACCCCGATCTGGCGCACCGCGTCGACGATCTACTGCTGCCCGTGGTCAAAGGCGTGGGCTCGGAACGGGCCTACGAAATCCTGACCGAGTCGCTGCAGACCCTGGGCGGCTCCGGCTTCCTGGTCGACTACCCGATCGAGCAGTACATCCGCGACGCCAAGATTGATTCGCTCTACGAGGGCACCACGGCCATCCAGGCGCTGGACTTCTTCTTCCGCAAGATCATCCGCGACCACGGCCAGGCCCTGCAGCACGTGACGGCTCAGATCAGCCGGACCATTGAGAACATCGATGAATCACTTAAGCCGGAAGCCGAGCTGCTGCAAACCGCACTGGACGATTGCACGGCGATGACCGGTGCGCTGACGGGATATCTGATGTCGGCCGCGCAGAATCCCACCGAGATCTACAAAGTGGGCCTCGGGTCGGTGCGGTATCTGCTGGCGGTCGGTGACCTGCTCATCGGCTGGGGGCTGCTGGCGCAGGCCGATGTTGCCCGTGCCGCCCTCGCCAACGGGCCGTCCGGCAGCGATGAAGCGTTTTATCAAGGCAAGGTCGCGGTCGCTTCGTTCTTCGCCAAGAACATGCTGCCGAAGCTGGGCGGGGTGCGGGCCGTCGTCGAATCCATCGACGACGAGATCATGCGCGTCTCCGAAGACGCCTTCTGAGGGTTCGACACGGCAATCCGGTGAGCGCAGTTAGCGCCGGGGAAGCTTGTGGTGTAGCGGATTGGTAATCATCTGCGGCCGCGGAGATACCGCAGGCGGCAGGCGGTCAACGACGTCGGGTACATCGGCGGTGCCGCGGGTGCGGTCGTGTAGCCGCATCGCGGCGGTAGGGCCGAGGCCGACCATGGGCGCGGTAGGAATCCTCCTGGCTACGCCGGCGCAGTGCGGGCAGGGGGCGCTGTCGGGAACGGCCGCCATCGGATGCCGCTCGGCAAATTTTGGGCAGCCCCCCGCGCAGCGGTACACATAACTCGGCATGTGGGCGACTATAAAGCCTTAGCGCCGGGCGCGGGCTTCCAGAAGATCATCAGCGCCATCACAGTTAGCGCTCAACTTTGAGTGAAACGGTCGTCATGCGTATCCCGTCGATTGTCGTGAGCGACCAGAGAGTGAAATGTGCCCGAACTGCTTTTTCCCCTGGACTCGAGTAAGAAATTCAATGAACAACGGATAATCGGCCACAATCGTTGGCATCCAGATATTCCGCCAGCTGTTACCGTCAAGCGTGATTCCACGTTCCGTGCACATTGCCGCGAGTGGTTTGACGGAGCCATCCACAATGACGATTCCGCCGAGGACATCCTCAATGCTCCGCTAACGGGCGTGCATTGCCTGTCCGGCCCCTTCGCAATCGAGGGCGCCGAACCGGGTGACCTGCTTATTGTCGACATCCTGGATATCGGCCCCATTCCTCAGGAGGACTCGGGCCCCGCTGGCGGGGCAGGGCTGGGGCTATACGGGAATTTTCGCAACACTCAACGGCGGTGGCTTCCTCACCGATCATTTTCCCGACGCCTACAAGGCGATTTGGGACTTCACCGGACAATGCGCGACATCTCGGCATGTTCCGGGGGTCAAGTACACCGGTATCGTGCATCCCGGCCTAATGGGAACGGCCCCATCCGCGCAGCTACTGGCGAAGTGGAACAAGCGCGAGGGTGCGCTCATAGCGACGGACCCCAACCGAGTGCCGCCCCTGGCATTGCCGCCGGAACCCCGGGACGCCATTCTGGGAACGCTGGCCGGCGACGAATTCGACCGTGTGGCTGCCGAAGCGGCCCGCACCGCTCCGCCCCGCGAAAACGGGGGAAACCAAGACATCAAAAACCTCACCAAAGGCACCAGAATCTTCTATCCGGTTTTCGTGCCCGGCGCGAACCTATCGTTCGGCGACCTCCACTTCTCGCAGGGTGACGGAGAAATCACCTTCTGCGGTGCGATCGAAATGGGCGGGTTCATCGACTTGCATGTCGACGTCATAAAAGGCGGGATGGATATCTATGGGGTGTACGAAAACGCGATATTTGTGCCGGGAAATACCGATCCCCAATATTCGCAGTGGATCGCCTTTTCGGGCACTTCGGTTACCCTCGATGGCGAACAAAAATATCTCGACTCCGACCTCGCATACAAACGGGCGTGCCTGCACGCGATCGACTATTTGACCAAATTCGGTTACAGCCCCGAGCAAGCCTATCTACTTCTTGGATCGGCTCCCATTGAGGGCCGCCTATCCGGGGTAGTGGACATCCCGAATTCGTGTGCGACCGTGTATATTCCAACAGCAATTTTCGATTTTCCGGTGACTCCGTCTGCCGCTGGGCCGCATCGAATCGATCCCGGCATCGGGGCGCCCCATGCCAGCTTCACCGACGGCAGGAAGCCATGATCGGCGCAATTCAGACGGTGAAGCCGAGCGCCCGTAGTTGCTCGCGCCCATCCTCGGTGATCTTGTCCGGGCCCCACGGCGGGTTCCAGACCCAATTGATCCGAATCTCATCGACCAGACCACTGCCGACCAGCGCGCTGCGCGACTGGTCCTCGATCACATCGGTCAGCGGGCACGCGGCCGAGGTCAGGGTCATATCGATGAGCGCGACGGTTCCCTCGTCGCCCTCTTCGACATTCAAGCCGTAGACCAGACCGAGGTCGACCACGTTGATCCCCAGCTCGGGGTCGACGACGTCGCGCATCGCCTCCTCGACGTCGGCCAGGAATTCCTCGTCGGGTGCGGCGGTTTCGCTCATTTATCGACCTCCTCGAGGGCTTGAGCCAGGGCATCTTTGAAAGCCATCCAGCCGAGCAGCGCACATTTGACCCGCGCCGGGTATTTGGCCACTCCTGCGAACGCTACTCCGTCACCGAGGACTTCCTCGTCGCCCTGCACGGTTCCGCGCGAGGAGATCATCTCGGTGAAGGCGTCGAGGGTTTTCAGCGCTTCTGGCACCGTTTTGCCGATCACCTGCTGGGTCAACACCGAGGTGGCCGCCTGGCTGATCGAACAGCCCTGCCCGTCATAAGAGACATCTTCGATGATCTCGCCGTCGTCTGACAGCGCAACTCTCAACGTGACTTCGTCGCCGCAGACCGGGTTGACGTGATACACCTGCGCGCCGAACGGCTCCCGCAAGCCGCGGTGCTGTGGATGTTTGTAGTGATCGAGGATCACGTCCTGGTAGATGTTTTCCAGCCGCAAAGTCATTCTCTCCCAAAGAAATCCAGCGATCGACGCACACCGGCCACCAGCCGGTCCACTTCATCGGCAGTGTTGTACACCGCGAACGAGGCGCGTGCGGTGGCCGCCAGACCGAACCTGCGGTGCAGCGGCAAGGCGCAGTGATGTCCGACCCGCACCGCCACGCCGTCGTCGTCGAGCACCTGCCCCACGTCGTGGGCGTGCACGCCGTCGACGATGAACGAGACCGGCGAGCCGCGGTCCTGCATTTCGGCGGGCCCGATGATGCGCACACCGTCGATACCGGACAAGCCTTCGATGGTCTGGGCCACCAGCTCGCGCTCGTGGGCCTCGACGGCGTCCATGCCGATGGCGTCCAGGTAGCGAGCCGCGGCGGCCAGCGCAACCACCTGTGACGTCATCGGAGTGCCGGCCTCGAACCGTTGTGGGGCGGGCGCGTAGGTAGACGCTTCCATGGTCACCGTCTCGATCATCGACCCGCCGGTGAGGAACGGGGGCATTTTGTCGATGAGTTCACGCCGGCCGTACAGCACGCCGATTCCGTTGGGGCCCAGCATCTTATGGCCGGAGAAGGCGGCGAAGTCGACTTCGAGTTCGTGGAAGTCGACCGGCTGGTGCGGCACCGACTGGCAGGCGTCCAGCACGGTCAGCGCGCCGACTTCTCTGGCGCGGCCGACGAGCTCGGCGACTGGCGCCAGCGCACCGGTCACATTCGAATGATGGCTGAAGGCAACGACTTTGACGCGACCATCGAGTTGCACGCTGTCCAGGTCGATGCGTCCGTCTTCGCTGACGCCGTACCAGCGCAGGGTGGCCCCGGTACGGCGGGCCAGCTCCTGCCACGGGATCAGGTTGGCGTGATGCTCGAGTTCGGTGGTGACGATGACATCGCCCGGACCGACCGGACGCTCGAAACGGCTGTCTCCCAACACGTATGACACCAGATTGAGCGATTCGGTGGCGTTCTTGGTGAACACCAGCTCGTCGCTGTCGGCACCGACGAATGCCGCAATGTCGGCACGACCCTGCTCGTAAGCGTCGGTCGCCTCTTCCATCAATTGGTGTGCGCCGCGATGCACACCGCCGTTGGAGGTGACCAGAAACTCGCGTTCGGCGTCGAGGACTTGCAGTGGACGCTGCGACGTCGCGCCGGAATCGAGGTACGCCAACTGGTTTCCGCCGCGCATGACCCGCTTCAGGATCGGGAAATCCGCCCGGATCGCCGCGAGGTCCAGTGGAGTCACTTGCGCGGTCACGTCAGGCTCCGTCAAACTTTCTCAGCCGCCGCTTGCGTGAAGCGCTCGTAGCCGTTCTGTTCGAGTTCGTCGGCCAGCTCGGGCCCACCGGATTCGGCGATGCGGCCCCCGACGAAGACGTGTACGAATTCCGGATGGATGTAACGCAGGATGCGGGTGTAGTGGGTGATCAGCAGGAGGCCGCCATGCTCGGCTTCGGCATACCGATTGACGCCCTCGCTGACCACCCGCAGCGCGTCGACGTCCAACCCGGAGTCGGTCTCATCCAGGATGGCGATCTTGGGCTTCAGCAGTTCCAGCTGCAAAATCTCGTGGCGCTTCTTCTCACCGCCGGAGAAGCCCTCGTTGACGTTGCGTTCGGCGAAGGCCGGGTCGATGTCGAGTGCGCCCATCGCCGCCTTGACCTCTTTAACCCAGTGCCGCAGCTTGGGGGCCTCACCCCGGATCGCGGTGGCCGCCGAACGCAAGAAGTTCGACACCGAAACGCCGGGCACCTCGACGGGATACTGCATGGCCAGAAACAGGCCGGCACGCGCCCGTTCATCGATGCTCATCGCCAGCACGTCAGCGCCGTCCAGCGTGATCGATCCGGACGTCACCTGGTACTTGGGATGGCCCGCGATGGCGTACGACAGGGTGGACTTGCCGGAGCCGTTGGGACCCATCAAGGCATGCGTCTCACCGGATTTCACGGTCAGGTCGACACCCTTGAGGATGGGTATCTCACGCTCTCCTTCGGCGGCGTTGGGATTGTCAACACTGACGTGCAGGTCCTTGATTTCCAGAGTCGTCATGAGGCTGCTGATCTCGATTCCGTTGCCTTTGATTCGGTGATGGCCAGTTCGTGTTCGATGGCTGTGGCGAGGCGTTCGCGAACCTCGGGCACCGCGATTTTGGAGATGATCTCGCCGAAGAAGCCGCGGATCACCAGTCGGCGGGCTTGTTCTTCGGGGATGCCGCGGGAACGCAGATAGAACAGTTGCTCGTCATCGAAACGCCCAGTGGCACTGGCGTGTCCGGCCCCGGCGATCTCGCCGGTCTCGATCTCGAGGTTGGGCACCGAGTCGGCGCGGGCACCGTCGGTGAGGACCAGGTTGCGGTTCACCTCGAAGGTGTCGGTACCGGTGGCCTCGGCGCGGATCAGCACGTCGCCGATCCAGACGGTGTGCGCGTCGGGCAGCGATGACGCCGGATCTCCTTGCAGCGCACCCTTATACAAGACGTTGGACTTGCAGTCGGGGTACGCATGGTCGACCAGTAGCCGGGACTCGAGGTGCTGGCCGTCGTCGGCGAAGTACAGACCCAGCAGTTCGGCGTCTCCCCCGCTCGCGGTGAACCGGACGTTGGCCGTCAGCCGGACCACTTCGCCGCCCAGCGTGACAGCGACGTGGCGCAGCACCGCATCCTTGCCCAGCCGGGCGTGCTGCGCGCTGAGGTGGACGGTGTCGTCGGCCCAGTCGGCAATCCACACCACGGTGAGCCGGGCGGCGTCGTCGACGACGAATTCGACGTTGTCGGCATAGGTTCCGCTGCCGCGGTTGTCGATGACGACGACGGCCTCGCCGAGTTCCTCGACCCGGATTTGCAGATGTCCGTATGCCACCGCACCTTCGCCAGGGCCGGTGACGGCGATGTTCACCGGTTCGACGACCTGGGTGTCGCGACCGACCGTGACCACCGTCGCGGAATTGAACGACGAAAACGACTGGGCTGCAACCCGGTCGGCAGGTACGCCGGCTTGTCCCAGCCGCTGGTCGCCACGGCGGACGGTTTCGGTCTGGACACCGGGGTGCTCGCTCACGGTGATCTGCGCCGTGCCGGTGGTCTTGGCGGAGCCGTCGTGCAGCCCACGCAATCGCTTCAGCGGGGTGAACCGCCAGAGCTCGTCGCGGCCATGCGGAACCTCGAACGCGTCAACATCAAAGGAGGCAAACAGCTCGCCCTTATTGAGTGCGGTAGCGGTCATCCGACCGCGCCCTCCATCTGCAGCTCGATCAGCCGGTTGAGTTCCAGGGCGTACTCCATGGGGAGTTCCTTGGCGATCGGCTCGACGAAGCCGCGCACCACCATCGCCATGGCCTCGTCCTCGGTCAGCCCGCGGCTCATCAGGTAGAAGAGCTGGTTCTCGCTGACCTTGGACACGGTGGCCTCGTGACCCATGGTGACGTCATCCTCGCGGATGTCGACATACGGGTAGGTGTCGCTGCGGCTGATCGTATCGACAAGCAGCGCATCGCATTTCACGCTCGACTTGGAACCGTGTGCGCCCTTGTTCACTTGCACCAGCCCCCGGTAGGAGGTGCGGCCACCGCCGCGCGCCACCGACTTGGACACGATGTTGCTCGACGTGTTGGGCGCGAGGTGCAGCATCTTGGCACCGGTGTCCTGGTGCTGGTCCTCTCCGGCGAACGCCACCGACAGCACCTCGCCCTTGGCGTGCTCACCGGTCATCCAGACCGCCGGGTACTTCATGGTCACCTTGGACCCGATGTTGCCGTCGATCCACTCCATAGTGGCGCCGGCCTCGGCCCGGGCGCGCTTGGTGACCAGGTTGTAGACGTTGTTCGACCAGTTCTGGATCGTCGTGTAACGACAACGGCCACCGGGCTTCACGATGATCTCGACCACCGCGGAGTGCAGCGAATCCGACTTGTAGATAGGCGCGGTACAGCCCTCCACATAATGGACGTAAGCGTTCTCGTCCACAATGATCAGAGTTCGCTCGAACTGGCCCATATTCTCGGTGTTGATCCGGAAGTAGGCCTGCAGCGGGATGTCGACGTGCACGCCCGGCGGGACGTAGATGAAGCTGCCGCCTGACCACACGGCGGTGTTCAGCGCGGAGAATTTGTTGTCGCCGGCCGGGATAACGGTGCCGAAGTATTGCTTGAAAATCTCGGGGTGTTGCCGCAATCCCGTGTCGGTGTCTAGGAAGATGACGCCCTGGGCTTCCAAGTCTTCCCGGATCTGGTGGTAGACCACCTCGGATTCGTACTGGGCGGCTACGCCGGCGACCAGCCGCTGCTTCTCCGCCTCCGGGATGCCCAGCCGGTCATAGGTGTTCTTGATGTCCTCCGGCAAATCATCCCAAGATGCGGCCTGCTTCTCGGTTGAGCGCACGAAGTACTTGATGTTGTCGAAGTCGATGCCTTCGAGGTTGGAGCCCCAGTTGGGCATCGGCTTGCGGTCGAAGATCCGCAACGCCTTGAGCCGGGTCTGCAGCATCCAGTCGGGCTCATTCTTCTTCGACGAGATATCGCGGACCACCGCCTCGGACAACCCACGCTGCGCGCTGGCGCCCGCGACGTCGGAGTCCGCCCAGCCATAGCCGTACTTACCCAGCGAAGCTATCGCCTCTTCCTGGGTCAGCGGCTCAGCGACGGTCTTGCTGGCCTCGAGTGTCATGTGGACGCTCCTCTGGTGCTCGTTGTGTCCGGGCGCGGGCTGGGCGCCCCACTTGGTGGCATTGCGAGTGGCACGTGGGTGGTGCAGGCACAGTCGCCGTTGACGATGGTCGCCAAGCGCTGCACGTGTGTTCCGAGCACCTCGGCCATGGCCTGTTGCTCGGCTTCGCACAACTCGGGAAATTCCTCGGCTACATGCGACACCGGGCAGTGGTGCTGGCAGATTTGCACACCGTGGATCGGTCCGCCCACCCGGGTCGTGCTGGCGACGTAGCCGGCGTCGGTCAGCGCACCGGCGATCCGCTCGGCCGCGGCCTCCACCGCTGCGTCTTCCGGGCCGTCGGCAACGTCGACACCGGCCAGGATGGCGTCGATGCGACGCCGCGCGAACGTGCGCACCGCGTCCTCGCCGCCGATTTCCCGTAATTGCCGGATGGCCGCGGCCGCCAGATCGTCGTAGGAATGGTCGAGCTTTGCCCGCCCGTGAGACGTCAGGCGGTAGCGCTTGGCCGGACGCCCACGCCCCACCTGCTGCCATGACGCTGCCGCCGCGGATTCGGCGTCACCGGCATCGATCAGAGCGTCGAGGTGACGGCGGACGCCGGCGGCCGATAGACCCAGCCGCTCACCGATCTCGGAAGCAGTGATCGATCCGGATTCCAGCAGTAGCCGCACGATGGCGCGGCGGGTGTGACCATCCGTTCCGGCAGCAGCGGCTGCAGGCACAGCAGCATCCAGCTCGGATTGGATTTTCACAACACCAGTGTGACGCAATTCCAGCGCTCGGTCTAGGAAGGGTGCCCTCACGTGACGAGCGCAACAGCGGTCCCGCGGGTGCAGCTAGTCTGCTTTGATGGCAGCCCGCCACCACACGCTGAGCTTGTCGATCGCCAGCTTGCACGGCGACGAGCAGACAGTGGGCTCGCCACTCAATCCAGCCGAACTCACTGCGCTGCGGCGCACCCGCCTGTTCGGCGCGACGGGCACCGTGCTGATGGCGATCGGCGCGCTCGGCGCCGGAGCCAGACCGGTCGTCCAAGACCCCACCTTCGGCGTCCGGCTGCTCAACCTGCCGTCGCGCATCCAGACCGTCTCGCTGACGATGACCACAACCGGCGCGGTGATGATGGCGCTGGCCTGGTTGATGCTGGGCCGGTTCGCGCTGGGCAAGCGGCGGATGTCGCGCGGGGACCTCGACCGCACCCTGCTGTTGTGGATATTGCCGCTGCTGATCGCGCCGCCGATGTACAGCAAGGACGTGTACTCCTACCTGGCCCAGAGCGAGATCTCACTGCAAGGCCTTGATCCCTACCGGGTGGGCCCGGCGTCCGGCCTGGGGCTTGGCCATGTATTCACCCTTTCGGTGCCCAGCTTGTGGCGGGAGACCCCGGCGCCGTACGGTCCGCTGTTCTTGTGGATCGGGCGCGGCATTTCCGCACTGACCGGGGAGAACATCGTCGCGGCCGTGCTGTGCCACCGTTTGGTGGTGCTGATCGGTGTGGGGTTGATCGTGTGGGCGACGCCGCGGCTTGCGCGACGCTGCGGCGTCGCTGAAGTAAGTGCCCTGTGGCTGGGTGCGGCCAACCCGTTGCTGATCATGCACCTGGTTGCCGGAATCCATAACGAGGCACTGATGCTCGGCCTGATGCTCACCGGCGCCGAATTCGCGCTGCGCGGCATCGATTCTGAGCACCTGCGGCCCTCATCGTGGCGACCCGGCCCGGATTGGGAACCGCTGGGCATGTTGCTGGGCGGCTCGATCCTGATCGTGCTGTCGTCGCAGGTGAAGCTACCTTCGATGCTGGCATTGGGTTTCGTCACGATGGCCCTGGCCTTCCGCTGCGGGGGCAACCTCAAGGCGCTGCTGCTGGCCGGCGGCGGCATGGCCGGGCTATCGCTGGCGGTGATGGCCGCCGTCGGCTGGGCCAGCGGACTCGGGTTTGGCTGGATGTACACCCTGGGCACCGCCAACGTGGTGCGCAGCTGGATGTCGCCACCGACACTGCTGGCCCTGGGCACCGGGCAGGTGGGCATCCTGCTGGGTCTGGGCGATCACACCACCGCGGTGCTGTCGCTGACCCGTGCCATCGGCGTGCTGATCATCATGGTGATGGTGTGCTGGCTGTTGCTGGCGGTGTTTCGCGGCCGGCTGCACCCGATCGGCGGCCTCGGTGTCGCCCTGGGGCTGACGGTTTTGCTGTTTCCGGTCGTGCAGCCCTGGTACCTGCTGTGGGCGATCATCCCGTTGGCCGCGTGGGCGACCCGGACCGGGTTCCGGGTGGCGGCGATCATCGTCACGCTCATCGTGGGGATCTTCGGCCCGACGGCCAACGGCGATCGCTTCGCGTTATTCCAAATCGTGGACGCCACGCTGGCCAGTGCCCTGATCGTGGTGGTGCTCATCGCGCTGACCTACCACCAGCTGCCATGGCGCCGATTGCCGGAGGAAAACGACGAACCGAATCAGCCCGTCGTGGTGCCCGCCGCCGAGATGCCGGACACCCCGCAGGCCACCCCTCGTTCGAAGGCGGCGCCCGACGCCT
The DNA here is from genome assembly GCF_002116635.1 of Mycobacterium szulgai. Classification (GTDB taxonomy): domain Bacteria; phylum Actinomycetota; class Actinomycetes; order Mycobacteriales; family Mycobacteriaceae; genus Mycobacterium; species Mycobacterium szulgai. The sequence goes on along the minus strand of NZ_LQPW01000134.1, from coordinate 63,193 downwards.
ACGCTGACTCGACGTGAGCCGCGCCGACGACGATGCAGTGGGGGCACCTCCCGCTTGCGGGGGACGAAGCGTTGAGGAGGAGCGGCGCCCGTGACTTCGCCCGACCAGTCCCCCGAGGTCGTTGTTCGGCTGCGCGGGGTGTGTAAGCAGTACGGAGCCGTCACGGCAGTTTCTGGCCTCGATCTGGAAGTGCATGCCGCCGAAGTCATGGCCCTGCTGGGCCCCAACGGCGCCGGTAAAACCACAACCGTCGAGATGTGCGAGGGCTTCGTCCGTCCGGATGCGGGCACTATCGAGGTGCTCGGGCTGGACCCCATCCGGGACAACGCCCGGCTGCGCGCACGCATCGGCGTGATGCTGCAGGGCGGCGGCGGTTATCCGGCGGCACGCGCCGGGGAAATGCTGAAACTGGTCGCGGCCTACGCCGCCGACCCGCTGGATCCCGATTGGCTACTGGACACTCTGGGCCTGACCGAAGCGGCCCGCACCACTTATCGACGGCTCTCCGGTGGCCAGCAACAACGGCTGGCGCTGGCCTGTGCACTGGTCGGCCGTCCCGAACTGGTGTTCCTCGACGAGCCCACCGCGGGGATGGATGCGCACGCCCGACTGCTGGTGTGGGAGCTGATCGATGCACTGCGCCGCGACGGTGTCACCGTGGTGTTGACCACCCATCAGCTCAAAGAGGCCGAAGAACTCGCCGACCGGCTGGTCATCATCGACCACGGGGTGACCGTGGCCGCCGGAACACCGACAGAATTGATGCGAAGCGGCGCCAAAGACCAGTTGCGGTTCACCGCGCCGCCGCGGCTCGACCTGTCGTTGTTGGCCGCCGCTTTGCCGGAGGACTACAAGGCCACCGAGGTGACGCCGGGCGAGTATCTGGTCGAAGGCCCGGTCGACCCCCAGGTGCTGGCGACGGTTACCGCATGGTGCGCGCGGATCGACGTACTGGCCACCGACATGCGCGTCGAGCAGCGCAGCCTCGAGGATGTGTTCCTGGATCTCACCGGCAGGAAGTTGCGATCGTGACCGACGTGTTCCCCGCGGGAACGTTCGCCCCCGACCCGCGCCCCAATGCGGTCCCCAGGATGCTGGCCGCGCAGTTCGGCCTGGAGCTCAAGCTGCTGCTGCGTAACGGCGAGCAACTACTGCTGACCATGTTCATCCCGATCACGCTGCTGGTCGGGCTCACGCTGCTGCCGCTCGGGTCGTTCGGAACGCACCGCGCCGCGACCTTCGTTCCGGTCATCATGGCGCTGGCAGTGGTGTCCACCGCGTTCACCGGCCAGGCCATCGCGGTCGCGTTCGACCGCCGGTATGGGGCTCTGAAGCGACTCGGAGCGACTCCGCTGCCGGTTTGGGGCATCATCGCGGGCAAGTCGCTGGCGGTGGTAGCCGTCGTGTTTCTGCAGGCAATCATCTTGGGCAGCATCGGGTTTGCACTGGGTTGGCGGCCGGCGGCGGCGGCACTGGCACTGGGTGCGGCGGTCATCGCGTTGGGCACCGCGGGATTCGCGGCACTGGGCCTGCTGCTGGGCGGCACGTTGCGCGCCGAGATCGTCCTGGCCGTCGCCAACCTGATGTGGTTCGTCTTCGCCGGGTTCGGCGCCTTGACGCTCGAGACCGACATGATCCCGGCCTCGGTCAAATGGCTTTCCCGGTTGACGCCGTCGGGCGCGCTGACCGAGGCGCTGTCGCAGGCGATGATCCTGTCGGTGGACTGGTTCGGGATCGTCGTTCTGGCCGTGTGGGGCGCGCTGGCCACACTGGCCGCGCGGCGCTGGTTCCGGTTCACCTGAGTCGGTTGCCGTTGATTGCCGTTCGCGACACATAACCGAGGCACACAACGCGCCGGCGCGGGTGTGCCTCGTTTATGACTCGGCGCGCCGCCCGCTTCTACTACGTGACGTAGTTGTCGTTACGATCGGGCGGTGCCCGTCGGACGAGTGCTGCTGCGGTTGGTGGACCTGCTCCCCGACCCGAGTCTGCGCGTCCAGCGGATGGTGGCCGCGGCCGTCATCCTGACCCAAGGCGGTATCGCCGTTACAGGTGCGATCGTGCGGGTCACCGCCTCGGGCCTGGGCTGCCCGACCTGGCCGCAATGTTTCCCGGGCAGCTTCACACCCGTGGCCGTCGCCGAGGTTCCGCGCATCCACCAGGCCGTCGAGTTCGGCAACCGCATGGTCACGTTCGCGGTAGTCATCACCGCGGCGCTGGCCGTGCTGGCCGTCACCCGGGCCCGCCGACGCACCGAGGTCCTGATCTATGCGTGGCTGATGCCGGCCTCGACGGTCGTGCAGGCGATCATCGGCGGCGTCACCGTTCGCACCGGGTTGCTGTGGTGGACGGTAGCCATCCACCTGCTGGCCTCGATGACGATGGTGTGGCTGTCAGTGCTGCTTTACGTCAAGGTCGGCGAGCCCGACGACGGGGTCGTGCATGAGCGGGCTGCCAAGCCACTGCGGGTGCTGACTGCGCTGAGCGCCGCGAATCTTGCGGCGGTACTCGTGACGGGCACCCTGGTGACTGCGGCCGGTCCGCACGCAGGTGACAAGAGCCCCAGCCGAACCGTGCCACGTCTCATGGTCGAGATCACCACCCTGGTCCACATGCACTCGTCGCTGCTGGTGTCGTATTTCGCGCTGCTGGTCGGGCTGGGATTCGGCCTACTGGCGGTGCACGCCGCCCGGGCGATCAGGGTCCGGCTCGCCGTGCTGCTCGCGTTGGTTGTCGCGCAGGCCGGGGTCGGCACCGTGCAGTTCTACACCGGTGTGCCCGCCGCGTTGGTCGCGGTGCACGTCGCCGGCGCCGCCGCCTGTACGGCGGCCACCGCAGCGCTGTGGGCATCGATGCGGGAGCGGGGACCCCGCGAATTGAACCAGCCTGACGCCCCGCCTCCGGGCGCCGCAGGGGGACAACCGTTCCGCCGAACGGTGGACTCCAACTAGCTACGGCTAGCGGATATATTTCCGCCGTTCGTAGGGCGAGACTGGTTATGGCCAACTTCACACCACCAGCCGTCATGTGCGGCCATGAGGTCAGGAACACCCATGAGCGTCAATCTATTAGCGATTAACCAGACGGCACTTGACGAGCGGGCTGTTCCACTGGCGCGAACGCAGTTGGGCGTGTGGCTGGCACAGCAGACGGACTTTTCCACCAGCACCGACCGGGCTACCCCGGCAGTGTCGGTTCCGCAGTCGTTCAGCGAGCAAGTGGCTCGTGCCCCCGAGGCCATCGCGCTGGTCTCCAACGGCACCTCATGGACCTACCGCGAGCTCGAGGAAGCCGCCAACAGACTCGCCCACCTCGTCGCCGCACACAGCGCCGGCCCTGGCGCTGTGATCGCTTTGATGTTTGAACCGTCGGCCCAGGCAATCATCGCGATGCTGGCGGTGCTGAAAACCGGTGCGACCTATCTGCCCATCGACCCGGCACTTTCGGATGCCGAGGTGGCGTTCCTGCTCGACGACGCCGCTCCCAAAGCGGCTATCACCGTCACGACCCAGGCCGGCCGGCTGGCCCACCACGACCTACCCGTCATCGATATCAACGACCCGGTCATCAATACCTCCTACCCCACCCATGCCCTACCCCATCCCAACCCCGACAACGTCGCCTACATCCTGTATCCGTCGGTTGCGACCGGAAGCCCCAGAGGGTTAGCAGTCACCCACCACAACATCGCTAGCCAGAACCCTTCCGACCATCGCTCGATCTGGGAGATTTGGGGCGGTTTCCTGCGCACGCACGCCTAATCGCCGAAGCCGTATCGACGCGAGAACGGGCCGAGGTCCAGCCGCTCCAAAGCGGATTCGACACACAGCGCGAACTCTCGCTGGGCCAGATCACGCGCGCGTGCGTCCAGTCGCCGCCAGCCCAGCGACGGATCCACCAATTGCAGCTCCAGCAATCGCTCGCCGACGAGATGCACTCGCGCGTGGAGCAACTCTTCGACGTGCACGCCCGCCTGTATGGCCGCGGCGGCCAGCGCTGCGGCCCCCACATCCCAGAGCTCGAAGTCGGCCTCACCCTGATGCAGCCTGTCTTCGTGCGCGACAAACGCGTGCGACGGCTTGCCGCCGAGGAATATCAACACGGCCTCGGGAGCCGAACCACTCTGCAGCGAAACCCCGCGGCCGGCACCCTGCAGATCGGCAATGTGGGCCGCGGCCGTGGACCGTTCACTGAAACGCCTTGTGCCAGTTCCTATTTCAGGACCGACAAAAATATGACCGGCGCTGGGCAGCCGAACCGGCCGCCCGGGCGCGTACACCTCGACGGGCACCGTGGGCACTCCCTGTTCCGCCAGATCGCTCAGATAGCGCCGGTTGGCGTTCCAGGCGACGGCGGCGGGCGCGTTCAGCAGATTCTGCACCCCGGTGCTCCAGGCCAGGAATTCCTCGAGGCGTGCCGCGTAGTCGCGGGGCGCCCGCAGGATCACCAAGTGGGCGCGGTCGCTCTCCGGGTCGTCCCAGGACAGCCAACGCGCATGCAGTCCGCGCTGACGCAGAGCGCCGACGAGACCCGCGTCGTCGCCGTCACCAGCGACTTGCCGTGTCCAACCCGCCAACGCGATGCGCGGGTGGAAGATGTCCGGCCGGGCGAGCTTCATGCTCGGGCATGATAGCCAGGTGCACGCAATCGAAGTCACCGAAACCGGCGGTCCCGAGGTCCTGCGCTACGTGGAGCGGCCACAGCCCGAGCCCGGCCACGGCGAGCTGCTGATCAGGGCCGAGGCAATTGGCGTCAACTTCATCGACACCTACTTCCGTTCTGGCCAATATCCGCGGGAGCTGCCCTTCGTCATCGGCTCGGAGATATGCGGCACCCTGGCAGCTGTAGGTGACGGCGTCGACGGATTCAATGTGGGCGAGCGGGTGGTCAGCGCCTCGGCGAATGGTGGCTACGCCGAATTCGCTACTGCCCCGGCCTCTTTGACCGCAAAGGTGCCAGACGCCGTTAGCTCCGAGGTGGCGGCCTCGGTACTGCTCAAAGGGCTGACGGCGCATTACCTGCTGAAGTCGGTGTATCCCGTGCAAAGTGGTGACACGGCGCTGGTGCACGCCGGCGCCGGCGGCGTCGGACTCATCCTCACGCAATGGGCCACGCATCTCGGTGTCCGGGTGATCACCACCGTCTCGACCGCCGACAAGGAGCGTCTGTCCCGACGGGCCGGCGCCGACGAGGTGCTGCCCTACCCCGAGGATGCCGGCGAGTTCGGCGCCAAGATCCGCGAGCTGACTGCAGGCGTCGGTGTGCAAGTCGTGTACGACGGCGTCGGCGCTACGACATTCGACGCCAGCCTGGCCAGCCTGGCCGTGCGCGGTACGTTGGCGTTGTTCGGCGCCTCCAGCGGGGCCGTTGCGCCGATCGATCCGCAACGCCTCAACGCGGCGGGCTCGGTGTACCTGACTCGTCCGTCACTATTCCACTTCATTCGCACCGCCGACGAGTTCGCTTGGCGGGCAGGCGAATTGTTCGACATCATCGGCAGCGGCGCCGTCACCATCGAAGTCGGCGGCCGCTATCCGCTGTCGGAAGCGGCCGGCGCGCACCAAGATTTGCAGGGTCGCAAGACGACCGGATCGCTGGTGTTGCTGCCTTAGCCCTCTTGTCCCCACAAGCGACCGTCCTTGCCGCCGCTACCGTTGGTACCGGACTCGAGGACAACCCCGCCGTGGCCGCCGTTACCGATCCACCCGCCATGGCCGCCGTCGCCCCCTGGCCCAGACCGATTTTGCCGCCGGCGCCGCCGTTGCCGATCAGCCGAGCGTTGCCGCCGCGGCCGCCGCTTTCCTGGCCGCCCCAGCTGCCCGTAGCGTCGCCGCCGGCGCCGCCATTACCAATCAGCCCGGCGGTCCCGCCCTGCCCGCGGAATCCGCCGGGTCCACTCGCGCAGTACCCGCCGTAACCGCCGGCTCCGCCGGCGCCGAATAGTCCGATGGCGTCGCCGCCCGCGCCACCGGCGCCGCCCGCGCTGTTACCGGTGATGTCCGACCGGGTCCCGAACCCACCGGCCCCTCCGTGACCACCGTTGCCGAGCAGCCAGCCCGCGGTGCCGCCACGACCACCGCTCCAGCCGGCGGCGGCGGGTCCCGCCCGTGCCGCCGTTGCCGATCAGGCGGGCGTTGCCGCCGTCGCCGCCCGAATTCCAGGTGCTGTCGCCGCCAGCGCCCCCGTCACCGAGCAATCCGCCGGTGCCTCCGTGTCCGCCGAGTCCTGAGCTGACTTTGCCGATGCCTCCGGCTCCGCCCGCGCCGCCGCGGCCGAACAGCCCGACGGAATCTCCACCGGCACCGCCTGCGCCACTCGTGGATTCGAACTTGGTGCCCCCGCCACCTGCTCCGCCACTCCTGCCATCGCCGACCAGTAACCCACCAGTGCACCCCGACCTCCGGCGCCGCCGGTCACACCGCGGGCGCCGGCCCCACCGCGCCCACCGTTGCCGATCAATCCGACGTTGCCACCATTGCCCGCAACCCCGTTAGCGGTGGCGGCGTCACCGCAGCTACCGCCATTGCCGAACAGCAAGCCGCCATGTCGCCGTTGCGTCCGGGCGCTCCGTCAGCTCCATTGCCGACGAGCGGACGACCCAGCCACGTCTGAGTAGGCGCATTGATCGCACTCAACAGCAGCTGCAGCGGGTCGGCATTGGCGGCTTCCGCGGCCGCATAGGCGCCGGCGCCGGCGCTCAGTGCCCGCACGAACTCTTGGTGAAATTGCGCTGCCTGCGCACTAACCGCGGGATAGGCCCGAGCGTTGGCGGTGAACAGCTCGGCAAGTGCCGACGACACCTCATCAGCGGCAGCGGCCGCCACCTCGGTTGTCGGTACCACCGCCTCCAGATTTGGCGGCATTGAGTGACGAACCGACACCCGCCAGTTCGGTGGCCGCCGTTGCCAGCAGATCCACGGTGACGGTCAGCCAAGTCATGGCTAGGAACCTCTCGGTCGGCGTATTGATACGCCAGACACTGGCTGAGAGACGTTGAGCAAAACCTGTGCAGCGGATGAATGGCTGGATCTAGGTGAGATCCGGTGCGGGGGTCAGAACAGCGTTGGCAGCGCGATCGCGGAGTCAACTGCCAATGCGCAGAACACCAGCGCGAGGTAATTATTGGACTGCAGAAACAGCCGCAGCGGCTTCACCGGCTCGCCCGCGCGAACGCCGGTGTAAAGCTGGTGAGCCATCGCCAGGAACCACAACCCGCCCACCAGCGCCACGGCCGCGTACAGCCACCCGGTGGCCAGCGTCAGCACCAGCGTCGCCGCCACGGTCAGCCAGGTGTAGATCAGGATGTGCTTGGTGACCTGACGCTCGGTGGCCACGGCCGGCAACATCGGCACGCCGGCCGCTTTGTAGTCCTCCTTGTACCGCATGGCCAACGCCCAGGTATGCGGCGGAGTCCAGAAGAAGATGATCGCGAACATCACCAGCGCCGGCCAGGTGATCGTCCCGGTGATGGCCGACCACCCGATCATCACCGGCATGCAGCCAGCCGCGCCGCCCCACACCACGTTTTGCGACGTGCGCCGCTTGAGCAGCAACGTGTAGACGAATACATAAAACGCGATGGTCGCCACGGCGAGCAGCCCGGACAACAGGTTGGTGGTCCACCACAGCCAGAAGAACGAGCCGACGCTCAACACCAGGCCCAGCACCAGGGCGTTTCTGGTCGGCACCGCGGCGCGGGCCAGCGGCCGCCGCGCGGTTCGCTTCATCACCTTGTCGATATCGGCGTCGGCGACACAGTTGAGCGTATTGGCGCCCGCGGCGGCCATCATTCCGCCGATCAGGGTGTTGAGGATGAGCAGTGGGTGAACGGCGCCTCGATGGGCGAGCAACATGGCCGGTATCGCGGTGACTAAGAGCAGCTCGATCACGCGAGGCTTGGTCAACGCCAGATAAGCCAGGACCGTACTGGTCATTCGGCCCGGCGCGACGCGCCCGCGAACGCTCACGCATTAACTCCTCGGGGATTGCAGCCGCGCGCAGCTTCTACTACGCACGATGGTAGACCGCACGACCCCGGCCTCGGCGCCGCAGGGTCGATTCCGCAGCGATTTTTCCCCATTCCGGCACTGATGCAAAGCGCGGGTGGCCGGCAGGTTACTTTTCACGGGGGCTTCGGTGGGTACCCCCCATCTGGGCCTGCAGGCACCCGCAATCCCGCACTAGGGTGGGATTGATCAGTTTGATGACTCCGGACCTTAAGGACTGAGGACTGAATTTAGTGACCACACTCGAAGAGATCTCCGCGTTAACTCAACCGCGCCATCCCGACGACTGGACCGAGATCGATTCGGCTGCGGTCGACACCATCCGGGTGCTGGCCGCCGACGCCGTACAAAAGGTCGGTAATGGTCACCCCGGAACGGCGATGAGCCTGGCTCCGCTGGCGTACACCCTGTTTCAGCGCGCCATGCGCCACGATCCCAGCGACCCGCACTGGCTGGGCCGCGACCGGTTCGTGCTGTCTTGCGGTCACAGTAGCCTGACCCTGTACCTGCAGCTCTACCTCGGCGGCTTCGGTCTGGAACTGTCCGACATCGAGGCGCTGCGCACGTGGGGGTCCAAAACCCCGGGTCACCCGGAATTCCGGCACACCAAGGGAGTCGAGATCACCACCGGCCCACTCGGCCAGGGGTTGGCGTCGGCGGTGGGCATGGCGATGGCAGCGCGCTACGAGCGCGGCCTGTTCGACCCGGACGCGGAGCCCGGGACCAGCCCCTTCGATCACCACATCTACGTGATCGCCTCCGACGGCGACATCGAAGAAGGAGTTACCTCCGAGGCGTCGTCGCTGGCGGCGGTCCAGCAGCTGGGCAACCTCATCGTGTTCTACGACCACAACCAGATCTCGATCGAGGACGACACCGATATCGCGCTGTGTGAGGACACCGCCGCCCGCTACCGCGCCTACGGCTGGCACGTACAAGAGATCGAGGGCGGCGAAAACGTCGTCGGCATCGAGGAAGCCATCGCCAACGCACTGGCGGAGACCGGCCGGCCGTCGTTCATCTCGCTGCGCACGATCATCGGCTTTCCGGCACCCAACCTGATGAACACCGGCAAGGCGCACGGCGCGGCGCTGGGTGACGAAGAGGTTGCGGAGGTCAAAAAGATCCTCGGCTTCGACCCGGACAAGAATTTCGAGGTGCGCGACGAGGTGATCGCGCACACCCGCAAGCTGGTGGACCGCGGCAAGGAAGCGCACGAAAAATGGCAGTCGGAATTCGACGCCTGGGCGCAACGCGAACCGGAGCGCAAGGCGCTGCTGGATCGACTGACGGCCGAAGAGCTACCGGACGGCTGGGACGCCGACCTGCCGCACTGGGAACCGGGGTCCAAAGCGCTGGCCACCCGCGCCGCGTCGGGTGAAGTGCTGTCCGCGGTGGGGCCGAAGCTACCCGAGCTGTGGGGTGGCTCCGCCGACCTGGCGGGCAGCAACAACACCACCATGAAGGGCGTGGATTCGTTTGGCCCACCGTCGATTTCGACCAAGGACTACAACGCGAGCTGGTACGGCCGCACGCTGCACTTCGGGGTCCGCGAACACGCGATGGGCGCCATCCTGTCCGGGATCGTGCTGCACGGCCCCACCCGCGCCTACGGCGGCACGTTCCTGCAGTTCTCCGACTACATGCGTCCGGCGGTGCGCCTTGCCTCGCTGATGGACATCGACACCATCTATGTGTGGACGCACGACTCGGTCGGCTTGGGCGAGGACGGCCCTACCCACCAGCCGATCGAACACCTTTCGGCGCTGCGCGCGATCCCCAACCTGTCGGTGGTACGCCCGGCCGACGCCAATGAGACGGCCTACGCCTGGCACACAATCCTGGCGCGCGGCAACGGAAGTGGACCGGTCGGGTTGATACTGACCCGCCAAGGCGTGCCGGTACTGGAAGGCACCAACGCCGAAGGGGTGGCCCGCGGGGGCTACATACTCGGCGACGACGGCGGCGACGAGCCCGACGTCGTGCTCATCGGCACCGGTTCCGAGGTGCAGCTCGCCGTCGAGGCGCAGAAGTTGTTGGCGGATAAGGACATCATCGCGCGGGTGGTATCGATGCCCTGCGTGGAGTGGTTCGAATCCCAGCCCTACGAGTACCGCGACAGTGTGCTCCCGCCCTCGGTTTCGGCCCGGGTGGCCGTCGAGGCCGGAGTCGCACAGTCCTGGCACAAGCTGGTCGGCGACACCGGCAAGATCGTGTCGATCGAGCACTACGGCGAGTCGGCCGATTACAAGACTTTGTTCCGCGAGTACGGCTTCACACCCGAGGCCGTTGCTGCCGCCGCGGAAGAAGCACTCGATAACTGAGAAAAGGTGATTGAGATGACCCAGAACCCCAACCTTGCCGCATTGAGCGCCGCGGGGGTATCGGTTTGGCTGGACGACTTATCGCGGGACCGGATCAAATCCGGAAACCTGCAAGAACTGATCGACACCAAGAGTGTCGTCGGGGTGACGACCAACCCGTCGATCTTCCAGAAGGCACTCGCCGATAGCGACGTATACAACGACCAGGTCTCCGAACTGGCCGAGCGCGGTGCCGACGTGGACGCCACGATTCGCACCGTCACCACCGACGACGTGCGCAACGCCTGTGACGTCTTGCGGCCGCAGTGGGAGTCCTCCGACGGCGTCGACGGCCGGGTTTCAATCGAGGTCGACCCGCGGCTGGCGCACGACACCAACAAGACCGTTCAGCAAGCGATCGAGCTGTGGAAGATCGTCGACCGGCCCAACCTGTTCATCAAGATCCCGGCCACAGAGGCCGGCTTGCCGGCTATCACTTCCGTTCTGGCGGAAGGGATTTCGGTCAATGTCACGCTGATCTTCTCCGTTGAGCGGCATCGCGCGGTGATGGACGCCTATTTGGCCGGTCTTGAGAAGGCTCGCGAAGCCGGCCACGACCTGTCCAAGATCCACTCGGTAGCTTCGTTTTTCGTCTCGCGGGTGGACACCGAAATCGACAAGCGGCTGGAACGCAACGCCTCGCAGGAGGCGCTGGCACTGCGCGGACAGGCCGGTGTCGCAAACGCTCGGCTGGCCTATGCGGCGTACCAGGAAGTCTTCGAGGGCGGCGATCGCTACCAGGCGCTCAAGGCCGCCGGGGGCAGGGTGCAGCGACCACTGTGGGCGTCCACCGGCGTCAAGAACCCGGACTATTCCGACACCCTCTACGTCACCGAGCTGGTCGCGCCGCACACGGTGAACACCATGCCGGAGAAGACGATTGACGCCGTTGCCGACCACGGTGTAGTCACCGGCGACACCGTCAGCGGCACCGGTTCGGATGCCCAGCAGCTGTTCGACAAGCTCGAGGCGGTCGGCATCGATCTGCGCGACGTGTTCATCGTTCTCGAAAACGAAGGCGTGGAGAAGTTTGAGGCGTCCTGGAACGAGCTGCTCGAGGAGACCCAGGCGCAGCTCGATTCCGCCACCAAATGAACGCCGCAGCTGCCCGTAGCTCCAATACCGCCCAGTGGCACAACCCGTTGCGAGACAAGCTGGATAAGCGGCTGCCCCGAATCGCCGGCTCGTGCGGCATGGTGATTTTCGGCGTCACCGGCGACCTGGCCCGCAAGAAGGTGATGCCGGCGGTCTATGACCTGGCCAACCGCGGCCTACTGCCGCCGACCTTCGCCCTGGTCGGATTCGCCCGGCGGGACTGGGAGACCCAGGATTTCGCCAAGGTGGTCTATCAAGCCGTCAAGGAGCACTGCCGCACCCCGTTTCGGCAGGAGAACTGGGATCGGCTGGCCGAGGGGTTCCGTTTCGTACCAGGCTCATTCGACGACGACGAGGCGTACGCACGGCTCGCCGAGACACTGGAAAAGCTGGATGCCGAACGCGGCACCGGCGGCAACCACGCCTTCTATCTGGCGATCCCGCCCAAATCTTTTCCGGTGGTATGTGCACAGCTGCACAGATCGGGCCTGGCCCGACCGCAGGGCGACAGGTGGAGTCGGGTGGTTATCGAGAAGCCGTTCGGCCACGACCTGGACAGCGCCCGCGACTTGAACAAGGCGGTCAATGCGGTATTCCCGGAGGAAGCGGTCTTCCGCATCGACCACTACCTGGGCAAAGAGACAGTGCAGAACATCCTGGCACTGCGGTTCGCCAACCAGTTGTTCGACCCGATCTGGAACGCGCATTACGTCGATCATGTGCAGATCACCATGGCCGAAGACATCGGGCTGGGCGGCCGGGCCGGCTACTACGACGGCATCGGCGCGGCGCGCGATGTCATCCAGAACCACCTGATGCAACTGCTGGCGCTGACGGCGATGGAAGAGCCGGTCAGCTTCAAACCGTCGGCGTTGCAGGCCGAGAAGATCAAGGTGCTTTCGGCGACTCAACTCGCCGAGCCACTCGAGGAGACCACTAGCCGCGGGCAATACGCCGCCGGCTGGCAGGGCGGGGAGAAAGTCGTCGGGTTGCTGGACGAGGAGGGGTTCGCCGAGGACTCCACCACGGAGACGTTCGCGGCCATCACACTGGAGGTCGACACCCGCCGCTGGGCGGGTGTGCCGTTCTATCTGCGTACCGGAAAACGCTTGGGCCGCAGGGTGACCGAGATCGCTCTGGTTTTCAAGCGTGCCCCGCACCTGCCCTTCGACGCGACCATGACCGACGAGCTGGGCACCAACGCCATGGTCATCCGGGTGCAGCCCGACGAGGGGATCACATTGCGGTTCGGCTCCAAGGTGCCGGGCAGCGCGATGGAAGTTCGCGACGTCAACATGGACTTTTCTTACGGCTCGGCGTTCGCCGAGGATTCACCAGAAGCCTACGAGCGGCTGATACTTGACGTGCTGCTGGGCGAGCCGTCCCTGTTTCCGGTCAACGCGGAGGTCGAATTGGCTTGGGAAATACTCGATCCCGCCCTTGACTACTGGGCGTCAAACGGCAAGCCGGACCCCTATGAAGCGGGTACCTGGGGACCGGAGTCCGCGTTTGAAATGCTGCGGCGCACCGGCCGGGAATGGCGGCGGCCATGAGCCGCGCCGGCGACGATGCAGCGCGCGGCAATGCTGAGGAGCGGCGCAAATGATCCGCACAGGCGACCGTAACGAGGAGCGCCGCTGATGATTGTCGATCTGCCTGACACCACCACCACCGCGGTCAACAAGAAGCTCGACGAGCTACGCGAAAAGATCGGTGCCGTCACGATGGGACGGGTACTGACGCTGATCATCGCCCCGGACAGCGACGCCGTGCTCGAAGAGTCCATCGAAGCGGCCAACGATGCCAGCCACGAACACCCCAGCCGCATCATCGTCACGATGAGAGGCGACCCGTACGCCGACGAGGCCCGGCTGGACGCGCAACTACGCGTAGGCGCGGACGCCGGCGCCGGCGAGGTTGTGGTGCTGCGACTTTCGGGCCCGCTGGCCGGCCACGCCGACAGCGTCGTCACCCCCTTCCTGCTACCCGACATCCCGGTGGTGGCCTGGTGGCCGGACATCGCACCGGCCGTGCCGGCCCAGGACCCGTTGGGCAAGTTGGCGATTCGGCGCATCACCGACGCCACCAACGGCGTCGATCCCCTGTCGGCGATCAAGAGCCGACTACCCGGTTACACGGCCGGCGACACCGACCTGGCATGGAGCCGCATTACCTACTGGCGAGCGCTGCTGACTTCCGCGGTAGACCAGCCGCCGCACGAGCCGATCGATTCGGCGCTCGTGTCGGGCCTGAGATCCGAACCGGCACTTGACATCCTGGCGGGCTGGCTGGCCAGCCGGATCGACGGCCCGGTGCGGCGGGCGGTGGGCGAACTGAAAGTCGAGCTGGAGCGCAAGAGCGAGACGATTGTGCTGAGCCGGCCGCAGGAGGGCCGCACTGCCACCCTGCGCCGGACCGCGCGGCCGGATGCCCTGGTTCCGTTGGCGCGCAGGGTAACCGGTGAGTGCCTGGCCGAGGACCTGCGCCGGCTGGATCCAGACGAAATCTACTTCGCCGCGCTCGAAGGCATCAAGAAAGTGCAGTACGTGTGAGCACCGACATCCAAACCTTTCCAGACACCAAAACCTTGGTCGAGGCTGCCGGCAACCGCTTGATCGACGCGATCGGGGCCGCCGTTGCCGCACGAGGCCGAGCGTTGATCGTCCTCACCGGTGGAGGCAACGGCAACGCGCTGATGAGCTACCTCGCGGGCCAGGGATCACGCGTCGACTGGTCCAAGGTGCATCTGTTCTGGGGCGACGAGCGCTACGTCTCCGAAGACGACGACGAGCGCAACGAGAAGCAGGCGCGTGCGGCCTTGCTCGACCACATCGATATCCCGTCGAGTCAGGTGCATCCCATGGCCTCCAGCGACGGCGAATTCGGCACCGACATAGATGCCGCGGCACTGGCCTACGAGCAGGTACTGGCCGCTAACGCGGAGCCGGGCAATCCCGCACCCGATTTCGATGTGCACCTGTTGGGCATGGGTCCCGAGGGCCACATCAACTCGTTGTTCCCCGACACCCCGGCAGTGCGTGAGACAACCCGCTTGGTGGTCGCGGTGGAAGACTCCCCCAAACCGCCACCCCAACGAATCACCTTGACACTGCCCGCGGTTCGGCGTTCTCGAGCGGTGTGGCTGCTGGTGTCGGGTGCGGGCAAGGCCGACGCGGTGGCCGCCGCTGTCGGCGGCGCCGACCCGGTTTCACTGCCGGCCGCCGGAGCCGTCGGGCGCGAGAACACGCTGTGGCTGTTGGACGCTGAGGCCGCTTCCAGGCTTCCCGGCTAATCGCCGAGCGTCACGCTCGGCGATACCATGACCTCATGGCAGACAAGACCGTGCGCAGCACGCCCGTGCGAAGCCGCGTGAAGACCCTCACCCAGGCGGCATTGAACGCTGACCGCACCGTGGAGCAGGTCGAAGATGTCCTCGACGGCCTGGGCAAAACCATGGTCGAGCTGAACAGCTCGCTGGCGGCCCTCAACGCCACGGTCGAACGCCTCGAGGGCGGCCTGGATCATCTCGAGGGCACGCTGCAAAGCCTGGACAATCTGGCGAAGCGGCTCATCGTGCTGGTCGAACCGGTGGAGGCGATCGTCGAACGGATCGACTACATCGTGGGCCTGGGTGAAACGGTGATGACGCCGCTCTCGGCCACCGAGCACGTGGTGCGCGGCGTCATGGACAGACTGCGAAACCGCACGGCGCAGTAGTCGGTGACGGGCACCTCCCCGCTTCGATCCGCCTTACGCCGAGTGAACCGGTCCGCCAAAGGACCTCGGCGTTTTCCCTGACTACCGGTGCCGGCCCAGATCGGCGGCGTACCCTGGGCCGACCGGCCGCGCGGGGTCGACTACTACTTGCGGCGCCCGTGGTTACCGGGATTCGCTGACCAAAAACGTTTGGAATTGCCACATATCGGCATCGGCTAGCTCACTGCCGCCATTGAAAGGGTCGACGAAGTTCTTCAGCGGCGACCAGTCGACCGGCTGCGATATGAACGGACCGAGGTAGGGCATCGCGTGTTCCAGAACGAAACGGTGCGGCAGGTCGTCGGGCAGGCAGACACCGCGCTCGGGTTGCTCGATCGCGTATTGCACCGCCGCAAGCAATCCCGCGGCGACTTGGACCGTGGTCGCGTTCTGGTGTGGCACGAGTTCCCGGGACTCATCGATGTCGAGCAACGAACCGATCCACCAACTACCGAACGGGTGGCCCATCAGCAAGCAACCTAGTTCGTCGCGCCCGCTGATGATGTCGTCGCCCATGATGCGGTGTTTGGGCTGCAGCACGTAGTTGCGCATGTGCATCTCATGCAGGCTCGCAATGGCGGCATCGGCCGGGCAGTAGGCATAGTGCACTGTCGGCCGGTACACCACGATGCCGCCGGTTTCCACGGTGAGCGATTCCGAGATCGAGAACGCCTCTCCGTGTCTGATCACCATGCCGACGATGTCGCCCGACGGCACCCACGATCGTACCCAGGTACGGCAGCCGGGCCGGGCCAGACAGATCTGATTGCCTGGACCGCGATCATGGGTCTGGGCCCCCGGCGGCAAGGTGCGTTCGTGTGTGCCCCAACCCATTTCAGCGGGTGCGATGCCCTCTTCATAGAAGCCCTCGACCGACCAGGTATTGACGAATTCGTTGACCCGCTTGGGTTCTGCGCTGATCTGGGTATCGCGTTCGGAAATATGGATCACGGCGACGTTCAGGTGCTGCGCCAGACGGTTGTAGGTGCCGGTTCGCCTGGCCGCCTCGACGAGGTCACGTCCCCGCCCCGCGGTAGCCCGCTCGGCCAGCCACAGATCGGCGATGTCGTCGAGTGCCGCCTTCACGAAGTGCGATACCAGGCCAGGATTGGCGCCATGGTCGAGAACCGCCGTTGGCCCCTTGTTGCCACCCCATGTGGCATACATGTCACGCAGCGCCATCTGTCGTGCGTAGAGAGTCCGCTGCACCGGCGGTTCGGTGCCGAAACCCGCATAGGGATCCCATAATTCGACCGATGCGTTGACGTAACGGACACCATGTGAGTGACACCAGTCGAGTAGCGCCGCGGTCTCGAGGTTCCAGGCCAGGTCGACGATAAGGTCTCCGGGGCCGACGTGCTCGGCGAATATTCGGGCGTAATTGTCCTTGGTGATCCGCTGCTGCAAGAAGTGAGCACCTTGGTCCTTGACCCAGCGCGCGTCATCGCCCGGATCGCCGAAATCGATAACGGTGTAATTGCCCGGATCGAGCGGCACATGTTTGAACAGCAGCGGCAGTGTGCATCGCGAGACGCTGCCAAGACCGATGACGAGGACGCGGCCAGGGACAAAACTCACAGCGAGCAAACCTCTTCCAGGTGCTCGGCGCTCTCAGGCTGTTCACTAACCGGTATGCAATGCAGCGGCAGCGGTTCGAAACCATTGAACGCCGCGCTGCAGTAGACACTCGTATAAGCACCGGCACTGAGCATTGCCAGGACATCGCCCGGTTGGAGGCCAAGGGGAAGCTGGTACTTGTTGCGTTCGTACATGATGTCGGCACTGTCGCACGTCGGGCCGGCCAGAACCACTGGGCCGCTGCGGCTTTCGTCGCGGTTGGTAACGATGCGATAGCGAATGGCCTCGTCTAACGTCTCGGCCAAGCCGCCGAACACACCCACGTCGATGTACACCCAGCGTTCGTCGTCTTCATATCCTTTGCGCGACGCCAAGATGACTTCGCTGAAGAGCACACCGGCGTCACCGACGATGTAGCGGCCGGGTTCCACCATCAGCCGCGGCAGCCCAGCCGGAAAGCGAGCCCCGAGTGCGTCCCGAATGGCCTTGCCATAGACCGCGATCGGCGGAATCTTGTCGACATACTGGGCAGGGAATCCGCCGCCCAAATTGATCAGGTCGAGGTTGAGCCCCGCCGCGGCGGCACGGTCGAACACCTTGCGGACCCGCCTAAGCGCTTTCCCCCACTGCGAGACGTCACCCTGCTGGGATCCGACGTGAAAACTCACGCCGCGCGGATTGAGGCCGAGGTCACGGGCCCGTACCAGGAGATCGGCGGCCATATCGGAGGCACAGCCGAACTTTCGGCTCAGTGGCCATTGCGCCCCCTGCCCTGAGGTGAGAATCCGGCAGAAGACGTCGCTGCCCGGCGCTTCCTCGGCGACCTTTTCCACCTCGCCGCAGCTGTCCACGGCAAACAACCTGACCCCGCGCTGGAATGCGAACCGGATGTCGCTGCGCTTTTTTGTCGTGTTGCCGTAGGACAGCGATTCGGGTCGCGCACCAAGGCGCAGACACAGCTCCACCTCCGCCGGGCTCGCCACATCAAAGCAGGACCCGAGCCGGGCCAGCAACGCGATCACTTCGGGCTGCGGATTGGCCTTGACCGCGTAATAGATATCCGCGTGCGGAAGCTCTTTGGCCAGCGCCCGGTACCGCGCTGCGACGACATCAAGATCCAGGATCAGACACGGCGTGACCGGTGTTTTCTGACTCACATACTCGGCCATCCGTGGGCTCAACGAGCCCGTCGGCCAACGCTTCTCGCACCAACCCGGGGTACGGACCGACCTTGATGTCAATTCAATCGTCATATAAGCGAGATACTCCTGAGGCGGCGGGAGTAGTCAAACGACTACCAGATTGGGTATGGTAGTCACATGACTACCAAATCGGCAACCCCGGCCCGGAAGATGCCTAAGGGGCGCGAACGGATGGTGGCTGCAATCCTGGACGCCGCCAGCGACTTGTTCGCCGAGCGCGGCCCGGCAGCGACATCCATCCGAGACATCGCCACTCGCTCAAAAGTCAACCAGGGGTTGGTGTTTCGTTACATCGGCAATAAGGAGCAGCTGGTCGGTGCGGTGCTCGAACACCTGGGCACGAATATGGCCGAGGTGCTGCACTCCGAGGCGCCCGCCGACGTCGTCGACCGGGCCGTGGATCTACACATGCGGGTCTTGGCCCGCACGCTGCTCGACGGCTATCCGGCCGACCAGCTGCAGAAATCCTTCCCGACCGTCAACCAGCTCCTCGACAATGTGCGTCCGCGCCATGACAGCGACGCGAGCGCCAGGATCGCAGTCGCCAATGCGCTTGCGCTGCAATTCGGTTGGCGGCTATTCGAACCCGTGCTGCGCAAAGCCACCGGCATCGACGACCTGAGCGAGGCCGAACTGCGGCAGGTCATAGGAGCCGAGCTGTCCCGGATCGTCGAACCGCATCGTCCGAAAGCCCGACGGGCACGTGCAGCACGCTGACCGCCGGAGCCGCGTTGGCGTGAAAGTGCGCCACCATCGATGAGGGACAGCAGCCGAAAACCGGTGTTGATGATCTTGTTCGCCACCCTGATGGCCTCGACGGGCGACGGCGTTTCGATAGTTGCCTTTCCCTGGCTGGTATTGCAACGACAAGACAGCGCGGGCCAGGCGTCGATCGTTGCCTGTGCGGCCGCGTTGCCCCTGCTGTTCTCTACGCTGATTGCCGGCACCGCGGTGGACTACTTCGGCCGCCGACGGGTTTCGCTGGTCTCCGATTTCTTGTCCGGTACCTCGGTGGCCGCCGTTCCGACTATCGCGTGGCTGTTCGGCGGCAGCGCGGTCAATGCCGCAGTGCTGGCTGTGTTGGCGGCGTGCACCGCCGCCTTCGGCCCAGCGGGAATGACGGCGCGCGACTCGATGCTGCCCGAGGCCGCCGCGCAGGCGGGCTGGTCGCTGGACCGGGTTAACAGCAGCTACGAGGCGATCATCAACCTGGCCTTCATCGTGGGTCCGGGGATGGGCGGCTTGATGATCGCCACAGTCGGCGGCGTCACCACGATGTGGATCACCGCCGCGACGTTCGCCGCGTCCATCCTCACCACGGCCCCATTACGGCTGGACGGCGCCGACAAGCCGAGTCATACGACGCGTCCACAAGGGCTGGCGTCCGGCATCACCGAGGGGCTGCGTTTCGTCTGGAGGCTGCGGGTGCTGCGCGCGCTGGCACTCATTGATCTGTGCGTCACCTCGCTGTACCTGCCAATAGAGAGCGTGCTGTTTCCGAAGTACTTCACCGACCGGCACCAGCCCGCCCAGCTGGGTTGGGTATTGATGTCACTCGCCGTTGGTGGTCTGGCAGGGGCAGTGGGCTACGCGGTGTTGTCGAAGCAGATGCGCCGGCGTCCGGTGATGCTGGTCGCGACGCTGACTCTGGGTGTGGCGATGGCGGCGATCTCAGTGCTACCGCCGTTGCCGGTTATCCTGCTGCTCTGCGCGGTGATCGGGCTGGTCTACGGGCCCATGCGGCCGATCTACAACTTCGTGATGCAGACCCGGGCCCCGCGCCAGCTGCGCGGCCGGGTGGTCGGGGTGATGACCTCGCTGCCCTACGCCGCAGGCCCGCTGGGCCTATTGCTGGCCGGTCCGTTGACCGACGCGGCAGGACTTACCACGACATTCCTGGCGCTGTCGGTGCCGATCACGCTGACCGGCCTGATTGCTTGCGCGCTGCCTTCGCTGCGCGAATTGGACCGCCCGTCCCCCGAGGCGAGCCGCCCGGCACCGGTTGTCGCGGTCTGTTGAGCCGCACTGTCACCCACTGTTTCTCAGCGCGCTGGCCAGTCCATTCATCGTCAGCAGGATGCCACGCTGCACCAATTCGTCGTCTTCACCGCCGCGATAACGGCGCAACAACTCCACCTGCAGGTGATTCAGCGGCTCCAGATATGGGAACCGGTTGAACACCGAACGCGCCAGCGCCGGATTGTCGGCCAGCAGGTCATCCTCGCCGGTGATCCGCTTGTACATTGCGATGGTTCGGTGATGCTCGTCGACGATCTTGTCAAAAACCCTGCGCCGCAACGATTCGTCGGCCACCAGCTCGGAGTAGTGCGCGGCCAGACCCAGGTCGCTCTTGGCCAGCACCTGCGCCATGTTGGAAAGCACGCTGCGGAAGAAGGGCCAGCGCTGATATAGCTCGTGCAGCGTTGCCAGCCGTTCTTCTTCGCTGTCCGAGCCTGCCCCTATCCACTGCTCAAACGCCGTACCGGTGCCGTACCAGCCCGGCAGCATCACTCGCGACTGGCTCCAGGCCAGCACCCAGGGGATCGCGCGCAGGTCCGAGATCGACTCGGTCGGTTTCCGTGACGTCGGCCGGCTACCGATATTCAGCGACCCGATCTCGCTGACCGGTGTGGAAGCCTTGAAGTACTCGACGAAACCCGGTGTGTCATGGACCAATTCGGCGTAAGAACGCTGCGCCAGGGTGGCCACCTCGTCGAGAACCGCATACGCCGGCTCGGCCGCCTCCCCGAGGCCCTCGACATCCAGCAGCGTCGATTCCAGGGTGGCCGCCAACAGGCTCTCCAGATTGCGCCGCGCCACCTGCGGCTCGGCGTACTTGGCGGCGATCACCTCACCCTGCTCGGTGAGACGCAGCGAGCCGTTCACCGCTCCGGGTGGCTGCGCCAGGATGGCCTGATAACTCGGCCCCCCGCCGCGCCCGACGGTACCGCCGCGACCATGGAAGAGCCGCAACCGGATTCCGTTCTTGCGGGCGGTTTCCACCAGTGCGAGTTCGGCGCGGTAGACCGCCCAGTTGGCGGCGAGATACCCCCCGTCCTTGTTGGAATCGGAGTACCCGAGCATCACCTCTTGAGATTCTCCACGGGCCGCGACGAGCGCCCGGTACAGCGGAAGTTCCAGCATCGCCTGCAGAATGGTCGCGCCGTTGTGCAGATCGTCGATCGTCTCGAACAGCGGCGAGATGCCAACCGGACAATACGGTTCATCGCCGGAGGCGTCCAGCAGGCCGCCCTCTTTCAGCAGGATCGCCGCTTCCAGCATGTCCGATACCGATCGGCACATGGAGATCACATAGTTGGGAACGGCTGCGGGACCGTATGTTTCGACCGCATGGGTGGCGGCTGCGATGATGTCCAGCTCGCTTCGGGCCAGGTCGGAGAGGCGCGCCCGGTCGCCGATCAGTGGACGGCGGGTGCTGAGTTCGGCGACCAGCAGCTCGACGCGCTGTTCTTCGGGCAGCGAACTGTAGTCCGGGTGCACACCGGCCCAGGCCAGCAGCTCGCCGACCACCTCCTCGTGCACGTCGGAGTTCTGCCGCATATCCAGGCCGGACAAGTGGAAACCGAAGACGTGCACGCCTTCTCGCAGCAAGGCCAGCCGGTCGTCGGCCAGCAGCGCGCTGCCGTGCATACGTAGCGACGCATCGATGACGTCGAGATCGCTCCGCAATTCGGCGGGCGTGGCATACCGCGACAGGCCCAGATCGAGCAGATGCTGCGGTTGCTGATCCAGAATTTCGTTGGCCGTCGCGCTCAAGCGGGCGCGGATCACCCGCAGCGCGCGCCGGTACGGCTCGTCGGCACGGGCGTTGTCCTCGCATCCCTGGGCCAGTGCGGCCAGCTCGTCGGTCACCTTCAGCAGCCGCGACGACATCGACAACTCCTGCTCGAGTTGGTCGAGTTCGGCCAGGTAGTGCGACAGCGCGGTGAACGCCGCGCCGCCGGAGGCCAGCCGTACCACGTCGGCGGTGACGTTCGGGTTTCCGTCGCGGTCTCCCCCGATCCAGGAGCCGGGCTGCAGGATAGGCCCGGACAGCAGATCGGCCTCCGGCCAGCGTTGCCGCAGGGCCTGCCGCACTTCGGCGTTGACCTGCGGAATCACCTCGAAGAACGCCGACGGGTACAACCGCAGCCCGACGGCGATCTCGTCACTGATCTGCAGTCGGGAAAGCCGGATCAGGGCGGTCTGCCACAAGGTCAGCACCTGGCGGCGCAACTCCGATTCGACGGGACGGCCGTCAGCGGTCTCGGTGTGCCCCTCCGCGTGCAGCCGCATCAATTCGGTGATGCGGTGCTGGGTGACGAACACGGTGCGCCGCCGGGTTTCGGTGGGATGTGCGGTGATGACCGGAGAAACCAGCGCACCTTTGAGGGCCTCGGCAACGGTGTCCGAATCCAGTTCGGCGCCATCAAGTTTCAGGTAGGTCGCGGCCAGGCTCGAGTCTTGCGGCGGCTCACCGGCGGCGACGTGAACACCGCGGCGGCGCTCTCGGTGGATGTCCTCGGCGACGTTGGCCAGCAATGCGAAATGCGTGAACGCGCGGATGACCGGCAGCGCCTGATGGATATCGATGCCGTCGAACATGCGCGACATTTCGGTGCGGTCGATCTCGGAGCGCCGCACCCGAAAAGATTCCACCCGAGCCCGCTCAACGAGTTCGAACACCTCGTCGCCGTTCTGCTCACGGATGGTGTCGCCGAGGATGGCGCCGAGCAATCTGATGTCGGCGCGCATCGGCTCGGTCGCCTCGCGTCCGACTTTCGTCCGGTGGACGTCGCCGATGGGTTCCAGTGCGCTGTCGGGAGCCTCAACCATGTGACCCAGTATCGGTGCCGATCGGATACTTCGCTCCTTCTGGTAGGTCAGCGACCGACGCACGAGGGCGGTCGGTTGTTCCGGGAAACGCCAAAACCTCATCGCGAACTGGCTACCGTGTAGCCACCTGTCGAGATCCATGTTCGGGCTTGGGAAGGGACGGCGATGTCGTACGTTTTGGCTGCACCGGAGATGTTTACAGCGTCGGCCACGGACTTAGAACGCCTGGGCTCGGCTTTAAGCGCGGCAAATCTGGCAGCAGCGCTTCCGACTACCAGTGTGCTGAGGGCCGGAGCGGATGAGGTGTCGTCAGCGGTGGCGTCGCTGTTCTCCGGGCACGCGCAGGCATATCAAGTGCTGAGCACTCAAGTTTCGACATTTCATAAACAGTTCACACAGGCACTGAGTAGCGCCGGAGGAGCGTATGCAAGCGCTGAGGCGGCCGCCGCCTCACCCATGCAGGACCTGCTCAACGCGGTCAATGCACCCGCCCAGACGCTGTTCGGGCGGCCGCTGATCGGCGACGGCGCGGCAGGCACCGCCTCGAACCCCAACGGAGGGGCGGGCGGATTGCTCTACGGCAATGGTGGTCACGGCTGGGACAGCACCACGGCGAAGGTGGCCGGCGGCCGGGGCGGCGACGCCGGCCTGATCGGAGCCGGCGGGGCCGGCGGGACCGGCGGCGCCAGTGCGGCCGGCGGCAGCGGCGGCCACGGCGGAGTGCTGTACGGCAACGGCGGCGCCGGCGGCAACGGCGGCAACGGGTTGACCTCCCCAACCGCCTCAATCAACGGCGGCAACGGCGGTAACGGCGGCGCCGCCGGACTACTCGGCAACGGCGGTAGCGGCGGCGCCGGCGGCGTCGGTCGGCTGGACTTGTCCACTGCCAGCGCCGGGGTCGGCGGCAACGGTGGCAATGGCGGTACCGCCGGACTGCTGCAGGGCATCGCCGGAATCGGTGGACAAGGTGGCGCCGGCGGCGACAACGGCATCCTGATCGGAGGCACCGGCGGCACGGGCGGCAACGGTGGCGCCGCCGGGTTGTTCGGTGACGGCGGTGCCGGCGGGGCCGGCGGCGCGGCCGGGAACGGCAACACCGGTGCCCTCTCCGGCTTTGGCGGTACCGGGGGCCACGGCGGCGCCGGCGGGACGGGCGGGATGCTATACGGCCACGGCGGCGCCGGCGGTTCCGGCGGCGCCGGTGGGGCCGGCGGTACCTTCCTCGGCAGCGGCGGCACCGGTGGCGTTGGTGGTAACGGCGGCAATGCCGGACTGTTCGGCGACGGGGGGACGGGCGGAACGAGCGGACAAGGTGGCGCCGCCACCAGCGGCTCGGGCATCGGCGGTGCCGGCGGGACCGGTGGATCTGGCGGCGCCGGCGGGATCCTGTCCGGCAACGGTGGGACCGGTGGAGCGGGCAATGCCGGCGGCAAGGCCGCGGGCAATACGGGCACCGGCGGAGCCGGCGGAGCCGGCGGGACCGGTGGTGTCGCCGGGATGCTGTACGGCAATGGCGGCGCCGGCGGGATCGGAGGGACCGGCGGCGCTGCTCCGGGCAATAACGGTGTTGGCGGGAGCGGTGGAGTCGGCGGGGCCGGCGGTGACGCCCAGCTGATCGGCGCCGGCGGCACCGGTGGCGTAGGCGGCGCCGCGGGCGAGGCTGTCAACAGCAGTCAAAGCGCAACCGGCGGGAGCGGCGGCAACGGAGGCACAGGCGGGTTGCTGTACGGCAATGGCGGCAATGGGGGCGGCGGCGGCCAGGGCGCGATCAACGTCGGTGCCGGCGGCAACGGCGGCAACGGCGGCAACGCTCGACAGATCGGTAACGGCGGCAACGGCGGCACGGGCGGCTCCGGTGCTCCCGGCGGCGTCGGCGGCAACGGCGGACAGTTGTTCGGCACGCCCGGAGCGCCGGGGTAGACCCCAACCCCCGTCAGATCGCGATCAACCGGCCGTCAGCGTCAGCGGTATTTGATCAGCAGAGCCATACCGATGATGCTGACCAGCCAGATGCCGGTGATGAACAGCGTCAACCGGTCCAGGTTCTTCTCCACCACGGTGGAACCAGACAGGCTTGACTGCACGCCGCCGCCGAACAGCGTCGACAGACCGCCACCCTTGGCGCGGTGCAGCAGCACCAGCAACACCACCAGCACGCTGGTGACCACCAAGGTGATCTGCAGAGCCAATTCCATGACCGGCAGCCTACCAAGCCCGGGCAGCGGTCCTGCTGACCGCGACGAGAATGCGCCCGTTCAGCCATCCGATAGCCAAGTGGAATGCGCTTTGTGAAACGGGAATTATGCAATCCGCTTTTCGAATAGTGGGCGGCCTTCCCGAGCAGCCGATGGCTTGTAAAAATTTTGTACATCGCCGCACTGCAGCTGGGGTGCCGCGCGGGCCCGGCTGTCCAAGCTTTGTACATAGCGACGGTCATTCATCAAATTGCCCCACGAAATTAAAATCATTCACCAAAGATATTGTTGATCGTGGCGATACTCCGTGGGATTTATGGTCCGGCAAAAGTAATAGCCGGTCCTCGGAAAGGGTGTCGCTAACGACAAAGAGCCCGAGTCGCCTGGACCCCTGAGTTCAACACAAGTCACACGCCCGCACCGGGCCTACATGAGTTCCGGCGTGGCGTTCGGCCGCGCCCAGCTGGGCCGCATACACCGCACCCGACCAAGGAGGCATCGAGCAATGTTCACCGATTTTGCGATGTTACCGCCGGAAATCAACTCCCAGTTGATCTACACCGGCCCGGGGTCGGTCTCACTGCGGGCCGCCGCCAAGAGCTGGGCGCGGGTTTCCACCGAATTGCAGGCCACCGCGCAGGGCTACAGATCGGTGATATCGGAGCTCACCAGTTTCCAGTGGCAGGGTCCGTCGGCGATGGCGATGATCGCCGCAGCGGTCCCCTATATCGAGTGGCTCGATGCCACCTCCGCGCACGCCCAGCAGACTGCCGTGCAGGCTACGACGGCCGCGCTGGCATACGAGCAGGCTTTCGAGATGACCGTGCCACCGGAGGCTGTCGCGGCCAACCGCGCGCAGCTGATGTGGCTGATCGCAACGAACTTCTTCGGTCAACACGCGACGGCGATCGCCGCCACGGAGTTCGCTTATGCGCAGATGTGGGCCACGGATGCCATCGCGATGCACGACTACGCCGGAACCTCCTTGGCCGCAATGACATTGACGCCATTCACCTCCCCACAGCAGACGACCAACCCAGCCGGCCTGCCGGCGCAGGCCACGGCAGTTGCCCAAGCCACTGCGGGCGCCGTCGCCGACGACGGCAACTGGATCGGGGACCTGCTCATAGAGATCGGGACGTTACTCATACCGATCGCACCCGAGCTGACGCCATTTCTCGTCGGGGCAGGCGAATTCATCAACGCGTTGCCGATGCCCTCTATCGTCAGCGACGATTTCACCTTCCTCGACGGCATCATGGCTTTCTACGCAACGATCAGCTCGATCAACAACATCAATTCGATGGGTACCGGGCTCATTGGGGCGGAGAAGAATTTGGGCATCCTGGGCGCCGCCGCAGCTCCGGCGGCCGACGCCCTGCCCAGCGAGCTCGGACCACTGACGAATTCGGTCAAGACCATCGCCGATGCGGTGTCCCGGGGCGGGCTGGGCAGCGGACTTGGCGAGGTATCCGCGACATTGCGTGGCTCCGGTTACGTCGGGCAAATGTCGGTGCCGCCTTCGTGGACCGCGCCCGGGGTCAACCCGGTAAGGGCATTACAGGGCACCCCGATGACGACGCTGCCGGCCGGCGACGTTGCCGCGCCAGGGGTGCCGGGGATGCCGGGGCTGGCTCAAACGGGGACCGGACGCGGTGGCGTCGTGCCCCGGTACGGTGTTACGCCCAGGGTGATGTCACGCCCACTCGCGGGCGGGTGACCGCCGGCCGGCAGCGGCGGGGCGCCTAGGGCAGCGGCCCACCGGCGGCGATGGCCGCCAGCGTGGCGAATTGCTCCCCGTCCAGGGATGCGCCTCCGACCAGGCCGCCATCGATGTCGTTTTGGCCGACAAGCTCGCCGACGTTCTTCGCGTTCACCGAGCCGCCGTAAAGCACCCGCACCGATTCAGCAATCTCCGATGAGGCCAGCGATGCCAACTCCTGCCGGATGGCCGCGCACACTTCTTGGGCGTCCGCTGCGCTGGCGACGCGCCCGGTGCCGATCGCCCAGACCGGCTCGTAGGCGATGACGACCTGGGAGATCTGCTCGGCCGACAATCCGGCCAGCGAGCCACGTAGCTGTTCGACGTTGTGGGACACGTGGTTTCCGGCCTCGCGCACCTCGAGGTGCTCCCCGATGCAGACGATCGGCGTCAGCTCGTGCTTGAGCGCGGCCTTGGCCTTGGCGGACACCAGTGTGTCGTCCTCGTTGTGATACGTGCGCCGCTCGGAGTGCCCCACGACCACGAAGCTGCAGCCCAGTTTGGCCAGGAACGCACCGCTGATTTCACCGGTATAGGCGCCGGAGTCGTGTTGGGAAAGATCCTGGGCACCATAGGTCAGCCGCAGCTTGTCGCCGTCGACCAGGGTCTGCACGCTGCGCAGGTCGGTGAACGGCGGGATCACCGTCACATCGACCTTGTCGTAGTACTTGTCCGGCAACGAGAACGCGATTTTTTGCACCAGCGCGATCGCCTCGAAATGGTTGAGGTTCATCTTCCAGTTGCCGGCGATCAGTGGCTTGCGGCTCACGAATTCTCCTCCCCCATTTTTTGGTCGGGCTGCTCGCGGCCAAGCACCTGAATGCCCGGAAGCGCTTTGCCCTCAAGGTATTCCAGCGATGCGCCGCCGCCAGTCGAGATGTGCGAGAACGAACCCTCCGAGATGCCGAGGGCCCGCACCGCGGCCGCCGAGTCGCCGCCGCCGACCACGCTGAAAGCTCCCTTGCCGGTCGCGGTGACGATCGCCTCGGCCACACCCCTGGTACCCGCGGCATAAGCCGGGAATTCGAACACGCCCATCGGCCCGTTCCAGAAGACGGTCTGGGCGTTGGACAACAGCTTGGCGAACCGCTTGACCGAGCCCGGCCCGATGTCCAGGCCCATCAAGTCGTCCGGGATGGCGCCTGCTTCCACGGTCTGGGGTGGCGATTCGGCGTCGAACTTCTCGGTCACCACGATGTCGACCGGTAGCCGCAGCACGTCGTGGTAAGTGTCCAGTAACCTGCGGCAGGTGTCGATCATCTCGGTCTCCAGCAGCGACTTGCCCACCGAAAACCCTTGTGCCGCCAGGAAAGTGAAGCACATGCCGCCGCCGATCACGATGCTGTCGGCTTTGGTGGCCAGCGACTCGATAACGCCGAGCTTGTCCGACACCTTCGACCCGCCGAGCACCACCGCATAAGGCCGCTCGGTGGAACTGGTCAACTGCTCGAGCACCTTGATTTCGTCGGCAACCAATTTTCCGGCGTAGTGCGGCAGCAGCGTCGCGATGTCGTAGACCGAGGCTTGCTTGCGGTGCACCACGCCGAAGCCGTCGGATACGAAAGCGCCTCCCGGGCTGACCAATTCGGCCAGCTGTTCAGCCAGCGCAAGGCGCTGGCCGTCGTCTTTGCTGGTTTCGCGCTTGTCGAAGCGGATGTTCTCCAGCAGTAGGACGTCGCCGTCAGTCAGGCCTTCGGCGCGGGCAAGCGCGTCAGTGCCCACGACATCACCTGCCAACTGCACGTGCCGGCCCAGTTGCTCGCCGAGCGCCGCGGCGACCGGCGCCAACGACAGCTTCGGGTCGGGCCCGTCCTTGGGACGTCCCAGGTGAGCGGCGATAACCACCCGGGCGCCGGCGTCCAGCAGCGCTTTCAGCGTCGGCACCGATGCGGTGATCCGGCCGGGGTCGGTGATCGCGCCGTCCTCGTCTAGCGGGACATTGAGATCGGAGCGCACCAGCACGCTGCGACCCGCAACACCTTCGGCGACAAGGTCTTTGAGAGTTGGGATGGTCACGGTTAGAGCGACTTGCCGACCAGCGCGACCAGATCGATGAGCCGGTTGGAGTAACCCCACTCGTTGTCGTACCAGGACACCACTTTGGCCTGGTTGGCGATCACCTTGGTCAGGCCCGAATCGAAGATCGAGCTGTGCGGGTCGGTGACGATGTCACTGGAGACGATCGGCGCGTCGTAGTACTTCAAGATGCCCTTCATCGGGCCGTCGGCGGCGGCCTTCATCGCCGCATTGATCTCCTCGGCACTGGCCGACTTGGACAACTCCGCGGTCAGGTCGGTGACCGAGCCGGTGGGGATCGGAACCCGCAGCGCGTAACCGTCCAGTTTGCCCTTGAGGTTGGGCATCACCAGGCCGATGGCCTTGGCCGCGCCGGTGGAGGTGGGCACGATGTTGAGCGCCGCGGCCCGAGCCCGGCGCAGATCCTTGTGCGGGCCGTCCTGCAGGTTCTGGTCCTGGGTGTAGGCGTGAATGGTGGTCATCAGACCTCTGACGATGCCGAACTCGTCGTCGAGCACTTTCGCCAGCGGTGCAAGGCAGTTCGTGGTGCACGAGGCGTTGGAGATGATGTTCTGGCTGCCGTCGTACTTGTCGTCGTTGACGCCCAGCACGATGGTGATGTCCTCGTCGGTGGCAGGCGCAGAGATGATCACCTTCTTGGCGCCGGCGTCCAGATGGCCTTTTGCCTTCGCCGCGTTGGTGAACAAGCCGGTGGATTCGACGACGACGTCGACGCCCAAGTCGCCCCACGGGAGTGCGGCAGGGCCTTCCCTGACTTCGAGCGCCTTGATCTTGTGGGGCCCGACGACAATGGTGTCTCCGCCTTCGAGGCTGACGTCGTAAGGCAGCCGGCCCAGGATGGAGTCGAATTTGAGCAGGTGCGCCAACGTGTTGTTGTCGGTGATGTCGTTGACGGCGATTACCTCGATGTCAGCCCCCGCAAAACCGGGACCCTGCTCCTTCTGGGCCAATAGGGCCCGGTAGAAGTTGCGTCCGATTCGACCAAACCCATTGATGCCTACCCGGACCGTCACTTGTCTCTCCCTCGTGGTCTTCGGTTGAACAACTGCTGGCCGTCAGCCTAGATGAGCCGACCAAACCGCGACCGGGCTGGGCAGAAATGGTTGAAGGGCACCGACGGACGTATGTGACAACCATCCGTGATGCCCTTCTGAGCGAAACCTTATGTGATTCACCAAAGGCCCCGCGGTTAAACCGCCGCGGTGTGGCGCAAAGCACACCCCGAACCGGCCACGTAAGGCGCTGTGACAGCGAGCTATTGGCAGAATCGACCGCCTGAGCAGGCAACAAGAGCAGCCGGCAGAGTCCGCCGGCGGGTTTTATCCGGTTTATCCGGCTATCGCGGGCCAAACGTCACCATTTGGAAACGGCACGGTGCGGCGCGTGTTGAGTATCACGTCGGCGGCTAACAATTGGGCGGTCGTCAAGCAGCGACGTCGGTAAGACGCGGTGCTGCGTGGCCACATGAACGCGGAATAGGTGAGCGCGAATAAAAGGAGTTGACGTTGATGACGATCTTTGATCGATTCAACTTCAAAGTCATTGCTGCCGGCGCCGGCTTGTGCGGCGCTGCGATCTCGCTGAGCCCTGTTGCGGGGGCCACTCCGCTGATAACGGGCGGCGGATACGCGTGCATGCAAGGAATGTCGGGAGAGGGTGCACCCGCCGCGGGTGCCCCGGCAGCCGGCGGCGGAGGCGCAGGTGCGGCAGGTGGGCCGGCAATGTGCTGTGCCTACGGCGGTGCGGGCGGCGGCGGCGGAGCGGGAACCGGCGGCGCCGGAGGTGGCGCGACACCCGGCGGCGGAGCCACACCTGGCGGTGGGCCGGCGGCCGCCGGCACGTGCGCTCCAGGCGCCGCTCCACTCACCGACATGTCAGGCGTTCCGATGGTGGTGCCCGGGCCGGGCGGTGCAGCGGTGCCGGCGGGTGCCCCGCTGATTGCGGTTGTACCGGAAGTTGCACCAGTTCCAGGTGTTGCCCCCGTCCCGGCCGTCGCCCCGGTTCCGGCCGTCGCCCCGGTCCCGGCCGTCGCGCCGGTGCCGGCTGTCGCCCCAGTACCAGCGGTGGCGCCTATCCCAGCGGTGGCGCCCATTCCAGCGGTGGCGCCTATCCCCGCGGTGGCCCCCATCCCCGGCGTCGCCCCGATCCCGGCGGTCGCGCCGGTGCCGGCCGTCGCCCCCATACCGGGTGTCGCCCCCGTCCCGGCCGCCGTACCGGTGCCGGCGGGAGCTGCCGTAGCCCCCGTGCTGCCTGCTGGTACTCCGTTGGTGGTCCTCGGCGGTGCGGGTGCACCGCTGCCCGCCGGCGCGCCAATCATCGACATGTCCAAGGCCGGGAAGGAGCCGACGAGTCCGGCTCCGGCCGGCGGGCCCGCGCCTGGCCAGCCCATTTCGCCCGGACCTACGGGTGCGGCGGGCTGAGGCGGATCACCGGGGTTGACCGGCTAGCGCTTGCGCGACCAGCGCAGCGCCGACTCGGCCGCGTAGTAGCCGCTCAAGCCATGGATTCCGGCCCCCGGCGGTGCCGACTGGGAACAGAGGTAGACCCCGGGCACCCCGATCGCGTAGGGGTCAAGGGCTATGCGCGGCCGGAAGATTACCTGCAGCCGGTCATTGGCACCGCCGATTATGTCGCCGCCGATGTAGCTGGGGTTATAGGCCTGTAACTCGGCGGTGGATTTGCTAACCGATGCGACGACACGGTCCCGGAACCCGGGGGCGAACCGCTCGATCTGGTTCACCACAGCGGCGGTGGCGTCGCCGGTGTAGCCGAACGGCACGTGCGCGTAGGCGTAGATCGGGTTGATATTGCTCGCCGAGCGCGACGGGTCGGCTAGGTACTGCTGGCCCAGCAGGACGAACGGTCGTTGCACCATATTTCCTTGTGCGCGCTGGCGTTCGGTGTCGGCAATCTCGGAGAACGTGCCGCCCAGGTGAACGGTGCCGGCGCGCCCGCAGTCGGGATTGGTCCACGGAATATCACCCTCGATGGCGAAGTCCACCTTGAACGCCGAGGACCCCTCGCGGTAGCGCAGATACGAACGCCTGATCCGGCTGGGCATGCAATCGCCGTAAATCGCCAGCACCTGAGCCGGGCTGAGGTCGAGCAGGACGATGTCGACGTCGGGAATGTCGCGGCGGCAGCTGACGGTGACGCCGGTGGCGACGTCTACGCCGTGCGCCTCCAGGGCGGCACCGAGCGCCCGGGCGATCGATCCCGATCCGCCCTGCGCGACGGGCCAGCCGTAACGGTGGCCGCTGGCCAGGATCATCAACCCGAGCGAGGCGGTCAGCGGGCGGTCCAGCCGGGTGTAGACGTGCGCGGCCGCGCCGCCGTACAGCGCACGCGCCTGCTCGGTACGAAACCAGCGCGCCAGGAACGTGGCCGGCAGCACCGCACGGGGACCGAACCGGGCCAGCCGGATCGGGTGGCGCGGAATGTTGATCACCGGGCGAAGCAGGTCGGCGGCCAGCTCATCGAATCCTTCAGCAAGGTCGCCGACGGCCAGCCGCCACCGTTTGCCATCGGATCCCATTCGCGCCGCGGTCGCCTCGATCGACTGGAACAGCACACCGGCGGTGCCGTCATCGAGCGGGTGCGCGCAGTCGATTTCCGGCCACTGCCACCTCAGCCCGTAGCTTTGCAGGTCGATCTCCTGCCAGAACGGTGAACCCACGCCCAGCGGATGAAACGCCGAGCAGTGGTCGTGAATAACCCCGGGCACCGTCAATTCACCCGACCGCGCTCCCCCACCGATGGTGTCACGCGCCTCCAGCACCTGTACGTCAATACCGTTGCGTGCCAGGTGGATCGCCGCGGCCAGGCCGTTGGGTCCGGCACCTACGACAACCGCTTTGGTCATGATTCTCCGTGCAGAGCAGGTTGCGTCGTAAGGTGGACCGGGAACTCGTCACCCGGCTCGGGCCACGGCTGACGCGACGCCATGTCCGCGATGGTGACATAGCCCGCCTCGATCAATCCGGTCTTGGCGTCAAGGATGCGGTACCACTGCTTCTGAATATGGATCGGTTGGCCCTCCAAGACGATGACGCGAAGGTCGCCGTCCTCGAAGTTGCACCGGCGCTGTACCGCCTCAAGCAGCTGCTCGTTGTGCAGGTGACCTTCACCGAAGTTCCACCCGACCAGGGGTCCGGCGACAATCTCGCCCTCGCGGACCTTGTAGTCGGCCTCGTTGCTGATCGCTCGCGGTAACAGGCCATTGAGCGCCCGGCCATGGATATGCATCGCGCGGAACGCGCCCACCTTGTCCGCCATTACTTCGGCGGTCTCCGGGCCGTAGAGCCGGGCCAGCTGATTGACAACGAGCGCAGAGCTTTTAACCACGTCGGCATCGACCTTTTCCTCCGCGCCCGCCCGGAAGCACCACAGGCTGGTCGCCCAATTGCCGGCGTAGTAGCGCATCGCCGGCAGGAACGAAATCTTCTCGGGGAACATGTTTCCCGCGATTACGACGGCCACCGCGACGATAATGATGGCCAGCAGCAGCGGCGATCGAAGGTCGGTCGCCTTGATGGCGCCGTAGTGTCCGAATAGGTAGAACAGCGAGAAGATAAAGAACACGTTCCACTCCAACGGAACTCCCATCGGGAGATTGGAAATGATGTTGAGGTGGAAGATCACCATGAACCCGATGAGGAACCACCGCCACGGTTGATCGCCGGCGACGAACACCAGAACCGTCGGGACGATGAATTCCGCCGTGGTGCCCCCGACATGGGCCATCACCTTCGGCAACCAGGTGGGCCGTAGGTCGTTGATGTGGTCGCGGTAGAGCATGTGCTTTATCGGGTTGAACAGCTTGGGCCGCAACAGCGCGTTGTTGCTAGTCATCACTGCTACCACGTAAGGGAAATGGTGGTTGAGCTTCGAAGTCGCCGCCCCCCACCACAGGCAAAGCATGATGATCTTGAATGCCGCGATCTGATCGATGAACGGGAAGAAGAACACGAACAATTTGAGCCAGTAGTGCTCGCCGCGCGCGGCTAAGAAAATGGTTTTGTCGCGCAGACCCAGTAGCGCCAGCGACACGATGAGCGGGATCACCACGACGGGGTTGATCAGACCGACGTCACCGGTACCGGTGACCGAGCCGCCATGCCCGGGTGACAGCAGTGCCCACACCGCGCTGATCAACACGATTGCATAGAGGCCGACATCGACGACGGTACGCGAATCGCCGCGAGTAAAGGGGACCTTATCGGGCCACGCCGGTAGCCGAATTGTCTTGGGCCGCAACCAGTATAGAACCCCGCCGATCGGCGGCATGAACCGTCCGGTCAGCGGCCCGGACCCGCAGCCAAGGCCCAGCACCTCGAACAGCAGCGTGAAGACAATGACTTTCTGGTAGACGATCGGTTGTGTCCACCAGTCGGCGATGCGGCTCAGTCCCCCCAGCCCGGGTGTCAGCGAGATGATCGCGGCTGGGACCACGACGTAGAGGCCGATCTTCAGCAGATAGAGCAGATACACCGCATACGGTGTCCCGAAGCCGTGTTCAGCCCAGTGCCGCGTCACGACCTGTAGTCGCGCTGCCCGCGGCAGCGTCGGCCAGGTGCCGTGATCAACGTCCGGAAGTTCCGGTGACATGAATCCCATGGCGGCCTCGTTCCCGATAGGTGTGAAACCAGCTAGTCAATAAACTCTATTCGGAACCACAAGGCCGGCGGTCGATCGGAAACACTCGGGCGCTAGCCCGGGTGCATCCGGCCGCCGGTCAGCTCGGCAGGGCGCGATCATCGGTGTGCGGCGCGCCTACGCGAATGACATCCTGCGCGACCCCTCATTACGCGCGAATGCTTCCTCGGCGCTGCCGCCACACCAGATTCCTTGCGGTCCTAACGGATCCCCAGACCGCGCCCTCCGAGAGATCGGGGGAACCTCGTCCTAGCCATCAGGCGGAAACCGTCGCTGCAGGCAATCGATCAGCCTCTTGAGAGTTTGGCGGTCCCGCTCGTTGATGCCCGTCGGGCGCCGAAGGCCACAGGCGTAGTCACTGTGGCCGACGGCTTCAGAGAGGGCCTTGGCCCTCAGGTATTGGTCGATCCCGCGGTTCGTCCGGCGGCAGATCTGGCCGAGCACGCGCAGCAGGTAGTCCGTCTGGCGGTGATCGCCGGTGGCTGCTGGCTGGTCCATCTGCGCATCTCTCGACTAGGTGTTGCGGTGTGGGCATAGCTAACGCGCCGAAGCCGCTGGGCACCATATGCGCCGACGATGAAGCTCACCAGCGCTTTTGTGCGCGCAGCATGAAGACGGGCTAGTTGGCCGCGCGCAGCACTCCCGGAGCCATCCACCGGCAGACCTCCAACGCCATCTGCACCTTGAATGCGGCGTCGGGATCGTCGAGGTCCTGTCCGCACAGCTCCATCGCCTGGGCTATCCGGTACTGAATGGTGTTGCGGTGCAAGGTCATTGCCTCGGCGGCCGCAACATAGCTGCGGTTGCGGACCAGAAATTCGCGCAACGTCTCGCGTAGCCAGCCATTGCGTTCGTTGTCAACGCTGAGATCACCCAGCACATCGGCCACGAAGCGCCGCAACTCGTCGACGTCGCCGGCCATCAGCGCTATGGGCGCGAGATCACGAAAGAAAACGACTCGGTCTGCGGTCATGCCGCTGTCGGTACCGCTGCCGCCACCACTTCGGCCGCCCGCCAGAGCCACCGCCTTCACTCGTTCGGCCTGCATCAACGATGCCCGGAATCCGTGCAGTCCCTCTTGCACTCGGCCGCACGCCAGGCGCGCTCGGATGCCGGCGGATTCGAATGCCGTACGCAGTTTCGCCGGCTCCAGGGCGCGGCCGTCACGCACTGAGAACCACATTCGGGCCTCGTGTTCGTCGGTCGGTACCAGCAACGAATTGCCCAACGCGCCCAGCTCCGCGGCCAGCAACGAGCGCACCGAGTCGAAAATCGCCACCACCTCACCGGCGGGCACCGTCGCGTCCACCCACACCACCGCCGCGAGGTGTACGCCGTCCAACCGATAGCGCAGGGCCCGCTCCGCACGGGGCACGTCGACCGGGTTACCCGAAAGCACCTCGCCGACCCACCGCTGCTGCAGGCCGCTGCGACGGCTCAGCCAGCGATCGTGCTCATACTCATAGGCGACGATCAGCTGGTCGGCCACCGAGTCCACCAAGCGGGCGGAGCGATTCACCAGCTCGATGAGCGTGGGCACCCGCACCGCCGGCTCCAGAGACGACACCTGCTGCATCGCCACCTCCAGGAACCTCGCGTGTCCCAGCCGGTGCGCCCGCACCAGGCCGGACAGCGGCACATCTCGCTGCGCAGCCGCCCGCACGTACGCCAGCGCGGCCGCAGGGGCCTCGACCAGGGACGCCGGCACATCGCGATCCAGATAGTGGATGGCCGCGACGATGTTCTCGGTCAGGCTTGCCCGCCACAAGTCGGTCATCCGGGTGTCGTAATTCAGACCCTGAATCTCGGCCTTCATCTCGTCGAACAATTCGCCGATGAAGTCGTCGCGAATCAGCTGCATGTGCCGGGCGATCACCGATATGGGCCCGTAACCAACTTCGGCCACGTGACCCACTGTGCCCGCCAGTGCGGCTACGCGTGGGACTTTCGCCCGTGTTGCGGGGGGTGCCGATTGCGGTCGCTACGATCGAGTGACTCGACGGCAAGGGGGCCTCAGTGAGCGACAGCCCAGATAGCCCGGTTAATGACGACATCGGGAAATTCGACCCAGGCTTGACCCAGCGCATGATCAGCGTCATGCGCCCGGTGTTGAAGACGTATTTCCGCTCCGAGGTGCATGGCTTGGATTCGTTCCCACCGGGCGGAGCGCTGGTCGTGGCCAACCATTCCGGCGGCATGTTCCCGATGGACGTCCCGATCTTCAGCGTCGACTTCTACGACCAGCTCGGCTATGACCGCCCGGTCTACACACTGAGCCACGACATCTTGTTCATGGGCGTCACCGGCCCGCTGTTCAGGCGCGTCGGCTATATCCGGGCCACTCGCGACAATGCCGCCAAGGCGCTGCGCACCGGCGGTGTGGTGGTGGTCTTTCCCGGTGGTGACTACGACGCGTACCGGCCCACCTTTTCGGAGAACGTCATCGACTTCAACGGCCGCAAAGGTTATGTCCGGACCGCGATCGAAGCCGGAGTACCCATTGTTCCTGCAGTGTCCGTCGGCGGGCAGGAAACGCAACTCTACCTATCCCGCGGCACCTGGCTGGCCGAGCGACTCGGCCTGAAACGCCTGATCCGCAGCGACATCCTGCCGCTGTCGTTCGGCTTTCCGTTCGGGTTCAGCGCCGCCATCCCGCCCAACGTGCCACTGCCCACCAAGATCGTGATGCAGGTGCTGGAACCGATCGACATCGCCAAGGAATTCGGTGACGACCCGGACGTCGACGAAGTCGACGAGCATGTGCGGGCGGTGATGCAGCAGGGACTCAATGAGCTTGCCGCCAAACGACGTTTCCCGATTCTGGGCTGAGCCATGGCATCTCGCATCAGTGACATCCTCGGGCTGATCACCACCATGCGGCGCGCCCGAATGATCGCGCCCATGCGACCGGACAAGTATGTCAAGATCGCCGCCGCAATGCGCCGCGAAGGCATGGGCTTCACGTCGGGTTTCGCCGGTGCGGCCCAACGCTGCCCGGACAAGCCGGGGTTTATCGACGAACTCGGCATGCTCACCTGGCGGCAACTCGAAGAGCGCAGCAACGCCTTTGCCGCCGCGCTGCAGGGGTTGCCGGGCGGAGCGCCGCGGGTGGTCGGGATCATGTGCCGCAATCATCGCGGCTTCGTCGATTCCCTATTGGCGGCCAACAGGATTGGCGCCGACATTCTGCTGCTCAACACCTCGTTCGCGGGCCCGGCGCTGGCCGACGTGGTGGCGCGGGAAAATGTCGATACCGTCGTCTACGACGAGGAGTTCACCGCCACGGTGGATCGCGCACTGGCCGACCGGCCCCACGCCACCCGCATTGTCGCGTGGTCCGATCGGCCGCACGAATTGACCGTGGAGAAGCTCATCGCCGCCCACACCGGGCAACGGCCGCAACGTTCCGGCGGCGCGGGAAACAAGGGCAAAGTAATCCTGTTGACTTCGGGCACCACTGGAACACCCAAGGGCGCCAAGCACTCTGGCGGTGGCGGCGGCATCGGCACCCTCAAGGCGATCCTGGATCGTACGCCGTGGCGGGCCGAGGAACCCATTGTGATCGTGGCGCCGATGTTCCACGCGTGGGGGTTCTCACAGTTGGTGCTGGCGTCGTCGCTGGCCTGCACTGTGGTCACCCGTCGCAAATTCGACCCGGAAGCCACCCTGGACCTCATCGACCGCTACCAGGCGACCGGCCTTGCGGTAGTGCCGGTCATGTTCGACCGCATCATGGAACTACCCGACGACGTGCGGAACCGCTACAGCGGCAAGACATTACGCTTCGCCGCAGCATCCGGCTCCCGGATGCGCCCCGACGTCGTCATCGCGTTCATGGACCAGTTCGGCGACGTGATTTACAACAACTACAACGCCACCGAGGCCGGAATGATCGCCACCGCTACCCCCGCCGACCTGCGTGCCGCGCCCGACACCGCGGGCAAACCGGCCGACGGGACCGAAATCCGCATCCTGGACTCCGAATTGAACGAAGTCCCGGTCGGCGAGGTCGGGAGCATCTACGTCCGCAACGAAACCCAGTTCGACGGCTACACCTCGGGTACCACCAAAGACTTTTACGCGGGGTTCATGTCGTCGGGCGACGTCGGCTACCTCGATCACAACGGCCGGCTGTTCGTCGTCGGCCGCGACGACGAAATGATCGTCTCCGGGGGCGAGAACATCTATCCGATCGAAGTGGAGAAGACCCTGGCCACGCACCCAGAGGTGGCCGAAGCCACCGTGATCGGCGTGGACGACGAGGAGTATGGCCAGCGACTCGCGGCATTCGTGGTGCTCGAACCCGGCGGCTCGGCTACTGCAGACACTCTCAAACAACATGTCCGGGAGAACCTGGCCAACTACAAGGTGCCTCGTGAGATTACGGTTCTCGACGAGCTTCCCCGCGGCAGCACCGGCAAAATCCTGCGCGCCGAATTGAAATCACAGGTCGGCGGCGCATGAGGGGCCGGCGACTGCTACGCCTGGCCCGGCGGCAGGCATTTACGCCCAGACCGCTGACGCGAGCCACCGTTGAAGTTCTCAACGCCGCGAACGGATTACGCCCGTTGAGCCGTAACCCTTACGCGGCGGTTCTGGTGTTCTGGTTCGGCTGGCCCACCTCGGAGGTGCCGGGTCTGTACGCCACCGCCTCCGCGCTGGACGCCGTGCGCCGCGGCCGCCGTGGCGATTTCGCCGGCGCGAAAGGGAAAGCGGCACTGGGACTGACGGCCGCGCCCTGGGTCATCCTGGCGGTGATCCGCTACCGCGGCACCGTTACCCCCGGTCCGGTTTTGGAAGCCGGGCTGACCGAGCAACTCGGTCCCGACTACACCGAGGAGCTCAAGGAGCTACCGACCGAACCCACACGTGTCGGCAGGCGCAACGTCCCACTGCGCAGCACGGTCGCCCGCCGGCGCTTCGTGGACAAGCAGAATGTCGTGCGCTACGGGCCGCACGGACGGGCCAACCTGGCCGACATCTGGCGCCGACGCGACCTGCCGCGCGACGGCAAGGCGCCGGTGCTGCTACAGGTACCCGGCGGCGCGTGGATGATCGGGTGGCGACGCCCGCAGGCGTATCCGCTGATGGGCCATTTGGTTTCACGCGGATGGGTATGCGTTTCGATGAACTACCGCGTCTCGCCGCTGCACACCTGGCCCGACCACATCGTCGACGTCAAACGCGCACTGGCCTGGGTCAAGGACAACATTGCGGCTTACGGTGGCGACCCGAATTTCGTTGCGATCAGCGGCGGTTCGGCCGGCGGCCACTTGTCTGCATTGGCCGCATTGACGGCCAACGACCCCAAGTTCCAGCCGGGCTTCGAAGAGGCCGACACCTCCGTGGCGGCGGCAGTCCCGTTCTACGGCCGCTACGACTGGTTTTCCACCGAGGCCGTCGGGCGCGCCCAGTTCGTCGAGGTACTCGGAAGAATGGTGGTCAAACAGAAGCTCAGTACGCATCGCCACATCTATGTCGATGCCTCGCCGATCCAGTATGTAAAGCCCGACGCCCCACCGTTTTTTGTGCTGCACGGAACCGACGACTCGCTCATTCCGGTGGTTGAGGCCCGCGAGTTCGTCGACGAATTGCGCACGGTGTCGAAGGCGCCGGTCGCCTACGCCGAACTGCCCAACGCCCAGCACGCTTTCGACATCTTCGGATCGCCGCGAGCACACACGGCCGCCGACGCGGTGGCCCGGTTTTTGTCCTGGGTGTACGTGAAGAACCCGCCCGGCAGTTAGGCGCGCGTCTGGCTTGATAGCCGCCGAAATCCCTTGCGCCACTTTCGTTTCATGGGTCTCAGGGTAGGCGTTTTTGTCGGTAGGCCTTCGTATTGTTTGCGGCATGGGTTCGAGTACGCGCGAGGAGATCGTCGAGGTCTTCGACGCACTCGACTATGAGTTGGATCGCTTGTGCGGGTTGACCTTTGACGTGTTGACCACACCGGAGCGGTTGCGGGCGCTGGAACGTCTGGAACGGGTGGCGCGCCGGCTGCCGGTGCCCGGGCATACCTTGATCAATCAGATCGGCGAGCAATCTTCTGAGGAAGAGCTCGGCGGCACGTTGCGGGTGGCCCTGGCTGACCGGTTGCACATCACCCGGGCCGAGGCCGGCCGGCGCATTGCCGAGGCCGCGGATCTGGGTGAGCGCCGCGCTATGACGGGTGAGCCGCTGTCGCCGCAGTTGACCGCGACCGCGACCGCCCAGCGCGACGGGCTGATCGGCGACGGGCATGTCAAGGTGATCCGCGATTTCCTGCGCGGGCTGCCCGCCGCGATCGATCTGGGTACCCGCGTGGCCGCCGAAACCCAGCTGGCCCAGCTGGGCGCCAGCCGGCGCCCCGACGATCTGGCCGGACTGGCCACACAGCTGATGGATTGGCTTAACCCCGACGGCAACTACACCGACGAGGACCGCGCCCGCAAACGCGGGCTTACCCTGGGCAAGCAGGAACACGACGGCATGTCGCGCCTGAGCGGCTATGTGGATCCCGAGCTGCGGGCCACCCTGGAAGCCGTCGAAGCCAAACTGGCCGCTCCGGGGATGTGTAACCGCGACGACGAAGCCCCGGTGGTCGATGACGAGCCCTCCGCAGAAGCGGCGCGCCGCGACCTGCGGTCCAAACCCCAGCGTTTCCATGACGGGTTGCTCGCCGGGCTGCGCGCGCTGTTGATGTCCGGGGAGCTGGGTCAGCACAACGGCTTACCGGCCTCGATCATCGTCACCACCACGCTCAAGGACTTAGAGGCTGCGGCCGGGTGCGGCCTTACCGGCGGCGGCACCATCCTGCCCATGTCCGACGTCATCCGCCTGGGCCGTCAGGCCAACCATTACTTGGCGATTTTCGACGAGGGCAAGCCCCTGGCGCTGTATCACACGAAGCGTCTGGCCTCCCCGGCGCAGCGAATTGTCTTGTACGCCAAGGACCGCGGCTGTTCGGCGCCGGGCTGCAATACACCGGGGTACTACTGCGAAGTGCACCACTGCACCCCCTATGCCCAGTGCCGCAGCACCGACATCGACCAGCTCACCTTCGCCTGCGGCGGACATCACCCGCTGGCCGAAAAGGGCTGGGCCACCCGCAAAAACGCCCACGGCGACACCGAATGGATCCCCCCACCCCACCTCGACCACGGCCAGCCCAGGACCAACAGCTTCCATCACCCCGAAAAGCTGCTGGCGCCAGATGACGAAGACGACCCGTAGCCCGCGACTGCGTTGCCTAGAACGCTGCGTTGCCTAGAACGCTGCGTTGCCTAGAGCGCTTCGGCGGCGCGCTCGAGTTCGACCAGAGCCGGCTCGATGAGATCGGCCATCTCGTCGATGTCGTTGGCGACCTCGGGTGTCGTCACGAAACCGAAGTCCAAGTGTTCCTGGTAGGAGAAGCAGGTGATGTTCAGTGCCACGTCCATGACGGGGGGCCCGAGCGGCACCAACGACTCCAGCCTGGCGCCGGCCATGTACAACGGGATCGGTGGCCCGGGAACATTGGAGATCACCAGGTTGATTGGGGCCAGGTTGTGCGAGAGTCCGGTAGCCGTATAGGCGCGGGCAGCCAGTTGCAGCAGGCCGGGCGGCGTGGTTTCGGTAAGCCCCATGATCTGATGCGCCGACAACGCTTTGGCCATCTCCTTGGCGCTCTGCGTGCTT
Source organism: Mycobacterium szulgai (assembly GCF_002116635.1). Lineage (GTDB taxonomy): Bacteria > Actinomycetota > Actinomycetes > Mycobacteriales > Mycobacteriaceae > Mycobacterium > Mycobacterium szulgai. Next base: position 21,052 of record NZ_LQPW01000134.1, on the reverse strand, counting down.
TCGTGAATGGCACGCAGCCGCTCGGCCGGATCCTCCACGTCGGTGGCAAGCGACGCCGTCATCGAACTGATCTGATTGCCGACGTCCTCCTTGGTCTCGTCGGTGCGGGTGGAGACCGGGATCTGGGTGATCAGCGGCTTCGTGGGCAGCTCGTTGCGCTTGAGCAGGTATTCGCGGGCTGCCCCGGCCACTAGCGCGAGCACGACGTCGTTGAGTTTGACGCCGAAGGCATCCTTGACGGCCTTGGCCCGCGCCAAGTCGACGCGGGTTCCGCTGATCCTGCGGTGCGGGGAGACCGACGCGTTGAACCGGGTCTTCGGCGCGTCGAAGTATCGCGGCGGCTTGCTGCGCACGCCGAGGACCGCGATCTGCTGGCGCACGGTCTGCTCCAGCAATCTGGCGATGCGGAACGGCGTCATGATCCCGACGTTGATCAGCGCGCTGATGGCACGACGTTCCAGGCCCGGGATTTGGAATCCCACCAGCGATCCCACCTTCTCCGTTTGCGGCGGTCGTGGTTCCGGCGTTATGTCCAACAGGATTTCGCCCAGCCCCGCACCGGAAACCCCGTCGACGATGGCGTGATGCATCTTGGTCAGCGTGGCGAAACGGCCGCCCTCGACACCCTCGATGACCCACAGCTCCCACAACGGCCGGGAGCGGTCCAGCTTGTAGGACATCAACCGGCCGACGAGCTCCTCGAGTTCGCGCCGGCCTCCGGGCGCTGGAACGCCGATTCGACGGACGTGATAGTCGACGTCGAGCTCCTCGTCCTCGACGAACCACGGGCGGTCCAGGCCCAGCGGGGCGCCCGTCACCCGCCAGCGCAACTGCGGCACCTCGGCAAGTCGCTCGTTGATCAGTTCGCGGAGTCGATGAAAGCTGTAGTCGGCCGCGTCAGTGGGATCGCATACGGCCAGTGCACCCACGTGCATATGCCAGCCTGCTGTCTCTGCCGACCAAAACGCCGCATCAACGCTCGAGAGCCGCTTCATGCCATGAACCGTAGCCCCGAACGGCTGGCCGCGGGAAGGCGGTTAGCTACGCGGCACTAGGTCGTTAGGCATCTTCGAGCAGGTCTGGGGTCACCGCCGACTCAGTGTCCGGGATACCCTCAACCTTGGCCTTGCGATCGGCCATCGACAACAATCGCCGAATACGCCCTGCCACAGCATCTTTCGTCATCGGCGGGTCGGCGAGCCGGCCCAGCTCCTCCAGCGACGCCTGGCGGTGCTCAACCCGCAACTTGCCGGCTGAAGCCAGGTGTTCGGGCACCGTATCGCCCAGGATCTCCAGCGCCCGCTCCACCCGGGCGGCCGCCGCTACCGCGGCCCGCGCCGAACGGCGCAGATTCGCGTCGTCGAAGTTGGCCAGCCGGTTGGCCGTAGCCCGCACCTCGCGGCGCATCCGGCGCTCCTCCCAGATCAGCCTGGTGTCCTGCGCCCCCATTCGGGTCAGCAATGCACCGATCGCCTCACCGTCGCGCACCACCACCCGATCGGCGCCACGCACCTCTCGAGCCTTTGCGCTGACTCCCAGCCGGCGTGCGGCACCCACCAGGGCCAGCGCCGCTTCCGGCCCGGGACAACTGACCTCCAGCGCCGACGAGCGTCCCGGCTCGGTCAGGGACCCGTGCGCCAAAAACGCGCCCCGCCAGGCGGCTTCGGCGTCGCCGATGCTGCCGCCGACAACCTGGGCCGGCAGACCACGCACCGGCCGACCCCGCATGTCAAGTAGTCCGGTCTGACGGGCCAGCGCCTCACCGTCATTGGCGACCCGCAGGACATACCGGGTGCTCTTGCGAACCCCGCTCGCCGACAACACATGCACCACCGCGTTGTAGCCGTACAGGTCGAAGATGTCCTTGCGCAACCGGCGGGCGATGCTGCCCAGGTCGACCTCGGCCTCCACCACCACACGGCCGGCCACGATGTGCAAACCGCCGGCGAACCTCAGCAGAGACGTGACCTCGGCGCGGCGCGCACTGACCGATTTGACTACCAGACGGCTCAGCTCGTCCTTGACTTCGGTCGTCATCGCCACGCGTCGTCACCCCTTGGTCGTCCACCGTCCATCGGCCGCTCTGCCGTGGCCGTCACCGGAGGCGTCGCCGGGTCTTTCTCGCCGACCCTGTCACGCGCCCGCACCCCGTCCAGCACGGCTGCCAGCTTGCCCGGGTCATGTAAAGGTGTACCAGGTCGGGCCACGTCCGCGAAGTGGACCTCGGCATGGAGCAAGGTGGCGGTACGGCGCAGTTGCTCGCGCTCCCGATCGCTGGGCACTCGCTCGGCGTCGATGATGATCTCGTCCACGGTGAATTCCGGCGCGTGCTGAGCCAGTACGTGCAGATGGCGCTCCACCGAAAAGCCCGCCGTCTCCCCCGGCTCGGCCACCAGGTTGAGCACCAGCGCCTTGCGGGCGGTGGTGCTTTGCAGCGCCGTGAGCAACCCCGGCACCAGCACGTGCGGGATCACGCTGGTGAACCACGACCCGGGCCCCAACACCACCAGGTCGGCGGCCATGATGGCGTCGACCGCCTGGCGGGTCGCGGGCGGGTCTGCCGGCAGCAATCGCACCCGTCGCACCTTGCCAGGTGTGCTGGCAATCGCCACCTGACCCCGGATCAGGCGGAACATTCGCGGGTCGGACTCAAGGCCGGATACGTCGGCCTCGATCTGCAGCGCGATCGGGCACATCGGCAGCACCCGGCCCTTGACGCCCAGGATGCGTCCGAGCTCGTCGAGGGCCGCGACCGGATCGGCCAGCACCTCGTTGAGGCCGGCCAGCAACAGATTGCCGATCGGGTGCCCGGCCAGCACGCCGCTACCCCCGAATCGGTGCTGCATGATGGTTGCCCACAACCGGCCGTAGGGGCTGTCGGATGCCAACGCCGCCAAAGCCATTCGCAGATCCCCCGGCGGGACCACGTCCAACTCGCTGCGCAGCCGGCCGGACGAGCCGCCGTCATCGGCGACGGTGACAACGGCGGTGACGTAGGGAGTGAGCCGACGGGCCGCGGATAGCGTCGCGTACAAACCGTGTCCGCCACCCATGGCGACAATGCTGTCCGTCATTCGCGACCCAGATCCCGGTGTAGTACCCGTACCGACAATTGCGGATTGGATCCCAACAGCCCCATCAGGGCCTCAGCGATCGCCACGCTGCGATGCTTGCCGCCGGTACATCCGATGGCGACCGTCATGTATCGCTTCCCCTCCCGGCGGTAGCCGTCGACAACCAGGGATAGCAATCGATGGTAAGTCTGCAGGAACTCAGCCGCGCCGGGCTGGCCCAGCACGTAGTCGCGGACAGCCGGTTGCTGCCCGGTAAGCGGGCGCAATTCGTCAACCCAGTGCGGGTTGGGCAGGAATCGCACGTCCATGACCATGTCGGCGTCCATCGGCAGTCCGTACTTGAAGCCGAAGGACTCCACGGTGACGCTCGTCGTCGCACCTCCGTTTCCGCCGAACGCACGCTCGATGCTTTCCCGCAGCCCCCGCACCGACAGCGTGGACGTGTCGATGATCAGGTCTGCGGTGGCGCGAACCTGCGCGAGCATCCGGCGCTCGGCGGCAATGCCCTCGGCCAGGGTCTGCTGGCCCTGCAGCGGATGGCTGCGCCGATTCTGTTCGTAGCGGCGCACCAACATGTCGTCGGAGGCCTCCATGAACACCACTCGCGGAGTGATGTTGCGGGTAGCCAGTTCGTTGCGCACCTCGTCGAGGTCGCCGGTGAACCCGCGCGACCGCACGTCCATCACCACCGCCAGCTGCGTGATTCGGGAGCCGGCCGCCAATCCGAAATCCACCATGCGGGTGATCAGCTGGGGCGGCAAATTGTCCGCGACATACCAACCCAGGTCTTCGAGCACTTTGGCCGCCGTGCCGCGCCCGGCCCCGGATAACCCGGTGACCAGAACGACGTCGATACCGGCGGGAACGTCTTCGCTGGTCATGCTTCGGCTCCGGGGGCTCCGGGGGCTCCCGAGGCTGCTGAGGCTTCGGGACGCAACGCCTCGAGGACAGCCGCGGCCGTGGCGACGCCGATGCCCGGGACGGCGGTGATCTGGTCGACGGTGGCCTCCTTGAGGCGGGCTATGGATCCGAAGTGGGTGACCAGCGCCTTGCGCCGATGCTCGCCGAGCCCGGGCACCGAGTCGAGGGCCGACGCCGTCATCCGCTTTGATCGTTTGCTGCGATGGTAGGCGATGGCGAATCGGTGCGCTTCGTCGCGCACCCGTTGCAACAGATAGAGCCCCTCGCTGTTGCGCGGCATGATGATTGGATCCGGCTCCGAGGGCACCCACACCTCTTCCAGGCGCTTGGCCAGGCCGATCACCGCGACGTCGGTGATGCCGAGCTCGTCGAGCACGGCTTTGGCAGCATTGACCTGCGGTGCGCCGCCGTCGACTACGTAGAGATTCGGCGGATAGGCGAATCGGCGCGATTTCCCTTCGGCGGAAAGCAGATTCGGATCGCTCTGGTCGCTTAGATGTCGATAGAACCGCCGGCGGGTGACTTCGGCGATGGAGGCCACGTCGTCGGAGCGGCCGTGCCCGGCGGCTTCCCGGATGCCGAAGTGGCGATAGTCCGATTTGCGCGGCAGGCCGTCCTCGAATACCACCAGGGAGCCCACCACATCGGTGCCCTGCACGTGGCTGATGTCGACACATTCGATTCGCAGTGGTGCGTCGGCCAGACCCAACGCATCCTGAATATTCTGCAGCGCAGCGGATCTGGCATTGAAGTCACCGGCCCGCTTCAGCTTGTGTTGCTGCAGAGCCTCTTTCGCATTGCGTTGCACGGTTTCGGCGAGGGCACGTTTGTCGCCGCGGCGCGGCACCCGCAACGCGACCCGCGCACCGCGCAGGTTCGACAACCAGCTGGCCAACTCCTCTGAGTTGGACGGCAGACACGGCACGAGAACCTCGCGCGGAACCGGGTTGACGGCTTCGTCGGCGGCGCCACCGAGTTCGGCCTGGTCCCCGTAGAACTGCGTGAGGAACTGCTCGACCAACTGCTCCTCGCCGGATTCACCTGGGCCCCCGGGCTTTTCGACGATCCAGCCGCGCTGGCCACGAACCCGGCCGCCGCGGACGTGGAACACTTGCACCGCCGCTTCGAGTTCATCGTCGGCGAAGGCCACCACATCTGCGTCGGTGCCGTCGCCGAACACGACGGCCTGCTTCTCCATGGCGCGCTTGAGGGCGCCGAGGTCGTCACGGAGGCGGGCGGCGCGCTCGAAATCTAGTTGGTCCGACGCGGCCTGCATCTGCTGTTCGAGTTCGCGGGCGAAGCGGTCGGTTTTGCCGGACAGGAAGTCGCAGAAATCTGTCACGATCTGCCGATGCTGTTCGGCGTTGACCCGGCCGATGCAGGGAGCCGAGCATTTGTCGATGTAGCCAAGTAGGCAGGGGCGGTCGATCTGGTTGTGCCGCTTGAATACTCCCGCCGAGCAGGTGCGCGCCGGAAACACCCGGGTAAGCAGATCCAGCGTTTCGCGGATCGCCCACGCGTGGGAGTAGGGCCCGAAATACCGCACCCCCTTACGTCGGGGACCGCGATAGACCATCAACCGGGGAAACTCCTCGTTGAGGGTGACCGCCAGCACCGGATACGACTTGTCGTCGCGGTAGCGGACGTTGAAGCGCGGATCGAACTCCTTGATCCAGTTGTACTCCAGCTGCAGAGCTTCGACTTCGGTGTTGACCACCGTCCACTCGACCTTGGCCGCCGTGGTCACCATCTGCCGGGTGCGTGGGTGCAGGCTCGCGACGTCGGCGAAGTATGACGTCAGCCTGCTGCGCAGGCTCTTGGCCTTGCCGACGTAGACGACGCGCCCATATTGGTCCCGGAATCGGTACACGCCAGGCTCGACCGGGATGGACCCCGGCGCGGGGCGATACGTAGCGGGATCTGGCACGTATCCAGGCTAATGGTCGCTCCGACAACGCCTAGCGCGGTGGTGTTCGCCGGGCACGCCCGGTCACGAAACGCTGTCCCAATGTTGGTAGGGCGCATCGGGGATGCAGAAGCCTATATACAAGGAAGTGCCTGGGGCTGGGGCGCCGTTGACGGCGAGGCAACCACCAAATCCAGTGCTGATCTGGCCATTGGGCTGGTAACTGAAATCCTGCGACGGCCAATTGGAACAGGGCTGGAGGAACACGTCGCGATGCTCCCAGGGTCTCGTGAGGCACTCCCCGGGAAAGGCCACGCTTTCCTGCTCGTCGCCGGTGGACGTCCAACGCTGGGAGTCCGCACCGTTGCAGGGGTTGATGACTACCGGGGTGAACCAATCCCCGCTGGGACCGTCCAGACAGAAATCGCCCAATCCGCTTTTCAGTTGGACCGGTTCGTCGGCCTGCGCCTGGGCAGCGCTGAGTACCGCCATACTCGTCGCTGCGCCGAATACGACGAGGGTCCGGCGAACCACGCCCAACAACCGAGCCCTGGTCATGGAACGCTGTCCCAACCCTGATCGATATTGCCGTCGCAGAAGCGCGTAGAAACCCAAGTCCCCGGGTCCGGCCCGCCGAGCACGGTAAGACACCCGCTCAGATCACCGGTGACCTGCCCGTTGGGCTGAATCGTCCATTTTTGGGTGAACCAATTCAGGCAGCCCTGCAGGTGCGAGACCCAACTCTCTCCCGGCTCTGACAAGCAATTCCCGGGAAAGGCCACGCTTTCAAGCTGACCGTCCGGGGTGAGGTTCCAGCGCTGAAAATCCGTCCCATTGCAGGGGTTGATCACTATCGGGGTGAACCAACTACCACTCGGGGCATCCAGACAAAAATCGCCCATTCGGCTCTTCAACTGGATGGGGCCGTCGGCGTGTGCGGTGCCAGCGCTGAACGCGGCGACACCGAGCATTGTGCTGACTGCGGCAAGGGCCCGGCACACCCGGGTCATCAATGGCGATCCACTCATTTCGGCGGCCATCGTTGCATCTCGTTCCAGCCGATGCATCTCGTCCGGCGCTACTTTCGTGCGCATGCGGCCGGCGCTAAGTGGCGCGTTGTTCTCTTCGACGCCAAATATGCTGTGGCACTTTATGATTAGCGACGATCTCCTGAGTTTGTGGATTTCCTGTGGCTTGACTGGCTGAAGGTCGGCCGCATGCCGTCCGGCTCGCCAGCGTAGGCGCTGAGCTTCCGCAGATGAGCCGGCAAAACCCGGTGCCCAACTCCTGGAAACCGGAACAACAATGTCGTATCGTCGGTCGCGTCAGGGCCTTCAGCCTTTTGCAATTCACCTCGAGTCGTACCCACAGAAAGCAGGGTTGATGACGAAACCGTTGATTGCCCCGACCAGAGTGCTGCGGGATTATTTTTCCAGTTCGCTGGTGTGGGAGGATTTTCTGGCCCAAGGCGGCTTCGTCGAAGGCGATATCGTCATCGCCACCCCCGTCAAGTCCGGCACGACGTGGACCCAGCGGATAATCCAGCAGATATTGCGCAATGGGGCCGAGGACGACGGAAGTCTGTCGGACAGCTCCCCATGGCTCGATTCCACCTGGGGCAATCACGCCCAGATGCTTCAAAAGCTCAAGCAACAGCGCGAAGCCGGCGTCCGCCGCGTCGTCAAATCGCATCTGCCGGCGGACGCCCTACCGATTGCCCCCGAGGCGCGGTACGTGTTTGTCGGCAGAAATGGCAAGGACACCGGAATCAGCTTTCACAATATGATCTGCAACTATTCCGAGTCGACGATGTCGATGATCAACCGGCTCCATGCCCAGTGGTCGGGCGACGCTACGCCGTTGGTGATTCCCGAGGACATGCAGGCATTCTTCGACCTGTGGCTGGAAACAGACGGCTATGGCTGTTGCGATCTGTTTGACCTGGTGCAGTCGTGGTGGCAGCTGCGCGATGAGCCAAATGTGCTGCTGCTGCACTACCAAGAGCTCAAAGACGACTTAGCGGGCCAAATCGTACGGCTGGCAGAATTTTTGGGCATCGATCCCGCGTCGCTGCGCACAGACGTCATTGTCGAGCATTGCTCGTTCGACTACATGAGCGGTCGAGCGGAAAAGATGGCTCCGTTCAACGGACAACACATGTCCAGCGCCAAAGCCTTCTTCCACAAAGGGCCCAACCGCGATTACCGCAGCGAGCTCACGGCGGAACAAGTTGCACGCTTCGACGAGGTTGCCCAGCAAAAGCTTGGTACGCAGTGCGCCCGCTGGCTGGAAACCGGCAAACTTTCCGCCACCGGCTAGCCGGGACGTTTTTACGCGGCCGCGAGGCTGTCCGGCGGGGCCAGCTCGTCGAGGTCTTCGTACCAGTCGCGTTGGACCAAAATCCCGTCGGCGATGCGTTGCAAAGCGGCGTCGAAATCCGCTTGGTCAGGCTGATCGGTGAAGCCAGGTGACAGGGTGAGATTGTCGACCAGCCACCCCCGGATGACGGTAGACACCGCGTCGACTTGCCGCAGCCCGTCGGGGGCGAGCGATAGTTGGTCGCCGTCGCGGGATACGTAACCCGTTTGGACCAGACGGTCGAAGACAGGTTCGAGGACTTGCCGGGGTAGGTGGAGGTGTGAGGCGATGTCGGTGAGTCGTGCCGCCTCGAAGAATCGCTGGTACTGGTAAATGCGCAGCACGCCCCACAGCCCGGCGACGTCGAGCTCACAACCGGGTTGCTTGGCGATATCGTCCAATTGCAATCTGGGTGCTTCGTCCAGCACGCGCCCGACCGCGATTTCCAAGACGTCTTCGGGAGATTTAATTCTCGGCACGGCGAACCCGTCTCCGAGGCAGCTGGGGCTGTCGTGGATTCCGGTCAGTGGTGCCTCGCGCAAGAACAACGCAAGAACGAATCCCACCAGGGCGATAAAGGCGGCATAGAGGAACACTTGCGCCAACGACCCGGCATAAGCCCGAACAATCGGAGCGGCAATGTGCTGCGGCAGTTGATGTATGGCAGTTGGCGAATGCATGGCCGCTGCGGGCAGGCCGGCCGACGTCAATGCCGAACCTATTCGGGCGCTGAGGAAGTTCGCGAATAGTGCACCGAAAATTGCGGCGCCAAATGCACCACCCACCAAGCGGAAGAATGTCACACCCGAGGTGGCGATGCCCAGGTCTTCGAAACAGGAGGTGTTCTGCACGATCAGGATGAGCACCTGCATCGAGAAACCGATTCCGGCGCCCAGGATCACCAGGTAGCAGAACTGCACCGGCCACGGCGTCGTCTCATCCATTCGCGCCATCAGCAAGAAGCCGACAGCCATCAGTGCCGTCCCCGCAAGCGGAAAGATCTTGTAGCGGCCGGTCCGGCCGACCAGAATGCCCGCCGCCAGCGACGTGGTCAGCAATCCCACCACCATGGGCAACGTGCGCAGACCGGAGGTGGTTGCCGAGACGCCGTCGACGTAGCGCAGATACATGGGCACGAAGGTCAGCGCGCCAAGCATCGCGAATCCGACCAGCAACGACAGGATGGAGCAGACCGAAAACACTGGGCTGCGAAATAGCCGGGGCGGCAGGATGCCAGCGGCGGCACGGCTTTCCACGCCGACGAACACGACCAGGCCCACCGTGGCGCCGACGAACAACGCGATAATCGGCGCCGAGCCCCACGCGTAGGTGGTACCTCCCCAACTCGCGGCCATGATCAATGCCGTGGTGGCCAGGGCGATCACCAAGATCCCGAAGTAGTCGATAGCCGGTTTGGAGCGACGGGGCAACGCGGGGATGGCTACGGCGGCCACTGTGAGAACCGCTATGGAAGTGGGCACGTTGACCCAGAACGCCCAGCGCCAATTCAGGTAGTCGGCGAAGAATCCGCCGAATAACGGCCCCGCCACCGTAGCGACCCCAAATACCGCCCCGAGGATGCCCTGATAGCCGCCCCGGTCGCGGAGCGGAAACACCTCACCTACCAGTGCGGAGGCCGTCACTGAAGTGGCACCCGCGCCGATGCCCTGCACCATCCGAGAGATCGCCAGCATCGCCATGCTGCCAGACATGGCACACAACACCGAGCCGACCAAGAAGACCACGACGGCGATTTGCAGCACCTGCTTGCGGCCCAGTAGGTCACCGAGTTTGCCGGCGGCCGGGACAACCACGATGCCTCCGAGCAGATAGGCAGCGACAGCCCATGATTGCTGACCGGAGTCGCCGAGGTCGTCCGCGATCGTCGGTAATGCAGGCACGACCATCGCCTGGTCCATGGCCGCAACCAAGACCCCTAGCGCAAGCGCCGCGAATATGACATTGCGGCGTACGGACGTGATCGAATCGCCGGGCGAACGAGGATCGGCAGAGGCGGTTGCCGATACGGTCGGGATCGTCATTGTCTGAGCTCCCGTCGAAGGTCGGGCCCCGCGCGAGGCCCGGGTCTATTTTGTGGCCTCAAGAGCATTGCGCCAAGTACTGCTCAGAATATTTTTCTCAAAGCTTGTCGCCGGTGATTTCCGGCTTCTTATGGCACTGCGGGAGCCTGTCTATTTGCGTTCGCCATTTCCGGCCGCGTCATCGGCGAGCACTCGGTGTGCTCAGCGGAGTCCTGGTTTCCGGAATATCGCTCGTGCCGGGCTACCATGCCTTTGCGGTGCGCCGACCAGCTTGGCCGCTGCCGGCGTCCATGGTTGTTCGGCTTGTCAGCACCGCCACGACATTGCAGCGATGTCGTGGCATCCTGGCTTCCGCGAGCATTGCAATCCGTGAGGCGTCGCCCGCATGCTTTCAACGGATGCATTTGGTCGCGTGCGCGGGTTCACGACAAGGCCGCGACCAACTCACCGACGGTGTGATTCGCCTCAAGAGGGTGGCGCAACTTGCCCTCGGGATTGAGTGTGTACACATTTCGACGACCAATCCTTTTTTTGCTCAGATATCCCTCTTCGGTCAAATCCGTCAGAATCGCCTGCACAGATCGCTCGCTAATACCGATCCGCAGCGCGAACTCACGCGCGGTGAGCGGCGGGCCCGATGACACACACAGCAGCACATGGCCATGGTTGGTAAGGAATGTCCAGCTTCGCCCTTCGTGTTCGACAGCATTGGAAAAGAAGCCGCTCGGGCCGTCGGAACTCATCAGTCGATGATACATGATTTCTTTTTCATGTATATTTATTCGCAAAGTAGAGGTCGTGTCTTAGGACTGGCGGAATAGTTTCGCCGTGTCGCCGCGGCCGGCCGCGAACCGGCGAGAGCGACGCCCTGGGGGCCTCGGTGGGTCGGCCGACGTGTGGCTTGCTGCCCAGCGCGCCGGTCCGCAACCGGCCCTAAACCGTCGATCCGTTTAGCGAATTGATTTGCGCGAATCACTTTGTACTATTATGTGGGAATGGCAACTGCGCGCAGTGCTCAGACCGGCTACGCGACCGTCAAGCAACCAACCACCGGCAGCGGATGGACCTTCTTGACCAATCATGCCCACGTCCTGCTGTGCCTGGCAGAGGGCGAGGCCTATACGGCTCGAGAGCTTGCCGCTCGGGTCGGTATCACCGAACGCGCTGTGCAGGCGATTCTGGCCGACCTGACTGAGAGCGGTTATCTGCGCAAGTCGAAGGTGGGTCGGCGCAACGTCTATGGCGTCAACCTGCGTGGCCGTTTGCGTCACCCGGTCGAATCCAAGCACACCGTCGGCGACTTGATTGCGGCGTTGACCTGAGCGGCGTGCGCTGAGGTCAACGGCGGGTCGTGATGTGCGCGCGGCATCGATGCGATGCCGCGCGCACTCGTCGATGTCGATGTGTCAGACGACTTCCAGCAGGTAAGTGTCGCGTTCACGTTCAGTGATGTCGCCGACGATTCCGCAAGTCCGGATGTGTCCGTCGGCGGAATCGCTGACCACGCTGATGATCGCGGTCTGCCCTCTGTCGACGGCGCGGGCCAGAGCCGGCGACTTGGCCAGCAGGGAAGTTCCGATGTGCGCCATGTGGATGCGTGTCAACTCCTCGACCCGGCAGGCACCGGCACCCCGCTGCGCCAGAGACGACATCGCGTTCTCGACGACAGCGCGGGTTGCTCCATCGGGGATGTCGACGTTGTTCCAGGAATTCAGGGCCGTTTGCATCGCCGCGCAGTGGGCGTGCCCCAAGACCACGATCAGCGGGACTTCCAGTGTGTCGACGGCATATTCGATCGTTGCGAGTACACCTGCGTCGATCACATGGCCCCAGGTACTGACGTCGATGAAAGTGCCCCGGCTTTGACCGAACACCAAATCGCTGGTCATCTTGTCATCCGAGCACCGAAAGACCGCAGCAAGCGGCGCTTGCCCGCGAGTGGCCGGTGTTGGCTGTGAGCCAAGCATTGCGGAGAATTCCCTATTGCCGTCACGCAGGCGCTGCCATGCGATTGAGGGTTCGAACATGAGTGTTTCCTTTCTGGTTGGGGTTTAGGTGAAGTACTCGGGTCGGCTGACGTAGGTGTCGGTGACGAACATGACGCCCGGTGAGGCATCGAGTAGCCGGCGCAGTCCCGCCACCAGGGGTTCGATCTTGACGTCGGGCACGACGGTGATCAGCATTTCGAGCGTGGCTTGCTGGTTGAACAGCAGCCGTCCCTGGTGGTATCCGTGGTGACCGAGTCCGGACACGCCGGACACGCTGGTGAAACCTTTGGCGCCGGCGCTGCGAAACTGTTCGCGAACTGCCGGTGCGTCTTCGCCGGCAACGACCACTTCTATCTTGGTCATTTTGGTCAAACCGTTCAGTGGCATGGGATTCCTTCCTCATCGGTGTCGCGTTGGTCGTTGGTCGCGTCGTGTAGGTCCCAGCGTCGCCAGCCGCCGCGCGTCCAGCGCTGCCAAGGTTGGCCGGGCTGTTCTCGTGCCGCTAGGCTCACCCAGTCGTTGCCGAAGAGGTTCTGCAGCAAAGGGTTTCGTTCGACAATCGCGTCGATGCGCTGCAGCGGCGCCTGGATCACGGTCAGCAATCGCATGGGTTCGTGTCCAAACGACTGCCCGTCGGTGACGGACTGGCGGGGCAATCCGAGCTGAAGGTCGCCACCGTGCCCAGCCAGCACTCCCGCGCCGGCGACGACGTTGTGGATGGTTTTGGTTCCAGCGCCGAATAATTCGGGTGCGACGGTGGAGAAGTAATACTGGCAGTTGATCCATTGAGCGACCACCATGGGCGCGGTCAGGATTGTTTCCAGGGCGCTGCCATCCGGATCCACGGCCGCTTCATAGGAGTGAAGGAAGGTCCGGCGGTGCAAGTCGATTTCCCGTGTGACGGCGCGCGGCGCGACGATGAAGGCGGCGTTGCCCGCCAATCCCCATTCGGGAAACACCTGGGCCCAGTCGGTCGACCGGGCAGCGACGTGGCGGGCTGCATCAGAGGCCGAGGGATCGGCGGGCCCTCCGGGCAGCACCGGGCATCGTTCGGCGGCCAATGTCGCCCCAGCCACGCCGAGATCGGCTGTAAGGGAGGCTAGTTCGGTCTTGTGGCTGTCGGGGATCAGGTGCTGGTCCAGTATTGCGATTTGATCGGTGGCGGTGTCGTGTTGTGCGGCGACGAACCAGGTGTCGGGCCCGATGGTGATGCCGCGGGTGCGCAATTCTTTACGCACATCGGCGCTGTTGAGGATGGCCGCGGCGGTTCGGGCGTTAGGACCGCCGGCTTGTCCGCCACAAGCACCACAGTCCAGTGCGGCCTGATACGGATTGTTCTCGGTTGTGCTGCCGTGGCCGCACAGCACGATCAGTCTGGCGAAATTCTCGGTCAGGCCCATGGTGGTCAGGGCGACTTGAGCGAACAGCGCTCGATGATCCAGTGAGACCGTCTCATTGACCGACAAAACGGTGGGAGCCGGTGGCTGCAGCCGGTCACGTACCCGGCGGCGCAATGTTCCAGCGCCCCCCGGGTAGAAGGTTTTCGCCGCAGCCCATGGGCCGGCAGCCCACCCTGTCGCCTCGGCAAGCACGAATGGGGCCATGAGCTCCGACTTCGCTGCGTGGAACGCTGTTTCGGCGCCGGCAATGATGGCCGCGCCGGTTCGGCGGCGGCGCGCCTGGTGGCCAGTCGACGGCGCCGGTTGTTCAGACACGTTGTGGTCCGGGCGGATGAGCACCGGGCAAAGGTCGCTCGGCGCTCCGCCGAGCAGATCTGTGAACCGGACAGCAACTGCGAAAAACCCTGCAAATCCATAGGTTTCGTAGTCACCGAGCGACTCGATGCAGCGGCGCAGCCCTTCGGATCGGGTGTCGATGCAACAGACGAGCTGGGCTTTGGGCCGCCGCGGACTCTGATCAGCACAGGGCCCGCTGAGCGCGGCCAACAATCCGTCTCGGTAATGCGCCTCGTAAGCTTGTTGCCACACTACGGGACGCGCGCTGGCCGGCAGTGCCGACAGAATGCGCGCCACGGCGCCAAGGCTGTCGTCGTTGACGCCGTCGAATCGCAGGTTCTGGACCAGACTCACGGCGCGGTCGCGCGCAGAAGGAATATTCGACCGCTGCGGTTTGCGCTTCCTGTCTTGCAGGTCTGATCCCGAGTTTGACAACAGTGCCGATTCGTAGGCCAGCCGCACAGCGAGGTAGTCGAGCAGACTCAGGCCCGCTTGGCGGCCGGCGTACCACCGAATGTGCGCCGCCCAGCCCGGAAGTCGCGTCAGATGCGCTTGCAGGTAGGTGATCCGCTCGTCATCGGCGACCAGCAACTGCGACAGCGCGGCGATCGCAGCGTCTTCGGCTTGTTCGGGCAGCCTGCGCAGTACGGTGCGCACGGCACGCGGCAGCGTGTGGTCGTCGGCAGCCAAAAGCCGCCAGGCACAATAGAATCCGTTCGCGCGGCGTGGCATCGGCCAGCCGGTTGCCGACGACCCCAGAAATGCGGCACACCATTTCGCGGCTTGCGCGTCGACAAGTTCTGCGACCTCCGGCACGATTTCTTCGCTGCGGGTGAGGTTGCGGCGCTGCGGCGCAGCGACGGGTGCGCCAGTAAGGAGATCCGCGCGCAAGAGTTGAGATGGAGTCATCGCTTGTGCACCTAGCTGCACCGGTGGGCCGTCGAGCAGTGCCGGGTACCGCAGTCGCAGCGTGCTTTCCAGATCCGCATCGGTGATGCGTCCGCTGCGGTACAAGCCGCGAAACGCCGATTCGTCGAGCACGCCTAGGGTTCCGTAGAGATCGCCAACCCGACCGATCGCTTGTTCGAACGGCATCGACTCAAGCCCCGCCAACGGGTTGACAGCGATGAAGGTTTCCAGGGGGTAGTGGGTAGGGAGGATTCGCGCGGCCACAGTGATGTCACTACGCAGCTGGGCCCGGCGTGTCTCGAGCGACGGCTCGTCGATCACGGTGGTCACTGGTTTACTCCTGTCAGTTGGCGCGTTACTGGGTTGGGCACTGGCAAGGGGGCAGGACGGTATGGGCGCGTGTGGGCAGGACGTGCCGCGGGGACGTATCCGGCACTGAGCGCTCTGACATACACGATGTTGTGCAAGCGCGCGGCCCGGTCGGCTAGAGGACCCCGCGACAGGATGGCCAGCGCGCTGAGCAGCACCGCCACTGCGCAGATGGCCACCGGCGCGATCGACGGCGCTGCGACGGGCGGCAGATCCGGAGCCAGGAAGCCCGTCACCGCGCTCACCAGACCGACGTAGCCCAGGGCTGCCAGCATCATCGCCGCAGCTCCGGCCAGGACGGCCGGCGTGCGGGGGCATCGGGCCAACCAGCCGCCCAGAGCAACGGCCGCAGTCGCCCAGGCGAAGACCAGCAGCGCGGCCGCCGAGCCGTGGCCATCCCCGGATATCGGTATGAGAGCGGTGGCGGCACCCAGGGCGCCGGCGGGCAGCAGGATCGCCCCGACCCTGATCGCGCGGCGACGGACTGTGCTCAATAATGGCGGGGCCGGGCGGGCAGCCTTCCGGCGCCACTGGGCAACCGCAGAACCCGACGATAGGAATAGGGTCGCTTTGTAAAAGCCATGGCCCACAAGGTGAATGACCGCTGCCGCCGACATGCCCAGTCCACAGGTCATGATCATGAAGCCCATTTGCGCCATCGTGGAATACACCAGCGAGCCTTTGATATCTGGCTTAGTGAGCATGACGACTGCGCCGTAGGCGACGCTGAGGGCGCCCGCCGTGAAGGCCATCACCATGGCCCCCGCCGACCCGCTGACGATCGGGCTCAGCCGTACCAGAAGTACCCCTCCGGCATTGACCACGCCGGCGTGCAGCAGCGCCGAAACCGGGGTCGGCGCGGCCAAAGTGGCAGGTAACCATTTGTGGAAAGGCAATTGTGCGGAGCGCGACAACGCAGCAAAGACGATGAGCGTTGCACTAGTCAGATGCGTCGGCGTGGGCTGGGCGAATCGGCCGAGCTCCAAGCTCCGCAGTTCGACATTGCCCAGTTGAGCGGTCAGCAGTCCTACCGCCAGCCATAAGGCGATGTCGCCCAGCAGGAATGCTTGGCCAGTACGGCGCACCCCCAAGCGGGCGGCCGGCAATTGCCAGTACGTCGCCAATAGCAGGCACAGCGCAGTCCCGGCTACCGTCCAACAAACGGCAAGCCCGATAAGAGTTCCTGACGTCATCAGCCCCGCTGATGCCGAGGTGAGCAAGCCCGCACCCGCGACGAACCAGCCCAGCCGCTCGTCGCCGGCTAGATAACGAACCGCGAACATTTGCACCACTGCGCTGACTCCGTAGACCAAGAACAGCAAAACGGCGCCGAGCCGGGTTGTGGTGATGTCTGCAACCAGTGCGCCATGCCCGGTCCGCAGCGTCGCCGATACCGGACCATGGAACCAGACCTCGAGAGCCAACACGGCCGCCGCCAGGAAGCCGAAACCACTGGCCGCGACGCCCATGCGCGCTGCGGCCCGACCGAACCGCGGCCCGGCCAATCCTGCGAACAGTGCGGCAACGAGCGGAGTTATCAACGCGGCAAGCAAGAGGGCACTCACTGGCGATCACCGCAGCTCATGCGTGAAGTGGTAGACATGCGAAACAAATTACATGTTTTTAAATACGTGTGTCAAGCATCGTGAAATACAGTTCATAATCTCGTCCCGCGACGCGCTTGTGAACACGGCGAGCCAGCCGGGCTGCCAGAAGGCCGACATGCCCCGGTGCCTGCCCAAGCCGACAACAGTCACGCTCGATCACTCATACGCGATTCATATGAAACTTGATTGCCGAAAAATTTTTCGTTATGTAGCGTTCGTGCCATAGACCAGCGCACTCTCCGAGGAGACGACCATGGATCTCGACCGCATCACCCACCCGCTGAGATTGGCCAGAGGGTCACATCAGCCGGGATCGGGCAAAGGATGCGCAATGAACGTGATCTCCTACATCTATGGCGATCGCGTGGTCACGGATTACCCGGCGTGCTCTGCTCGCCCCCTGGCCGCATTCGTGCAGTCGTGTAACGACCTCCTGGCCGGCCCCAGCGGTTACCTGTCACCCGAAGACAGCTTGGTAGCACTGGAATTGGGCTGGCAGACAGTCGGAACCTCCGGAACTGAACCCAGCGTCATTCACGCGTGGGTGGCCGAGTTACTCACCAACCCGACCTGGGGAGTGGTTCAATACGCCAAGCTCAGCTCGACCAAGGCCATCTACGACATCGCTGAACTACACCGACTCGCAGCACGGAGCCAACAGCCAACGCAGTCGGATTGGGAAAATGCCTACTCTGCCGCCGTGGCGGAATCGCGCAGCTATGATGGCGCGGGCCACCCGGCCGGAACTCACGCGCTACGCAGCGCATACGAGTCCACCGCGTTGGCCGATGATCATCACCAAGGCACCGTCGATGCAGTGACTGGAAGCGCGCTGCGCGCACACGCGTTCGCGACCGGCAGTGCGGCATCGGCGCGATTCGCCGCAATCACCCATGACGCCATCGCATCCTGGCGTCAGCTCGCCTCAGTCCGCTCGGCCGGTGGAGCCTCGTCGACGCTGACCAGCGACCGCGCTCACGAACTCGTCTCAACAACGCCTTGACCCCTCCCCGTGTGAGAGCCACGACATGACGACGAAATTTCTCCTCGTGACGATTGCCCCAACGACCGGCAGCGGTCTCCCCCTCCCGGCACCGGTTGCCTGCGCAGCGGTGCCGTCGACGGACAGTGTCTATATCTATGCGGACGAGGACGGGGAAGTTGGAACCTGGATCATCAGGAGCACCTGCGGGCCAGACCGCATCGCCTACGTGACGACTGGACCAGGAAAGAGTTTCGCCGCCTCGCTAGTTGACGGCCGCTTCACCGTTACAAGAATGGTGCCCGGGGGGCTGACGTGCCCTCCGTATTTTGTCGGCGACAACGCCTCCTACTTCGATGGCGGCACGTATCCGGTTATCGCTACTCAATGGTGGGACCCCGTGACACTTACCGGAGAGGTCGCTTTCTTGGAAAGCGACGCGCCCTGCGGCCTTCATGACCGACGCGACACCTTTACGCTTACCCAGGTCGGCGAGTAGCGCCACAGGGCGGGATCACTATGCAAAACGATTGCGTGACAAGAAAATCGTGGCACAAGACGTTTTTCGGCATCGATCGGGTGCCCGGTCGGAGTCGCATCCGGAAGCAGCGGCACCAGATATGAACGGCGGGAACGTCAACGGCGCTTCCGTCGCCTCGTGTCAATGCACGAAAACAGAGGAAGTCGAGCCAGACAACTCAAGGTCACCGGCCCCGGCTGACGAGTCGCTGACCCGCCGGTCGCTGCTCAGATACACTGCGGTGCTTGCGTTCACCGCAGGTTTTGTCAATGCCGCAGCGCTATTGATGCTGGCTTTTCCGGTAGGAAACCTTACCGGTGTTACCACCCAGCTGGGCATGACCACCGCCCATCCGTGGCGCTACGAAGAACATATGCTCGTGGCGATCTTGCTAGGGTTCTTCGCGGGAGCATTTGTGGCCGGAGCACTTCTGGGGATGCCGAAATCAGCAACGGGCACGCGCCATGCGGTCGTATTGACAAGCGAAGCAGTGTTATTGCTGCTGGCCGCAACGGGACTCGAGCACAGCGCGCTCAGATCGTTCCTCAGCACAATCGGTGTCGAGCAGACAACGCTTCCAGCTCTGTTCGCCGCCGCGGCGCTCGGTTTGCAGAATGGACTTACTTCAAGTATTCGTCAGATAGCAGTCCGCACAACGCACTTCACGGGTACTGTAACTGACCTCGGGCTAATGCTTGGTCGAGCTCGTCGACACGGACTCGAAAAGTGGAAAGCGGCTATCCTTTTAGCCACGCTATTGCTTTTTCTAGCCGGCGGCGCAACGGGACTGGTGACCGCTGTTCGGTTCGGCGGCCACGCCCTCGCCCTGCCAGCTGCCATATGCCTGACCGTAGCAGGCATGCAGGTAGCCCGCGGCCGTACGTTGACCACACGTGATTCGTCTTGCATTTGACTTAGAAATCAACGTTCCCATCGGGCGACGGTACGAGGTCTGGCCGGTAGCGGCCGAGCAGCGAGCGCACGGTGTCCATGGCGGTGACGGCACGCTCCTTGTCAACGGCCTGAATCGCCATCACCGGGATGTACTCATCGTCGGGCAGGTCGACACGTGCCCACCGACTGCCGCCGGGAAACGACACCCCGGCCACAGCGGACCACGGTATTAGCCTGTCTCCCAACAGGTTACGAACCAGCAGACCGGAAGCTCCCACCCGCAGCCGGGGCCGCGTGAACAGCAACACAGCTCCGGCGATGACCAGCCCCAGCGCAGCCATCGCCACCTGATCGGCGGTCTGGAAGATCACCCCGCTGGACCTCACTTTGAGCAGCAGTCCCACCGCGATGTGTGCGGCGGCGATCACAAACGCTGCGATATAAGCGAACAGCGGTGTCAGGCGGGGACGCAGTTCGGCGTCCCATTCCGGCGGCCTCGTCACGACTGTGCGCGCAGATCACGCAGAGTCAGGGCGGTAGCCAGAGCCGCTGCGGTTGCTTGGGCGCCCTTGTCCTCCGCCGATGTGGGAAGCCCCGCGCGATCGAGCGCCTGCTCCTCGGTGTTGGTGGTCAACACGCCGTTGCCCACCGGCGTGGACTCGTCGAGGGAGACCCGGGTCAACCCCTGGGTCACCGCGTCGCAGACGTAGTCGAAATGCGGTGTCTCACCCCGGATCACCACACCGAGTGCGACGACGGCGTCATGGCTGCGCGCCAATTCCTGCACCACCACCGGAATCTCGATGGCTCCTAGCACACGCACCACCGTTGGACTGGGGATGCCCGAGTCGGCGGCCACCTTGAGGGCACCGGCCAGGAGCGCGTCACATACTTCGGTGTGCCAGGTACTGGCCACGATGGCCAATTGCACATCCGCAGCATCGAGCACCGGCATCTCCGGCACCCCAGCGCCACCGCTCATAGGGCTCCGCCGAACTCGCCTGGCAAATGCACAGATTCGTGGAAATCATCCAGACCGGTCAGGTCATGGCCCATCCGGTCGCGCTTGGTCATCAGGTACCGGATGTTGTCGGCGTTGACGCGCACCGGCAGCGGCACCCGCTCGATGATGTGCAGACCGTAGCCGTCCAGACCCACCCGCTTGGCCGGGTTGTTGGTCAGTAGCCGCATCGACCGCACTCCGAGGTCGACCAGTATCTGGGCCCCGATCCCGTAGTCGCGGGCGTCGGCGGGCAGGCCCAGCTTGAGGTTGGCGTCAACAGTGTCGTCCCCGGCGTCTTGGAGCTGGTAGGCCTGCAGCTTGTGCAGCAGACCGATGCCGCGGCCCTCATGACCGCGCATGTAGAGCACCACCCCGCGGCCCTCACGCGCCACCATCGCCATCGCGGCATCCAACTGCGGCCCGCAGTCACAGCGCCGCGAGCCGAACACGTCGCCGGTCAAACACTCCGAGTGCACCCGCACCAGCACGTCATCACCCTCGACGGTGGCCCCGGCGATTTCGCCACGCACCAGCGCCACGTGCTCGACGTCCTCGTAGATGCTGGTGTAGCCGATCGCGCGGAACTCCCCGTGACGAGTGGGGATGCGCGCCTCGGCGACCCGCTCGATGTGCTTTTCGTGCTTGCGCCGCCAGGAGATCAAATCTGCGATGGTGATCATCGCCAGCCCGTGCTCGTCGGCAAAGACCCGCAACTCATCGGTCTGGGCCATCGACCCCTCGTC